>NZ_JBQFPG010000001.1:0-576426 GCF_056534355.1 Ruegeria sp. D7
GCTGAGCATGTTGTGTGGCGGCGCAATAAGCTGGGTGTAAGGCTCAGCATCGAGCAGATCAGCCGGATAGACGACTGGATGGCCAAACGCTTAACTGACTAGCGCGGATCAGACGACCCGTACAAAAAAAGAAACGCCCCGCAGATGTGCGGGCCGTTTTGCGATTTCAAAGCCAGCCCTACGCAGCTTCCTCTGACGGTTCCGGATCCTTCTTGCTGCCTTTGACCCACTCGCGCAGGCTCTGCATCACAGCGTACAGGACGGGAACCAGAATGACCCCGAACAGAGTGGCTGCCAGCATACCGCCGAACACGGCAACGCCGATGGCCTTCTGGCTGGCAGCTCCGGCCCCGTTCGCGGCCAGCAGGGGAACCACGCCCAAAAGGAAGGACAGGGCGGTCATCATCACAGCGCGGAAACGCTGATATGCGGCTTCGGCCGCGGCCTCCTTGATTGACAGCCCCTTGGCCCTTTGCTCCATCGCGAATTCGACGATCAGAATCCCGTTCTTTGACGCAAGCCCGACAAGCATGATCATCCCGATCTGCGTGTAGAGGTTGATGTCGCTGCCAACGATTGCCACCGCTGCGACGGCACCGAACAAGGCCACGGTCACCGACATTAGGATCGAAACGGGCATCGTCCAACTTTCATATTGGCCGACAAGGAACAGGTACCCAAACAGGATCGCCAACCCAAGGATCACCACGACCAGGCCGCCCGAGGCCAGCTGCTGCTGCGCCGTTCCGGTCCATTCATAGGCATAGCCGGGGGGCAGGGCGGTCGCCGACTCCTCGGTCATGACATTGATGGCGTCCCCGGTCGAGAGCCCCGGTGCCGGAACCGCTGTTACAGTGGCCGAGCGGAACAGGTTATGCCGCTTTAGCAGGACCGGACCCAGCACGTTCTCGATATCGATCAGCGTGCCAAGCGGTACCATCTCACCTTTGGTGGAACGTACATAAAGCTCTGAGATATCATCGACCTTATTCCGGTATGACCCTTCGGCCTGGATCATTACGCGATAGACACGACCAAACAGGTTGAAGTCATTCACGTAATACGAGCCAAGCTGCGCCTGCATGGTCTGGAAAATCTCGGCCACCGAGACTTGCAGGGTTTTGGCCTTTTCCCGATCCAGATCGACAAACAATTGCGGCACGTTCGCGCGGAAGGTGGTGTAGGCCTGCGCGATCTCAGGACGCTGGTTTGCGGCATAGACATACGACCCAACGGCCGAGGCCAGATCCTGCGGCGAGCCGCCACCGGTCTGCTGCACTTCCATTTCAACCCCTGCAGACATACCAAGGCCCTGAATGGGTGGCGGGTTGAACGCAACAATCGATGCGGCAGACTCACCATATGCAATCGCCAGAACCTGGTTCAGGATCGCATCCGCACTGAGCTCGGGTTCCTGCCGCTCTTCCCAGTTGGTCAGGTTGACAAAGATGGCTGCGCCATTGGTAGTGGTCCCGTTCAACAGCGAGAACCCATTGACCAGAACGGTACTGGATACGCCGGAGATCTGTTGAATCTGTTCATCGATCCGCGCAGAAACCGCCTCGGTCCGTTCAAGCGTCGCCGCATCGGGAAGCTGGATATCGACGAACAGATATCCGTTGTCTTCCAGCGGAATGAACCCTTTGGACGTGTTGCCCATAATGGTCCCAGTACCCGCTGCGAATGCTGCAATGATCCCCAGCGAAATGACCGGCAGGATCAGTAGCTTTCGCACGATGGCGACATAGCCGCTGCGCATTCCGCCGATAAATCCCTCGAACACGGCCAGCAGCCCCTTGGGCGGTCCTGAACGCGCCCGCAGCACCAGCCCGCAAAGGGCCGGTGAAAGCGTCAGAGCGTTGATCGACGAGATCACAACAGCGGTCGAGATCGTGACGGCAAACTGCGAATACAATCGCCCGGATATGCCGGGCATGAACGTCACCGGCACGAACACGGCCAGCAGTACCAACGTGGTTGCGATCACGGGGCCGGTGATCTGACCCATGGCCTTGCGGGTCGCCTCGGCAGGGGAAAGGCCTTCGTCGGCGATGATACGCTCAACGTTTTCCACCACAACGATGGCGTCATCTACAACGATCCCGATGGCCAGCACCAATGCGAACAGCGAGATCGTGTTCAGCGACATGCCAAAAGCCAGCAGGAAGGCAAATGTCCCGATCAATGAGACCGGAATTGCCACCGCCGGAATGATCGTCGCCCGCCAACTGCCAAGGAAGATGAACACAACTGTGATCACCAATATGAATGTCAGGATGAGGGTCGAGACCACGTCATTGAGCGACTGTTCCACGAAATCCGTCGTATTGAATGGAACATCGTATTCGACATCCGTGGGAAAGGATCGTGACAGGCGCTCAAGTTCGGCCTCAACACGTTCGGACACCGCAAGGGCGTTTGCGCCGGGGGCCTGATAGATGCCGATAACGGTCGCAGGAACGCTTTCGAAATAGCCCGAGGCGGAATAGAACTGCGCCCCCAATTCAACCCGCGCAATGTCTTTGACGCGCACAATCGCACCGGCTTCGCCTGTACGGATTACAATATCTCCGAATTCATCGGCCGAGGTCAGGCGGCCTTTGGTCTTGATCGTGTACTGAAAGGTTTGTCCTTCAGGCACAGGAGGCGACCCGATTGAGCCCGCAGAGACTTCGATATTCTGTTCGCGGATGGCATTGATCACATCACCCGGAGTGATTGACAGCGCGGCCATCTTGTCCGGATCCATCCAGATCCGCATGGCGTATTCCAGATTGGTCAGAACATCCGCTTTACCCACGCCCTGAACCCGCGCCAGAGCGTCTTTCAAGTTGATTGAGGCATAGTTCGACAGGAACACACTGTCATATGTGCCATTGGGCGAGGTCAGCGTGACCAGCAACAACATGTTGGTTGACGCTTTTTGCGTGACAACACCGGATGAAGTCACTTCGGACGGCAGCGATGCCATCGCCTGTGCCACACGGTTCTGTACGTTGACCGAGGCGATATCGGGGTCGGTGCCCACCTCGAACGTAACGTTCAACGAATACGAGCCGTTATCCGATGAGGTCGACGTCATGTAGATCATGTCGTCCACACCGTTGACCTGCGCCTCGATCGGGGCGGCGACGGTGTTTTCCACGGTTTCGGCATTTGCACCTGTATAGGTGGCCGTTACGCTGACCACCGGCGGCGTGATATCGGGAAACTGCGCAACCGGCAGAACCAGATAACCGATCCCGCCCAAAATGGTCAGGACCAGCGAAATGACAAGCGCCAGCTTGGGCCGGCTGATAAACAGGGCTGAGAACATCAGTTATTCTCCGGCTGCTCGGACGCGACGACTGCATCAACGGCGACGCCGGGGCGCACGCGTTGCAGGCCTTCGACGATGACGCTTTCGCCTTCGCGCAGGCCATCTGTGACGATAATCGCCGAGTCCACGGTATCTCCGGTTGTGATGTAGCGCTGTTCAACCATCTGCTTGTCATTGACGACCAGAACGAATTCGCCGCGCTGATCACGCTGCAGCGCTGCTTGAGGGATCAATACCTGCAGCGTCGGCTCAAGCGCTTCGATCTGAACGTTCACGAAGGCACCATCAACGAGCAGACGCTTGGCATTGTCGAATTGAGCCGTGATCGTAATGGCGCCGGTCAGTGGATCAATGCGGTTGTCGACAAAAATGATTTCGCCGGTTTCATCCAGCTCAGTACCATTCGGCAGAGTCACATGAACATTCGGGCTTTGGCTGCTTTCAGCTAGCGTGGCCGGGTCTTCACCAAATTGTTCAAGAACCGACGTGAACTGCTTTTCATTCAACGAAAAATTCACATAGATGGGGGCTTCGCTGACCAGGGTGACAAGCGGCGGATTGTTGGGGCCCACAACATCACCGACACTGGTTTCCACGCGGCCGATGCGGCCCGAAAACGGGGCGTGGATCTGTGTGTAGCTCAGATCAAGCTCGGCCTGTTGGATCGCTGCATTGGCGGCTTTGACCTCGGCCTCGGCGACCAGTTCATTGGCTCGGGCAATGTCACGTTCTGATTCCGGTGTAGCGTCGCGCTTGTACAGCTCTTCCTTGCGGGCGAGATCGACTTTGGCCAGTTCAAGGTTTGCCTGCGCCCGATCCAGATCGGCTTTACGTGCCTCAAGCGTGGCTTCGTAAAGATCCGGTTCGATCGTGAACAGCAGGTCATCCTCATTCACCGGAGAGCCATCGTCGACGTTCTGGCTGTCCAGGAAACCACTGACGCGCGCGATAATATCGACCTTGTCGATTGCCTCGGCCCGTCCAATGAAGGTGGCCTGATCGGTGATCTCTTCGGTATAAGCTGCGGCGATCGACACCTTGGGCGCAGGGGCATCGCCCTGATCCTGCGCGACCGCTATCTGAGGCAGGCTGGAACATGCAAACAAAGCGGCAGAAACGCCGAGTGCCCTGAAATAGCCGCGTGGGCGGAGTGCTGGCTTCTTAAATGCAAGGGACATGTTGGCGCCTCGTTCAAAGTAAAGATTGCACAACCGGGCAACAGAAACCCCCGGATGAGTCGATTGGTTTTATAGGCAGGATGGCGGGTTTGACGCGGTTTCTCAAGCGCGTTGAGGTGATGCGTTGGCAAGAATCGACCCGAAATTTCTTTCCAGTCTGCAGACTTAGCCTGCATCCGCAGGCGTTTACCTGCCCGATGACAATAGGGACGGGCGAATTTTCTCTGCCAAAAACCAGCAGCGGAGAGGCTTCAGGGCTCCGCTGCGGCATTCATAAATCGAATTTTGTTGTTATTCACGCGTTCCCGCAAACCGATTCTGCCAGTCTTCGCGCTGTTCGTCCGTGATTTTGGCAAACAGCACGTCGGGAACCGAAAATTCATGGCCAGCGGGCAGGGCGCACAGCGCGGCATCGATATCTTCGGGCCAGCTGGTATTGAGTGTGTTCATCGCACTAAGCATTTTTGCAGACGCATCGGGAATGAACGGCGCGCTCAGAACTGCATAGAGGCGGATCAGGTTCAGCCCCAGCCGCACCTGCGCCGCAGCCTGCACAGGATCTTCCTTAAAGGTAGACCATGGTGCGGCAGCCTGCAGATACTCGTTGCCCGCGACCCAGATCGCTCGCAGCTCTTGCGCGGATTTGCGCACTTCCATCGCTTCCATGTGGCCTTCGTAGGCACGTACTCGGCTATTAAGCTCAGCAATCAGGGTCTGTTCACGTTCGCCATACGCACCACCTTCGGGCACTGCTTCACCGAATTTCGAGCGGCAGAACTTAGTGATCCGGCTGACAAAGTTACCCAGAACATCCGCAAGATCTTTGTTCACCGACTGCTGGAAGTTCTCCCATGTGAACTCGCTGTCGCTGCTTTCTGGCGCATGGCTCAACAGCCACCAGCGCCAGTAGTCGGCGGGCAGAATGTCCAGCGCCTGATCCATGAACACGCCACGGCCCTGTGAGGTCGAGAATTGGCCACCGTCATAGTTCAGGTAGTTGAATGATTTCAGGTGGTCGACCATCTTCCAGGGCTCGCCCGATCCCAGAATGGTGGCCGGGAAAGACAGGGTGTGGAAGGGCACATTGTCCTTGCCCATGAACTGAACGTAACGCACATCTTCTGCGCCTTTGTCGGTGCGCCACCAACGTTCCCAATCGGCATCAGACTTACCATTGGCGTCGGCCCATTCCTTGGCGCAGGCGATGTATTCAATGGGGGCATCGAACCAGACATAGAAGACTTTGCCTTCCATGCCGGGCCAATCTTGATCACCTTTCTTGACTGGTACACCCCAATCCAGATCGCGGGTAATGCCGCGATCCTGCAGGCCGTCGCCATCATGTAACCATTTCTTGGCGATCGAGGTTGTCAGGATCGGCCAGTCTGTCTTGCTGTCGATCCACGCGTCCAACTGATCTTTCATTGCGGATTGACGCAAATACAGATGCTTGGTCTCACGCACCTCAAGATCGGTCGAGCCGCTGATCGCGCTGCGGGGCTCGATCAGGTCGGTCGGGTCTAGCTGCTTGGTACAATTTTCGCACTGATCACCGCGCGCGCGCTCATAACCGCAATTGGGGCAAGTGCCTTCGATATAGCGGTCGGGCAGAAAACGGCCATCGGCGTTGGAATAAACCTGCTTTTCGCTGACTTCCCGGATCAGCCCGGCCTCATCCAGTTTGCCAGCGAAATGTTGGGTCAGTTTACGGTTCTGATCGCTGGACGAGCGGCCAAAGTGATCAAAGCTCAGGCCAAAGCGCTTGGCGATATCGGCCTGTACTGCGTACATGTCAGCGCAATATTCAGCCACAGGTTTGCCCGCTTTGGCGGCGGCCAGCTCGGCCGGGGTGCCGTGCTCGTCGGTTGCACACAGGAACATGACCTCGTTGCCCCGGCCGCGCTGATAGCGAGCGTACAGATCGGCAGGCAATTGCGAGCCGATCAGGTTGCCGAGATGTTTAATCCCGTTGATGTAAGGGATCGCCGAGGTGATGAGAATTCGGGCCATTATGCGCTTCCACGTTTCTGTCTGCGCGCCCGTCTACCTTATGTGGCCAGTAAGAAAAAGCCCGCATTCATACACGCTTGAATTTAACGGGTATTACTACGCGACTTCGTGCATTCCCGCGAGTTTGTGTCGCGTTCGTCAGCGATTTCGCCCCGTGCGTACCAATGGTGTATGATGATCAGGAGAACCCAGCTTAGGGGGAATATCATTATGCAGAGTTTATGGTTGGGCTGTTGTGCCGCCGTTGCAGCTATTGTATTTACCGCCAGCGCCATCGCCGATCAGAGCGCCACAGATGATCCGGTGCATGCTTTTGATCACGCTATGCTCTCGATCTTTCACCGTGGCCAGGATGCGCTGACGGCTGAAACCCGGCCCGTCATGATTATCGCACGTGATGTCACGGTCATGACCGAAGACGGAGAGGCGAGCTATCCAAGGGATGCGCCAACCTATCAGCATCTGAAGTCCACGTCGCATGTTGTGTTGGGATTGATCGGGGCGCTGACTCCATGGCCTGATGAAAATACCGATGATGAGCGCTGGAAGGCGGAGTTTGCAATTATCATCAATGAGATAGATGTATTTCTTGCGACATTGGGCGGACTGGGCATGACCGAGGGCGACTTGGCGAGCCAGCGCAAAATGCTCGAAACAGCCCGGGTATTTGCTCAAGGTGCACTCGACAAGGATCAGATCACACGTGAAGCGGTTTCGCAGGTGATCAACGACATGCGGCCCATCTGGGCAGAGAATATGGAGAAATCTGCACGTGCGGAGTTGAACGCACTTCATACCGCCGTGTCCGATGCACGCGCAGCCATAAGCGAAGAGGAGTGGGCCAAGATGTATGTGGTGCATCACGGCGGCTCCAGCGTCAAAGACGTCAATGTCGTGCTACTGTACCTACAGCGCGTGATGCCGGAAAAGGTTGCTGCCGGGCAGGTTCTGTTCGCTGAGAACGCACACGGGAACGACGCGTTGGCTGGATACGCCGGATACGTTCGAATGCAGAGGCATGTTGGTGCATGGGTGTTCGGAGACCCTGAACGGATGCGGGTTGACCTGCTGGGATATGAGGCGGGATCAATCCTGGATGAAATGATCCCGGCACCACCGCCAAAGCCCACCGATTAGAGAATTACTCCAGCAGGTGTGAACAGGTAATACGTTTCGCACGGGCGAAAGAAATTGAGCTTAATGTCATGGTTGCAGATTGTAACTGACATTTGGATGTAAATAACCTCAGGTTGAAACACAGAATCACAACCTCTTGAAATTGTAGCAATGACTTCCCATTTGTAGTGTATACAAAAGTATACAATAACGAGGGCAATCTGCTGATGTTTGACTTTTTACTAGAGGGCGCATTTGTGCCCTTTACCTTGGCGCTTGCGCTTCTGTTCGGTCTTCTGGGCCTTGAACTGATCGCATTGGTTTTCGGGGGAAGTCTTCTGGCAGGCGAGGGCGAGGTTGATCTGGACATGGTCGACGCGCCCGATCTGGACGTCGTCGACTTTGATCTGGATATCGACGCCGACATCGATCTGAGTGACTTGGAACTGGCCGAAATTGAAACCGATGTGCCTGCGGCTACGCCCGTCGGCCCGTTTGGCTGGTTGGGCATTGGCAAGATGCCATTCATGATCTGGCTCGTTGTGCTGCTGGCTGGTTTCGGCCTGAGTGGCATAGGCCTGCAACTGGCGCTGCGTGATCTGCTGGGCTTTGACTTACCTGCATGGTTGGCCGCGATTCCGGCCGGAGTATTCGGCCTATGGTTCGCACGTGGCTTTGGTGGTGTCTTCGCTCGCCTCCTGCCCAAAACCGAAACCGAAGCGATGTCGGAACGGATGCTGGCCCGCCGCCGTGGCGTGATCACTCAGGGTATCGCATCGCGAGGCCGTCCAGCCGAAGTCCGCGTCATGGATCGCTTTGGCAACACGCACTACCTGCGCGCAGAGCCGTTGCAGGACAAAGATGCGCTGGAGCAGGGAACAGAAGTCCTTGTTCTGCGTGATCGACGGCGCGACCGGTTCGTTCTGGTTCGCATGTCAGTTTAACCAAAAAATCTTAACCCCAATCCGGAGGATATTGCATGGAACTATCATTCCTGGCCGTTACAGTTGTGACTATTTTAGCCGTACTCTTGTTCATAGGCCTTGTACTTGGCCACCTTTATCGACGCGCCACGCGCGAGATCAGCCTGGTGAAAACCGGCGCGGGCGGCAAAAAGGTCATTATGGATGGCGGCGTCATCATTGTACCGTTGCTGCACGAAGTCAGCCCGGTCAACATGAAGACTCTGCGCCTTGAGGTGCAGCGCAGCGGTGAGGCCGCGCTCATCACCAAAGACCGGATGCGTGTCGACGTGGGTGTCGAATTCTACGTCTCGGTGATGGCGACTGAAGAGGGCATCGCACGCGCCGCGCAAACGCTGGGTGATCGCACCTTTGACGTCGAGCAACTACGTGAGATGATCGAAGGCAAGCTGATCGACGGTCTGCGCGCTGTGGCCGCTCAGATGACCATGGACGGTCTGCATGAAAACCGCGCCGACTTTGTGCAAGAGGTGCAGAATGCGGTGTCCGAGGACCTGCTTAAGAACGGTCTTTCGCTGGAGTCCGTCTCGCTGACCGCGCTGGACCAGACCCCGTTCGAGGCTCTGGACGAGAATAACGCCTTTAACGCCGTGGGTATGCGTAAGCTGGCCGAGGTGATCGCCATATCCAAAAAAGAACGCGCGCAGATCGACGCCGAGGCCGAGGTTGAGGTGCGTCGTGCGGCGATGGAAGCGGAGCGTCAGAAGTTGCTGATCGAACAGGACGAACAGCAGGCGCGCATCGAGCAGGCGCAGAAGGTGGAAACTCTTCGTGTGGCGCAAGAGGCGGAGATCGCTGCGCGAACTGAAGACTCGGTACGCGAAACCGAACGCGCCCGGATTGCCCGTGAAGAGGCCATTCGTTCCGCCGAGATTGAGCGCGAGCGCAAAATCCGCGATGCCGAGATCGCCAAAGAGCGTGAGATCGAAGTCGCGGAACAGGAACGCCAGATCATCATCGCGCAGAAATCCGAAGAGGAAAGCCGCGCGCGCGCATCCGCCGATCTGGCTCGAGCCGAGGCGACCAAAGCAACCGAAGCCGTGGCTACGGCGCGCGAAGTGGCCGAGGCCGAGCGTCAGAAGCAGATTGTTCTGATTGAAGCCACCCGTGAGGCCGAACGTCAGGCCACCGCGATCCGTTTGTCAGCACAGGCCGAGAAAGAGGCCGCCGCAGACCGCGCCGAAGCCCGCCGCGAGGAAGCGCAGGCCGAAGCAGACGCGCTGAACATTCGCGCCGAGGCCAAGAAGAACGACATGCTGGCCGAGGCGGAAGGTAAGCGTGCGATCGTAGAGGCGGACAACGCCCTGTCACCTGAGCAGATCCGGATGAAGGTCGACTTGACCCGCATTGAAACCATGCCCTCGATCATCTCGGAAATGGTCAAACCGGCCGAAAAAATCGACTCGATCAAAATCCATCAGGTTGGTGGGATCGGAGCTGCCAATGGTGGTGGTGTTTCAAGCGGTGAAAAGCCGGTTGTCAATCAGGCGTTGGATTCGATCATGGGAATGGCCGTGCAGATGCCAGCGCTCAAGAAACTGGGCGAAGAGCTTGGCTTGTCCATGGAGAACGGCGTCGGGGGCGTAGTGAACGGTGCGCTTGAGAGCACCGTGGATCCAGATGAGGTGGTCGACGTGGTCGAGGGCCATGGGCCAGCGGTCCAGCAGTAAAACAGAAGGGCCGGGATTTCCCGGCCCTTTTTCATTGCTTTTCGCGAGAACCCTTGAGCAGCCTGCCGATGGTAAAGGATGTGCGCGGAGCATAGACATAATTCGTCCGTTTCTCGGGCGTCGGGCGCGAGCGCATACGGGCGAGGCCAAAAACAATAAGAAACACATGACCCAATGCAACAAAAGCAAACAGGGCTCCAGGGCCGAATTGCTGGATCAACGTGGATGAGATGTAGGGCGATGCAATCGCCCCCAGCGCGTACCAGAACATCAAGGCCGCTGCCAATTCAACGCGTTGTTCGGTCGTGGCAAAATCATTCGCATGCGCCGAGGAAACCGAGAAAATCGGAAACGTGGTAAGACCAAAGAACCCGGCGGCCAGCATAACGCCGACCGTTCCAGTTCCGCTAGCCAACATCGTGACACCGCAGCTTAGCACCGCTGCCACGGATAGCCAGATCAGCACCCAGCGTCGATCATACTTGTCTGCGAGCCAACCCAAGGGGTACTGGGCCAGTGCGCCGCCCAGAACGAAAGAGGCCAGAAAGAATGCAATCTGATCTACGCCCAGTCCGACCTCCTGACCGTATACCGGGCCGACCATGCGCAATGATGCCGAACTGAGCGCAGCCACGATAACGCCCGCCACAGCCAGTGGTGAGCTGTGCCAGGCCAGCTTGGGGCGCAGGCGCGGGGTGTCCGGTGTCTTGGGTTGGCTGGCGCGAGTTAGGGCCAGCGGCAAGATCGATGCACAGCATAGGATCGCAAGCAGGTTGTATGAAACGTAAGAGGCGGGTGGCAGAACAGCAATGATAAGCTGTGCACAAAGCGAGGCCCCCATATCGGCGATACGGTAGGTGCCCATCGCGCGGCCACGGGTTTCGTTGGTGACCTTGGCGTTAAGCCAAGCCTCGATCACGGTGTAACACCCAGCGACACAGGTTCCCGACGCGATACGCAGAGCGGCCCAGACATAAGGGTTTTCAGTCAGCGTATGCCCCAGCAACCCCATCGCGCCCAAAGCGGTGCAGACCGCAAATGCGCGCGAGTGCCCGACGCTGCCCATAAGCCGCGGAGCCCACCAGCAACCAACAAAGAACCCAATGAAGTGCGATGACCCCAGCAGACCGATCTGTTCGGTCGAAAAATCAAGCGTCAGCCCCGAGATTGCATCCAGCGGACCAACACCACCCGTTGAGAGCTGCAGCAGAATGACCGAAAGAAACAGGGCGGCAAATGAAATGATCGTACGCATGATAGGTGCAACTTGACCTTGTCGCCACGAAATGCGCGCGCCTAATCGACGCCCTGACGTCGTTTTTTGCCTTTTTGTGGTTAATCCTGCCGGATGATTTCGGCGTGGATGTCCAGGCCGATCGTGGGTTGTACAAGATCAGGATATCCAGACGCGCCAAACTCATTTCGATTGATCGCCCCCTCTAGCCGGATGGACAGGGTGTCCAAATCATCCACCGCGCTTCCCGGTCTCCGATACAGGTTGGCGCTCAAAGTCACCGGACGCGTGATACCGCGCACTGTCAGATCGCCGGTCACGGTTGCACCTTCCGAGATACGGCCAGTGGGTCCCAACTGAATCTTGGTCGTGATGAAACGTATGGTGGGGTATTGGGCAGCGTTCAACACACTCTTTCCCAACATCGGACCTCGGGCAAATGGTAGGTTCGTCCGTGCCCGGGCCACGTCCAGCACGACATCGACCCGGCTGTTTTGCAAGCGATTGGTATCAATAAGAATTTGGGCCGACTGTACTGGCATCGTGCCCGTCTGAAGCGCGCCGGACAAATCATAGGTGAAGCCAACGGAACTGCGCGATGCTGCCAGCGCATATGGGGTGAGGGCGGCCATCGCTGCCCGTGCCATTGGTAACGCGCAAAGGCTTGCAATCAGGCTGCGTCGGGTAAGGTTCCTCATGCCATCGCCGTGCGACCGCGCGGGCGCGAGCGTTTCATGAGCATCAGCACGATTGCGATGTTCAGCCCGTTCCAAAGGATGCCATTGATGAAAGCAAGCTGATAACTGCCAGTCACGTCATAGATCCAGCCCGACATCCAACCACCCAGAGCCATGCCGAGGATAGTCATCATCATGACAAAACCCACGCGCGCACCGGCCTCTTGCGGGGGCATATATTCACGTACAATCAGCGCGTAGCTGGGGACGATACCACCCTGGGCCAGCCCGAATAGCATGCTGACGACATAAAGCGAAACCATCCCATCATAAGGGAGAAACAGGAACAGAGCGATACATTGCAGGACCGAGCCAATCAGCAGTGTTGAAAGCCCTCCCAACCGGTCCGCGACAAGCCCCGAGATGATGCGGCTAACCACGCCGCCCAACAGCATCAGAGACAGCATCTCGGCCCCAACGGCCGGGCCATAGCCCAAGCCCACACAATAGGAGACAATATGGACCTGGGGCATCGACATGGCCACGCAGCAGCCGATACCAGCCAGCCCAAGGATGTACTGCAGGGCGCGGGGTGAAAAGCCGACGCTTTGTGCTTTGACCTGTGCTGCCGCTGCTGCCGTGCCGTGCGCCTCGACGGGGACCTGTCTGCGCAAAAGCAGGGACAGAGGAATGACGGCGACCAGGGTGATGACGGCGAGACTCAGATAAACCTGCTGCCACCCGTCGCGCTGCAGAATGCCCGACAGCAGCGTGGGCCAGATCGCGCCCGACAGGTAGTTGCCACTGGCCACCAGTGCCACGGCAATCCCTCGCCTGCGCATGAACCAATGCGAGATATCGGCGATCAGCGGTCCAAATCCGATTGACGTGCCGAGCCCCAGCAGAAGATGCGCAACCGACAGCAGCGCAATATTCGGCGCATGGGTTGCCAGCAGATAGCTTACCGCGCTCAGCACAGCGGCGCCGATCAATGCCATTGTCACGCCCAGTCGGTCCACCAGCTTGCCTAGCCACATGTTGCCGAAGGCAAAGCCGATCATGGCGAGCGTATAGGGCATCGACGCCGCGGCTCGGTCTGCGCCAAACTCGGCCTCGATGGCGGGCATGACGACGATCACAGCCCACATGCCCACATTGACCACGGTTGCGATGGCCAGGGTGATCAGCAGGCGAAGCCAGGAATATCGGCTGTCATGGATCGGGTGTGTCATGCCGGCACGCTAGGGGGCAAGTCCGGTTTTGGCCAGTCACAAGTTATGTGATCATCGGGGCGTCTTCGGATTTGATCTGCTTTAGCTGCAGTCCGGAATGAGGAGCGGCCCGCGTCACGTGCCAACTGGCCGGGGGCAGGGCGCGGGCGCGGCGGCGGGTCAGACACCAACTGCAGGCCTCGTCCCGATAGGTGGGCGCCATATGCCAGCGCGTCTCAATCCCCTGTGCGCCACCATCGTCAGGCGTCAGCAATAGCCCCAGCGGAGCCTGTCCCGATATGCCGCCCTGTTCGGCAGCCAGATGCATCCGCCGGACCGGGGTCAGACCCGGCGGGCCGGGCAAATCGCCAATGACCAACGGGGCGGCACCGCTGCGCAAGGCTTCTTCCATGCACCACAACAGGTCTTCGGGTTTGTCAGGGCGGATCAGCAGAAACCGGGACGGATCGGCAAAAGGCAGCATGCCCTCGGGATGCAGCTGCGCCACCTCCCAAGCCGGGGCAATCCACATCACTGGCCCTTGAGTCTGCGCCGCCACCCACAGAGCAAAGCTACGCCGGGCAGGGCCGCAGGCTTCGTGTACACGGGCCAGTTGCAGACTGATCTGTGGGTGCAGGGCCACCCCGGGTGGGGTGCGCGCGGGCTTGCGGCCAAGAAGATTGGTGGACATGCTGATCAAATTAGCATGTTCTTATTTTGTTCTCAATTGGGGAATGCGGTCAACGCGACAGGATTAGACGCCCATCTGCGAACTGGATGTTCGAAAAGCGGTGCAGATACGCCATCCCTAGCAAGGATTGACCCAGATCGCCTTCATTGACTGAGGCCAGGATATCGCGATCGGTGATGGGGCCCAAAGACAGGCTGTCCAGCCGAACCGGCGCTGTACGCACAATGCCATTGGCCGTCGAGGCGCGGCCGAGATAGTTCAATTGATCCGTATCGATTCCAATTCGTTCGGCATCTTTCGGGCTGATGACGATATTGCTGGCCCCGGTATCGACCAGAAAGGTCACCGCTGTGCCATTCACCAGCATTGGTAAATAGTAGTGTCCATCATAAGAGCGGGGCACTTCAATCCGCTGATCGGTCACAGTCAGTTGCGGGGTCGGGCTGACGGTTGAACGGATGTCATCCCACAATCCGACAACGGCAATGACACCGATAAAGATAAACACCCAAGCCGCGACCTGCTGCATGGTTTTGCCCAAAGACTGACGGTTCTGAGTGATAAACCACATCAACAGGGCCGCACCCAGCAGAACCAGATAGGTCAAGCGCCCAATATCGTAGCCGTCCATTCAATCACCCGAAATCAGTTTTCTCATACCAATATGGTGTTTCACGAGGCGAAACCAAAGGCTTTGAGGCCATCAAGAATGAACTGAACCGACAGTGCGGCCAGCAGCATACCCAGCAGCCGTGTCAGCACGTTCAGCCCGGTTTTACCGAGAATACGGGCGATCATGCCGCCGGCCAGAAAGAACACAAATACAACCAACATGACGGCAAGCATAACAGCGCAGGCCGCTGCGATCCCAGGGACGCCCGGGTTTTGTCCGGCCAAAAGAATGATTGTTGCGATCGATCCAGGGCCCGCGATCAGGGGTATGGCCAGAGGGAACACCGAAGGGTCAGAATGATCTTCTTCCTCGGCGCGGTCCTCGCGGCGTTTGGTACGGCGGTCGAACAGCATGTCCAGCGCAGTCAGAAACAAAAGCGCGCCACCTGCAACGCGGAAGGCTTCCATCGAGATGCCGACGAATCCAAGAACCGCTTCACCAAAAGCGGCAAAGGCGATCAGGATGAAAACCGCGGTCAGGCAGCTGCGAATGGCAATCTTACGGCGTGTGGCCGCATCCATGTCCTGCGTCAAGGCAACGAAAATTGGCGTGGTTCCGAAAGGGTCGATCACCACAAACATCGTGGTGAAAGCCGTTATGAAAAAGGCCATGTCGATCATGCTGCGCTCTCTGCCTGTTCCAACCGTTCTGCGGCGGCGACCCATAGGGCTTCAGCCTTTTGCATGGCTTCGACCACCTCGGCGAATTTGCGGTTCCAGGTTTCCAGATCGTTGATCCGGTCATCTTCATAAAGCGCCGGATCGGCCAGCTTGGCAGAAAGCTTGTCGTGCATATTGGTCAGTTTCTCGACCCGGTCTTCGCATTTGCGCAGATCCGCACGCAGGGCCAATACGGTCTCGCGTGACGCACGTTTGGGTTTGGGCGCCTGTAGTTTATCTTTGACCGGTTTCTCGCGGGCCAGCAAAAGAGCGCGATAGGCCTCAAGATCGCCATCGAATGGCTTCACGGTGCCATCCGAGACCAGCCATAGCCAATCAGCGACAAGCGACAGTAGGTGCATGTCGTGGCTGACCAAGATGACCGCGCCGGAATAGGCAGTCAGCGCCTCGACCAGCGCTTCGCGGCTTTCGATGTCCAGATGGTTCGTCGGCTCGTCTAGGATCAGCATATGCGGCGCGTCGATGGTGGCGATCAGTAGCGACAAGCGCGCCTTTTGTCCGCCCGACAGGCGACCGACCAGCGTTTCTGCCTGATCCGCGTTCAATCCGAACCCCGCCAGACGCGAACGCCACTTGCCGGGCGCCTCATTGGGGCGTAGGCGGCGCAGGTGATCCAATGGTGTTTCGTCAACATGCAGCTCATCCACCTGATGCTGCGCGAAATAGCCGATGCGCAGCTTGGAGCTTCGGGTCATTTTACCTGCCATCAGGGGTAGGCGGTCAGATAGCAGTTTTGAAAGGGTTGACTTGCCCTGACCATTCTTGCCCAGCAGAGCGATGCGATCATCCTGATCAATACGCAGGTTCAGTCGTCGCAGAACCTCGGTATCACCATAACCGGTCACGCCTCCTTCAAGCTGAATGATCGGTGGCGACAGCTCTTCTGGCTCGGGGAATGAAAAGGCGCGCAAAGCCGCCTCTTGTGGAGTTGAAACCAGTTGGATGCGCTCGATCATCTTCAAACGAGACTGGGCCTGTACGGCCTTTGACGCCTTATAGCGGAAACGATCCACGAAACTTTGCAGATGTGCGATGCGGGCCTTGGCCTTGGCGTTTTCCGACTCTGCTTGTGCCAGACGTTCAGCGCGACGTTCGGCAAACTTGTCGTAGGGAACCGCGTAATATGTCAGCTTGCGATCTTCGAGATGCAGAATTGATCCGACGGCGCGGTTCAACAACCCCCGGTCGTGGCTGATGATGATGACGGTGTGAGGGTATTTGGCCAGATAGCTTTCAAGCCACAACGCACCTTCTAGGTCCAGATAGTTGGTCGGTTCGTCCAACAGCAACAGGTCAGGCTGCGAAAACAGTACGGCCGCCAGCGCCACCCTCATGCGCCATCCGCCCGAGAAATCCGAACAGGGTTTCAGCTGATCCTCATCGTCAAAGCCCAGTCCTTTGAGGATCGAGGCTGCCCGAGCCTCAGCCGACCAAGCATCAATATCAGCCAGCCGTGTCTGGATTTCAGCAATGCGGTCCGGATCTATTGCGCTGTCTGCTTCGGCCATCAATGTGCTGCGTTCCACATCCGCGGCCAGAACCGTGTTGATCAGCGAGACATCCGAGGACGGCACTTCCTGCGCCACGCCCCCGATCCGCGCGCGTTTTGGCAGGGATATATTGCCTGATTCAAGCGACAGCTCGCCCCGGATCAACCGAAAGAGCGTCGTCTTTCCGGTACCATTGCGCCCGACAAGGCCGACCTTGTGGCCATCGGGAATGGTCGCACTGGCCCCGTCGAACAGAGGACGGCCTTCAACGGCGTAGGTGATGTTCTCGATCCGTAGCATGAGCCGCTCTTACCAGAGCATCCAAACCGCCGCCAGAGGTCGCCATGTTCAATTCAGAAGCGATGTGTTAGCGCTGTTCCGGTTCGTCCTCCAATTGGTTTCGCTATGCGTGCGGCTCAATCTCCTCCGACCCTGATAACGCTGATCTTTGCAACGGCGCTCTCGGTTCTGACACTGAACATGTTCCTGCCGTCGCTGGCGCATATGAGCGAAGATTTCGGCGTGGATTATGGCCTGATGAACGTGGCCGTCGCAGGGTACCTATTTGTCTCGGCGGTCTTGCAGTTGATCGTCGGGCCGCTGTCGGATCGCTACGGGCGAAGACCTGTCTTGTTGATCGCGATGGTCATATTTGTCGCCGCTTCAATTGGATGCGTCTTAGCCGAGTCAATCTGGGTTTTCCTTTCGTTTCGGATGATTCAGGCGGCGGTGGTGGCCGGGCCGGTGCTGTCTAGTGCTTCGATCCGCGACCGATATCCACCAAACGAGGCCGCCAGCAAGCTGGGCTATGTCGCAATGGCCATGGCACTGGCACCGATGCTTGGGCCAATGCTAGGTGGCGCGCTGGATATGCTTTTTGGTTGGCGGGCCGGGTTCGTGCTGTATTCGCTGCTTGGGGCAGGGGTGCTGTTGCTGCTTTGGGCTGACATGGGTGAAACCAACACCAACCGCTCGTCGACTTTCGCGGCGCAGATGCGGGAATACCCGCATTTGTTCCGCGCGCGTAGGTTCTGGGGTTACGCCTTATGCGCCGCGTTCTCCATCGGCGGTTTTTTTAGTTTTATCACCGGCGCGCCTCTGGTCGCCGCAGCCTGGTTCGACCTGAGCCCAGCAATGCTGGGTCTGGGCATCGGTATCATCACGGGCGGGTTTATGGTCGGCAACTTTGTTACCGGGCGCATCGCAAAGCGTACCCAGCTGACGACAATGATCTTGTTCGGTCGGGTCGTGGCCTCGGTTGGTCCATTTTGCGGGCTGCTGCTGTTCATCGGCAATATGGGCTCGGTCTGGGTGTTTTTTGGATCCGCCATCTGCGTTGGTTTCGGAAATGGTTTGACCAATGCAAATGCCTCGGCCGGGGTGATGTCGGTGCGCCCGAAATTGGCCGGCAGCGCGGCTGGATTATCAGGCGCTTTGATCGTGGCGCTGGGGGCGGTCTTGACCATGATGACCGGGACGTTCGTAAGCCCCGAAAACGGGCCTTATCTGGTGCTGAGCATGATGTGCGGCAGCAGCTTTGCGGGTCTTTTGGCAGTGCTATATGTCCGCCGGTTGGATCGTACCGACCCGCTGCCTGAGGCGATCTGAGCGATAAACGATCATAACGCTTTTCATGAGACAAATACCATGTTAGGCGGCGCGCGATGGATTTCGGCGCGGGTGTCGCGCCCTTAAGTCAAGGAGAGGCCAATATGGCACTGGAACGCACATTCTCGATCATCAAACCCGATGCAACCCGCCGCAACCTGACTGGCAAGATCAATGCCAAGTTCGAAGAAGCTGGCCTACGCATCGTCGCGCAAAAGCGCATTCACATGACCAAAGCTCAAGCTGGCAAGTTCTATGACGTGCACGCCGAGCGTCCGTTCTATGACGAACTGTGCGAATTCATGTCGTCGGCCCCCGTTGTTGTTCAGGTTCTCGAAGGCGAAGGCGCCATTGCAAAGAACCGCGAAGTCATGGGCGCAACCAACCCTGCAGACGCAGCACCTGGCACCATCCGCGCCGAGTTCGCTGAATCGGTCGGTGAAAACTCGGTCCACGGTTCGGACGCACCGGAAACTGCCGCGGTTGAGATCGCCTACTTCTTCTCGGGCATCGAACTGGTCGGCTAATCGGCCGTCAGATCACAGCTTTAGGCCGTACCCCATATCGGGTGCGGCCTTTCTTATGAGGGCAGGGCTCAAGAGTGTTTGTCCGCATTGCTTTAGTCGACAGGAGCGAAATGCCGTCATGAGCACAAACAAACGCATTGTTCTTTCCAGTGATCACGCTGCAATCGACCTCAGGCAGGCTATCTCTGCTTACGTTGAAGCCGAAGGTTGGGAGGCCGTAGATATCGGCCCGACCACATCGGAAAGCACTCATTATCCCGAACACGGAGCTGCCGCAGCGCGCCTTGTGGCTTCGGGTGATTGTCGCTTTGGTATCATCTTGTGTGGCACCGGTCAGGGTATCATGATGGCGGCGAACAAAATCAACGGCGTCAGATGTGGCGTTTGCAGTGATGTCTTTTCGGCCCAGATGATCCGTCAGCACAATGACGCAAACATGCTCTCGCTGGGGGCGCGGATTATCGATGAAAAGCAAGCACTGGAAATCACGGCTGCTTTCCTGACATCCGAATTCGAAGGTGGTCGCCACGCAACGCGGGTCGATATGATCGGGGCGCTCGAAGCCTAGTCTGCCGCCAAATCCTTGGCTGAAATTCGCACGCCCAAAGCATCAAGATCGGCAATCATCTGATGCTTTGGCGTTATGCTGACTCCGGCTTTGATCGCATCGAACCGTTCGCGCAAGGCCTTCTTTTCCTCGCCCTTGCAGTCATTCCAGGGACGGCCTTGCAAGCCCATGACCAGCACATAATAGCCGATGAAATGAGGGCGCGTTCCGGCCTGTAGCAGGCGCGTATAAGCCTCGTCTGCTCCCAACGCTCGCAACTCCTGAGCTGTCATAATGCCCGCACGCGCGCAGGCTTGCTCGAATGCCGGGCCAAGATTGCGGATGGAGGATATCGGATCAGACATGCCTTGTCTTATCCCGCCCGATACGGCCTGTCACCCGCTCAAGGTTGTTTGCAGCTTCCCTTTCCGCTACCCAAGCGTTGGAGGGGTCAAGCATGAACGATCTAAGCCTAGAGAATGTCGCGCAAAATTTGGACCTGATGAACCCGCCCGAGGGGTTTGTCGACGACCCGTTCCCCCTTTACGATGCTCTGCTTGAGCATGCGCCAATATTGCGGCAGCCGGACGGTTCCATGTTGTTGTCGCGCCATGCGGATCTGGATGCCATTTATCGCAACACGACGCTTTATTCTTCGGATAAGGAGGCTGCGTTCGGCCCTAAATTCGGCGTTGGCTCGCCGTTATTCGAACATCATACAACTTCACTGGTGTTCTCCGATCCACCGCTGCACACGCGGGTGCGCAAGATCATGACCTCAGCCCTGACGCCCCGGGCAATCGCGCGGATGGAGCCGGGTCTGATCGAAACCGTTGATACGCTGCTGGATGATATGGCGGGCAGGGGACGGGTTGATCTGATTGCGGATTTTGCCTCGACCATTCCAATCCAAATCATCGGCAATCTGCTGGATGTACCGATGGATGAACGCGCGCCTCTGCGCGATTGGTCTCTGGCTATCCTTGGTGCTTTGGAACCCGCATTGACGGAAGCTCAGCTGGAAAAGGGTCACACTGCTGTTCGCGACTTCAAAACTTACCTTCGGGATCTCGTCGCCCGTCGTCGCGCAAAACCGGGAGATCCGGAAACAGATGTTCTGACACGTCTGATCCGTGGCGAAGGCGCGGATGAGATGCTGAGCGAGATTGAGCTTCTGCAAAACTGCATCTTCATACTGAACGCGGGCCACGAAACGACCACCAATCTGATCGGCAATGGGCTGGCGCTGCTTCATGACTATCCAGAACAACGCCAAAGACTGTTGGAAGATGGCGAATTGATTGCTCCGGCGGTTGAAGAGGTCTTGCGCTTTCGGTCGCCCAACCAATTTGGCAACCGGGAAACTACGTCGGACGTTGAAATCCGAGGACATCAGATCGCCAAAGGAACGAACCTGCATCTATGTATCGGGGCAGCGAACCGTGATCCCGAGGTGTTCACCGACCCGACCCGGTTTGACATCACACGCAAGCCGAACAGGCACCTAGCTTTCGCAGGCGGGCCGCATGTCTGCGTTGGCCTGACTTTGGCGCGTCTTGAAGGTCGTGTTGCATTGGGCCGGTTGTTGAATCGTTTTCCCGATTACCAGATTCAAGGAAAACGGGTGCAGGGTGGTCGCATTCGCTTTCACGGATACGCTTCCTTGCCTGCAGTTATGTAATTTTATCAAGGCTATAGTAGATGTTCTTCATGTAATTACGAATTGCGTGACAACTTCAGAGTTGTCTCAAGCCCTGGCTTCCGGTTACGCGCAAGAAATGTGCCGCCGTGCATATGCGAAATTGCCGCCACAAGCGCCAGTCCAAGACCGGCATTGCGGCCTGTCCTTGCAGGATCAAGCGTCACAAACGGCATCTGCAATCGGGGCAGATCGCTTTCGGGTACGCCAGGTCCCCGGTCGCGAACGCTGAGTAACGCATAGTCGCCGTTGTCTTGAATTTCGATGGTGATCGCTGTGCCGGGCGGGGCGTAGCGCATGGCGTTTTCAAGAAGGTTCGACAGTGCTTGAGACAGCAGAGGGCGATGGCCTTGGATTGGGTCCGCGTTTCCAACGACCTCAAGTCGGATGTTCTGATCAGACGCGACAGGTTCGTATAACTCAACCACGTCACCGACCAGTTGCAAAAGCTTTACCGGTTCAAATTGTTCGCGGCCCAGACCGGCCTCGGCGCGCGAAATCTCGGTCAGTTGGCTGAGAACGCGCAGCAGGTGGTCAATCTCTCCGGTCGCGCGCGCCATATCGATCTCGCGATCTTGATCGCTTTTGCCGGGCTCAGCCAGGGATTCGACCCGTTGCCGCAGCCGCGACAGGGGAGAGCGCAGATCATGAGCAATCGAATTGGACGTTGTGCGCAGGTTGCTGATCAACTCTTCAATACGGTCCAGCATGTTGTTCAACGTGCCCGCGACCTGATCGAATTCATCGCCCGTGCCACGTAGAGGCATGCGCAGAGCTAAATCGCCGGAAACGATATTGTCGGCTGTATTGGCGATGTCTTTCAGTCGTGAAAACACCAGCCGGGTCAGCAGCCAGCCGGTCAACAAACTCAGCGCCAATGCAGTGGCAAGTGCCAGTGCAACAGACCGGAACAGAACCCGGTCGAATTGCTGTCTGGCCAATGAATCACGCCCGACAAGCAGCCTCTCACCACCCGGCAGCCGGACTGAAGCGGCAGAGATCGGGACATATTGATCCGTATCTTCTTTGCGAAGCTGAAGATCGACCCAGCCGCTGCCCGGAGTTATCCCTTCCGGCCAATGCGTCAGGTTGCCCGCCAGTTTCGTGCCTTGCCGACCTGTCAGCAGGTACAAGGCATCCCGCTCAGCCGCTGTCGGCAAACGGCGGTCGATGGCAGAGATCAACCCGATCATGCCACGCCGTTCATATTCATCTGCGAGGCCCGTAAGCTCGGCCTGAACGACCGAACGCGTCTCGCCTGAAATCGTGCGATTGGCCGTAAAATACACCATCGTCAGAACGGTCGCCGTCAGCAAAGTGCTAAGCACCATGCTGGCCAGAACTAACCGAGTACGAGAGTTTTTCAGCGACAGGCGCAGGTTATCCATCCGAAACCATGTATCCGGCGCCTCGGACTGTTTCAATCATCGGGTCGGCTCCGTCTTCATCAAGCTGGCGGCGCAGTTTCGAAATATGGACGTCGACCACGTTGGTGTTCGGGTCAAAGTGGTAATCCCACACACCTTCAAGCAACATCGTGCGCGAGACGACGCGGTTTTTTCGGCGCAGAAAGAACTCCAGAATTTGAAATTCGCGCGGAGTCAGGGTGATTTCACGACCGTTGCGTGTGACCTTGCGAGTCAACAGATCCATTTCGAGATCGCGGCAGGCAAGGGTCGGCGTTTCTTCGGCTTCTTGCGGTCGACGCAACAGGGCTTCGATCCGGGCATGAAGTTCCTGGAATGAAAATGGTTTGACCAGATAATCGTCTGCGCCCGCGCGGAGGCCTTTGACTCGCTCGTCCACTGCACTCATGGCGGTTAACATCAGAACAGGTGTTTTCAACCCAGCCGCACGCATTGACTTAATCAGTGATAACCCGTCCAGCCCGGGAAGCATTCGGTCCAATACGACCGCATCAAATCCGCCGTCAGTTGCGTGGTACAGGCCTTCGCGGCCATCTGATGCGACTTCGACAACATAGCCTTCTTCACCAAATCCCTTGGCAATGAAGTCCCGTGTGTCTTGGTCATCTTCAACGATCAACAAGCGTCTGCTCATGGTCAGGGCTCCTTCCCAATGGGATTTAAACACACATACTCTTTGAAAAAAACATGCCGGGTGCAAAGGTGCACCCGGCTGTTCCGGCGGCACGTGGACAATCCGTGCCTGCCAGAATAAGCGCTCCAGATTTCCCCATCATGTGGCGCGCTTAGGTGTAGGGTTAGGCGATTTCGACCGCGACGAAGATCTGGTTGCCACCGCGATTGATCAAAACCAGAGCTGGATCCGTCTTTTCGTTCTCCAGCGCTTCTTTCAAAGCGTCTGGCGTAACGGTATCCAGATTGCCCAGTCGAACGATCACATCACCACGCTGCAATCCGGCCTTGGCCGCGGGGCTTTCGGGCTCCAGATCAGTGACAACAACACCATCGACGTTCTCGGCCACGCCAATCTCGGCGCGGGCGGTTTCGGTCAGCGGTGCCACGGTTACGCCCAGCGACGTACCTTCGAACTTGTCTTCAACCACGCTATCGGTCGCCGCCGAGGCTGACTGATGCTGACCGATTGTCAGTTCGATCTGTTCTTCTTTGCCATTTCGAAGAACAGTCAGCGTGCTATCAGTACCTACCTTGGTCGTGCCGACCAGGATCGGAAGATCGCTACTGGAATCAACGGCTTCGTCATTGAAGGTCAGGATCACGTCACCTTGCTGCAGTACGCCATCGGCCGGGCTGTCCGGTACAACATCCGATACCAGTGCACCTGTTGCCGTATCGATACCCATCGCAGCAGCCAGTTCGGGGCTGACATTCTGGATCGACACTCCCAACCAACCGCGGCTGACCTCGCCGTCATCGCGCAGATCAGCCGTGATGTGATCTACAATATTCGAAGTCACCGCAAAGCCGAGCCCGACTGAGCCGCCGCTGGGCGAATAGATCGCCGAGTTCACACCGATCACCTCACCATCCATGTTGAATAGCGGACCACCCGAGTTGCCTTTGTTGATAGCAGCGTCGGTCTGGATGAATTCGGCGTAGGGGCCTTCCGAAATATTGCGCCCCTTCGCGGAAACAATACCGGTCGTAACGGTTGCATTCAGGCCAAACGGGTTGCCGATGGCGACGACGTCTTCGCCTACGCGAATGACGTCGCTGTCACCCATTTGAACGGCTTGCAGGTCTTCTCCTGCGTCGATTTTGAGTACAGCGATGTCCGTCAGCGGATCTGTTCCAACGATTTCGGCTTCGAAAGTGCGGTTATCGCTCAGACGTACGGTCACTTCGCTGGCGTTGTCGACAACGTGGTGGTTGGTGACAATGTATCCTGCCTTATCCAGCACGAAGCCTGATCCCAATCCCTGGCTGGGGCCGCGCTGCGGCATGTCAAAACCTTCAGGACCGCCGAACCGTTTGAAGAATTCACCAAAGGGGTGGCCCTCGAAGTTGAACTCCTGACCTTGTGCTGGGCTGGGCTTGGCATCTTGCCTGGCGGTGATCGTGACCACCGAGGGTGAGACGGTTTCGACCAGATCGGCCAGCGCCTCGTCTGCCATTGCGGGCAGGGCAGTGGTGGCCAGCATGGCCGCGCCCAACGCGGTAGCTCCCATCCAGCTGGATGTGCGTGGAATAAGCAGTGAGGATTTACGGATGCTCATTTTGACTCCTGTCTATTTCGGCGGTTGATCCCGCGCATTGAGACAGGAGATGCACTGGCAACCTTGGGATATCCTGAGAGAAATATTAAGAAACCTTAATTTCGCCACGTTTCGCCGCTTTAATGACTCCGTTCAACGTGCTCGGGTAGCAAGAATCAGCTTGGGTGCTATGTGGCGAATCGGTGGATTGTTGCCGATAAAGTCAATAATTTCGAAAAAGCATTGAATTGATTCATTTTTGTTAACAAAGAAACGACGCTTTTGCGGTCTCAAAAATATTTCTCCTAAAAGTTGCGTGAGATGGAGTGTTCAAATTTCGAACACGCCCGTCGATGCCTTTGAAATAGGTAAGTTAGCCGTATTCAAAGTGCGCAACTGACGCAAACTTCTGGAAAAAATATAAGACGATGCAACCATTGGTAGAATGCAGAGTGTTGCATTGTTGCTCAAAAGCCAGTGCGCCTGCGCTGAAATTTACCATTTCATCCAATTTTACATTGTTTGAACGCATCGGATCAGCGACATTGGAGTTGCCCAAGTGAGGGGGGCCTTAGGCACTAGGGGGTGTCAAAGGCGCATCTCAGTCTCCATAGCGCTGAGCGGCATGTTAACGAGGGGGTCTTGTTTAGGTTCAGCAGCACAACGTCGGGAAGCCTGATTGGCGATCTGACCGCGCTTTAGAGATTGGTGAAAGTGGTAGTCCTGTTTTTGGGCATGCGACCCGGTCATTATTGACCGGGTCGCGTTTATTTGAGGGGCTGCTTTTGCGGTCGGCCCGCATTCCAACGGGTCCAATCGGCGGGTGTATCCAAATCAAGCAGCGCATTCTGGGCGGGCAGGCGATGCAGATGAACCTTGCCCTTGTAGCGTTGCACGACAATCTGCGCGCCGCTGTCACCGTTCAGTTCCGAAAGCTCTGAAAATAGAGAACGATCAAAGACGACAGGATGGCCGGGAGCGCCTTCGTCAGTAGCCCCACGCCATATCAGATTGTCAGGGTGGGTTTTGACTGATCGGAGAACGCTGTTCAGGTCTTGGGTTGTGAGGTCCGGAAGGTCCGATAACAGGATCATGACCGCAGGTGCATTTGCTGGAATGGAGGCCATTGCGCCTCTCAAACTGGCATTCATGCCTTCTTGCGCATTTGGGATTTCGACCAGTTGAACATCGAGGCCCTCCAGCACCGTATATCGGGGATGTGGGGCCGGAGGCAGGGCGATGATAACGTGACCTGCGGCAAGCGCCCGCTGAGCCACTCGGCGCAGAAGCGGCACGCCTTCAATCGGTTGCATTAACTTATCAGCACCACCCATGCGGCTGGATTGCCCGGCAGCGAGCAGGATGATGGGAATCTGGGTCATTTCGCAAGCATGCCGTCGGTGGATTAATAAGTCATCCCCGCATTCTTGCGCCATCGGGATCGAAAAGTGGGGTCGTGATGACACGCGCTTTGCGCATCTGACCTAGAATTTCAATTTCAACCGCACGTCCCTCGGTGGCCTGTTCAGTCGGGAGGAACCCCATGGCAATCGACTTGCCCGCAAAGTGCGAATACCCACCAGATGTACAGAAGCCGACAACAACGCCGTCTAACCAGATCGGTTCGTACGCGTTTACATCTGCATCTGCCACGTCGACCTCAAAAGCCACCAAGCGGCGATCAGCGCCAGATGCGCGCTCGGCCTCGGCCGCTGCTCGGCCTATGAAATCGCTGCTCTTGGAGAATGAGATAAACCGATCCAACCCGGTTTCTGCCGCTGTATAGTCGGGTGAAAATTCTCGCATCCACGAGCCAAAGAACTTGTCCAGACGCAGACTCATCATTGCGCGCATGCCAAATGGGGTCATGTCATGAGCTTGACCCGCTTGCCACAAACTCCACCAGAGTTGCCGTTGGGCCATTGGGTCGCAATAAATCTCATAACCCAGATCGCCGGTATAGCTGACACGCTGAACGATGCAGTCCGTCATGCCAATTGTCATCTCGCGCACGTCGAGGAACCTGAGCGAGTTGACTGCTTCTCGGGTGCAGGCCGACAAAACCTCGGTGGCCTTGGGGCCTGCGATCTGAAACCCATTCAACCGGTCGCTGATGTTCTCGATGCCCATGCCATCGTCCTGGTTTTGCAGGAACCAACGCATATGAAATGCCTGACTGCCGTATGAGGCGGTCAGGTGAAACAGGTCGTCGCCCAAGCAGGAGACGGTGAAATCCCCGATCAGCTTACCTTTATGCGACAACATTGGCGTCAGTGAAACGCGGCCTGGTTTGGGTATGCGGCCCGCCATGATGCGATCCAGCCATGCACGAGAACCGGCACCGGTAATACGGTATTTTCCGAAATTGTGGACTTCGTTGATCCCAACACCTCCACGCACGGCACGAACTTCGCGGCCGGTGGCCTCAAAGGCGTTGGAACGGCGGAACGAAGGTGTCTCGAAATCCGGTTCATCGCCTTGGGCAAAGTAGTTTGGTACTTCCAGCCCGTATTGCTGCCCCCAAACGGCGCCGAGATCGCTGAAGATGTCGTACATTGGCGTGGTTCGGTTGGGACGTGCCGCTGGCAGTTCTTCGTTCGGATAAGCGACGCTGAACCTTTTTTGATAATTCTCGATCACCTTGGGGCGCGTATAACCCGGGCTGATCCAATCGCCAAACCGCGCCACATCCATAGCAAACACATCGCGTTCGGGTTCGCCTTCGATCATCCATTGGGCGAGGGTCAGACCGACACCACCGCCTTGGCTGAAACCAGCCATGACGCCGCAGGCTGACCAGTAGTTCCGCACGCCGGGCACCGGGCCGACCAGAGGGTTTCCATCCGGGGCAAAGGTGAACGGCCCGTGAATGACAGATTTGACACCCGCCTCGGCCAGCACGGGGAAGCGTTTGTAGGCGAATTCGATGCTGTCGGTGATCTTGTCGAAGTCATCGGGCAGCAGTTCGTGGCCAAATTCCCAAGGTGTGCCGTCAACCGCCCAAGGTTTGCAAGGCTGTTCGTAGAAGCCGATGCACAGCCCGCGCCCTTCCTGCCGCAGATAGCTTTCTCCGGCGGGGTCCATCACATGCGGATGCTCGCCACCCGCATCGATGATGGCCTCGATCTCGGGTATGTTGTCGGTGACAAGATATTGGTGCTCCATCGGATGCAGCGGGAAATAAATGCCTGCCATTGCGCCGACCTCGCGCGCCCACAAGCCGCCCGCATTGACGATATGCTCGGCGTGAATTGTACCCTTGTCGGTCACCACGTCCCAAGTTCCGTCCGCGCGCTGGTTGGTCTCGTGCACCATGCAATGGGTTTCGATCGTAGCCCCGCCCATACGTGCGGCTTTGGCGTATGCGTGTGTTGTACCGGACGGATCAAGATGCCCGTCCAGCGGATCATAAAGCGCACCAAGGATGCCATCGATATTGGTGATCGGAGCAATTTTCTTGATCTCCTCTGGCCCGACAATCTCGGTCTCAAGACCCATGAATCGGTGCTTGGCGCGTTCGGCGAGCAACATGTCGAACCGGTCTTGATTGTCGGCCAGCGTGACGCCGCCGACGTGGTGCAAGCCACACGACATGCCCGTGATCTCTTCCAGCTCTTTGTACAGCCGGATGGTATAGCCCTGCAGGGCGGCCATGTTTGTGTCACCGTTCAGGGTGTGAAACCCGCCCGCCGCATGCCAGGTCGAACCGCTGGTCAGCTCAGACCGTTCCAGCAGCATCACATCCGACCAACCGAGCTTGGTCAGGTGATAGAGGACCGAGCATCCGACAACGCCGCCTCCGATAACTGCGACACGGGTGGTGGTTTTCACGATGTTTCTCCCTCGGCTTTTGGCCGAGCCTGCCGAGGGCTCTGGCGTATTACTGTTCCGTTCGCGACACCGCGCGTCGTTTGCTGAATACGCGCGCTGTAGGGCTTAGAGAGGACGAACCTTGAGGGCGGTGATCCTGTTGCCTTCGCGGGCCGTGACCTCAAATCGGAAACCGTGGAACGAGAATACTTGGCCCACAATGGGGATCATCTGAGCCTCGTGGATCACCAACCCGGCCAGCGTGTTGGCTTCTTCATCCGGCAGCGACCAGTCTAGCGCGCGGTTTGCGTCGCGGATGGTCATCGCGCCTTCGACCAGATACTGGCCGTCGTCAGATCGGGTAACGGGGACATCTTCGTCGATGTCGAACTCGTCTGCGATCTCGCCCACGATCTCTTCCAGAATATCTTCCAGCGTGATCAGCCCGCGCAGCGATCCATATTCGTCAACAACAAGCGCGAAATGGCTGTGCATGCGAAGAAACTCACGCATTTGGTCGTCCAGAGTGGTGGTTTCGGGCACGAAATAAGGATCGTTGGCAACCTTCGCGATGTCGAAATTCTTAAGCCGCTCTGGATCACCATCCGCGCCGCCTACCTGCGCATACATTGCGCGGAACAAGTCTTTGGCGTGCACGACACCCACGATGTTTTCCTGTTCTTCACGGAACACAGGCAGGCGGGTGTGTGGGCTTTCCAGACACTGTTTCAGGATCGCCTCGGGTTCGTCATCCGCATCGATCATCTCAATATTCGAGCGGTGAAGCATGATCTCTTCCACCGCGCGGTCGCCAAGATCGAGCGCGCCCAGAATACGGTCGCGATCTTCTTTTTCGACCACACCTTCGGAATGGCCCAGTTGCAATGCGCCAGCGATTTCTTCTCGGACCGCAAGGATGTTGCTATCGGGGTCGATCTGCACACCGAACAGGCGCAATACACCGCGCACCAGTAGCCGGACGGCAGCCACCACCGGAGAGAACACCGTTACGAAGACGCTGATAACGGGTGCCACCAAGGCGGCGGCTTTTTCGGCGTTGGTAATCGCGTAGGTCTTGGGCAGCACCTCGGCGAAGATCAGCACCAGAAGGGTCATCACGAGCGTCGCCAGCGCCACACCGCTTTCGCCGAACAGGCGGGTAAACAGGGCGGTTGCCAACGAAGCGGCAAGGATGTTGACAAGGTTGTTGCCGAGAAGGACCGAGCCGATCAGACGTTCGTTATCATCGGTGATTTCCAGCGCTTTTTTCGCCCCGCGCGAGCCTTTGTCAGCCTGCGCTCTCAGCTTGCCACGCGATGATGCGGTCAGCGCAGTTTCGGAGCCCGAGAAAAAGCCCGATAGGACAAGGAGAAGAAGAATGGATCCTGTCGTGATCCAGAATGCGCCATCAAGCAGAGAAGGAGTGGGTTCCATTGGTCCTAGGTTGTTCGTGTTGCTGCATTCGTTATGGGGGTGCGGGCCCGGCCAATCAAGGGGTTAGCCCTGATCTGTGGTGTCATCTTTGGCCAGCGGGTGGTGTTCCAACACCAGTTCCGACAGGCGTTCATCCAGAACATGCGTATAGATCTCGGTCGTCGCCACATCTGCATGGCCCAACAGCGTCTGGATCGAGCGCAGATCCGCGCCATTGGCCAGCAGGTGCGTCGCAAACGCATGACGCAGCGTGTGAGGTGTGACTTTTTCAGGCGAAACACCGCCTTCGATCGCCAGTTCCTTGACCAGCAGAAAGAAGCGATGCCGCGTCAGGTGCCCGGATTTCCCGCGCGACGGGAACAGGAAACGCGACGCTTGTCCTCCCTTGGAAACGGCTTTTTCCTCGGCCGCATCGCGGGCTTGCAGCCAGTCTGCCAACGCCTCGCGGGCAGGGGGGGACAGCGGAACCATCCGCTCTTTCCCGCCTTTGCCGAGGACCAGCAGCATGCGGGGATCACCTCTGGCCGAACTGACCGGCAGCGATACCAGTTCTGTCACCCGCATCCCCGTCGCATAGAGCAGTTCCATCAGGCACGTGTTGCGAATTTTGTCTGCGTCGGAACGACCCGTGCGCCGCGCTGCTGCAAGCAGGCGGTCAACTTCGGGCACGTCCAGTGTCTTAGGCAATCGCTTGGGGTGCCCTGGTCCCTTGATCTGGATGGCCGGGTTGCTTTCGCGCCAGCCTTCTTCGAAAGCAAATCGATACAATTGTTTGATCGCCGACAACCGCCGTGCCCTTGTCGAGCGCGACAGGCCCTGCGCATCGCAATCGATCAGGTAACCTTCGATCCGATCGCGATCCGCTTCGGAAAAGCCCGATTTCCGACGCGTCAACCAATCAGAGAAATCTTTCAGATCCCGGCCATAGGCGAGCAGGGTGTTGGTGGCGGCGCCAAGCTCAGCAGCTTGCGCTTCGAGGAAGGTGGAAATCCACAGCTCCTGAGACGCGGGCGCTGTCATGCTCAAGCCCCGTTCAAGATCATCAACTGCAACGCGGCCCGACGTGCGGTGTCTTCAAGACCCACGCGGCGGAACGCAGCGATTGCAGCGGTCAGGTCGACCAGATTGCCGCGCGCGCCATGGGCGAACAATTGCATCGTTTCCAGAATGGCTTCGCCCAATTGATCGTTGCTCAGAAGCCCGTCGATATCCGAAGGGATGGGCGCGGACCAAGCAAAGCCCTGCGAAATGGCATCCGCCAGAGGGGTTGGTGACGGTGCGCGCTGCGGATCGCCCTGCGCCAGGGCGGCCAGAAACATATTCGCATCGGAACCTTCAGGCACATCTTGTGCCGCGTCTTCATAAAGCTCGGACAACAGCAGAATACGCCACCGCAGATTCTCGGCGGCCGAACCAGATAGTTTCATTGCTGCCAGACGCGGGGCAAAAAGTTCGGCAAACGGAATCTCAAGCCCGACTGACTTCATCTGGGCCCAAACCTCAATTAAAGTCTTGGAAACCGCATCGGGATTTCCGGTTCCCAATGCGGTTTCGAACCGTTGAATGGCTGCCACGCGATCCCACACGGCGCCCGAAGCAGCCGGCGAACGTTCGGTATACAGGCCAAGCAACTGATTGGGTGTCAGCGCCCCAATCCGCGTCAATCGTTCAGCAGCTTCGACCTGGGCTTTCCAGCCCGCCACATCGCGCAGATCGGCATTGGCGAACGCCCGTGGCAGCGAAGCCGTGGGCAAACGTTCACCAATGGCTTCGAACAGACGGAACGTAAGCGGATTCGGGTCGTCGGGCTGAGGAAGATACTCAGCCCCTTCGAACAATTCCGGGCTGAGAAAGCGATCGAGCAACGCAAGCTGGTCTTCGGGCAGCACCTGCAGCGCATGAGCGGCTTCGAGTGTCAGCGCAGCTGACGCCCAATCTCCACGACGGGCCTTGCAGAATATTTGCGCTGCGTAATCCCGAGACAAATTCGGCTGCGCGATCAGCGCCGTACAACTCCGGTCTTCGTCACCCGTCAGCAACGTCGCATCGAACCAGCGTTTGAAACGAGCTTGCGTATCGGTCGGACCGGCCAGCTGAACCAGAGATTGTACCGGATCGGATGCGCCCAATTGCATAAGGCGGTCCAGTCGCGCCATCAGCAATTTGTCTTCTGCCTGTCCTCCGCTCGGGGGACGTGCCTCGGAAAGGAGCAGGGTGAACAGCAGCCGTTGCATAGCGGGGTTGGACTTGACCCGCACCTGCGCGATCAGTTCCGCCAAGCGATCTGCATCGCTGTTCTGCCACAAGTTGACCGGCAGACCCGTGACGGAAGAGGCCACCAAACCCAGCGGTGGCGACAGCGCCTCAAGCGGGGTGACCTGAATATCCGGCTGCAACCCTGTCTGGGTCACAGGCGGTTCCATCAGCACTGTGCCCGGCAGATTTTCTGGGGGGTCGGTCAGCCAGTCAATGATCGACAAGGGCTCCGTCGATTGTGCCTGCGCAGTTCCGGCCAGAAAAAACGCCAGAAGAGTGGTTCTAGTCGGCATTCAAGATGACCGGTTCGCGGACTTCACTTTGAGGAGCGGAAAAGTCCGCACCAAAAAACGGCCCGACATAGGCATACCCAACCAGCCCGATGAAACACAGGCAGATGAGGTAAATCAGGAACTTGATCAAACGGCCCATGGGTGAACGCTGCCTCAATTTTTGCTTTTGCCCAAGTTATAACTAGCATTTTTCTTAAGATCACGTCATTCACGACGAAATGAGCGAAATTAAGCATAACACGGTGCGTTCCGACACAGCGGCGCAATTTCAACTGCACAAAACCGTCGTTTTGGTCGGAATGATGGGGGCTGGAAAGACTGCGGTGGGCCGGGCTCTGGCGGCTCGGCTCGGCGTTCCCTTTCTCGATAGCGATTCCGAGATCGAATCGGCGGCCAACATGACCATCCCCGAGATCTTTGCCCGCGATGGCGAGGCGTTCTTTCGCAGCAAGGAAAGCCAGATCATCGGGCGGCTTCTGGATGAGGAAAAAGGCATCCTGTCGACCGGAGGCGGCGCGTTTCTAGCAGAAGGCAATCGAAATATGATCTCAGACCGCGGTGCATCTGTGTGGTTGCGGGCCGATCTGAACGTGTTGTGGAATCGCGTCAAACATAAAGACACGCGCCCGTTGCTGCGTACGGCAGACCCGTATGCAACGTTGCGCGGTTTGTACGAGGCGCGCGTGCCGATCTATGAACAGGCCGATCTGGTGGCTGACTCAGATGGCGAAACCGCAATCGAAGATATGGTGGATCGGGTGATTGCCGCACTGGTGACGCGCCCTGATATTTTGGAACGAATTTAATGCATCAAACCGTACATGTTGATTTGGCCGAGCGTTCTTATGATGTAGAGATCGGCCCCGGCCTTTTGGCGCAATCTGGGGAACGGATTGCTCCACTGATAAAGCGTAAGCGTGTCGCGGTTCTGACCGATGAGACTGTCGAGGGCCTGCATCTGGATGCACTGCGTGAAGGCCTGGCCTCAGCCGGGATCGAGATGAATGCTCTGGCACTGCCAGCGGGTGAGGCCACCAAAAGCTGGCCGCATTTTGAGCGCGCGGTAGAATGGTTGCTGGCGGAGAAGGTCGAACGGAACGACATCGTCGTTGCGCTAGGAGGGGGTGTGATCGGCGATCTGGCGGGATTTGCTGCAGCAGTGATGCGGCGCGGGGTACGCTTTGTTCAGATACCGACTTCGCTGCTGGCACAGGTCGACAGCTCGGTTGGCGGCAAGACTGGGATAAATGCGCCACAGGGCAAGAACCTGATTGGAGCGTTTCACCAGCCGTCACTGGTGTTGGCCGACACGGACGTGCTGGGTACGTTACAGACGCGGGACTTTCTCGCTGGATATGGCGAAGTCGTCAAATATGGACTGCTGGGCGATGCCCAGTTCTTTGAGTGGCTTGAAGATAACGGGCCTCTGTTAGCATCCGGCGACATGGCTGCGCGCGTGCAGGCCGTCACACGCTCGGTTCAGATGAAGGCCGATATCGTCGCGCGCGACGAGACCGAGCAGGGCGACCGGGCGCTGCTCAATCTGGGTCATACTTTCTGCCACGCGCTTGAGGCTGCAACCGATTATTCTGATCGATTGCTGCACGGTGAAGGTGTCGCCATCGGCTGTGCGCTGGCGTTTGAAACTTCTTCTCGCTTGGGGCTTTGCCCGCAAGAAGATCCAAGCCGTGTCAGGGCGCATTTGCGCGCCATGGGCATGAAGACTGATCTGGCCGATATTCCGGGTGAATTGCCGGATGCAGAAACGCTGGTCGATCTGATGGCGCAGGACAAAAAGGTCATGGATGGCCAGTTGCGTTTCATTATGGCACGAGGCATCGGACAGGCCTTCGTCACTTCAGAAGTGCCGCGCGAGACAGTGGTCTCGGTGCTTGATGATGCGCTGGCCGCCTGCTGAGATTCAGCGCCCCTGGATTACCATCAGCTCGCCGATGTTTTCGCGGGTGATATAGCCAACCATGTGTCCCGATTTGGTACAAACAGCAATTGCGGGTGCACCTTTATGCAGGCCATTCAGAACTTGATCCAAACCGCTGGTGAGCGCGACTTGTGGTATGTCCTTATCCATAATCGACGCTGCAGGCTCGGATCGGGGATGGTCGCTTGCTAACGCTGCGAACAGTCGGTCACGGGTGACAAAACCCAAAAGGCTGCCATCCTCGGCCAAGACCGGAAACTCGTGCTGGGTCGTATGAATGACCGCTTGAGCCGCCGTCGCCAACGTATCATCGGGCGACAACGCCTTGAACTCGGTGATCATCGCATCCCGGGCCTTCACACGCCGCGCAACCGAACGTAGCGCAACGTCTTGGTTTTCGGAATTCGCGGCAATGAAGACAAAGACGGCGATCAGAACCAGTATCGGGTTGCCAGAGGTCAGCCCCAGAAAACCAAGCCCGACCGCTACGATCTGACCGCCAAGGGCGGCGATCCGCGTGGCCTTGGCACGTTCCATCTTCATACATAGCAAAGCGCGGAATACACGCCCGCCGTCCATCGGAAATGCCGGGATCATGTTGAAGGCCGCCAGCAGCAGATTCACATAGGCCAGACGGCTCAATAGGTTCGTGCCTGCCGAGTCGATCTGGGCCAGCGATCCAAGTTGTATCCCCGCGCCTAAAACCACGAGGATGGCCCAGATGACGACGTTTACGGCCGGGCCTGCTAAGGCGACCCAAACCTCCTGCATCGGTTTTTCTGGCATCCGCTCAAGACGTGCCAGTCCACCGATTGGCAGCAAAGTGATATCAGGGGTGCGAATCCCGTATCGCTTTGCCATGAGCGCGTGACCGAATTCATGCGCGACGACACAGGCAAACAAAGCCAGAACGAACAGGATGTTGTTGAGCGCAGCGGGCCAACCGCCGCTGGAATACGCTGCAAAACCAACCCAGGCGAGCAGCAGGAAGAAGGTGACATGGACCCTCAGTTCCGAGCCGAGCAATCGGCCAAGTGAGAAGGACCATGCCATGTTGTTTCTCCGTTTGGTTTAGAACGGAATCTCGTCGTCATCGATGCCGCCGGATGCAGGGGCAGGGGCGCTGGACTGACCGCCATAGGGATCACCATAGCCTCCTCCGGCCTGACCACCGCCATAGCCACCACCGCCGCCACCGCCTTCACCGCGGGCATCCAGCATAGTCAGCTCGCTGCGGTAAGGGCGCAGGACAACCTCAGTCGAATAGCGATCCTGCCCCGACTGATCCTGCCACTTGCGGGTCTCTAACTGGCCCTCGACATAGACTTTGCTGCCTTTACGCAAATACTGCTCGGCAACGCGAACCAGAGGTTCCGAGAAGATGGCGACTGTGTGCCATTGGGTTCGATCCCGACGCTCACCAGTGTTGCGGTCTTTCCATGTCTCTGACGTTGCGATGCGCAGGTTGCACACCTTACCACCGTTCTGGAACGACCGCACCTCGGGGTCGGCACCGAGATTGCCGATCAGAATGACCTTGTTGACTGAACCCGCCATATATTCCCTCGTTTTACTCTGACTGGATGGCGCCCGAATCTGGCGCTGTATTCTGGTGCTGACCCTATACGGGCTACGACTTGGTTGAAACATGATTGATCGTGCAACGCTGAGCAGGAAAACATTAGGACTGTCTTAACCAAGCTTTCATTTCCGGCTGATTTAACTATAATCTGATTGGTTGTTGAGGGTGCAGGATTGGCATTAATGCGTTTTCTGGTCGGCGGTATCTCGGTATTGGGTCTTTGTCTGACGTCGTTTGCGACGCAGGCAGAAACGCTGTCCACCAAGAATCGTAAGGCGATATTCCTCAAGCAATCCAAGGTTTTGGATAATCGGGCCGCTACGCAATATCGCGGCTCTGAACGGCTTAAACCCAAGACCGAGCGTGGGAAATTCGTTAAGCGTTACACTGGTAACTATCGGGGCCAGTATCTCGATCATGCCAGAAAAGCAGCGCGGCAACATAATGTGCCGGAAGAACTTTTCCTGCGACTTGTTCAACAAGAAAGCGGGTGGAACCCGAATGCCAAATCCCACAAAGGGGCCTTGGGTCTTGCGCAACTGATGCCTCAGACAGCGCGGCTGCTGGGCGTCAATCCGCACGATCCGATCCAGAATCTGGAGGGTGGTGCGCGTTATCTTTCCTGGCAATACCGCAAGTTCAAGTCCTGGCGCCTTGCACTGGCAGCTTACAATGCAGGGCCCAAAGCAGTTGAAAAGCACGGCGGAATTCCACCCTACAAGGAAACCCAGAACTACGTAAAAGTGATCTGGGGGGGCTAGCTGCGCCGCAGCGTGTCTGTTTCTTGATCTACCGCCAAACGCTGTCCTAGTCTGATTGGATAACCTTTCGGACTTGTGCGAATTGCGATGATCCAAGATCGACCCAACATACCACCCGAAACAATGGCGAACTGGCAGCGTTTGGTCGACCTTGTTTCGCAGCTGGCCGATGTGCCCGCCACTTTGATCATGAAGACCGAAGCGCCGGATCATGCGGTTCTGATCACATCGGATCATCCAGAAAACCCATACCCGGTCGGCATGAATTTTCGACTGAACCCCAAGCTCTATTGTCAGGGCGTTCTGGAACGCGACGGCGAATTTGTTGTCGAGGACGCAACATGTGATCCGGCCTGGAGCGACAATGAGGACATGGAGCATGGCATGTCCTTCTATATCGGTTTTCCGCTGAAGTGGCCGGATGGTTCGGTTTTCGGAACAATCTGCGTCTTGGACCGTCACCGCAATCGCCGGGCCTTGTTGTTTCGTGAAGGTTTGGCACAGTTTGCGCGCATGGTTGAATCGGATTTGGCTTTGATCCAAGAGGTTTACCTGCGCCGAGCGCTGGAAGTGAAGTTGAATGAAACTCTGGCGCAACTGGAGCACCGCGTCGCGGCGAGGACGCGGGAGCTGCAGGAAACAAACACGGCGCTACGGGTGCTGTTGACCAGTTTGGACGACGATCGGAAAGACCGGGATCAGGATATCGTAGATCAGGTTCGCACGATGGTGTTGCCTTATCTGGACAAGTTGCGCGGGCTATTGACTGAAGGCGACGCCTCGCAAGTTTATCTGGAACTGGCCGAGCGAAATCTGCAAGAGATTACTTCAATGATTTCCGACAAGCTTTCGGATGCGTTTTCGGTCATGACGCCGACCGAGATCGAAATTGCTCAGCTGGTCATGTCGGGCAAAACCACGAAAGATATCGCCCGGGCGATGTCGCGCGAAACTTCTACAATTGATTTTCATCGTAACAATATTCGTCGAAAACTTGGCCTCGAAGGCCGTGATCAGAACTTGCGAAGCCATCTTTTGTCGATTTCGTGATTTCTGAATATGGGGATTTTCCCCATATTCCCCCCCGATTTTTCTGATCTGAGCAACCTGTGCCACGCGCGCTAGGCTGGTCGCAAGGGTGCGGACCAAGCCGGGCCTTTTCAACTCGGGAGGAAAAAAAATGGATCGCAAAGATCTGAAACCCACAATTCTAAACGGAGAACGCGACACATTGGCAACTGGTCTGTCGCGTCGATCGTTCTTTATGGCTGCCGGGGCCGCCGGTGTCGGTGCAGGGGCCTCACTGCTGGGTAGCAAACCGGCCGAGGCGCAATCGCAGGCTTGGCTGCAGCCTGGCAACAATAACCATGTAATCGATCTACAGGGCTCGACTGGTCAGGCAAGTACGGGAGCGGTTGGAATCGATTATTACGGTCACTGCGCGATCAAAATTACCTCCCCAAACGGAGCGACCGTATTGTTTGATCCTTGGCGCGATGATCCCTCCGGCGCATGGGGCCTGTGGTTCCGCAACGAGTTCCCGCAGATCCCAGTTGATATCACCATGTCCACTCATGCTCATTTTGACCATGACGCTATCGAGCGGCCAAGTTCCACAATGGTTTTAGACAGGATGGCGGGCAATTTTGAATTTGCTGATCTTAAGATCACAGGTTTTGCTGACAAACATGCCTGCGTTGCGCCGGGTTGGTACGAATGGACCAACGCCTTGGCCGAGTTTGGCGCGGAAGCTTGTCCGCCCAACAACGTCGGACATATGGACATGGTGATCTACCTTGTCGAAACCGGAGGCATTCGCACCTTGATCTGGGGCGACAACCGCCACAATCCGCCTCAGGAGTTCTGGGATGCTATAGGACAGGTAGACGTGCTGACTTTGCCCGTCGACGGATCGGAACACATCCTTAGCTTCGATCAGGGCAACGATATTGTCGCCAAGCTCAAGCCCAAGATCATCATCCCGACGCACTACCTCAATGAGGTTACGTCATACACGCTTACGACGCTGCAGGCCGCAGACGATTGGGTCAAAAGCCAGCAGAGTTACAAGATGCTCGACAGCGCCAGTCTAAAACTGGAAGCCGGAGATGTGGCGGGTATGAATCAGGAGTTCATGCACTTCGGCAACAACGTGATGACGGGCTGATTACGATCAGAAACTGCCACTCACCCACGACCTGCGTCGCCTGTCTCCCCACTAAACGTGACGCAAATTGAAAGGGCCGGTCTTTGACCGGCCCTTTTCTTTCGTTTGCGCGGATCTATTCGGCCGCAATTTTGATAACCGGCTCCATTTTGGCCAGAATGTCTTCGGCAAGGTGACATTTCACCTGATGACCATCCGCAAGTGTTTGCACCGGAGGCACATGGGATTCGCATCGCCCATCCGGCACTTCTGATTTCCAGCGACAGCGTGTTTGGAACGGGCAACCCGGCGGCGGGTTCATGGCCGAGGGGATATCGCCCTCAAGCACGATGTGCTGTTTTTCGATCGATGTGTCCGCGATTGGAACCGCACTTAGCAATGCCTCAGTGTAGGGATGATAGGGTGGGCTAAAGACCTGATCGGTGGTGCCCAGTTCAACCACATGCCCCAGATACATCACCATCACACGGTCACTGAGATAGCGCACGATTGAAAGGTCGTGACTGATGAACAGCAGCGTGGTTTTGTGCTCGCGCTGAATTTCCATCAACAGGTCTGTAACGGCAGCTTGTACGGATACGTCCAGCGCCGAAACCGGTTCATCCGCAACCACGATCCGTGCATCACCGGCAAATGCGCGGGCGATACCGACGCGCTGCTTCTGACCGCCTGATAGCTGGCGTGGCATCCTGTCCGCGAAGGCGCGGGGCAATTTCACGAGATCCAGCAGTTCCAGCATCCGCTTCTTGCGATCAGCCTCGGAGTCACCGACGCCAAAGATTTCCAGCGCCCGGATGATTTGACGGCCTACGGTCATCGACGGGTTCAGCGTGTCGAACGGGTTCTGAAACACCATCTGCACTTCGCCAACGGTCTTGGCGTCGCGTTCTTCGATGGGCACGTCCTCGATATTGCGGTTGTCCAGCAGGATCTGCCCGTCGGTGGCCGTTTCCAGCCCCATCAAGACCTTCGCAAAAGTGGATTTGCCGCAACCGGATTCGCCGACAATGGCAAGCGTCTCGGATTCATGCGCTTCAAAGCTTAGCGTCTCATTGGCCTTGACCACTTTGGTCTCACCACCGCCGAACAATGCATTCGCAGCCACCTCATAGTATTTCTTGAGGTTGTCCATTTTCAGAACAGTCCGGCCAATCTCGCCTTTCTCTTTCTGCTCACCAACGGTGATTGGCGCGTTCCAGTCGATTTCCTGGAATTTCAAGCATCGCGTATGGTGTCGGTCGTTGCCCGGTACCGCCTCCATCAGGATATCCTTAGCGTCACAGCGACCTTCTTCGAAATAGTCGCAGCGCGGACCAAAGTTACAGCCCGGAGGCCGCTCATGGGGCAGGGGAAAGTTACCCGGTATGGCCACCAGTGGGCGCGAGTTCTTGTCGGCGCCCGGCAGCGGGATCGAGCGGAACAGCGCCTGCGTATACGGGTGCTGCATTTCGTCGAATACATCCTTGATCGAGCCACGCTCGACGGCCTCACCTGAATACATCACGCACAGCCGGTCGCAGGTTTCCAGCACCAGACCCAGATTGTGCGAAATGAACAGCATCGAGGTGCCGTATTTCTTGCCCAGATCCTTGACCAACTCGACCACGGCGGCCTCGACCGTCACGTCCAGAGCGGTTGTTGGCTCATCCAAGATCAACAAGGCAGGTTTCGACATCAGCGCCATCGCAATCACGATCCGCTGCTGCTGACCGCCTGACAGCTGATGCGGGAACGAGTTCAGCATCCGCTCAGGGTCGGGCAGGCGTACATCGGTGACCACTTCCAACGCACGAGCATAGGCCTCTTCGGCACCAACGCCCTCATGAATCATTGGCACTTCCATCAGCTGTTTGCCGATCTTCATCGCCGGATTCAGCGAGGCCATCGGCTCCTGATAGATCATCGCGATTTCATTGCCACGTATGTCGCGCAGCTCTTCGGTGGTCATTTCACCCAGATCACGCCCTTTGAACTTGATCGAGCCACCGACGATGCGGCCATTCTTGCCCAAATCCTGCATGACACCCAGCGCCACGGTAGATTTCCCACAACCTGATTCACCCACCAAACCGACGGCTTCGCCGGGTTGCACACTGACCGAGAAATCCATCACGGCAGGGATCTCACGAAGGCGGGTAAAGAAGGAAATCGAAAGCTTGTCGATCTCCAGGATTGGCCCGTCATAATCCGCCAGTTTGTTCATCTTATTACTCCTCGCGAGAGTCCGGGGGTTCCCCTTCATCTGGCTAAAAATATCTCGGGGGTCCGGGGGCAGAGCCCCCGGCCTCGATCACAATCAGTCCTTCAGACTTTCTTCGCGCAGACCATCCGCCAGCAGGTTCAAGCCAAGAACCAGCGACAGCAATGCCAGCGCGGGCGGCAGTGCGGGATGTAGATAGATCGACAGAAGCTTGCGCCCCTCGTTGATCGTCGAGCCCCAGTCCGGGCTTTCCGGTGGCAGCCCCAGCCCAAAGAAACCCAAGGTTCCAAGCAGGATGGTCGTGTAGCCGATGCGCAGGCAGAAATCGACGATCAGCGGACCACGCGCGTTGGGCAGGATTTCCCACAGCATGATGTACCATGTACCCTCGCCGCGCGTTTGGGCCGCAGCCACATAGTCGCGAGTTTTGATGTCCAGCGCCAGTCCGCGCACGATGCGGAACACGGTCGGTGAGTTCACGAAGACCACCGAGACGAACACCACCAGAATACCGCCTGGAATATCGAACAGATCAAGGTAGGTCGGGAGACCCCAGATGCGGTAGCTGTCGGTGTTGATGATGTAGCCACCGGTCGAAATCAGCGACAGGTAGAACCAGAGCGCAACACCCAGAACTCCGATCAACAAAGGCGTTCGAAAACTGGGACGCGTATAGAAACGCGAATTCAGCAGAACGCCGAGGAAGATGATCGGGAACACGAACAGGATCGCGGCCATATAGTTCGGCACGCCGGTCGCTACGATCTCGGGCGTGACCAAAAGGTAGAACAGCAAGATCACGGGAAAGGCCAGGATCAGGTTCGCGAGGAATGACAGGAGCGTATCCAGACGCCCGCCATAGTAGCCTGCGGGTAAACCCAGAGTGATACCAACCATGAAGGCAAACATCGTCGCCAGCGGCGCGATCTGCACGACGATCCAGGCACCTTTAACCATACGGCTAAAGACGTCGCGCGCGAGGTTATCTCCACCCAGCAAATACCAAGCGTATTGACCGTCCTCCAGATTGGGAAGCGGGGTGCCCGGCACCTTGTTCTTCATGCCTGAGACCTGCGACAGCGGATCGTGGGTTACGATCAGATCGAGTGCGCCAAATATGCCGGTGAACACCCAGAACATCACAAGGCCAAAGCCGATCATACCAATGGGGCTGTCGAACAGCTTGCCGTATAGGCCCAGCTTGCGCTTGAACGCAATCGACATCGCATAAAGGATGATCAGCGACAGCCAGACGGGCAGAAACTGCTGAGAGATTGCGCCGATGATGCCAGCACTGGTCCCCATCAGGATGCCAAGGACAATGTACGCCACCGCAATTCCCACACTTGCCAGAAAGCTATATCGCAGCGCCGATTGTATCAGGATTCTCAGGCCAGAGCTCGAACTGAGCGTCCCATCGGCATTCACAATCATCTGATCTTCGGGCAGCACGATACTTGCCAGCATCCAGACAACGATGGACAAAAGCATCAGTCCCAACGCAAGCATCAACAGCGGGTTCAGGAAGGCGATAGAGCCGGTCCAGGTAAGTGGTTCCATGATCTATCCCTCCTTACGAAATGCGGATGCGCGGGTTGAGGTAGACATAGCCGATATCCGAGATCAGCTGCGTCACCAGCACCACAAAGACCGACACGACCGAGATCGCCAGCAGAAGCTGTATGTCATTGTTGCCCGCCGCCTGTACAAGCGCCCAGCCAAAACCCTTGTAGTTGAACAGGGTCTCGACGATCACGACACCATTCAGCAGCCATGGGAACTGCAGCATAATGACAGTAAAGGGCGCGATAAGCGCGTTGCGCAGCGCGTGTTTCATGACGATATTCGGGAATGACACGCCTTTCAGACGCGCCGTCCTGATGTATTGCGCCGTCATCACCTCGGTCATTGAGGCGCGGGTCATCCGGGCGATATAGCCCATCCCGTAAAGCGCGATGGTCAGAACTGGTAGGAAGAAGTTCTCGAACGTCGGGTTCTCCATCGCTTGCGTGGCGGTGCCTTTGAACCATTTCAACCCGACGGCGGAGGATGTGAAGATCGCTATGAAGATAACGCCCGAGACGTATTCTGGCGTCGCCGTCGTCGTGATGGCAAAGGTTGAAAGCGTCCGGTCAGTGGCCGAACCTTCCTTCATCCCGGCCAGGATGCCCAGAATGAGTGCCGAAGGGACCATCAGCAGCATCACCCAGAACATCAGCCGTCCGGTCAGTGCCAGCCGGTTGCCAACAACGGTAGAGACCTCTTCCTTGAAGACAGTTGAATATCCCCAGTACCCCTGCAGGATACCGCAGAAATTCGGAGATTCCTCGGCAGTTTTGCCTGGCAGGATACATCTGCCCTGAACGGTACCGTCCTCATTCGTGTGTCGGAACGAGGGCAGGACACCCAGCCATTCACCGTATTTGATCGGCGTGGACTGGAGGTAGCCGTTTTTCTCTAGATAGCTTTCGACCTGTTCATCAGACATCCGGAAATTGCCCTGCGTCTTCGCAAGTTTTTCCAGGTTCGGATAGAGATTGGTAAGGAAAAAGACCAGGAATGTCAGGCACAACGCTGTAAGCAGCATAATCCCCACACGCCTTAGAATAAAAAGTCCCATGTTAGCCCCTGTTGATCGGCTGGCGTGACAGGCATTTCGCCCCACGCATTGCTATTATTCTGGTCGCCGTATTGAGGACGAAGGGCCGCGCCAGATTGGCGCGGCCCTTGTAGGTTTCGGCTTAGGAAGTCAGGCCGAACTTATAAAGCTGCGGCAGGTCCGCAATGTGCTTTTCGACACCGACCATATTGTCGCGGTGGTGACGCATCGCGGTCCGCCAATAGGGCTGGATGACCACGCCTTCGTCGATCATGATCGTCTGCAGCTTCGCCATCACCTCACGGCGCATATCGACATCCGCGATCGAGTTCGCCTCGGCCAGCAGCTTGTCGAACTCTTCGTTGGCAAAACCAGACTCGTTCCAAGCGACACCCGACTTATACGCCAGTGCCAGAACCTGCGTGCCCAGCGGGCGGTGGTTCCAGTTGGTCGAGGAATACGGGTACTTGGTCCAGTCGTTCCAGAATGTCGAACCGGGCAGAACCGTGTGCTTTGCCTTGATGCCCGCATCGTTCAACTGAGCCACTACCGCAGCCGTGGTATTGCGACGCCAGTCATCGTCGATCGACTGCACTTCGTGCTCGAAATCGCCCATACCCGCTTCGTCCATCAGCGCCTTTGCGCCTGCCGGATCGTAAGGGATACGCGTCACAGCCGAGTCGTACTCGGGGTGCATCGGGCCTACATGACAGTTGTCGGCAGTGATGCCGTAGCCGGACATGCCAAGTTCAAGGCAGACGGCGTTGTCAACTGCCATGGCGAGGGCCTGACGGACCCTCTTGTCGCCGTAGATCTTGTTGCCATCGGCGTCTTCAGCCAGCTGGTTGGGGCGAATGACAATGGTAAAGCCCGATGGGATTTCCGAGCGGACAAGCCCAATACTGTCAAAGATGTCGACAAACTCGCCAACCGATTCCCAGTTCATATCGATCTCTTCGGCCTCATAGGCGGCCAGGAAAGCAGCAGGGTCAGTGCCATAATCGATGAATTCGATCCGGTCGATATAGCCGCCTTTACCAGCTTCGTAGCCCCACCAGTCAAAGCCTTCGTTGCGGACCAGAACGCCCTTCACGCCGACCTCATGGCTTTCGGGCATCATGAAACCCGTACCAACTGGGTTGGACAGCATATCATTTGCATCAAAGCTGCTGTGTACGATTGCACCCGGGTAATCTGCCATGCCGGGGATGATCGTGATATCCGGCGCGTTGCACTTCAGCTTGACTGTATGCGAGTCGACAACGGTGATGGCGCCATCTGCGGCTTTCTGAGTGCTCTCATCCATCAGTGAGGCCATGCGCGAGGCCATCGAGTTCCCTTCCAGAGCCCCGTCGCACCAACCTTCGATATTGCGAGCTACGTCTTCGGCAGTGAAATCGTCACCATTGTTCCACTTCACACCTTTGCGGACGTTCAGCGTGTATTCAGTGGCGTCATCATTGGCTTCCCAGCTTTCCAGCAACATGGGTTTGAACGAGCCGTCATTATTGTATTCGACAAGATATTCCAGCCAGCCAGCCGTGAAGGTTGCGATCTGCGTCCAGTCATATGTGCGCGGGTCTTTCAGTGCGCGCACTTCCATTTGATAGCGGATGGTGCCGCCACGCTGAGGTTCGGCAGCGGCTGCCGGTGACTGCAGGCCAATCATGCCATATGCCGTCGGTACAGCAACGCCCAGCGCGGTTACACGGGCCAGAAATTCACGACGGCTCAGATTGCCCTCACGATATTCCTTGGCGTGCATCTCTGCCGCCCAATGCATCGGCTTTCCGTTGATTGTCTGGTTTTCCATAGATGTCTCCCTGTGACACATAATTTTTTTAGATTTCGTGTTTCTGATTGATAGAGCCGGGCACTACAGGGACCGTTTAGTCTCGGTTGGTAGGGCCACGGGCTTGGATTTACGATTTATCAACATCCCCATAGCCGCATTCGGCACCAGTTTTTTCCCTGCGTCAATGTTGGAAATCGTCATAGATGGTACAAAAACGACATCCGGGCAGAAAGTGAGGTTCGGAAAGTTTCAATGTGAAAGGAAACGAGACACGTTGTGACGGATAGATGGATACATATCTATCTCTCACCATGGTGCTGATTAAGGCGTTGTTATATTGGGCTTTATCGTATCCGGCGGCTGCAACCTTCAACGCGCTGCGTCAAGGTGATGCCAGAACTTCATGCGCGCACGGAACCATGTGCGTTGACGCTTGGCAAACTGACGTGTCGCGATCGTCGCTTTTTCGCGCGCCTCATCCAGTGTCATGCGGCCGTCCAGGTAGCCCATTAGCTCCGGAACGCCGATCGCTTTACAGGAGGGAAAAGAGGGGTCATAGCGATCGCGCATGGCCTCCACTTCCTCTATAGCTCCTTGGTCCAACATCAGGTCGAACCGTCGGTTGATGCGATCCAGCAGCCAGTCTTTTCTGGCGTCGAAAACAATCGGTACCGTGTTTTGAATATCCAGTATCGGGGCGGGTGTGTCGGCCTGCCAATCCGAAAGGGATCGCCCGGTTGCGCTCTGAACCTCCCAGGCGCGCTGAACACGCGCGCGGTTTTGGGTGTCGATCCTCTGCAGGGTCAGACCGTCCAAACCCGCGATCAGTTCTTGCAACGGCAACTTATCCGCGTGTTCCCGGATTTCCGGCGGGGTTGCAGGGATATCGGCCATCCCCTCGGTCAGAGCTGTGAAATACAGACCGGTCCCTCCGACGATTATCGGACGAGGGCGTTGCGACAGCATCGGCGTGACCTCTCGCAGCCAATGACCAGTCGAATAGGTCTGGTCATAGGCAACATGCCCATACAAACGGTGCTGTGCGCGGGCCTCATCCTCGGGCGAGGGTCGGGCCGAGATAATACGCCAGCAGTCATAGATTTGACTGGCATCGGCGTTGACAATCACGCCTCCGAAACGCTCGGCGATCAACAGCGCCAGCGCCGATTTGCCCGAGGCAGTGGGCCCGGCGATCAATACAGGTTTGTCATCGGGAATCGACGGCAAATGCGCCAAAAGCCGGTTCTCAGAGTTGTCGGCCATGACTGGTTGCCCCGTTCCTGACTATCCGCATTGAACCTGCGGAGGTTTTGCTTCATTTTGCGCCGGAAAATAACCCCGTGCCAGCCCGGAGCGCAACATGAGCCTTTCCCCTTCCGTCGAGACCACCGAGACCCCAAAAACAACATATGACCGAGTCATGTTGAAGATTTCCGGCGAGGCGCTGATGGGAGATCAGGGATTCGGACTGCATCCGCCCACCGTTCAGCGCATCGCGCAAGAGGTCAAATCGGTTCATGATCTTGGTGTTGAGATTTGCATGGTCATCGGTGGTGGCAATATCTTCCGTGGTCTGTCTGGATCTGCGCAGGGGATGGAGCGTACGACAGCCGACTACATGGGCATGCTGGCGACTGTCATGAACGCGCTGGCGATGCAATCCGCGCTGGAGGGGGTAGGGGTCTTTACACGTGTGATTTCGGCCATTCGGATGGATGAGGTGTGCGAGCCCTACATTCGCCGCCGTGCTGTTCGTCACCTTGAGAAAAAGCGGGTTTGCATCTTTGCCGCAGGAACCGGGAACCCCTATTTCACCACCGATACCGCTGCGACTCTACGCGCTAACGAAATGGCGTGTCAGGCGATCTTCATGGGCAAGAACGGTGTGGATGGCGTTTATGACAAAGACCCCAAGGTACACTCGGATGCAGTGCGCTATGATCAGGTTTCCTATGACGATGTTTTGGCCAAGCGGCTGCGCGTGATGGACGCATCGGCCATAGCGTTGGCGCGCGACAACAATCTGCCACTGATCGTTTTCGGTCTGGATGAGCCCGGCGGGTTCCGCGGCATCCTGGCGGGTGAGGGGACTTATACCAAAGTTCAGGGCTAATGCTGATTTGAACAACACTGAGCCGGGCATCTCTGCCCGGCATTTTTGTACTCAAAAACAAACTAAGCCCCGCGTGGGCCAATGACGTCGTCAGTGCACGCATTGCGTGGCGGCAAAAAATACTAATAACGCAATCACTTGACCCAACCTTCTGCCTCTGGCTATCTGGCCTGGTCTGCTGGTGGTGATGGGGCCATCATGGGGGCTGCCGTCGATCCCTACCCGTTTCAAGGACCTGCGGCTGGGCTGGAAGACCTGCCTTGTTTTCGGGGATGTCCGGACTTTGCGCGGGCAACGACCCGGACTGTAGTGCATGATAAGGGAGAGAGATGCGATGGGCGCTCTTGATATTGAATTCGTTCGGGCACAGTTCCCGGCCTTTTCGGAACCCAGTCTTCAAGGACAGGCCTTTTTTGAGAATGCAGGTGGATCCTATACCTGCAAACCTGTGCTTGATCGGTTGAGCCGGTTCTACACCCAGCGAAAGGTTCAGCCCTACGCGCCCTATGCGGCGAGCCGTGCGGGGGGCGTGGAAATGGACGAAGCACGAGCGCGACTTGCCGCGATATTGGGGGTGGAAACAGATGAGCTGAGCTTTGGCCCTTCGACGACGCAAAACACCTATGTACTGGCTCAGGCATTCCGGCAGTGGATGCAGCCGGGCGAAGCGATTGTCGTGACCAATCAGGACCACGAAGCAAACTCGGGGCCCTGGCGGCGATTGGCCGATGAAGGGATCGAAATTCGGGAATGGAAGATTGATCCGGAGAGTGGGTCTTTGAACCCGCAAGATTTGGAGAATTTGCTGGACGAGAAAGTGCGGCTGGTGTGCTTTCCGCATTGCTCGAATGTCGTTGGGGAAATCAACCCGGTCACCGAAATCACCGCAATCGCCCATGCTGCGGGTGCTTTTGCCTGTGTCGACGGGGTTTCTTACGCACCGCACGGGTTCCCCAATGTCGGTGATCTGGGCCCTGATATCTATCTGTTCTCCGCCTACAAAACCTATGGCCCGCATCAGGGTTGCATGGTTATTCGACGAGCTCTGGGTGAATTGCTGCCCAACCAAGCGCATTATTTCAACGGCGACACTCTTTTCAAGCGGTTCACACCAGCCGGGCCTGACCATGCTCAGATCGCGGCCAGCGCAGGCATGGCGGACTATGTGGACCTGCTTTGTACCCATCATGGCGGACCGGAAGCAGGAGCTTCGGCACGGGGGTCCTTTGTGCATGATCTGATGCGGGAACACGAGGTCGCTTTATTGCAACCTCTACTGGACGCGGTCAAAGACCGGAACGCTCTGCGCCTGATCGGACCGTCTGATGCCAGTCGGCGCGCACCGACGGTAGCGTTAAGTCTGAATAAGAAGGCCGAGCCTGTTGCTGCCGAGCTTTCCAAACACGGTATCATGGCAGGTGGCGGTGATTTCTACGCACATCGCCCGTTGCAAGCGATGGGCGTTGACGCAGAACAAGGGGTCTTGCGCCTTAGCTTTACACACTACACCAGTCGACAGGAAATTGATCAGCTTTTGGAGGCGCTTGACCGCGTTTTGTGATCCAGTTTCTGCGGCGCTTCGTAGTTCGAAGAAAACATGGGGCGGACATGGATTTTGATCATTCTCCGATCATTTTGTGGTTCAGGCGCGATCTTCGGTTAGGAGATCATCCGGCGCTGAGCGCGGCGGTGCAATCAGGTCGACCCATCGTGCCCGTATTTGTTCTAGATCATCAGGTTCAGACTTTGGGTGCCGCGCCGAAATGGCGCCTTGGTCTGGGCCTTGACGCTTTTGCCGGCAGGCTTGAGCAGCTTGGCAGCAAGTTGATACTTCGCCAGGGTCAAGCACTGGATGTTCTTTGTGAACTGGTCAGAGAAACTGGGGCAGGCTCCGTATTCTGGACGCGGGCTTATGATCCAGAGGCGATCAACAGGGATACCCAGATCAAGGCTGCTTTGACCGAACAGGGTATCCAGGCACAGTCTTTTGCTGGCCTGCTTTTGTTTGAGCCTTGGACGATCGCCACCAAAACCGGCCAGCCGTTTCGGGTCTTCACTCCGATGTGGCGATCAGTGCAGGGGCGCGAAGTCTCTTTGCCCGAGCCCGCGCCCACGCGGCTTATGACGCCGAAAACCTGGCCTGCGTCCGATCAATTGTCTGATTGGCGACTGGATCGGGATATGCAGCGCGGGGCCGCAGTGGTCCGCCCGTTTGTCCACCCGGGCGAAAATGCAGCGCTGGACCAGTTGGATGCGTTTCTAGAACGTATTGATCAGTATCGCGAACAGCGGGACCAACTGGATCAATCTGGAACCTCTGATCTTTCAGAATACCTTGCACTGGGCGAGATCGGGCCGCGTACAATCTGGCATCGGGTGCAAATCGCCGACCAAACCGGGGCGCATGGTGGTGAAGGCTATCTGCGTCAGCTTGTGTGGCGTGAGTTCGCATATCACTTAATGTACCACTGGCCGCATCTTCTGAGTGCCAATTGGAAGCCTGAATGGGACGCATTCCCTTGGAATACTGATCCCGACACGCCCGAAGTGCGCGCATGGCGCCAGGCAAGAACCGGAATTCCGCTTGTTGATGCCGGTCTAAGACAAATGTATGTCACCGGACGCATGCACAATCGGGCTCGGATGATTGTCGCGAGTTATCTGACAAAGCATCTGATGACGCATTGGAAAATCGGCGCCGACTGGTTCGGGGATTGCCTGATCGACTGGGACCCAGCTGCAAATGCGATGGGATGGCAATGGGTGGCCGGTTGCGGCCCTGATGCCGCACCGTATTTCCGTATCTTCAATCCCGACACACAGCGCGAGCGGTTTGATCCAAACTCAGGTTATGTGCGTCGCTGGATTGCCGAGGGCCAATCCGAGCCGCCATCCACCGCGCTGGCCTATTTTGATGCCGTGCCGCGATCATGGGGGCTTTCTCCTGACCAGATGTATCCCGCACCGGTGGTGGGGCTGAAGGAAGGCCGCGCCCGTGCGTTGGGCGCGTATAATGCCAGAAAAGACCAGTAAGGAACTGAAAACTTGCCAGAAACCGAATCCCGTCCTAGCTTTGACCCGCAACCGCAGAGGGGAGAGCGGATGTTCCTGACGAGCACCGAAGGGCAGGAAAACCTGCCGAGATATTTTACACAAGTCTTCAAGATGCTGAAGAGGATGGAGCGCGGCCGACTTGACATCGCGCTGCCCGACGGACGCATTTTCCGCGCGGATGCGCCACAACCAGGCCCCGTGGCACATGTGGACATCCACGACCCGGACGTCTTTTCCCGGCTGGTGCGCGAGGGAGAGCTGGGCTTCTCGGACGGCTACCTTGAAGGCGATTGGAGCACACCGGACCTACGCAGTTTCATGGACCTCGTGCATCTGGGAACTGAGACGGTCTACGATGATTTTACCGGACAGTTTCTAGTGCGAGCCTATGAAAGACTGCGGTTCTGGTTGCATCGTAACAATCGGTCACAGGCGAAAAAGAACATCTCGTATCACTATGATCTCGGCAATGATTTCTATGGCCTGTGGCTGGATGACACGATGACCTATTCCAGCGCCATATTTGAAACGGGTCAGGAAAGCCTCGAAAAGGCGCAAACTGCGAAATACGCCAGCCTGGTGGATGAAATGGGGGCCAAACCGGGGGATCATATCCTTGAGATCGGGTGCGGCTGGGGTGGGTTCGCCGAATATGCCGCGAAAGAGCGCGGGCTGCGCGTCACCGGGCTGACCATTAGCCAAGAGCAGTTGAAGTTTGCTAGAGAGCGAATTGAAAAAGCAGGGCTTTCTGATCTGGTGGAGTTCAAGCTACAGGACTACCGCGATGAGCAGGGTCAATATGATGGAATTGCCTCGATCGAGATGTTCGAGGCAGTCGGTCAGAAATATTGGCCCGCATATTTCAACACGGTCCGTGATCGGTTGAAGCCGGGTGCCCATGCCACTTTGCAGATCATCACGGTCGCGGATCATCGTTGGGATATTTACAAGAACGGCGTTGATTTCATTCAGAAATACATCTTTCCCGGCGGGATGTTGCCAGCACCGTCTATCCTTAGAGATCAGATCGATCAGGCGGGGTTGACCGTTGTACGCTCAAAAGAGTTTGGCAAAAGCTACGATCTGACCCTGCGGCGCTGGTACGAGACCTTCAATGCCAAGTGGGATCAGATATCGGAGATGGGGTTTGATGAGCGTTTTCGCCGCATGTGGAATTATTATTTGACCGCATGTGGCGCAGCCTTTGACACCGGTAATTGTGATGTGACACAGATCACGATAGCCAAACCCAGTTGAAGAACGGAAAAATCGAATGCCTACAGCCTCACGTCTCGTCGCCGCGTTGTGTCTGCTGGTGATCGCGTTCCTTGTGTCGGGCATGATTATCGATAACGGGGAAGAGGGTAAGGACTATGGTTATTTCACCTACGTGAACATAATCCTGGGTTGGATCTGCGGCTGGGTTGTCATGGGTAAACGTGCTGGCCGTGGCTGGACCGCGGCCGTCAACAACGGTTTGACCGGTGTTGCGGCGCTGGTGTTCTGGGGGCTGTTCGTTCAGGGCACCTACGAGATGTTCAGTCAGGCGATGCGCCATCGGTTTGGTGGTCCGTTTGAGGCTCTGCTTGCTATCTTTCAGATCGGGATTGGCTATGGTGAACAGCTTCTGGCACCGGAAATCCTGCTTACGCTGGGTTTTGGTGCTGTTCTCAGCGGGATACTTACCGAAATTGCCTTTCGCCGCTGGCGTTAAATCTGATCTGCCAATTCGGGGCCTCAACTTTGTCCAATCTGTTTTTCTATGGCACTCTGCGCCATGTCTCTTTGCTGGAACTCGTCATGGGTCGCAGCGCAGACGATTTATCGGCGATGCAGGCTGTTTTGCCCGATCACGCCGTATATGCGGTTCAAGATCAACCCTTTCCAATGATTGTCACCGAAAAGGGCAGTAAGGCCAGTGGCGTTCTGGTGCAGGGCCTAGGTGACGTCGAGCGTAGTCGATTGGCCTTCTATGAAGGCGGGTTCGAATATGAACTGCGCCCGGAGACAATCGTGACTGAGGATGGAAAAGAACATCAGGCCTTGGTGTTCTTTCCGGATACTGACATTTGGAAAAAAGGCGCACCGTGGGATCTTGAAACCTGGATCAGGGATTGGGGTGCGCTTTCGGTGTTCGCGGCAGACGAGGTGATGGCCCATTTTGGAAGAGTCGATGCCTCGGACATCGTGCGCAGCTTTCCAGCTATGAGAACACGCGCCTGGGCCAGATTAGCGGCAAGACAACGTGGAACGGGGGATGAGCGGAGCGTTGCGGATGACGTGATCGTTCATGACCGCAAGCACGCTTATGTCAACTATTTTGGGATAGATGAAATTGAACTGCAGCATCGTCAGTATGACGGCGCCCTGAGCCCGGTGCTGCATCGCAGCGGGTTGATGCAAGGGTCTGCAGTGATCGTCCTGCCTTATGATCCGGTGCGCGACACGGTGTTGCTGGTAGAGCAATTTCGCGCGCCCGTGTTCTTGATCGACGACCCCGAGCCGTGGATGTGGGAGCCTGTGGCTGGCATGATCGACCCGGGCGAAACACCTCAGCAGGCGGCCACCCGCGAGGCCATGGAAGAAGCGCAGATTTCACTATACCAACTGGAATATGCAGGTGGTGCCTATTCATCCAGCGGATCGTCAACAGAATATGTTTATCTCTATGTCGGTCTTGGGGATCTGACTAGTACGGTTGAAAGCGGTGGCCTCGCTTCGGAAGGTGAGGATATCCGCAGCAGAATTCTGCCGTTTGATGAATTCATGAGCATGGTAGATGCTCATGTTTTCAAGGATCTGCCGCTTCTAACTCTTGCTTATTGGTTGGCGCGGAACCGCGATCGACTGCGCGCTAAGTGATCCCTGCTTGTGATCGCGTCAGGGCACCTGTAAATCTGCTGCAATACCATATGACAAGAGGATGCCATGCGCATTGCACGAGACCTTGCCGACGCTGTCGGTAAAACACCTTTGATCCGGCTGCGTCGCGTCAGCGAAGAAACGGGATGCGAGATTCTCGGCAAGGCCGAATTCATGAACCCGGGTCAGTCCGTCAAAGACCGTGCTGCGTTGTTTATCATCCGCGATGCGATAGCGCGCGGTGATCTGAAACCCGGCGGCACGATTGTTGAGGGCACGGCCGGGAATACCGGCATCGGTCTGGCGCTGGTTGGTGCCTCGATGGGGTTCAAGACGGTGATCGTCATTCCTGAAACCCAATCCGAAGAGAAAAAGGATATGCTCCGCCTGGCGGGGGCTCAGCTTGTGCAGGTGCCTGCGGCGCCGTACCGTAATCCCAACAACTTTGTGCACTATTCGCGCCGTCTGGCCGAGCAGTTGGCTCAAACCGAACCAAATGGCGCGATTTGGGCCAATCAGTTCGACAATGTCGCCAACCGTCAGGCACATGTGGAAACCACTGGTCCCGAAATCTGGGAGCAGACCGGCGGTAAAGTCGATGGCTTCATCTGTGCCGTTGGATCGGGTGGTACTCTGGCCGGGGTGGCTGAAGCGTTGCAGCCCAAGGGTGTCAAGATCGGTTTGGCTGATCCGATGGGGGCGGGGCTCTATTCCTTCTACACTACGGGTGAGATCGCAATGGAGGGTGGTTCTATCGCAGAAGGTATCGGACAGGTGCGGATTACCAAGAACCTCGAAGGGTTCACCCCTGACCATTCCTGGCAGATTACCGATAGCGAAGCGCTGCCCTATATCTTCGATCTGCTGCGCGAAGAGGGTCTGGTGATGGGCGGGTCAACCGCGATCAACATTGCCGGTGCCGTCCGTTTGGCGAAAGAACTGGGGCCAGGGCACACCATTGTTACGATTTTGTGTGACTACGGCACCCGCTATCAATCCAAACTGTTCAATCCTGAATTCCTGCGTGAAAAGGAACTTCCCGTGCCCGATTGGATGACCGATGCGCCGCGCAGTATTCCTGGCGTGTTTGAGGACGTGTGATGCTGCAACAGGTCCGCCTGTGTCTGGTTCTGGTGCTATTCTGCCTGATTGGGTTGGGCGGGATCGCCTCTGCCCAACTTACTGATCGGCAGAGCGAGTATTATCAGGGCTGGGTCAGCACGGCGGATCGGGCGGAATCTGTTATTCGCGCGAACCGTGCATCCAATGCAGCATTAGAGAATTTGCGTTCGGAAATAAATGAGTATCGCGAAGACTTTAACAAAGCGCGGGGTGCCAACACCGATCGTATTCAGACGCTGGAAAGCCAACTCAAGGCGCTTGGCCCAAAGCCGGCTGAAGGGGAAAGCGAGGCTGAAGACATTGCCAAGCTGCGTGCGCAACTCGAAACACAACTGAACAGTTTGCGTGTTCCCCGCATCATCTCGGAAGAGGCTTTCAGTCGCGCGAATGGGCTGATCAGCGAAATTGATCGGATCGTCCGAGACCGACAAAAGAAAGAGATGCTGAAACGCGGGCCGTCGCCGCTCAACCCCGTCTATTGGGGACCAGCCTGGGTCGACATCAAAGAGGCGACGCACAGTCTTATTAACGAAACCATCGAAAACTTGCGCTCTGATGTGGTGCGTGAACAAATCCGCGAGCGCGGTCTTGGCATTCTCGTGCTGTTGGTTGTTTCAGCAGTTCTATTGCTGTTTGGGCGCAAATGGTCCGAGAAAGGCGGCGAATATCTCCGCTCGCTAGGAGGTAGCGGCAGCGGGGTCTGGACCTTTATTGTCTCGCTGTTGCGCATTCTATTGCCTTGGTTGGGCGTGTTGGCGTTGGTCACCGCCGTCGTGCTAACTGGCGTGCTGGGCCTGCGCGGTACACTTTTGTTCCAGCAAATCCCCTATTGGGCCGCGATTATCTTCTATTTTGATTGGATCGGCCGGCAGGTCTATCTGATGGGAGCGGCGCAGAACTTCCAAAGACTGTCCGCAGGCAAAATCAGAGAATTGCGGGTTTATATCGACCTGTTGGCGGTCATGCTTATTCTGCATGAGCTGGCGCAATTGTTCGAGCAGATCGAGAATATCTCGGACGCGACCCGTGCCGTTGTTGGCTTCCCGATCGTTGTGGTTTCGGCCCTTCTTCTGCTGCGTGTGCGTCAGGTCCGGCAATCAGAGCCTCAGCAAGAACAGACAGACCAGGAAGCTACCCGCCGTGGCGCAGGGTTCAGCCAATTGGTCGAGTTCCTGCGGCGCGCCTTGTTCATGCTTGGGATTGCGACTCCGATCTTGGGGGCCTTCGGATACATCAACGCTGCCGAAGCTATCGTATTTCCTGCCATCAAAACGCTGGTTCTGATTGCAGCTCTGGTGATCGTGCAGCGATTTATCGGTACAGTGTATGGCTGGCTTTCGGGGCAGGGCGACGCCGCGCGCGATTCACTGTTTTCGGTTCTGGTCGGGTTCGCGCTTGCCATTCTGGCGTTGCCGATATTGGCGCTTTACTGGGGCGCGCGGCAGACGGATCTGCTTGAAGCTTGGTCGCGATTGTTGCTGGGGTTCGATATTGGCGGGGTTACGATTTCACCCAGTAACTTCCTGACGTTCGTTGCCATTTTCGCCATTGGCTATACGCTGACCCGTTTGCTGCAAAGCGGGCTGCGCAATTCACTGCTGCCGAAGACCAGCATTGATCCCGGCGGGCAAAATGCCATCGTGTCGGGTACCGGATATGTCGGAATTTTTCTGGCGGCACTGGTCGCCATCATGGTTGCCGGTTTTGACCTGTCCTCGCTTGCGATCGTGGCGGGTGCTTTGTCGGTCGGCATCGGTTTCGGTCTTCAGACCATTGTATCGAACTTTGTCTCAGGGATCATCCTGCTGGTTGAGCGTCCTATCTCCAAAGGTGACTGGATCGATGTGAACGGGATGATGGGATATGTGCGCGATATCTCAGTCCGGTCGACGCGGATCGAGACGTTCGACCGGACGGATGTGATCGTCCCAAACTCGGACCTGATCAGTGGGGTGGTTACGAATTACACGCGGGGCAATACGATTGGCCGAGTGATCGTGCCTGTAGGCGTCGCCTATGGTACCGATACCCGCAAGGTCGAAACTATTCTGGGCGAGATCGCAAACGGGCACCCGATGGTTCTGGCCAATCCCGCGCCCAGCGTAGTGTTCCAGGGCTTCGGTGCAGACTCGTTGGATTTCGAAATCCGCGCGATCCTGCGGGATGTGAATTGGGTGCTGTCTGTCAAATCCGACATGAACCACGAGATCAATCGCCGGTTCGTTGAGGAAGGCATCGAGATCCCGTTCGCGCAGCGTGACCTGTGGCTCCGTAACCCTGAGGTGCTGACGGGTCAGTCCGATCCGTCCAATGATGCTTCTGCCGTGGATGACGACCCATCACCCCAAGCGCCATCGACAAAACCAGTGGACATGACAGCAGACGATCTGGACGCGGCAGGGGATCAGGACGGCGAGGGCGACAACCACTGAGCGTGATGCGATCGGCATTTTCCCGCAAATGGTTATCGGACTGTTTCATTTTGATGTAGTCTGAAGTCATTTGCAGGAGGAATTTTGATGGTTACATTTTCACACAGCCTCGCGCGTATTGCCGTCTGGAATCTGGCCGGCTTCAATCCAGTAAACACAAGTATGGGCATTCCAGCCAGCAGTGACCGGGTCACCCATCAAATCGAAGGGCTGGCCCTGCTGGACGCCGAACTGATCACTCTGGTCGAGGTCAGCCCCATCGAACATATTGATCGGCTTGCCTTGGGTCTGGCCGATAAGGGGCTGGACTATCAGGTCAAGATCCTGCCGCAGCCCAACGGCAATATCCATATCGGGTTTCTGCACAAACCGGGGGTCTCGGTGACAGGTTTGCAGCTGATCGACGGCTCGGAAGGTGACGATCCCGGCGGACGTCAGGCCCTGATCGCCGATGTCGAGGTCGGCAAATTCAAGGCCAAGCTGATCGCTGTGCATCTTAAATCCGGACGAGACCGGCCCGAGCAGCAGATACGTGACAGCCAATGCAGGATTATCGGAGACAAGATCGCCGAGATCCGCTCGACCCCCGGTCTGACACAACGCACAATCCTGCTGATGGGTGATTTCAACATGATCCCCGGTCAGGACGTCAGCAATTTCCACCATCTTGGCGGGGATGACATGATGGACTTTGTTTCGTGTTGGGATCTGCAAGACCGATTTTCGCATATTCTGGATAGGGGTCGCGCCAATTTGCTGGACGGTTTTGCCGTATCACGCACTTATTCCACCGATTATGTCCGAGGCAGCCTGCGACTGTTTCCAATGCACTGGACCATGAATATGGGGCGCGAGGCGTTCAAGGATGAGGTGTCGGATCATCTGCCATTTGTTGCCAGCTTTCGTATTTTCTGACCCGTCCATTTTTGCGAATGGGGCCTTGCGCTCGGTTCAGAAATTCGCATAAGTCACCTCTACCGGAGAGGTGGCCGAGTGGTCGAAGGCGCACGCCTGGAAAGTGTGTAGGCGGGAAACCGTCTCCAGGGTTCGAATCCCTGTCTCTCCGCCATATGCCCTATGAAATCTGAGTTGCCTTGCGGTCTATGCGAGACTGTTTTGTGCACGGCTTTCAATGTGAAGTGTCGTGCACAATGCACCGGATTGATGAGATTTGACTCAATCTGACAACAAGGCGATGACTTGATCGGTTTCGGGTCTTCGTCGCGATGCCACTGGCACTTGAACCGCTAGAGCACGCCCTGTCGGGCAGGATTGCGCGTGGGCCGTAACGAGTGCACCAGATTTCAATGGCTCTTCGAGTAAGCATAGGTGCCCCATTAGCACGCCAGCTGCGGCCTTGGCCTCTTCCACGGCAAGGCTGTAAAGCGAAAACTGCGGGCCAGTTTTGACATCTGGGACCTCACAACCTGTGCTTCGCGACCATGTGGACCAATCGCTGCTCCACGTCTGATCGTGCAACAAGGGAGTGCCTTGAAACCCGTTGTTGCCGGTTAACTGATCCAGCAGAGCAGGGGCGCAAACCGGTTGGGTTTCATCCTCGCACAGCACAATTTGGTCAGGTGCTTCGTCCAAGGTCGCGAAGAAGATCGCCAAATCGAACATCTCACGCGAAAGGCTGGGTGGTGTTTCCAGCGCCGTGACCGAAAAATTGATATGCGGAAAACACTTTCTGATCCGGCGTAATCGTTTGGGCAACCAGAGTTGGGCAACAGCAGGCAAGGCGGCGATGTGAAAATCGGCATTTGGCTTGAGGTTCCGCAAGGCCCGAGCGGCATCGCCCATCTGATCAAAGGCTGTGGTGAAGACCGCGACAAGTGATTGACCTTGGGGCGTCAGTTCAACCCCTTGCGCGTTGCGGCGAAACAGCGGCGCACCTGCCCAACCCTCCAACGCCTTTACATGCTGTGAGATCGCACCCGGAGAAACGTTCAGCTCTTCCGCCGCCGCGACAAAGCTGACGTGACGCGCCGCGGCCTCGAACGCCCTCATTGCATTCAGCGGAGGTCCCTTGGGGCGTTTGGGGGCGACACTCATTGACCTAGCCTTAGTTTTTCTACGCCAAGAAATAACAATTCTGCTTTGCGGTGTCACGCGAAAGCCGCCAAACTGCAAAAAACAGGAGGATGTCAGATGACACTTGTACAAAGAGACTGGGTGCCTGCCGCAAGCGAAACCCTGATTCAGGATATCGCGACCAAGGCCGCATCGTTGTCGTCTGGCGATTTACTGGCCCGGATCGAGAATCTGGCAGAGGAAAACCGGCGCATTCACGAAAAAGAGTGCTTCAACCTCAACCCGGCGACAAATGTCATGAACCCAAAGGCCGAGGCACTTTTGTCGTCAGGCATCGGGTCCAGACCATCGCTGGGATATCCTGGTGACAAATATGAAATGGGGTTGGAGGCGATCGAAGAGATCGAAGTCATCGCAGCAGAGTTGAGTGCCCATGTTTTCGACGCGCAATTCGCCGAGGTTCGCGTGCCTTCGGGCGCAATTGCCAACCTCTATGGTTTTATGGCGACCTGCAATCCCGGTGATGCGATAATCGCTCCGCCCGCGTCGATTGGTGGCCATGTGACTCACCATTTGGCGGGGTGTGCGGGGCTGTTTGGTCTGCGCACTATTGAGGCCCCCGTCAATGCGGATGGGTATACCGTTGATCTGGAACGCTTGAGGGGATTGGCGAAGACCGAATGCCCCAAGCTAATCACGATAGGCGGCAGTCTGAACCTGTTTGAGCATCCTGTGGCCGAAGTGCGTGCCATAGCGGATGAAATCGGCGCAAAGGTCATGTTCGACGCCGCCCACCAGTGCGGGATCATCGCCGGGCATGCGTGGTCCAACCCGCTGAAGGAGGGTGCGCATTTCATGACCATGAGTACCTACAAAAGCCTTGGCGGACCGGCCGGGGGGCTGATTGTGTCAAACGATGCGGAAATCGCCAAGGCGCTGGATACAATTGCTTTCCCCGGCATGACAGCCAACTTTGATGCAGCCAAAACGGCTGCACTTGCCGTCACCATGCTGGATTGGAAAGAGTTCGGATCAGCCTATGCAGATGAGATGATTGCGATGTCCAAAGCACTTGCTGCCGCGTTGGATGCGCAAGGTGTTCCGGTCTTCGCGGGTGGAGAGGGTTTCACCAATTCTCATCAATTCGCGGTACTGGCAGCGCCGTATGGTGGCGGTCAGACTGCCTCCAAACTGCTTCGAAAATCCGGGTTTCTGGCATGTGGCATCGGATTGCCAGTTGAGCCGGTGGAAGGCGACATGAATGGCCTACGGATCGGCACGCCCGAGCTGGTCCGGTGGGGTATGACAGCAGGAGATGCAGAGCGTCTGGCAGAACTGATCCGACGTGGCTTGAGCGGTGAATCCGTTCTATCCGAGGTATCTGGATGGCGCGCTGAGTTCGACAGGCTGCATTTCGTGATTTGAACGAGCTGCGGCCAATCAGGCAAAGGCCCAGATTGGCCGCTCGCTCAGAAACGCGGTTTAACCGTTATCTGCTTCTTTCAGACCTTCGATCTGAAGGTCGAAACCTTCCTGAATGTGGCTGGTGAAAGTCTCCAGCGCTTCGGTGACATCACCCGTCGCAATCGCGTCAACAAGGGTCAGGTGGTTTCCGAGCGATTTGGAGATATCGACGTTTTCAATCGCCGAAAACAGATGGAACGCCATTGCTTTGCCCCAAATCATATCGAACATGTCGATCAGAAATTTGTTGCCCGCCTCAACCATGAAGGCACGGTGAATGCGCCGGTTTGCGATAAAGTAGTCTCGGGTCGTCGGCTGGCTCAGATCTTCTTCGCGACGAATGAGTTCGCGCAATCGATCAAGAACCTCTGGTTCAGCGTGTACCGCAAGTATGCGCGCGGCTTGACCTTCGATGGCTGCGCGTGCCTGGTATAGTTGCCGAACCTCGGTCTGGTCCATGCGCGCCAGTCGAAATCCGCCGCTGGCGGCCACTTCCAACACGCCTTCAGTCTCCAACCGCATGAGCGCTTCGCGTACAGGCGTCCTGCTGATGTTCAACTCGGCGGCCAACTTTTCCTGCACTAGCCGATCTTCACCGGTGATCTCGCGACTCATGATGGCTTCGACCAGTTGATCATAGACCTCGTCCGCCAGGCGTCTGCGTTGTGTTTTAATTTGTTTCAGAGCCACTCGGAGCCTCTCTTTCTGTCCTTCATGAATTCTGTATTCAATAAAACAACTGCTGCCAAGGCGAATGGGGTTGCTATTGTTCGTGTACTGTATACAGTATACAGGAAAGAATGAACAGGGAGCTCTTCATGTGTGGAATTGCTGGTAGAATACTGGCCGCGCCCGGGAAGGTTGGGGCGGATCTTGTTGACCTGATGGATGCGCAGGAACATCGAGGCGCCGACAGCACTGGCTTCGCCGTTTATGGTTTGCCACGAGAAACGGGATACGTTTTACGCGGAATGGGATTCGACAAGTCTCAACAGGATGCGGATCTCTCCGCGTTTGAAACGATATTGCGTGAACACGGAAGCAGCTTTCTGTCTGACCCCCAAATCGTAACGGACCAAAGTCGTCACTATTGCTTTCGGATGGAAATTTCAGATCCAAGGAATCTTCAAGCCTGGGTCGCGGACGCGGATGAGCTGACAGACCGCATTGAAGTTCAATCCTGCGGCCGCAGTCTTGAGATCATCAAGGATATTGGCGGTGCCGAAGCCGTGGCCGAAAAGCACGGAGTTCGCGATATGATAGGAACACATGGGCTGGGGCATGCACGGCTTGCTACGGAAAGTTCGGTATTGCCTAACGCATCGCATCCGTTCTGGGCGCGCCCATTTTCGGATGTCGCGATCGTACATAACGGGCAGATCACCGATTACTTCACCTGGCGCGATAAGCTGACCCGAATGGGTTATCGGTTCTTGACTGAGAATGACAGCGAGTTGATTGCCGTCTGGGTCAGCGACCAGATGAAGGCGGGCCTGACCATGGAGCAGGCGCTAAAGAAGTCCATTACCTCTATCGATGGTGTGTTTACCTACATGATCGCAACGCCAAACGGGATTGGGTTTGCCAAAGACCGATTTGCAATGAAGCCTCTGGTCGTCGTCAACCGCAATTGCGATCTGGCGGCTGCGACCGAAGAACAAGCGGTCCGCCGGGTGATGACCGAGGAATGCGATGTGATCAACTACGACGGCCCGTCGCTGACCGGTATCTGGGGCGTCGGAAACCGGAGTTTGGCGGCATGAATGAGGTGGCTGCAAAGATGGATGAGATCGTCATCGAAGTCGGCAAGCGACATATCCGCGAGGTCAATCGTGAGATAATGGAAGCCTGCACAATGGGTCGGCCGATCCGCGTGGTAGATACGCTGTCTCGTCATAATTTGGGCGTGGGTCTGCCAGACAATGTGGATATCACTTTCGAGGGGTCGGTTGGTTATTACTGCGGCGGTCTCAATACCGGGGCGAAAATCACTATCGAACGCAACTGCGGCTGGGCCGTTGGCGAAGGTATGGCCAAAGGGCACATCACTGTCGGTGGCTATGCCGGTATGTCCTGTGGTGCTGCGATGATCGGCGGCACGATCCATGTCAAAGGCGATGCGGGGCCAAGGGTGGGCGTTGCGATGAAAGGTGGAAACATCGTCGTCGAAGGAAAGATTGGCTATCAGTCCGGCTTCATGGCGCATTCCGGTCGGATCATAGCGCTTGGCGGTGCGGGTGAATCCTGTGCTGATGCGCTTTGGGAAGGCGAAGTCTGGGTAGCTGGCGAGGTCGACAGCCTGGGTGTGGATGTCGACGTGATCGAACCGACTGCTGAAGAAGTGGCCGAGGTCGATGCGATCCTCGACCCGCTCGGGCTTGTCGACAGTTCGCGAAATTGGCGCAAAATGGTTTCGGGCCAGCGTCTTTGGTATTTTGAAAGCAGGGACGCAAGCGCATGGCTCATGATCTGAGTAAACCTTACGAATATCCGTTCGACGTTGCCTCGGAAGAGGAAATCAGGTTCCGCGATGCGGGAGCGATCGACGGCCGCCCGGCTGGCGTTCCTTCGTCGTATGACGAAGGAGGATCGACCCGCTGGACACCCGAGGCGATCTCGGAAGTTCACGCGCTGGCGCAGCTTGGGCGCTATCAAGTGCGTGGATACAACACGTTCAACAAGCAATTGCCGACCTTTGATGATCTGACATTCGTTCCTGCAACGATGACCCGCCTGCCGCTGGAAGGCTATCGCGAGAATTGCGATACGACGACCGTTCTGGGTGGAGGGCGCGGCCTTGTGGAGCGCCCGCTTGAATTGAAGATCCCGATCTACATCGCTTCAATGTCCTTTGGTGCTTTGTCGGCATCGGCCAAGGCATCGCTGGGTTATGGGGCCTCGAAAGTAGGAACCATGACTTGCACGGGTGAGGGTGGCATGCTGGAAGAGGAGCGCGAAGCCTCCCAACGCCTGCTCTATCAGATGTCACCCGCGCGGTATGGTGTGGATCTGGATCATCTGCGCCGCGCGGATGCCTTGGAACTTGTCGTGGGGCAGGGTGCGAAACCCGGAACCGGGGGTCTGCTGCTGGGCATGAAGGTCAGCCCGCGCGTCAGCCAGATGCGAACTTTGCCCGAAGGTGTGGATCAGCGATCTACGATCCGCCATCCCGATTTTCTCGGCGCTGATGATTTGGCAGTGAAGATTGAAGAATTGCGCATCGCCACCAACTATCAGGTGCCAATCTTCATCAAGATGGGTGCGACACGTCCCCGGTTTGACGTGGCAGTTGCTGCCAAAGCGGGTGCAGATGTTGTAGTAGTTGATGGTGCCGAAGGTGGCACCGGCGCGTCTCCGGAGCTATTGCTAAACCATACCGGAATCCCAACGATGAGCGCTATTCGTGCCGCGCGTGAAGCATTGGACGAATGCGGCATGACCGGCAAAGTCTCTCTGGTCGCTGCCGGTGGCATTCGGTCCGGTGTGGACGCCGCGAAGTGTCTGGCCCTCGGTGCTGACGCTGTGATGATCGGCAACGCGGCCATGGTTGCGCTAGGATGCAACAGTCCGCGCTATCTCGAAGATTACGCGGCGTTGGGAACCTCGCCGGGCGCCTGCCACCATTGCCACACTGGTCGTTGCCCGGTTGGCATTGCGACGCAGGATGAAAGTCTCGAAGCTCGTATGAACCCTAATGCAGGGGCAGAGCGCATTGCGCGCTATCTGACGGCCATGACCATGGAGATTACAGCGCTTGCGAAAGCCTGCGGAAAGTCCTCGGTACACAATCTGGAAACCGAAGACTTGCGTGCGCTTAGCTTTCAAGCGTCAGCTTTCACTGGGGTGAAAATGGCTGGAATTGACAGGGCTTTTGACTGGTGAAAATCGCAGTTCTTGAGTTGACTAGCCACCCGCTGCCATTGTTGGAGGGAATGCCGCGGACTTCACAGCAGATTCAGGAGTGGATCGCCCCACACCTACCGGAAGCCGAGTTCGTAGTAGTCGGGGTCGTTGATGGAGAACCGCTCCCGGACGAGAGCGATTTCGACGGCGCTATAGTCGGCGGATCTGAATTTGGCGTTTATGATGACACGGATTGGATGCAGCCGCTACGTGCCTTCCTGGACCGTTGTCGAGAAATCCGAAAACCAGTCTTTGGTATCTGTTTCGGACATCAGATCATGGCTGACGTCTATGGTGGTCGGGCCGAGAAAGTCGAGGTAGGCAATGTCGTTGGCGCACGGCCCTTCAACTATGGCGGAGATAGCGTGGATGCATATGTCTGGCATCAGGATCAGGTAACAAGCATTCCGGACTCGGCTCGGGTGACCGGATCAGCGGGCCACTGTCCAGTTGGTGCACTGGATTATGATTTTCCTGCCCGCTCTGTTCAGTTTCATCCCGAATACAAGGCGCATCACTTGCGCGATCTGTTCACCAGAGGTCGAGAGGTGCTTTTGTCAGCTACGGAAGCGGATGATGGGATGTCCTCGGTCAGCGCGGCAAATGTGCCCGACGATATTGCAGCGCTTCAAGCAGTAGAGCTTTTTCGCGGTACATACGTCCCTGAGCAATAAGCCTTTGAGCGAGCGGCTCTTGATCCTAATCAAGTCCAGCCAAGCCGCACTATGTATACTGTATACGCAATCGGTTGGGAGATTTGGCAATGACGGGATACAAGGATTTCTTTGAGAGGATTGCGCGGATTGTGAATGCTCCACGCGAGGGAAGTATCAGCGATCTGGAGCTATCGGATCTCGGCCTGTCCCGCACTGATTTGGCCATGTTGCGTTCTGGCGCGCCCAACGCGCGAGAGCGTATACTCTCGATGGCTAGTCAGTTTGGCCTGAGTGAAGATGATCTTAAGGCCCATCCTGAGCTTGGCCTTGAGTTGGCGGAAAAATGTGGACATTGTCGCCAAGCAAAGACCTGCCGAGATGCAATTCGATCAGGTGTTCGCCTGCCTCAGGAAAAGTGCCCGAATTCAGGGCTCTATGCGGCGCTTTCAGAAGGTTAACGCCCGCTTGGACTTTCTTTTGGGCTCAGTTTTCTTCGACCAGTGATCTTGAAACGATCAGCCGTTCCAAAATCCTTCATTCCAACACCTGCCGCAAACTCTGCAAAAACCGGCGCGTGTTTGAACAGATGTCCCGAGCAGCCTCCGGCGAACAGCACGTTTTCATGCTCGGGGTGCCAGTCGACAATAAAGTGCGTGTCAGGTGTCAGGATGATCTGGTTGAATTTGGAATCCACTATCCGCTCACCTTCAAGGCCCGGAAGACGATGACGGATGTAGCTGCGAGTGCGTCCTAGCGTTTCCTGTCGGATTAGCCTTTCGTCATTGTCCAGATCGATCTTGTCCGGGATGACGACCGCGGCTTTCACGCCTGAACCTTCGGATGAGGGTAGCCCGAATGAGCCCTGACCATGATCGATCCAGCAGGGCATCCGGCTCATATCGAACTCCTCGGACCCATCTGGCGTCGAGGTATAGAGGACATTCACACCAACCACCGTCGATATCGGCTTGATCGTCCTGGGGAACATGTCCGCCATCCAGGGGCCGGTTGAGACAATGATAAGATCAGCCTCAAGCGGCTTTCCATCCAGCATTGGGCGCTCTGATCCATCGGTGGTCACGCGACCGCGCTGTACGATCCCGCCCGCTCGACGAAACAGCTCAAGCCCGGTCAGGACGCAGCGATGCGCCATCAGCATTCCGGCTTCGGGTTCGAACAGGGCGTATTCGATGTCAGGAACGCGAAACTGCGGAAATCGCGATTCGATGTCCTGCCGCCCGAACTTGTAGTAGGGCACACGAACGCGGTCGAAGGTTTCGGCTGTGGCGTTCTCCCAGTCGCAATGACCGCCTGTTGCAAGAATCAGCGCACCGCATTCATACATCAGGTTCTGGCCGCTCTCGGCTTGCAGTTCCAGCCAGCGCAGGCGGCTTTCGCGGGCCCAACGTGTATAGAACTCATCCCGCCCGGAAATCGCACGGATGACACGGTTGTAATCCGTTGAAGATGCACGGGAATGTCCCGGTTCCCAGCGATCTATCAAAGTCACTGCCTCACCACGTCGTTGCAGTGTAAGCGCCGTCATGACGCCGACGATGCCGCCTCCGACAACGATGACCGAGTTCTTGGACATGATGCAGATTTTCCTTGTTTATCGATTGTCTTTGTGAATACTGTATACAGAATACAACAATTATAAAGCCAAAAAACAGGGAGAGCGCATCAATGAGTTCGGGATTTGATCTGCCCGAAGGCACGCACACCGTCATACTCGGTGTGGGTGACCTCAACGGCATCATGCGCGGCAAGCGCATTCCGGCCAGCCACTGGGACCACGTCTGCAAAAGCGGCAATGCGCTGTCGATTGCATTGATGGCGATCGATATGACGTGCGACGTCTGGGATACGCCTTATGTCAATTTCGACAACGGCTACCCCGATATGCACGTCTTCCCAATGACCCAGCCCGTCGCTGTGCCGTGGGAGCCAGGCGTCGCTGTTTGCTTTGGTCGGGCGGAAGGTATGGATCACAAGCCGGTTCCGATCGATCCGCGTCAGGCGTTGGTGCGTCAAGTTGAACGGGCCCGCGAAATGGGGTTCGAGGTCAATGTCGGTACTGAACTTGAATTCTATCTACTGGATCCGGAGACCGGACAGCCGCGCGATAGCGGGATCCAGGTCTACGGTCTCGGCCGTGCTGCGCGGATGGAGCACATCGTTGGGCCGATCCGCCAACAGATCAACGAGTGCGGTATTCCAATCGAGCAATCGAACCCCGAATACGCTGCGGGTCAGATTGAGGTGAATATCCGTTACGGCGAAGCGCTCGCAGCGGCAGATCGTGTCGTCTTGTTTAAGTCGCTGATCCGCCAGCTGGGCATCGCCCACGGCTATCTGGCAACCTTCATGCCAAAACCGTTCTTCGATCAGTCCGGCAACGGCTTCCACACACACTACTCTCTTTGGAAAGACGGCAAGAATGTCTTTGCCGATAACGGCAAGATAAACGATACTGGCAAATCCTTCATCGCCGGGCTGCAACAACGCATGTGCGAAACGGCAATCTGTGGCAGTGGCACCGTCAATGGTTATCGACGCCGTCAGCCTTATACTTTCTGCCCGATCAACACGAGCTGGGGTTATGACAACCGGACCGTTGGTATTCGGGTCATTGAAGGATCCGACAGCGCGGTGCGCGTAGAAAAACGTGACGCTGGTGCAGATGCCAATCCCTACCTTCTGCTGGCAGCCGAGATTGCAGCGGGGCTGGACGGGATCGAGCAGGGCCTGGCTCCCTCAGAGCCGACAACTGGCAACGGTTACGAAGAAGGGATCGGCGATCCGATCCCGACCGACTTGCCAACGGCGATCGAACTGGCGCGAGGATCCGAATGGCTTCGCGATCTCATGGGCGAAATGCTGTGGGAGTTGGTATTGCAACAGGCCGAGCGCGAGCTTGAATTCTTCAATCAACAGGTCACTCCGGTTGAGTTGGACCGTTACCTGAGGACCTTCTGATGCATTTGGGCAAGGTCGCCGGGACCGTCACAGCCACGGCCAAAGACGCAAAACTGGTCGGTACGAAACTGCTGGTGACGGATTTGGTCGATAGCAAAGGCAAGGTGATCGAACCGGCGCGGGTCGCCGTCGACACCTGCGGTGCCGGGGTGGGGGATACGGTTCTGCTGGTCAACGGCTCGGCGGCGCGTATGGCCGCCGGTCTGTCCACCGCGCCCGTCGATCTGGCGATCATCGCGATTGTGGATCGCGTGTCCACGACCTGAACCAAGAACACCAAACATCTAAATTTCTTTGGAGGAACGAAAAATGGCGAAACCAGTGGCGGGGCAAATGGCCCTGGGCATGATCGAAACGCGCGGACTGGTCGGCGCGATCGAAGCGGCAGATGCGATGGTCAAGGCGGCCAGCGTTTCGATTGTCGGCCAAACCAAGGCTGGCGGAGGCCTAGTCACCACCCTTGTGCGTGGTGAAGTCGGCGCAGTCAAAGCCGCCGCGGATGCCGGTGCGACAGCGGCAAACAAAGTGGGTGAAGTCGTATCCGTCCACGTGATCGCGCGCCCACATGATGAACTTGAGGCCATAATCGACAGCCTTGGTGCTGGCTCTGCGGCTTAATCCGTCTGTCTTGAGGAGACGCTATGTCAGCCGGTTTCGAGGAATTCACACGTGCAGCGACACGTGGCTCAACCCGGGGTGCACCTGAACATCCCAAGCTCGACCGGATATCGGTGTTGGGCGGCGGGGCTGATGCACGCCTGTTGGCCGCTCTTTGCCTTGCCGAAGGGGCTGAGGTCACCTTGTTTTCGGCCTATGGGGCCGAACTGTCGCTGTTGGCCCAGTCCCCAGGCATCTCGCTTCGCGGTGAAGGTCCGGTCGGGACCTATCAAGTCGATCGGGATGGGCCGTCGGTGCGCACAACCGCTGAGCTGGATGCAGCGGTGCGCGATGCACAGGTGATATTCCTGACCGGACCGCTTCACAAACAGCGCACTTATGCGATGGTGCTGGCCGATCACCTCAGCGACGGGCAAATCTTGGTCCTTGCGCCAGGACGATCCCTGGGGGCTGTGGAAACAGCCTGGTTGTTGCGTATCGGAGGCTGCGCGGCAGACGTCACGCTGGTCGAGGTTCAGGGTCTGCCATACTGGTTCCGTTCCGAGGGCGCAGCTTTGACGCTTTCGCAGGCGGCACCGATGGCTGCGGCAACCTTGCCGCGCGGTCGGGAAGAGGTTCTGGACACCGTGTCCGCCTATTTGTCCAACGTTCAGGCGGTCGACTCGGTTTTGTCGTGCGGCTTCAACGATCTGTCGGCCGCAGTCGAGATACCTGCACTGATCCTCGGCGGTGCCGCAATGGGGACAGGTGGTCCTGACATTCCAATGGGTGGTGTTCCGCTTGAGGATAACCAGACCTTTGCGTCTCTGATTGGTCCGGACCAGACAGAGGTCATTCAGGGGCTTGCAGACGAACGGCGACGCATTGCTGCTGCGTTTGGAGTTCGTAACCTGCCGGAGACAGGGCAGTGGATATCCACTTTTGTCGGCGCCGAACGTGGCTCGGGCGCGCGTCCGATCCCGGATCAGCAAACGTCGCGCGGTATGATGCGGGATGGCGTGTTGGGCTCGCTTGTACCTTTGGTCTCAGCGGGTGAGCTTGCGGGTATCCCGAGCCCGTTGACGCACAGCCTGATCGCGATGTCCGACCGAATTTTGGGGGCGGATGTGGCTGCCGCTGGACGGCGCCTCGAAGCCATAGGGGTTTCAGCGGGCGACGTTGATCAAGCGCGCCGTATCTTTGACACCATCGTCACCGGAGCTACTTGATGGATGCAGATCTGAAATCAATCGCCGCCGCACGGCGTGCCGCAGATAGCGCTTTCGAGGCTTATCGCGCCTTTTTGGGCACTGACCCGGCGCAGGTAGACGCAATAGTCGACGCCATGGCGCGCGCCATCGAGCCCGAGGCCGAACGGCTGGGGCAAATGGCCGTCGAGGAAACCGGATATGGGAATGTGCCGGACAAGCGCGTCAAGAACCTATTCAACGCGCTTTCAGTCGCGGATTATCTAAGAGATGTGACAACGCTGGGATTGCTTTGGCGCGATGATGCGACAAAGATCGCAGCCTTCGGTGAACCGATGGGCGTTGTGGCAGCTCTGATCCCGGTGACGAACCCCACTTCAACCATCATCTACAAAGTGCTTTCTGCGGTGAAGGCAGGCAATGCGATCGTGTGTGCGCCGCATCCGCGTGGTGTGAGTTGTGGCATCGAAACGGTGCGAATTATGGCGCGCGTGGCTGAACAAATTGGTGCGCCCAAGGGTCTAATCCAATGTCTGGATTCCGTGACAATTCAGGGCACAGCCGAGTTGATGAAACATCGCCGTACCTCGGTTGTGATGGCAACCGGTGGTCCTGCCATGGTCAAAGCGGCGTATTCCAGCGGCAAACCCACGCTCGCGGTCGGTGCGGGCAACGTGCCGTGTTACGTACACAAGTCGAAAGCACGCGATCTGGCGGAAGTCGCCGAGATGATCGTGACGTCGAAGAGCTTTGACTACGGGACCGCCTGCGTCAGTGAGCAGGCCGTCGTCGCTGATCCCGAGATCGCACGTGATTTGCGCCACGAGCTAAAATTGAAAGGTGCCTATTTCTGCACTCCGGCCGAAGCGGATCGTCTTGCCGGGGTGATCTTCAAAGGCGTGCAGACCATGGACCCTGAGAAGGTGGGGCAAAGCCCGCAGGCGCTGGCGGATGCTGCCGGTTTTTCCATCCCACCACGCACCCGGTGCCTCGTCTCGGAAGAAACTGAAGTAGGTTGGCAGCGCCCGCTGTCTGCAGAAAAGCTGAACCCCGTTCTGGCGTTCTACGCGGCGAAATCCACAGACCATGGGATCGAGTTGGCGCAATCCATCGCCAAGTTCGAAGGGTGGGGTCATTCCTCGGTCATCCATTCGGACGACCCTGAGATCGTGGCCCGTTTTGCCACCGTGCCGACGGGTCGGGTACTGGTGAATACACCGGGCATCATGGGCGGTATGGGATATTCGACTGATCTGGAACCATCCTTCATGTTGGGCACCGGCACGTGGTCAGGTTCGATCACTTCGGACAATGTGACAGCCCTGCATCTCATCAACATCAAACGGGTTGCCTACGAAAGCAGGCCCTGGCGCGACATTTACGAGGAGTATGGCGCATGAGCGAGATTACCATCCGGGCGCTGATGCAGATCGACAACCTGCAACCAAAATTCGCCGCCTATAACGGTGCGACGGTGCAAGGGTCGGTGCCCTTGTCCGGGGATACGGTTTTGATCGGAGAGTTTGCGCCGGGTAACGGAGTATTCTCGCTGATCGACCGGGCGCTCAAGGCATCTTCGGTTGAGGCGACAACACAGATGGTCGAGCGCGAGTTCGGGTTCTTTATCCTGCGGTCTCCGTCGAATGCGGAGGTGTCCGCCGCGCGCGATGCGATGCTGGCCGAGCTCGGCGCAACAATGTCTGACCGGTTGAAGCCGGCGATCAGTTCCACGCAGATTATCACCAGCGTCGAACCCTATCAGGCGCAACTGCTGAACAAATGGCGCAAGGGGGCGCTGATCGTTCCAGGGCAGACGTTGGGCATCGTCGAATGTGCCCCGGCTGCTTATATCTCGATTGCCGCGAATGAAGCGGAGAAGGCGGCAGAGATCGATATTGTCGAAGTGCGCGCCGTGGGGCGGTTTGGCCGCCTGTTTATCTCGGGGTCTGAAAACTCGGTCAAGACCGCCGTCGAGGCCGCAACCCGCGCGATAGAGGCGGTGGACGGGCAAGCCAACTGATGGCAGCGCCGCGCGTCATAGGTTCAGAGGCGGTCGAAGATGCCCGCCGTCGCGGTCGGATCGTGTTTGAAGTCCTGCCCGACGATATCGTGACGGCCTTGGCACGCGAAACTGCCGAGCGTGTTGGCATAAAGCTTGTCGACGGACCGCTGGAAAAGCCACAACCAACGCGTACAGACGCTACTATTTCAATGCAGCGGGTGTTGTATCGCCGCTCGCCAAAATGGGTTGCTCCGATGCGTGCGAAACGCAAGGCCCGAAGGCTTGGCAAACTTGCCTTGATCGGGGCAGGGGGCGTCGGGGGCAATGTGGCGCATCTGGCGGCGATGCAGGATATCGCGGATGAGATCGCGCTGATCGATATTGCGCCCGGAATGGCCGCTGCTACGGCGTTGGACCTGAACCACACGTCAGGCATCACCGGAGCGCGCGCCCGGTGCGTCGGCGGCGAGTCGTTAGATCTTGTGGCCGGGGCCGAAGTGATTGTGGTGACCGCAGGCCGTGCCCGGCGTCCGGGTATGAGCCGCGCGGATCTGATCGACGTGAATGCGCGCGTGATCCGCCAGGCCGCTGAGGCCATACGCTCCGCTGCGCCTGATGCCATCGTAATCGTGGTGACCAATCCGCTTGACGAAATGACCGTAGAAATGCTGCGCGCAACCGGGTTCCCTCGTGAAAGAGTGCTGGGCATGGCCGGTACTCTGGACAGCAGCCGGTTTCGCAACGCCCTTGCTATGGCTGCGGGAGTAGCGCCCGCTGATGTCGAAGCCTTCACGCTCGGAAGCCACGGGGACGAGATGGCGCCAATCCCAAGCCGGGCAAAAATTAAGGGCAGGGCATTGGATGTGTTTTTATCGCCTGATCAGATTGAGGCTTGCGTTCAGGACGCCGTGACCGGCGGTGGGCAGGTAGTTGCCCTGAAGAAATCCGGTTCCGCAACCATAGCACCGGCGCACGCGTCGATCGAGTTGATCGACCATATCCGGGGCGCACGCACCGGCCCGGTTCCGGTCTCGGTCATGTTGCAGGGGGAATATGGCATCGATGGGGTTGTGCTTGGTGTTCCTGCCCATCTGGGGTCTTCCGGGTTGGTCGAAGTCGAGGAGTTGCGGCTGACCGATCAAGAACAAGCAGCCTTGCAGAAAGCGGCGGATGCCATCCGATCGAGGTTAGGCCTGTGACCCACCGCATCTGGAAGTCAGGCGGGCGGTTCGAAGAAGTTGCGTCTTATTCCCGCGCAAAGCGCATCGGTCCCTTCGTTTGGGTCGCAGGGACCACAGCGATCGAACCCAGCGGGCGTATTCATGCGCCAGGAGATGTGGGCGCCCAAACAAAATACATTCTGTCCCGTATAGAAGAGGCGCTTAAGGCCGTCGGTGCCGAGATGCGCCATGTAGGCCGGGTCCGCGCCTATCTGACCGATCTGTCGCGCGCGGGTGAATTCGCGAGCGTTCACGGAGAGGTATTCAAAGATATCGATCCGGTTCTGACAGCCGTTCAAGCGGGGCTTACGCAGCCTGGATTGACGGTGGAAATAGATGTGGATGCGGTAATTCACGACGTAAACGGCGAAATCAGCGGAATCTGAACATGAGTCACCAAGAAAGGATTTGATCGAACTATCGTCTTGTGTACTGTATACAGAATACAAGAAGGGCACAATAAGACACAGGGAGCTAATGTGATGATCAAGACAGCGCTACTCAGCGGAACATGTATCGCGCTTGTGGCCTCGGCGGCCGCAGCTGAAATCAAGGTGGGCTTTATTGGATCTCTTTCCTCAGACACCGGTCTGTCGACGCTGCGTGGTGCAGAGATCGCGATTGAAGAGCTTAATGCGAATGGCGGCGTTATGGGGGAACAGATCACGCTGGTGTCTGCCGATACCGGTCAGGACCCGACTGAAGGTGTGCGGGCCTATGAATATCTGGCGGAAACCGAAGAAGTGGATTTCATCATCTCAGGCTCTATCGATGATGTTTCGCTGGGCTGGCTGCCGCGAATGCAGGAATACCGAATTCCGACGCTGGACACGTGGACGTCATATATCGGCATCATCGACATGGTGGTCGAAGATCCCGAAAGCATGGCACCATATTTCATGAACATCGCCTCAGACGAGGCGCTTGCCACGCTTTATATCAATTTCGGCGCGGATGTTCTGAAGGAAAAGATGGGTTGGGACTCCGTTGTCATTCTGGCTGAGGATACAGCGTTTGGCGAAGCGATCACCGGATTGGTGACCGAGGCGCTTGCGCCGGTTGCGGGGATCGAGGTCAAGGACATCATCACCTATGACGTCGCCACCGTAGATTTCGCGCCGATTTTCAGCCGGGCGCAGGATACAGGGGCGGATTTCATCTATCAGGTCTCATCCGTGAATTCTCAGGTGGTTTCGTCGCAATATGTGAAACTGCAGGTCCCCATGGCGATGACAGGTGTGAACGTAGCCGCATTGGGTATGGAATATTGGGAAGACACTGGCGGAGCCGGTGGCGGCATCTCGACCCTGTCACCGATCCCGTCTGTAGGGTTCAAACTTGACCCGGCAAGCCAGACCTTTGTCGACACCTATCAGGCCAAGTATGACAGCCGCCCACTGCTGCCGCATTTCAATGGGTTCAACGCCTATCACGGGCTGAAGCAGGCCATGGCTGCCGCGGAAGAGGCGGGTGGCTTCGACAATGTCGAAGGCTGGGCCGATGCGATGAAGAAGCAGGATCTGGTTCTTGAGATGGATGGTCAGCTTTGGCTGCGCTATGCCTTCTGGGGCGATGATGAGGTCGAGCCTGTGACAGGCCGCACCTATCCCCACAACATTCGCTTTGATCTTTCCGAGCCGTTTGATGATGCGGCCCCGTCGATGGTCGTTGTTCAGTGGTATGAAGACGGCACTGCCGCAGTTGTGTACCCCGAGAAATACGCGACGGGCGAATTCACGCTTCCCAGCTGGGTCAAGCCGTAACCCGGTCGCGTCGTTAGCTTGAAACGGGTGCGCGGCAGCGCGCACCCGCAGCCAAGGATCCATTTATGTTGCAGATACTGATTCAGGGGCTTTTGCTCAGCGGTCTCTACGCGCTTATAGCAATGGGGTTTACGCTGATCTTCAGCATAGGTCGCGTTCTGAATCTCGCCTATGGCGCCTATCTGATGGTCGGCGGCTACATTTACTTCTGGATATCGCAGTCACTTGGTATGCCAAAACTCATGGGCGTTGCCGTTGCCGCTGTGCTTGGTGTTTTGATGGGAGTTCTGAAGTACCGCCTGATCGTCAAAACGCTCAAAGGGGATCACGTGGCTGTCGAGATTTCGACGTTGATCCTTGCGGTCGTCATTCAGGCCGGGATCGTTTTGGTCTTTGGCGACAGCAGCAAAATCCTTTTGCCAATTGTTCCCGGGGTGATCAACGTAGCCGGCGCTTCGGTCACGTATAATATCTTGATCGCGACACTCATTAGCTGGGCCATTCTGCTGGGGCTCTATGCCTTTGTTCGGCTGACCCATACCGGGCGAGCAATGCAAGCGGTATCAATGGATGCCAAGGGCGCTGCGATTTCCGGGATCGACCCTGATCGCATCAATCTGATCACTTGGGGTATCTCTGGTGCGCTGGGAGCACTCGGTGGTGTCTTCTTCGCCAGCTACACTCAGCTATCGCCATCCATGTGGGTGGCTCCGCTAATCATTTCGGTGGCTGTGGTTATCGTTGGCGGGATAGGCTCGATCCTGGGCACTTTGGTGGTGGCGCATATTGTGGGCTTCCTCGAAGTCATCGTTGTGGCAACGCTTGCACCGGAGTTGCGAGGTGTCTTCACGATGCTGTTGATCATCGGCGTGCTGGTCACGCGACCGCAGGGCCTGTTTGGCCGCGAGGAGCTGTGACGATGGGGCTACGCTGGTTTCACTTTGCGCTCTGGGGTGGCTTGATCGCCGGAATGTTCCTGTTGCCGCAATTCGTCTCGAACGGGACGATGCGCACGATGATATTTGCCAATTATTTGGCCATCTTTGCCATCAGTTGGGACGTGCTGTCTGGCCGAACAGGGTATGTGAGCTTTGGTCATCCGTTCCTGATCGGTATCGGGGCCTATACCACGGCAATCCTGACCAAGCGCTTTGACGTCGCTGTCGAAATCTCGATCCCGATCGCCGTACTTGTTACCATGATCGCGGGCCTATTGGTGCTGCTACCAGCGCTGCGTATCCGTGGAAGTTATTTTGCGCTGGTCACGCTGGCGTTCATGGAGTTGCTCTACCAACTAGTTCAGGTCATTCGCCCGGATCTGACCGGCGGAACACGCGGCATGTCGGGTATTCAAACTCTGACGCGCGGCGCGGCGAACGGGTATTACCTGTCCACGACGCTGATGCTGGCGATCGCCGTCAGCATGTGGTTGCTGATGAAGACGCGGCTTGGAACGGCCTTGTCTGCCATCGGTATGAACGAAGAAAGCGTGCGCGGCTCGGGCCTCAGCACCACGCGTCTCAAAGCTTTTGCCTTTCTGACAAGTGCGATGATCGCGGGCCTGGGTGGTGCCTTCTACGTTCACTATCTGGGATCGCTCGCGCCGCGTGCGTTGTTTGATATTAACTTCCTGTTCACAATCATCGTTGCGGCACTTCTGGGGGGAACCTCGACCATCATTGGCCCCATGATCGGCGCGTTCTTCATGACATTCCTGTTGGAGTATCTGCGACCGGTCCTTCCTGGCGCCGAACGGTATTTCGTCTACGGAGCCATAGCGCTGCTCCTCTACATGTATCAGCCGAAAGGCATTGTTGAGCTGGTTCGGCGTGGTTTCAAAGGCCTGGGCAAGGGGCGGACGACATGAGCGTGGCGTTACAGGTTTCAGGTCTGGAAAAACGTTTCGGCGGATTAGTCGCGACGAATGATCTGTCGTTTTCTCTCAAAGAGGGCGAGTCGCTTGGATTGATCGGCCCCAACGGGGCAGGCAAGACGACCGTGTTCAGCCAGATCATGGGTGAGTTGCGGCAAAACGGCGGAACGATCGAACTGTTCGGGCAGGAGATTTCGACGCTGTCGACCCCGCAACGCATTCGGGCCGGGGTCAGCCGAACCTATCAGATCCCACGCCCGTTTGGTGATATGAGCGTTGCCGAAAATATCCGGGTTGGCCTAATGCCCGACAATATCTGGCAGATGATCGTCTCACCCCCAGATAAAGAACGTGAGCGAGAGCTTGCGCTCAGCGTCGGGTTTACAGAAGCGGATTTGAAACGAGCGCCAACAGAACTGGCCATGGGTGATCTGCGTAAACTTGAGATGGCGCGCACAATGGCAACCGCGCCCAAGGTGATGCTGCTGGATGAAGTGTTTGCGGGTCTCACCACAGGAGAGATCGCCCAAATCTCTGATCTCATTCAGTCGATGCGCAAAGATGGGATGACTTTTCTGATCGTCAGCCATGACTTGCCTGCGCTTGAGCCATTGGTCGACCGCGCGATCGCCATTGAACGGGGCACGATGATTGCCGAGGGCTCGTTCAGCGAAGTCATGAACGACAAGGCTGTTCAGGCCTCGTATCTGGGGGGCGCGTAATGTCGTATCTGGAAATCGAAAACCTGTCGGCATTCTATGGCAAGGCGCAAGCGCTGACCGACATCTCGATCACCGTCCAACCCGGTGAGATTGTCGCTGTGGTGGGTCCAAATGGGGCTGGAAAATCGACCTTGCTGGACAGCATCATGGGGCTAGTCAAAATCGAGGGCGATATCCGGCTCAGGGGGCACAGCCTTGCCGGTCGGACGCCTTCCGAAATTGTACGACATGGCGTGGGTTATGCGCCCGAACGCTTCAACCTGTTTCCCTATATGTCGGTGCGTGACAACCTAATGGTCGGTGCCTTCACGGCCCGCGAAGACATCCAGAGCAATCTGGCAATGGTACACAGCCTGTTCCCGCGTCTCGAAGAGAGGGAAGGGCAGGAGACCTCGACCCAGTCGGGCGGGGAACGTCAGATGGTCTCGTTCGGACGCGCGTTGATGACCAGCCCCGAGCTGTTGCTCGTCGACGAACCGACGATTGGTCTGGCCCCAAAAATCTGTCACGAAATCGCCGAGGTGGTGCGCAAGCTCAACAAGGAATACGGGCTGACGGTTGTAATCACCGAGCAAAACGCCAATTTCGCGCTTTCGCTGGCGAGCCGGATTTACGTGCTCGAGTCAGGACGCATGCAGACATCAGGCACCGCAGATGAGTTGCGGAAAGATAAGCGATTGCTCGAGGCTTACTTTGGCGGTTACTAAAAGCCGCTCAAAAGCGGTAAGTCGCGCCAATCATTGGACCGGATTGGTCGAACTTGAAATCGTTTCCGTCGATGTCGTGGTCGAATGAGATATAGCGGTATCCACCGCGGATCAGCCAACGATCATTAATCGCATAGTCGGCTGTCAGCAGAACCTGCCATGTCTCGCTGCCACTGCGGAAGCCGCCATAGTCTACAAACCCAGTTCCTGACCATTTGTCCGAGAACTTGACGCGTGCGCGGGCCCCGATCACGGGATCGGTCCAGCTTGAATCAACCGTTGTTCGACGGCCGGGGGCCGCGCCTGGTTGCAATTCAAAGTCGGTTTCCGTGCTGAACCACCTGAATCCACCGACAATATCCACATTCGCGGTTTGATCCTCGTAGACCCTATAGCCGACATAGCCGCTGAGAAATTGCGTGGTAAAGGATGTGTCCAAGCCTGAGCTGGCAGGGCCGGGAGTGTCGCTGCTGAAAGACAGATTGGTATAGTTATAGTCGGCCAACAGGGACCACCGGCCATTTGTGGCGGCAAACGCGGCCATGAAAGCAAAATCGAGATTGTCCAACGCATCGGAAAAACTCAGGGTGCCATCCAGTGTACCCATCGGTGTGCTGAGTGAGGTCTCAGTTTCCGGCATGAAAAGATAGATTGAGGCCTCATATGACCAGTCCGACTGTTGGGCCAAGGCCATTGGTGCCATCGAACCTGCCATTGCGAGGCCAAGCGCCAATCCTGTCCACTTTACTGTCACATCCATTTTTCCGTCTCCCGCCAAGAACCTTGAATTGAAATTCCGTTGTCGCCTCATGCCAATCTAGCCAAGCGCAATGTTCATTCTTTCATGCTGCCACGTCTTCGGATTTGCCTGCGCCGTCACCGACACGATTGATATCGGTGCTGGGAAAAAACTCGGACCAGACATGCCAGAACACGCCTGCGCGCAGGGTTTCGACCCGTTGCAGTTGGCCCTGATCAGACATTCCCCAAAAGTCACATTGGGTCACGGGGTGACCGCTGTCATTGTACCAAACGCCCAAGCTTTCAAATTTTGGATCGAGGCTGACGACGATATCCCGCCCGCCGACACGCGCGTTGACGATCCAATCGTTGTCGACAACGAAATCGTCGGTCCAGCAGGTGGCATCCTGTCCGATTGTGATCCCCCAGACATAGGTCTTGTTGGGTAATCGGTCATCCGATCGATCCATGTTGTCCATAACAGGAGCGTCCTCCTGATGCTGGCGGCCAATGCCCCAGCCGAACGTGATCTCGGTCATCATGTCCAGCAGCCGCAGCAAGGGGTTTGGGGAGGGTTTGTTCAAAAACACCTCTCCATCCGGGAAAGCCTTTTGAAATCCACGGAAAGTCATCCGATAGGTTGGCCAGGGTGTCATCTGCGCTTCGGGCCGTAGAGGGCAGGCGAGGCCGTTTGCATTTGTGTCACGATCCGCTTCGCGAAAGCCGTATATGTGCTGGATGGGCTCACCGGTGTCATTATCACGCAAGATCAGGTTGTTGCCGTGCTGGGCGAGAACCTCAAGGTTCAGTCGTTTGCCTTCGATGCTTGGCGCATAGCCCTGACCGAGATTGGCCATGGCGCAATAGGTCATCACGACGTCTTCGCCGCCCAGCCCTTTGTCGTCGCCCGCCAAATGTGGGCGCATGATTTGTGCATCAGGATGGGCGCGGGCATGGCCTTCATTTTCAATCACCATCACGGGGGCAGTCGGCCCGACATATTTGCGGGCCTCGTCGATGGGAAAATACTGCGCGTCATTTAGCTGATTTCTCAGACCTAGATGAACCCAGACATAGGGAAAGCCATAGAGAAGTAGAACAAGTAAAGCGGCAATGAGCCACAGCCAGAACGGCCCGGCTCCCAGGGCGAAATGCGCGAGCGTTGCGAGAGCAAATGCGCCCAACCCGATGGCAATCAAGCGGTATTCATTGCGGATGAAACGCACCATATTCTCGCGCTTTACCTTCAACAGCATCTGGGACACGTCGCCCAAATCACGGAAGTAGACGAACCCGATCCCAAGTGATCCGATTAAACCCAGTGCGAATAGGAGTAATCCAAGCATGTGATGATCCTAGAAACTTGAGTGAATGACGACGGCGACACCGTGCTATTGCTGCGGGGATTGGCTTTTGATCAGGAAAGCCTCGACCGCTTGTTGGGTTTCGGGGCGCAGGTTCTCGATCCCTTCATAGGGCACGCCATACGCGGGCGGCGTGTCGGGGAATTTCTCTTTGCGGGCCATGTGTCGGCCAAGGATGCGTGCGAATTCCTGCCCTCCCCAGGCGCCAACCTCGGTCGAGACTGAATATTCCTCGCGCGTGTCCCGGTAGAGATCAAAGAACTTTGCCAGAATGGCGCTTTCCCCGGCTCCCGGCAGTTTGAGCTTAAGCTGGTCCTTAACGATCGCCTCGGGTTTGTTCACCGAATAGATGATCACGTGATCTCTGCGCGCTTTGGCTTCGTCCGCAAACAATAGCGCTGCGGATTGATCGACGCCATCCACCAGGCGATCTCGCGGGATGTATTGCTCGGCCCCCGCAAAACGTGAAAGCGTTGTATAAAGGTCCGACACGTGAATGATGCTGTTCAGCAAACCATCTGCCTGAATCATCCCCGGCCAGCGAATAAAGGCATCGACCCGAACACCGCCCTCGGTCGTATCCCCTTTGCCACCAGCATATATCATCGGAGTATAGCCCGATTGCGGGGCGTATTTGGTAAAGTGGCCGTTGTCCCCCATAACGATGACGATGGTATTCTCGCTGACCCCCAACTCTGCCATGCTGGCGAACAAATCACCCAGCCATTGATCCAAAAGTTGCATCTTGTCGACATAGAGACCGCCATTCGCGCTTTCGGGACCAGAACGTCCGGCGCGGGTATTATCCAGAGGGATCATCGGCCAATATTGCAGGAAAAAGGGGGTATTGTCGCTGGCAAGACGTTCAAGCTCTGACAAGGTTTTGTCCTGAAAGGCCTGGTTCATCTCATCGTATTTGGCCGCATTCCAGCGCTCACCGGACTCCATCCGAATTTCGCGAATAGGACCGCCTGTTTCGCCTTCGATGACGGTCATCATCGCTGAGGCGTCCGGCCTGAACCAACCGTCCAGCGTGTATTTGTCATCATAATCTCTGATCGCGACCGAGACCTGCTCTTTGATTGCATCATCATTGAAAATCGTCAGCTGACCCTGCTGGTGAATGGCGTGTTGCGCATAGTCAAAGCCTTGGTTCATCGCCCAACTTTCCGCGATATCCCCCATGTGCCACTTGCCTACATGGCTGGTTGCGTAGCCAACCTGTTTCAGCACTTCGGCCAATGTCACTTCTGCCCCCGGCAGGCCAAAGCCGGCAATATCAACGGTGGTATCACCCATTCCCATGCGTACAGGCAGCCGCCCTGTCATTTGGGCGACGCGAGTAGGGGTGCAAGAGGGTTCGGTATACATCCGAACCATGCGCATCGCGTCGTCGGAGAAATCGTTGATATTCGGCGTCGAATAGCCCCGAACGGCGTTCAACTCGGGTATCCCCATGTCGCCGAATCCCAGATCATCGATCAGAACGCTGATGATGTTCGGTGGCTTACCGTTGTTGCCTTCGCGAAATGCAGCCAGGGCTTCATCCACAGCCATATCATCCTGGGCCCATTGCTCTGCGCGCTGTGCTTGCAAGATATAGAATTCGGCATCGTGTTGGATTGGGTTTTCTTGCGCGAACGTGCTGCGCGCGGCAAGACCGACGAATAAAACCAATACCCCTGAAATCTTCATTCGATATCCCCCGATCGTGTACTGGGCGGAACGCAAACACTCCTGCCGCTGATTTCACATTAAAACATTATCATATTTAAACAGGAATTTCTGTAGCCTTCACTGCTGCCAGCTGGTGAATACATCGCGAGCCAGTTCAGATTCCGGGCGCAGGTTGTCGATGCCCTCGTAGGGGATGCCGCGCCCGATTTCGGAATGTGGATGTTTCGCGATCATCTTCTGATGGCGTTTGATCATGTCCTGAAACGACGCTCCGGCCCAAAGTGAGTAACCGACCAAAGGGTGCAGTTCGCGTGGATCACGATAGATGTTGAAGGTCGGGGCCGCCGCTCCGGGTTGGCCGGGCGCGGGCAGGTGCATTTTGAATTCCTGCTTGACCACCGAGCGCAAAACCGGGCCTTCATAGACATATACATAATCGCGGCGACCGTTGCCTTCACCGTTCAGCAGCAGGGCGGTCTGATCGACACCATCGATGATGCGGTCGCGCGGGATATGATCAGTCGCGCCTGCGATCCGAGCCATTGTGGTATAGATATCAGACACATGAAAGATATCTCCGGCGGCGCTGTCAGCCTCGATTACTCCGGGCCAGCGAATGAATGCATCCGTGCGTACGCCACCTTCCAGATGTTGGGTCTTACCGCCACGATAGATCAGTTGATTGAGCCCCGAAGTTCCTTCGTAGTGGTACATCAGTCCATTGTCGGCCATCAAAACCACAATCGTGTTGTCGGCTTCTCCGGTTTCTTCGAGCTTGACCAGCAGGTCACCGATCCAGCCATCCAGTAGTTGCAGTTTGTCAGCATGAAACCCGCCGTTGCGAGAGATCGCGTTCTCGGCATAAACGAAATTCAGCGGGTAGAGCGGCCAATATTGCAGGAAAAACGGTTCTTCCTCGGCTGCGGCACGCTCCAATTGCTCAAGAGCCTGACGCTGATACCTCTCGTTCATCGCTTCATACTTGGCTTGGGTCCAGACCTCGCCCGGTGACATATCCACCTCTCGAGCGGTGCCGCCTGCTTCTGCCTCGACACCGGTCACCAGCCCGTAGGGCTTGAAACGTTCATCCAGCAGAAACTGATTGTTCTGCCCCTCGGGCACGTATCCAAGCATGTTATTCGCGCGCATCGCCTCGGGGGTCATGAGGCTCAGTTGAACTTGTTGATGCAGGGGGAAGGCGGCCCAATCGAAACCTTGGTTGTGGGGGTAGGCCTGTTCGATGTCACCTTGGTGCCACTTGCCAACATGCACGGTGTTGTAGCCAACCTCTTTTAGGATCTCGGGCAGGGTCACCTCGCTGGCTGGAAGGCCTTCGCCTACCAGAGCCACTTTGACTTCTGTCACACCGGCACGCACCGGATGTCGCCCGGTCAGCATCGCCGTTCGGGTCGGCGTGCACGAGGGTTCCGTGTACATTCGCATCAGCGACAAACCTTCGGTGGCGAACTGGTTGATGCTGGGCGTTTCGATGCCCATGACGTAGTTCATCTTGCGATCACCCATCTGACCAAAGCTGATGTCGTCGATCAGGATGTACAGGATATTGGGTGGTTTGCCCCCGTTTGCGTCGCGGATTTCGGCCAGTTTCGCGTCAATCTCAATGTCCTGGGCATCCCAGACCGCGCCGAACTGGGCACGCAGAAATTCGAACTCACCATCGTGAATAATCGGGTTCTGTTGGGCATATGCCGAACCTGCAGTGAGGATTAGCGCGGGCAAAATGTGTTTCAGGGTCATTTCAAGCCTTTCGTTTTATCCATATGCCCAGGCGTACCCGGAATGTCTGACAGCTTTGCTTCGATAGAGCTTCGCAAATCAGTAACGGTTTCCGCCAGATCCGCGAGGTACCGAGGGCGAACGCCCGTGTCGGAAAGAGGAGACTGTGCCAGCTCGGTCATCATCTCCTGATAATCGAGGCAAATCCGGTCGAACTCACTGTCTTGGGCGCGCATGTTTCGCATCAGAACGGAGGTTCCCGGGAATTGTGCGTCAAAGAAGTCTTCTTCGTCCATCCGCGTTGCCTTCGTGGAAATTGCTCGTAAAGCATGCGTTCCCTAGAATATGACTTGAACGTATAAAGCCGCATGCTACCGTAGCACCATGGGGTCAAGCCATTGTCATGAAAGGATAGTTCTTGACTGCCCAGGCGGATAACAAACAACGTGACACAGCGCCTTCTTTCTCGGATGAGGAGGTGCGAAGTGCTCTTGAGCGGGTATTGAACTCAGGTGGCTTCAAAGGATCTGCCCGAATGCGGACCTTTCTTAGCTATGTCGTGACCGAAGCGCTTGCGGGCCGCAAGGATGAGATCCGCGCCAAGACCATTGCCATGGATGTTTATGGTTACAGCGCCGACGACTTGACCAAGCGGGAAGGGGTTGTGCGCGTCGATGCGGGTCGTGTCCGGCGAAAGCTAAAAGCTTACTACGGAGGTGATGGCGCAACTGATGCGGTGGTGATTTCGCTGCCTGTCGGTAGCTATGCACCCGAATTTACGCTGGGGAGTTCGCAAGCCCAGAACCCACAGGGCATTCGGCGAAGCGCGTTGGTCATCGCGTTCTTTCTGGCTTTGATTGGCGTAGGCATCTGGGTATCAGGCTATTATTCAAAGAATGAGCCACGCAGCGCTGTGGGCCGAGGGCAAAGTGCGATTTATGACGTATCTCCCGCCCGGGTAGAAGCGATAAACCTTTGCAGTGCTGGCCGCGATGTGATGTTCCCCGTCGTTGACCTATCGCGTCTGCAACCGGCTTTGCTGATTTTTGAGACGGCGATTGAACGAGATCCACTCTTTTTCTGTGGCTATGCCGGAGCGGCACAGGTCGAGACCATGCTGGCCATTTTGTTGTTCTTTGAACCGGATGCAGAAAAGTATTTGAAGTCTGCCAATGAAAAAAGCGCCCATGCGATGGATATCGCACCTGATGAGGCTTGGGCGCTTTCGGCGCGGGCCTGGCTGGAATTTGCACTGGGCAATTACGATCGGGCATCAGCCCTGTCTCGCAGAGCCGTTGATCTGGCCCCCACCGATCCGCATGTCGCTGAATTCGATGCACTTATTTCACTCTATACTCTGAATTTCGAGCGGATCCTGGCGCAATCTGAATGGTATGAAGAGCTTGCGGAACGCAGCGGCGGGCTTGTCTTTGGCAATGTACTAGGGTCTGCGCATTTTCATACCGGAGACTATGCAGCGGCGATCCGAACTTACGAGGACACGATCGAGCGCGGAGGACCATTTGGGCCGATATCAGCGGCCTATCTGATGGCCGCGCATTGGAACAATGGCGAACAAGTCGAGGCACAGCGTCTCGCCAATGTTTACCAGAAAACTTGGCCTGGTTTTCCGCTGGAGGCCCTGAAACGCCGCGTATTCAAAGAGTCGCAACCGGTTGATGCGCTTATTGCAGGCGTGAGGGCAGCGGGAGTCCCGTTGATCGACGGCGGGACCGCCCGCGAAAGTGATTGACTGGCAGGGTCTTATTCGTCCTGTGCGACCAGACCCAAACCGCGCAGATAGATTCCAATTCCGCTCTCCAGAAGGTCTTCAGGCGGGAAGGGGGAACTTGCGCCGGTATTGCGTGCGAAAAGTTCGACAACACCATGGCTCATGGCCCAGATATGAGCGCTGAACATCGAAGCGGGCGGACGCTTCTCCGGCGGAATATGCTGCGACAGATCGCTGGCGGCCTTTTCAAGCACGTTTTTGGCCCGGTTCGCGGCCAGCGCCAGTTCCGGTGTACGATTGATTGAAATCCCGCTTTCGAACATCGCGATATAATAGCCGGGGTGCTTGCGGGCGAAGGCAAGATAGGCGCGGCCCGTGGCCTCAAACGCCGCAAGCGCCGAGGGTTGCCCTTTGTCATAGGCAAATTGCATCAGGTCGGCGAACATCTCAAACCCCTGACGGGCAGCCTCGGCGATCAGGTCCTCACGCCCTTCGAAATGGCGATAGACGGCTGCGGGAGTGACCCCAGCGGTCTTTGCGGCCTCTGACAATGTAAAACCGGTCGGTCCCTTCTGTTCGATCAGGGATAAGGCGGCCTCCATCAAGGCTTGCTTTAGGTTTCCGTGGTGATATCCGCGTTTCGTCATCCCGGCCTCAGGCGCGTTTTATTGTATATATGCAGCGGCTAGGGCCTAATCCAGCATAGGCTGAGCAGAGTGTTGCAATTAGCTTATGCATCCCAGATTTCCGGACCACCACTGATCTTTTCATCCGGCATGCCCACTACTTCCAGGTTTTTGCCTTCGTAGTCGAGTTGGCTTAGCACGGTGCGAATGGCTGCCAGCCGGGCGCGTTTCTTGTCATCTGATCGAATGATCGTCCAAGGGCAGTTTTCGGAATGGCTTCGTGTAAGGGTTTCGGTAATCGACTGGCTGTATTCATCCCATTTGTGTAGGCCTGCGATGTCGATCGGGCTGAGTTTCCACTGCTTCAAAGGGTCGGTTTCGCGGGCAAGAAAGCGGTTCAATTGTTCGGCACGCCCGACATTCAGCCAGAACTTGAAAATGTGGATGCCATCATTGCTGAACCCGGTTTCCAAGGGCAGGACCTGCCGGAAAAACCGTTCACGCTCTTCCGTCGTGCAGAAGCCAAAGACATTTTCGACAACGCCCCGATTATACCAACTGCGATCAAAAAACACGATTTCACCGGCCGATGGGAGATGAGAGATATAGCGTTGGAAATACCATTGGCTGCGTTCTGCGTCCGAGGGTTTGCTGAGCGCCACGTTCCGCGCGCCCCTCGGGTTCAAATTCTCGCGGAACCGTTTGATGGTTCCGCCTTTGCCAGCGGCGTCACGGCCCTCGAACAGGATAGCGATGCGCTGGTCATTCTCCTTGACCCATCGCTGCATCTTGACCAGCTCAATCTGCAGACCTTCCATCTGCTGATCGTATTCCTTGCCTTTAAGCTTTTTGGAGTAGGGGTAGGTCGGGTTCAGAATTTCACCCTTCTTGGCCTCTTCAATAGCCGAGCGTATGGGTTTTGGGGCGTGGTTGTGAAAATAGTTCTCGATAGTGTCCGGGTCTGATTGGGTCATGCACGCCTCGCCATAAAATCCATATCTTACTATGAATTACGGATGGACTTAACGCAAACCCGCGCGCTCGGCTGCGCGGTCGATTGCGGCGGCAACCTCTGGGGCGGCCACAACCTGCGGCATGTGTCCTATGCCGTCCAATTCGATCAGCTCAGCGCCAGGGATTTGTTCGATCAGGCGCTCGGAATGCCAGCCCAGCCCGACAGTCGTATCTGCGGTACCGTGGACAATTTCGGTTGGCACGGAGATCTCGCCATAGCGGGGTTGAAGCTCGGTGATTTCATCCAGCAGATTTGCACGCTGTTTGGCATTTGCGTGCATCGAAGACTGGCGCATGGTCAAGCCCGGCCCGAAATGCTCGGCATATCCTTCGGGGGCTTTTTGCGGTGCAAACACCTGGTCCAACGCCTTCGTAACAAACCAGTCAGGAACAAATGCGCTGACCAAAGGCAAAGCAAGGGCGTTGCCCGCTGTCGTCGCACCAATAGTGTTGAACGCGTCCAGAGGTGTTTCCCACGGGATCGCCGCCGGAGCGATCAGGACCAAAGCTGCGATGTTGTCGGGCCGGGTGACAGCCCAGGCAAGCGAAACCGAACCGCCATAGCTTTGCCCGGCGACGATCGGTTTTTCTGCGCCTAGTTTCGATGCGGCCCGTTGTAGGATTTCCGCTTGTTCGACAATGGTTTCGCCATTGGGGTTAAAGCTATCTGAGTATCCAAGACCCGGGCGGTCAAAGACCATGACGCGATAGGTCTCGGCCAGAATTGGGGCCAGCGCAAAAGTCATGTCGCGCGTATTTCCACTGGATCCGTGGATCAACACCACATCCGGCCCTTCTCCCATCACGACGGCATGAACTGCAACACCATCGACTTCGACGATCTGGCCTTCTGGCGGAAACGAAGCCTCGGCGCTGCTTTCACGCTGCGCGCTGCGCCATGCGGTCACAAGGGCGAGACCCACAAGCGCAACGCTGAGCGATATCAAAAGCTTACTGGCCAATTTTACTCATATCAAACGGGGTTGTCTGGTAAATTTCATTGATCCAGTTACCATAAAGCAGATGCGCGTGACTGCGCCACCTGTTCTGAGGGTTCTGGCTTGGATCATCGTCGGGATAGTAGTTGATAGGCACATTAATCGGCGTGTTATTTGCGATGTCCCGGTCATATTCCTGTTTAAGCGTATCGCTGTCATACTCAAAGTGATTGAAGATATAGAGCGCCCGATGCACGGGATCTTCGATCAGGCAGGGGCCGACATCATCACTGCCAAGCAGGGTGATCAGATCAGGAACCGCATCGATCTCGTATTGCCGCATCTCGGTCCAGCGGCTAACGGGTATCACGCAATCATCAGAAAAACCACGCAAAAATGGAGACGCGGGTGCAAGGTTCCGGTGCCGGAAGCAGCCAAAGGCCTTCGCATCCAGCATGTGTTTTTCAACGTCGTGGAAATGGTTGATCATCGCCATACCACCCCAGCATACGCCAAATGTGGAATGCACATTGGTCTGGGTCCACTCGAACACTTCGCGGATTTCATCCCAATAGGTGACGTCAGCGAAATCCAGATGTTCGATTGGTGCACCGGTTATGATCAGGCCGTCGAACTTCTGGTCCTTCACCTCCTGAAAAGGATGGTAGAACTCGGCCATATGCTCGGCGGCGGTATTCTTTGTCTGGTGTTCCGTCATGCGGATCAGCGATAGCTCAATCTGCAGCGGGGTCGCTCCGATCAGGCGTGCGAACTGGTTTTCGGTCTGTATCTTCTTTGGCATCAGGTTCAAAAGCCCGATCCGAAGGGGGCGAATATCCTGCCGTGCGGCCTGATCATCAGCCATGACCATGACGCCCTCATTTGTCAGGACTTCAAAGGCGGGCAGGTCGGAGGGGATTTTGATCGGCATTTGGTCACGCTGTTGAAACTGCGAAGGAAGTCTGGAACTTAGGCGGGGTTGGGGCGGGTCTCAAGGGTGCGTTCGATCAACTCATCGAAATCGCCACTATCCCGCACTTTGGCGATGTCATCGGCTGCTATTGTAACGCCCCAATTTCGGGCCATCGCTTCATAGCGTGGCTGCCGGTGCGCCAGCGCTTGCGCATAGGTCCAGCGGATGAATGCATCCGGATCAACCTCGGTGCCGGAAAACTTGTTGAGGGCGAGGTATTCGTCCCAAACCCTCTGCAGGAACTCGGCCTTATAGGACATAGGCTTTGGTGCCTTGTCGAAGCGTTTGATCAGTTCTTCAGTGTGGGCTTCATCGCCCTTGATCCAGATCATCAGGGTCTGGCGCGACAATTCAGTCAGAATGTGGTCATTTGGATTGTCAGGCTCTACCCATTCGCAGATTGACCCGCCGGTATCGCAGATAAAGTGTGGATAGCTATAAAGACGGTTGGCCCGATCTATGAAATACTTGGTATCCAACAGGGCATGGATTTCGGCCTGCCGAAACTGGTCTTGCCGCAGCTGATATTCCGAGATTTCAAGGCCGCCCAGATCGGGATTGCCCGGCTTGCCCAGATAAGTCGACACCGGGGTCAGGTTCTGAAACGTGATGTTCGACCCGATATATATTGAATCCGACAGCAAAAGCTCGCGGAGAAAGGGTACTTTCATCGCCTCAGCCTTGGCATTGTCCGCGATATGTTCGCCCATATAGCGGGTGCCGATGCGGTAATCGATTGAATAGTGGAACCAGTCCCCGGCATCTCGCAGCGTGTTTGAGACATAGGATTTTCCCAACCCGGACATACCGAAGAACAACACCTTCTTTCGCGCAGCCTGACGCCAGTCCGTTGCCGAGTTGTAGATCATAATCCGCCGTCCCTTGTTTTGCCCTAGCTAAAACGGGCCGCTGGCGGCGTCAATCGCGTCGGCGAGATCGGCTGAGGATGAGCAAGCCGATCGCCAGTACCGTAAAACCAATAAAAGCACGTGGTGGCAAAGCTTCATCGCGCACCAAAGCACCCATTAGGATTGCGATTGGCGGAATGATGAGCGTTACGAGCAGAACATTGCCGCTGCCTGCTTGTTGCAGCACCCGATAGTACAGCAAATAGGCTCCGGCTGTTGCCAGCAGGGCGTAATAGGCGATTGCCAGCCAGGTTTGCAGGGGCAGGGTGAAGGTTGGAACTCCATCGACCAACAACATAACAGGCGTCATCAGGATCGCAGATCCGGTCAACATACCTGCCGCGGCGATCTGAGGGGGAAGGGCGCTCATGTGGATGCGAGCCCAGATGGCTGCAAACGCATAAGAAAGCGTGCCAGCCAGGATCGCAACCTGACCCAGGTTGCTTGGGTTTAGGTTGCTAAACTGCCTGAGGCCAATTGTGATTGAAACGCCCAGAAACCCAAGCCCTACGCCAAGGAGGCGGGTTTTGGTCAGCCTCTCGTCGCGAAAAAACAAGGCCGCCAGAAGGACGCCGAAGATCGCGGTGGCAGCGTTCAGAATCGATGTCAGCCCAGTTTCGACATAGAGCTGCCCCCAGGCCATAAGCGAGAATGGCAGGACATTGTTCAACAGCCCCATGATCAGAAAAATACCCCAGACCTTGGGATCGCTCGGGACCGATTGGCGTTGAAAGATGATGACGATCCACAACGCCAGCGCTGCCCAAAAAACCCTGTGGAAAACTGATGTTATGACGGGAATCGTATCAAGTGCGATTCGGATCGCAAGGAATGACATTCCCCAAATGACACCAAGCAGTATCAATTCGGTCCAAGTGCGAGCTGTGAGTGTTTTCTGAGAAGTCATGGCTTGTTCTGGCATCTCTCAATCAGCATATCGACCCGGAACATGCGAAAAAGCCCCACCGAGATGGCGGGGCTTAAAATGCACATTTGCATCTGCTTTAGTTCAGCGCGTAAGTCACCTGAATACCAACGCTCCATGCGCTGTTGCCAGTGAACGTGGCACGGTTATCGGGGCCAGTACCGTTGGCAGTGGCATCCCCAATATCCGTGTAGCGTACACCACCGGAAATCTTGGCCTTTTCAAGAGAGTAAGTGCCGCCCAGACCGATACTCCAGAACCCATCGGTCGGGCCTAGGTTCGAGACCGAGTTCCCCTGAGAGCTCTCGTAACCCAGCGTTACCGCGCCAGAGAATTCTTCGCTGAACTGATAGCCGAGACCCAGTGAGTAGGTCCATGTCGCCTCTTCGTAGTCGACCAGGTTAATACCTGTCAGACCAGTATAGACCGGCGGTGCGTACACGGTTTGCGGCCAGTCAACCCAACGGATCGAACCAAACAACAGGGTTTTTGGCGCGACACCTGTTTGGAAATCGAGATTGACCGATTGAGGCGTCACAACCTCGGTCGATGAATCAGCGCTGACGCGACCCACGACGGGTATACCGGGTGGAACAATTCCAGTGATGGCATCGTTCGCTTCGGTCTGCGACAGATCATGTGTGATTTTCGAGTTATAGGTCAGAGCGACCCGTGCGGCGATATCTGGCCGTTCCCAAGCAACACCGACAACGTAACCGAAATCGATCTCGGCATCGGTTTCAACGCGGTATCCGCCGGACGCGAATGGTGTTGTGCTTGCACCAGCGATCGGAACTGAAACACTTGCTTTCAGACGCTGGGCGCGGAGACCACCGATAACACTAAAGCCACCATCCAATTTGTAGCGAAGCAAAGCCGTGATCGCATCGGTATCTGCTTTTGCGCGAAGCACGTCAGTTGTTGCTCCGGGAAGACCTGCCAGAGCCAAGACATTCTGCGACAAGGGATAATCCGAAGAATAGTCGATATCCGCGCCAAACGGCTCGTCATAAACTAGCGCGAAGTCGAGCTTTTCGGTCAAAGAAGTCTTGTATGCCAGATGCGGCGTGAAAAAGCTGTTCGAGACATTGCCCGAGTCAATCGTTTCCCCAAACGTCGGGCTGGTCGGGATTTGATCCTCCATCGATCCGCTTACGTCCGGCTTTGTATATCCAAGCCGAAACTGCACGACAGATCCCTCTTCGAACAGGATGTTAACACCTTGCCCACTTCGGTCTAGGCCGCCGGCCTGCGCCGCGGTTGCCCCAATGCACAACGCGCATGTGTGCAACAACACTCGTTTCATATATTCCTCCCTACACTGTCCAAATTGCCTGTTATACGCATCCTCATTGGGCGTATTCGGCCTCGTTACCGCTTTTTACTGTCTTAAACTTTAAAATTGGGTCAACCGGTGACGGAGCGTTATTCAGCAAAATAGCTCTATGCGGGTGTTGCTGAATTGCTACGGTTCTCGGACCAAACGTTCAGGAAAATCCCGGCAAAGATCACCACGGCCCCCAGCAGCGTCCAGTGATCCAGCGGCTCGTGATAAAGGACCATCCCGAGGATCGCGATGGTCGGAAGGCGTGCAAAATCAAACGGCACGACCACGGTCGCAGGCGCGATGGCCAGGGCATTGGTAATACAGTAGTGGGCCAATAGGCCTGCCAAGCCGACAAGCAAAAGAAGCGGCGCAGTCGTTAAGGTTGGAAGTGTGATTTGCCCATCCAGACCTGATGCAACCAGACCCAAACCGGCCTGCATCAAAGTAAGCCAGAACATAATGCATCCGATGCTGGCTGTGCGCGTTAAGGACTTGGTCGATATTGCTGTTAACGCGAAGAAAATCGCAGATGCGGCCGCAGCAATAACGCCGGGACTAAGTGTGGCGGCCCCTGGACGGGCCACAATGAGAATCCCGGCAAATCCGATCAGGGCTGCGGTCAGACGCAAAGCGGTCAACCTCTCGTGCAGCAGCAGTGGGGACAGCAGGATCACCCAGATGGGCTGAGTGAATTCGAGCGCAAAGACCTGGGCCAACGGGATCACCGTTACTGCATAGAACCACAGGTTCTGCCCGGTGAAATGCAACACGTTCCGAATACCATGCAAACCAAGACGTTTGGTGGTTACCTGATGCCATTTGCGTGAAGCCGAGAGGACGATTGCCACCACGCAGATACCAACTAGGCTGCGATAGAACATGATCTCAAAAGTGTCGTGCGTCACGCTCAGCTCGCGGCCGGCAATGGCCATCGATGTGAATGAGGCGATCGCCCCTGTCATCCACAGCGCCGCCTTACCGATCTGCATTTTATTGCTGTTCATGAGATCTCTTACATGTGCCGTGGTGCAACGGGCTGAATAGATTGCGTTTTACCCGATGAAGCAAGGCTAAATGTAAGTCTGGCCGTCTATGATCGCTTTGGGTGAGCGGCTTAGATGATGCCAGTATTCTGACGCGAACCCGCAAATAAAAGGGGTTCTTAGCCGTTCGGCGTGCTGGCACTGATACTCAGGTGGTTGGCAGAGCTTTGCTGACCGAATCGCCGTTCAACACGTATCGAGCACCGGTATGAGGGCAGGTAACCTCACCACGACCAGTGAGAGGTAAATCCAACTGCTCGCCATACTCGCTCATCCAGCCAATCTGTTTTGCAGCGACGCCCACCATCAGTGCGTATGGCTTCACGTCAGCATTAACAACGGCACCTGCGCCGATAAAAGCGTATTCCCCGATTGTGGCACCGCAAACGATTGTGCAATTGGCGCCCAGCGTGGCCCCTTTCTTTACCAGAGTATTGCGGTATTCGGCCTTTCGTTCGATCAATGAACGCGGGTTGTACACATTCGTGAACACCATGCTCGGCCCACAGAATACGCCGTCTTCCAGCGTGATGTTGTCATAGATCGAAACGTTGTTCTGAATTTTGCAATCGTCGCCAATTATGACCTTGTTCCCAACGAAGACATTCTGCCCGAGTGAAACATTTCGGCCCAGCTTGGCGCCTCCGCAGATGTGCACCCAATGCCAGATTCGGCAGCCATCTCCGATCTGCGCGCCTTCATCGACGATTGCCGTTTCATGTACCGAGTAGTTGCTCATCGAATTGTCCTTCTCCCGTCAAACGCGGTGCATTTCAGCACTGTCGAGGGGGAATAATCATTCCCATTCAATCGTTCCGGGAGGTTTCGAGGTGATGTCGTAAGTGCACCGGTTGATGCCCTTGACTTCGTTGATGATACGCGTGGCGGTTTCACCGAGGAATTCGTGGCTGAACGGATAGTAGTCCGCTGTCATGCCATCGACGGATGTGACCGCGCGGAGGGCGCAGGCATAATCGTATGTTCGTCCATCCCCCATTACACCGACTGTGCGCACCGGAAGAATGGCGACAAAGGCCTGCCAAATCTCATCATACAGACCATGTTTGCGAATCTGGTCGATATAGATGGCATCGGCTTCGCGCAGGATCTCAAGCTTTTCGCGAGTTATCTCACCCGGGCAGCGAATGGCAAGGCCGGGGCCGGGGAAGGGGTGGCGACCGATGAAGCTGTCGGGCAGGCCCAACTCGCGGCCCAACGCGCGGACCTCGTCCTTGAAGAGTTCACGCAGAGGCTCGACCAGCTTCAAACCCATCTTTTCAGGCAGGCCACCCACATTGTGGTGCGATTTGATGGTCACAGATGGACCGCCCGAAAACGACACGGATTCAATCACATCTGGATACAGGGTGCCCTGTGCCAAGAACTCGGCGCCGTCGATTGTGTCGGCGTGTTTCTGGAACACGTCGATGAACAGCTTGCCGATAATCTTGCGCTTGGTTTCGGGATCGGATTGACCATCAAGTTCACCCAGGAACAGTTCGCTTTCGTCCGCGTGGATCAACTGGATGTTGTAATTGTCGCGGAACATGCCGACGACTTCGGCAGCCTCGTTCTTGCGTAGCAGCCCATGGTCGACAAACACGCAGGTCAGCTGATCGCCAATCGCCTCATGTATCAGGATCGCCGCAACCGAGCTGTCGACACCGCCAGACAAGCCACAAATGACTTTTTTGTCCCCGACCTGTTCGCGGATCTTGCGGATCATCTCGTCCCGATAAGCCCCCATGGTCCAATCGCCCTTGAACCCTGCCAGTTTGACAAAATTCTCATAGAGCTTTGCACCCTTGGGTGTGTGATGAACCTCGGGGTGAAATTGCACCGCATAGAAATGACGCGAGGCGTCGGCCGTGATGGCATACGGCGCGTTGGGTGAAGTACCGAACACCTCAAAACCCGGAGCGATTTCGCTGACATGATCGCCGTGGCTCATCCAGACCTGTTCATCACCTTTGGCGAACCAGCCATCGAGGATATCAAGCCGATTATTCGGAGTAACAAATGCGCGGCCAAACTCTGCAGTGCCGTGCCCGCTTTCAACCTTGCCGCCCAGTTGATGCATCATCACCTGCTGACCATAGCAGATGCCCAGGATCGGCACGCCGTAGTCAAAAATCTCTTGCGGGGCGCGGGGTGAACCCTCGCGCGTAACACTGTCAGGGCCGCCCGAAAAAATGACGGCCTTAGGCGCCATCTCTCGCACGAAATCCATCGTGACGTTCTGGTAGGGGTGGATTTCGCAATAGACGTTCAGTTCGCGCAAGCGGCGGGCAATAAGCTGCGTCACCTGGCTGCCGAAGTCGATGATCAAAAGGCGGTCATGGCTGTCTTGGGTCATGATTGGCTATTAGGTCGCAAGCCTTGCTTGTGCAAGCGTAATGACGTCAATTCAGCAAGGAGGCTGATACATGACCACCATAAAACTCAGAACTGCCGAACGAAGCGACGCCAAGTCGATACAAGTTTGTATCGCAAGCGCTTATGCCGATGCGATGAGAGACATTGCCGATCTGCCGGATGTTGCGTCTGGTATCGAGGATGAGATCGCAGAGCATCAGGTCGTCATTGCTGAAGTGGACGGTGCACTTCTCGGTGTCATCATATTCGATCAACAGGCCGAGGCCGTGATGATATTCAATCTCGCCGTTTCGCCAGAGGCTCAGGGCAAGGGTATTGCGCGGCAACTGCTTGCAGTTGCTGAAGCTAAGGCCGTTGAGGCCGGGCTTTCAGTCCTGCGCTTGCGGACACATCGGCTGATGCGTGCAACCCGCGAAATGTACACTCATCTGGGGTGGGTTGAGGTCGAGGTGTCAGGAAACACTGTCGTTATGCAGAAAAAGGCAAAGTAGTAACCGACAGACATATGTCGCAGCGGCCCGCGGTTCATGTCGCTTTTACCTCTAGAGCGCCGTAAACTACCTGTGGCGAAGTTTGCCGTTCATGTAACACATCTACCAAACCAACCAATCACGGGATTTACTCAATGGCAGAGGCAAACACCCGGCGCAGGGCACGGGGTGGCGGTGGTGCCGCCCGTCGTGCCGAGCGTACGGCGGTCAAGATCGAAACCGCGAAATATATCGAACGCAATATCCCCAATTTCGAGGTCCTCAACGAAGAGGCGCTAGAGATTATCGAAACCAATGCGGAAACCGTATTGGCTGAGATTGGCGTCAATTTCGTAGACAATCCGGCAGCGCTTGAGCGCTGGAAAGACGCGGGTGCAGATGTGGATGGTGAGCGCGTCCGCCTGCCGCGCGGCCTGGCACGTGAGCTGATCAAGACCGCCCCTAGCGAATTTACCCAGCACGCCCGCAATCCCGAGAAATCGGTAGTCATCGGCGGCCGCAATATGGTTCTGGCTCCGGTCTATGGCCCTCCGTTTGTACGCGATGCGCAAGGCGGACGTCGTTACGCGACAATGGACGATTTCAACAAGTTCGTGAAGCTGGCCTACATGTCCAAGTGGCTGCACCATTCGGGCGGTACGGTCTGCGAACCGACAGATATTCCGGTAAACAAGCGCCATTTGGACATGCTGATGGCGCATATGACTCTGTCCGACAAACCGTTCATGGGTTCGGTCACTGATCCCAGCCGGGCGCAGGATTCGATCGAGATGTGCGAGATCCTGTTCGGCAAAGAGTTCGTGCAGAACAACACCGTGATGACATCTTTGACCAACATCAACTCGCCGATGACCTTTGACGACGTGATGATGGGCTCTCTTGAAGTTTATGCTGCCAACAATCAGGCCTGCATTATTTCGCCGTTCATCGTGGGTGGTGCTATGGCACCGGTTTCGGTCGCGGGCACGCTGACGCAGGTCCTGGCCGAGGTCATGGCAGGTGTAGCATATAGCCAGATCATCCGTCCGGGTGCTCCTGCGATCTTTGGGGCATTCGTATCGTCGATCGACATGAATTCAGGAGCGCCGACCTTTGGCACCCCAGAGGCTTCGCACGTCACTTATGGCGCGGGTCAGTTGGCGCGCCGACTGGGTCTGCCATATCGCTCTGCGGGTTCGTTCTGTGGTTCAAAATTGCCGGATGCGCAAGCTGCGTATGAGACCGCGAACTCGTTGAACATGGGCCTGATGTCGGGTGTGAATTTCATGCTGCATTCCTGCGGTTGGCTCGAAGGCGGCTTGGTGGCGGATTTCGAGAAATTCGTCATGGATGCCGATCAGTTGGGCGTCTTGCACGGATTGGCCAAAGGTGTGGCCTATGATGAGAATGCACAGGCGATGGACGCCATCCGCGAAGTCGGTCCCGGAGGTCACTATTTGGGTTGTGCACATACGCAGGCCAACTTCAAAGAAGCGTTCTGGAAAACCGATCTCTTGGATTACAAGCCGTTTGAGACCTGGGAAGAAGAAGGCGCCCGCGATACACGGACGCTGGCTTCGGCACGGGTTGAGAATCTGTTGGCGAACTACCAGCAGCCGCAGCTTGACCCTGATGTAAAGGCGGCGCTCGACGCATATGTTGCCGAAAAGAAAGCATCGATGCCGGACGCGTTCACCTGATTACTGATACTGCGTGGCGCGACTGGCCTGATACAGTTGCGCTTCGCCATTTAATGCAATCAGCAGATCAAGATGGCGCACCAGTGAATAGGCCGCGTCTTCTTCGATGCGTTGCGCGTTAATCTCACGCTCCAATTCCAGCAAACGGATCAACGCTGCACCAGCGCCCGGTGTTGATCCATATCCAAGAAGCCGTTGCAGGTGGCGGTCGCGATTATAGTCCTGCACCCCGATCTTGGCGGCACGGGCCAGTAATCGCGGGCGGCGGAGTGTGGTGATCATGGTCATCAGGTCCTGCACGGCAGCTTTCCTTCTTTTTCAATTTCGCTGTCTGAAATGTGACACAACCTAAGCGGGTGTTGCCTTGTGCGGGATCACCCCGAACTATGGTTTCACCACTGTTTATCTTTTTGAATCAATTCTGCTCTGTGCCGTCTGTGATTAACGAACGAGTAACGAAAGCAACTCTAGTTAGATTTGGTTAACTAAGAATCCGACGGCTAAAACTGTCAGTTTGTTTTGTCGACGAGGGCGAAGAAATATGGAAAACAGCGTGGCATTCACTGTTCCGGCATGGGTTCCCGAAGGGGCGCAACGATATCTGGACCATACGGAGTCAGGGCGATCTATTCGGGATATTGCGCGGTCCGCAGGGTGCCATGCCTCGACCATTCTGCGTCAGATCCGCAGGGTTGAGATGCGCAGGGACGATCCTTTGGTGGATGCAGCTCTGCATTCTCTGGCCCAGTCACACTTTGCGCCAATGGAGCGCACAGGTTCTTCATTTGCAATCGTGACGTCTGAGGCAGGACGGCCCGAAGCCCAAGACGACGAATTCGAGCGCGAGTCGCTGCGTGTACTGAGGCGCATGTGTGAATCCGGTGCCGTGCTTGCCGTGGCCGAGGATATGGACAAGGCTGTTGTGGTTCGGGACAACGGCAAAGGAGGAACTACCAAAACAGCAGTTGTAGATTGCCGGATCGCGCAGGCTCTGGCGCTGAATGATTGGATTTCATGCGATAGTCCGGGTCGAATCTCGCGCTACCGGATTTCAACCCCGGGCAGGGCTGCGCTAAGTCATTTGATTGCCGAGGCCGAAAATCGAGCGCGCACGCAGAATGAATTTGGCATGGCGGAAGCGCAGGCCGCATTCAAACCCGCAACTGCGGGTGCAAGGGCGCCATCACAGCCTCGCGTCCGTTACAGCACTGTGGAAAGCCCGCTGATCGCTTTGGCGCGCCGCCGCGACCGGGATGGCAAGCTGTTTCTGGATGAAACTCTGGTGAGCGCGGGCGAGCGCTTGCGTGAGGATTTCGAACTGGCCCAGATCGGACCTCAGGTCACACAAAATTGGGATCGCTTTCTGACAGGCGGTGGACGCGGTGACTTTGCCTCGGACAGCCATGTGGGGCGAGGACCTTCTGGTGCCAGGGATCGTGTGGCCCGCGCGCTGTCTGACCTTGGGCCGGGTTTGAGCGACGTCGCGCTGCGCTGTTGTTGCTATCTAGAAGGGCTTGAGCTGGCTGAAAAGCGGATGGGCTGGTCTGCGCGATCAGGCAAGATCGTTCTGCGGATCGCGTTGCAAAGGCTGAAGCGCCACTACGAGGACCAGACCGAGCGGGATCGGATGATCGGCTGAACGATTCATACAGCCATATACCGGCCTTGCGGAAATGACCCCAAATGATAGTCAGGGGTTATGAATTTCACCTTCCGCCAGCTGCAATATTTCCAGGCCGTCGCCGAACAGCGTAACTTTGGCCGTGCCGCGCAGGTCTGCCATGTTTCGCAGCCTGCGCTTTCAGTTCAAATCAAGTCACTGGAAGACTCGATCGGTGGGCCGTTGTTCGAACGGCAGGCCCGCGACATCCTGTTGACACCACTTGGTCGAGACGTTTTGGACTATGCCCAACATGTCCTGAACGCGGCCGAACGGTTGGACCGGTTTGCACGCGACCATTCGGGTGGCCATAGGTCCCTGTCGATCGGGATTATTCCTACAGTTGCACCTTATTTGCTGCCGGGGGTGCTGGCTGGGTTGCGGGCTGCGGATGTCTCGTTACGGGTTCAGATTCGCGAGGCCCGGACCGAGCGGCTACTATCAATGTTGGGCTTGGGCGAAATAGATGCCGCCGTACTGGCGCTACCCTTGGGAAATGGAACTTTCCACGAAGAGCCACTGTTCGAAGATCGGTTCTTGCTGGCAGGAAGTCAGACTCGCATGAATCGATTGACCATCAGCCCGGAAGAGTTGCGGCCTGTGGACTTGAAGACAGCGCAATTGATGCTGTTGGAAGACGGGCACTGCCTGACAGATCAGGCGCTAGAAGTTTGCGGTCAGGATCGTACCAGCGGCCAAATTAATATGGGTGCGTCCTCACTTGCCACGTTGTCGCGTTTGGTCGCCGAAGGGTTTGGCCTGACGTTAATGCCTGAACTTGCGGCGCAGGCCGAGACGGATGCAGTCCCTGGTCTGCGATTGTTGCGATTTGGTGCGCCGCAACCGGCGAGGACCATTGGCCTGGTGCGTCGCAGCTCGACCGGAGCAGAGGAGTGGTTCGATCGATTGGCGCAAGTAATCCGGAAGGTCGGTGAAGACGTGGTAGCTAAAACTCGAACCTAACGAAAAAGGCCCGCCGAAATGGCGGGCCTTTCAAAGTAGGGCATGACAGGATTATGCCAGCGCCGGTTCGCGGGCTTCGTCCAGATGCTTCATTAGGTTTTCCGGGGACGACACGCCGTAAGGGTCTTCGGGGCAGTTATCCATCAGGCCGGGCTCTTCGAACCATGCCTCCACAACGCCATCGTTGACGATGGCTGCGTAACGCCACGAGCGCATGCCAAAGCCCAGATTGTCCTTGTCGACCAGCATGCCCATTTTACGCGTGAACTCACCGGACCCATCAGGAATGACCTTGACGTTTTCAAGACCCTGATCGGCGGCCCATTTGTTCATGACGAAGCTGTCGTTGACGGACATGCAGTAGATTGCATCGATGCCTTTGGCCGCAAAATCGCCGTGGCCTTTTTCGAAACCAGGCAATTGATAGGTTGAGCATGTCGGGGTGAATGCGCCGGGCAGCGAGAACAGGATAACGCGCTTGCCTGCAAAATAATCCGCAGTTGTCTTGTCTTCCCAACGGAACGGGTTGGGGCCTTCGACGGCGTCATCACGGACACGGGTGTGGAAGGTTACGTCAGGCAGTTTTGCACCGGTTTTCATCATCAAACTCCTGTGATTCACATATGTTTGCCGCGAGAGTTAAAATGATTCTAACTCGGCTTCAATGATATATATGCTGCAAATGCATAATGTCTTTGATGGCGATAAAGCATTATAAGTAATGCGTAAAATGATGTGCGTGGTCACTTTCGCTGCACGCACGTAGACGTGCCGCATAGCGGCTATGCGCCGCTGGTGTAACCAAATGAGTCGGTCTATGTTATGAACAAAGAAAATTGACCCAAAGTCAGGAAAGCCAGCCGTGCGTGATCTGAAAATACCCGAGCAAAGACACCCCGAAAAGGCGCATCGACCTGACAATGCGGCTCCGCGCAAACCGAACTGGATTCGGGTCAAAGCGCCGGGTGGCAAGGGCTATGCCGAGACGCATAAGATCATGCGTGACAACAATCTGGTCACTGTCTGCGAAGAAGCCGGATGCCCGAATGTAGGTGAGTGCTGGAGCCAGGGTCACGCGACCATGATGATCATGGGCGAGATTTGCACGCGCGGCTGTACATTCTGCAACATCGCGACCGGTAAGCCGGATACTCTGGATGCATTTGAACCGGGTCGCGTGGCGCATGCGGTGCAGAAGCTGGGCTTGAACCATGTGGTCATCACATCCGTGGACCGGGATGACCTGCTCGATGGAGGCGCCGATCACTTTGCACAGACCATCCGTGCGGTGCGACACCGCTCGCCCAAGACTACGATCGAGATTCTGACGCCGGATTTCCTGAAATGCGATCCCTCGGTGCTTGAGATTGTTGTCGAGGCCAAGCCAGATGTGTTCAATCACAATCTTGAAACGGTGCCGGGCCTATATCCTCAGGTGCGTCCCGGTGCGCGATATTTCCACTCATTGCGCTTGCTGCAGCGGGTCAAAGAGATGGACCCGTCCATTTTCACCAAATCCGGCATAATGGTCGGACTGGGCGAGGACGAGCAGCAAGTTCGTCAGGTCATGGATGACATGCGCGCGGCGGATATCGATTTTCTGACTATCGGCCAGTATCTGCAGCCAACACCCAAGCATCATGGCATTGACCGCTTTGTTACACCCGAAGAGTTTGCGGCCTATGAAAAAGCTGCGTTCGGAAAAGGTTTCCTTATGGTCTCGGCAACTCCTTTGACCCGGTCGTCTTACCATGCGGGCGATGATTTCGCCCGTTTGCGCGAAGCTCGACAAAAGAAGTTGAACCAGAGGTGAAACCCGAACTTCAATCCTGGCTTACCGAAAAGCGCCATGAACTGCATCAAGTGCCTGAGATATCGGGCGAGGAACGTGGAACCGCGACGAGTATCTCGAACTTGCTTCAGGCGTGTGATCCTGATGCGGTTCTGACAGGTATCGGTGGCCACGGTGTCGCGGCGGTTTATGATAGCGGACAGCCCGGACCAACCATCGGAATCCGGTGTGAATTGGACGGTTTACCGATCCAGGAAATCTCAAGTGCCCGATACGCGTCGCAACATCCCGGAAAGGGGCATCTTTGCGGGCATGATGGCCATATGGCGATGGTGCTTGGTGTTGCCTTTGTATTGGGGGACAAGCGTCCGACCAATGGGCGGGTGGTTCTGATTTTTCAACCCGCCGAAGAAACCGGTCAAGGTGCGATTGCCTATCGTGCTGATCCCAAGTTTGCGGATATCGCTCCGGACTATGTGTTTTCTTTGCACAATTTGCCGGGTTTGGAATTGGGCGGGGTTGAGCTTTGCTCGGGTCCGGCGAATTGCGCCTCGCGTGGGATGCGAATTGTTTTGACGGGCAAAACCTCTCACGCGGCGGCCCCTCAGGATGGAGTGTCGCCAGCCGGTGCGTTGGCAGAGCTTATGCCTGCTTTGGCCATTCTGGGGCAGGGTGGGGCGCTGGATGCAGAATATGCGCTGACAACGGTAACCCATGCTAGGCTGGGTGAGGCCACTTTTGGTATCGCACCCGGTCAGGCCGAACTGTGGGTGACCCTGCGCACGGTCTCGGACAGCCGGATGGCAAGCCTGATCCGCGACGCAGAACAGCTGGTGGCTACACGTGCTCAGGCACAGGGTTTAGGTGTTGAAATCACCTATGACGATGTGTTTGAAGCTTGCACAAATGCGGGCGAAGCCGTGCAGATCCTGTCAGAGGCCTGCCAAAGCCGCGACATTCCTTGCAAGCTGGTTGCGACCCCACAAAGGTTTTCGGAAGATTTCGGGCAGTTCGGAAAAGGCGCCAAAAGCGCCATGTTCTGGCTAGGCGCGGGGCGGGATCATCCGCAGCTACACAACCCCGACTATGATTTCCCGGATGCTTTGATCCCGATCGGGACAGATATTTTTCTGGCTGCTATCGAACAAACGCTCAAGGCCTGAGTTTTCTGGGCTGGCTTTCTGCCCATTCGGGCCACCACCCCAAATATTCAATTCCGGCAATCATCAGGCAGATAAGGATTGCGCCAAACACCAGTTTCACGCGCCGTTCCGAGGGCGGGTTTCGCCCCCATTTTGACATGCGAACAAAGTGGCGCAGACTCATCAGTCCTGATCTTCGACAAATCGAACCTTGCCGATAAACGGCAGGTTGCGATTGCGCTGCGCATAGTCGATGCCATAACCCACGACAAATTCATCAGGGATTTCAAACCCGATCCAGTCCGAGCGGAAATCAACCTCGCGCCGGCTGGGTTTGTCCAGAAGGGCGATGGATTTCAACCGGTGCGGCTTGCGGGTGCGGAGCAGCTTGGAGACGTGGTTCAGGGTATGGCCAGTATCCACGATATCCTCGACCACCAAAACATCGCGCCCTTCAATAGCGCCGCGTAAGTCCTTAAGAATACGAACTTCTCGACTGCTTTCCATCGAGTCTCCGTAGGATGATGCCTCAAGAAAATCGACCTCGATGGGCAGGTCCAGCTCACGCACCAGATCAGCGATAAAGACGAAGCTGCCGCGCAGCAGGCCGACAACGACCAGCTTGTCGGTGCCGCCGAATTCAGCCGTTATTTCGCGGCAAAGCTCTTCGATCCGGGCAGCAATTGCCTTGGCCGAGATCATCTCATCTATCACATATGCGCGCTGGCTCATCGCTGCCCCCTTGATCTTTGGCGCGCAACATACGAAATCACGCGCCATTGTCACCAGTTAATCCCGGATATCATGCCAACCCATTCCGAGACCCGCCCGCTGCCTTACACCGCTCAGCAGATGTATGATCTGGTCGCGGATGTGGCGAAATACCCCGAGTTCCTGCCATGGTGCGCGGCGGCCCGCATTCGTCGGACCTATCAAGCCGGAGATGGCAAGGTGATGGAGGCGGATCTGGTGATTTCATTCAAGGTGTTCCGCGAACGCTTTGGCAGTCGGGTCACGCTATTTGATGAGCTTAAACGGATCGATACCGAGTATCTGGACGGCCCCTTCAAATATATGCGCTCGGATTGGGAGTTCGAAGATACGGATGATGGCTGCAACGTCTCGTTCCACGTTGATTTCGAATTCAAGAACGCGGTTCTGCAAGGAATCATTGGCGTGGTTTTCAACGAAGCCATGCACCGTATCGTCCGAGCATTTGAACAACGTGCTGCCGTCCTGTACGGCTGAGGCTTTACGCCCGAGCGGCGCGCGCTAGACTGCGCCACATGACCGATTTGACAAATGCCCTTGCCGAGTTTGCTGCTGGTTCTGTGTCGACCACGGCGCAGGCTCGTATTGTGACATCTCTATCCGCGTTGGACTGGCTTGCTGTGGGGCGGGCAGGCGCAGATGAGCCGGTTTCCCGCATCATACGTCAGATGGTTCTTTCCGAGAGCGGTGCCGCACAGGCGCGTTTGTTCGGAGGCGGTGATGCGCCGCTACGCGCAGCGGCGCTGGTGAATGGTACCATTTCTCATGCGCTTGATTATGACGACACGCATTTCGCTCATATCGGTCATCCATCGGTTGCTGTTTTTCCTGCAGCCCTTGCTCTTGCGGCGTGGGAAGACCGACCTCTGGTCGATCTGCTTGAGGCAGCGCTAGTGGGAATGGAGTTATCGATCCGCATCGGTTTGTGGCTTGGTCGTGGTCATTATCAGGCTGGTTTTCACCAAACAGCCACGGCTGGCGCGTTTGGGGCTGCGGTGGCTGCGGGTCGGATTATGGCATTTGACGTAAAGCAGATGCGTGACCTGTTGGGGCTAACCGCGACCCGGGCCTCAGGGCAGAAATCACAGTTTGGGACAATGGGTAAACCCTATAACGCTGGGCTTGCAGCCTCGAACGGTGTTGAGGCCGCCCAGTTGATCCGCAACGGCTTTCAACCCGGTGCTGACGCATTGGAAGGCCCGTTTGGGTTTGGGGCGACACATTTGGGGGCTGACGATTTAGCTGCTGCGCTTGATGGTTTGGGGGACGAGTGGCTGTTCGAAAGCATCAGACACAAATTCCACGCTTGCTGCCATGGCCTGCACGCGGCGCTTGAGGCTGCGCGCGATCTCGACATCGCCGAGCCCGAGGTGGCCGAGATCAAGATCAAAACCCACCCCCGCTGGATGAGTGTGTGCAATCAACTGCAGCCGACCAGTGGGTTAGGAGCGAAGTTTTCCTATCGTACCGTGATCGCAATGCAGGCAATGGGCTACGATACAGCTCTGCCAGGGAGCTATTCCGACAAGATTTGTGCTGATCCAAGACTGCAATCCTTAAGGGACCGGATCACGGTCGAGGCGGATGAGAGTCTATCCGAGACACAAGCCCATCTGTCCCTGTTACGCCGGGACGGCGCGCGCCGCGAGGCCAGCCATGATCTGCTGGCTCCGATGTCTCTATCGGATCGCGAAGATCGCGTCAGGGAGAAAGCGGCGAAGCTGATCGGGGGGGATGAGGCGGACGCCATCTGGTCGATGCTGCGCACCGGCGGGCGCGCAGCGGATTTGGCTGAAAGGCTAACTGATTAAGCGACGCGCCAATGCAGTGGAAAGCCCGGATCGAATACGGTCACGGGGCCGTCGCCGCTTTCGATTTTGGCCGGATAGACGACCTCATCGCCTTTGGTCAGCGTGATGGTCTCTTCGTTCACTGGCAGGCGATAGAAGGCCGGGCCGTTGAGTGACGCGAACGCCTCTAGCTTGTCCAACGCATCTGCGCGCTCGAACATTTCGGCCAGTAGTGACATTGTATTAGTTGCAGTGAAACAGCCGGCGCAGCCACAGGCCATTTCCTTGTTTGCATCCGTGTGCGGCGCGCTGTCTGTGCCCAAGAAGAAACGCGCATCGCCCGATGTCGCGGCGGTCAGCAGTGTCAGCCGATGCTCTTCGCGTTTGGCGACCGGCAAGCAGTAATAATGCGGCTTGATACCGCCCACCAGGATGTGGTTGCGGTTGATGATCAGGTGATGCGTTGTAATCGTCGCACCCAAATCTTTATCATTCGCCTTGACGTAATCCACGCCGTTTGACGTCGTGATGTGCTCCATCACCACGCGCAGTCCGGGTGTTGCTTTGCGAATCGGATCAAGAACGCGGTCGATGAACACCGCCTCGCGATCGAATATATCGATCTCGGCATCCGTGACTTCGCCGTGCACACATAGCGGCAGACCGATCTCGGCCATCTTCTCCAGCACCGGGCGTACCTTGTCGAAATCGCGAACGCCAGAAGACGAGTTGGTTGTTGCCCCAGCCGGGTACAGTTTGACTGCCTTGACCAGCCCGCTTGCATGTGCGGCGGCCACATCCGCCGGGTCCGTGTCTTCGGTCAGGTAGAGCGTCATCAGCGGCTCAAACGTCATATCCTCAGGCAGAGCAGCAAGGATGCGGTCCCGATAAGCTGCTGCGTCGTCACCTTTGACAACGGGCGGAACCAGATTCGGCATGATGATGGCACGGGCAAAATGGCGCGCGGTTTCAGGCAAGACGGCTTGCAGCATCGCGCCATCGCGCAGATGCAAATGCCAGTCATCGGGGCGGCGGATCGTCAGGGATTGGGTCATGGCCCCCGGCTAACACAGCCGCTTGGGTGGTGAAAGACCCTCTTGCCCTTGCCGATGAGACAGATCGCCGTAAGTCACTGACGGATGGTGGTCTTGACCTCTGGTTGTGGTCATGACCTGTTGGGGCGCAGGAAAAAGGGGAACTCATGACACAGCCAAACTCCATCGATGCCGTGCAAGAGCTTTTGGGCTCTGAGGGTTATGTCTGTGGCCGGGCTTTGGCGACGGTTGTGTTTCTTTCGCTGAAACTTGGTCGACCTCTATTTCTGGAAGGCGAGGCGGGCGTCGGCAAGACTGAGATCGCTAAGGCACTCGCCACAGGATTGGGGCGGCGCTTGATCAGGTTGCAGTGCTACGAAGGCCTTGATGCCTCTTCCGCTGTGTATGAGTGGAATTTCCCCGCCCAGATGGTGGCAATCCGAACCGCAGAAGCGTCGGGTGGGGCGGACCGAGGCGCGTTGCAGACCGAGCTGTTCTCGGATGATTATCTGATCGAACGCCCCTTGCTGCAGGCCATGCGTCCGGATGCCAATGGGGCACCTGTATTGCTAATTGACGAATTGGACCGGACCGACGAACCCTTTGAGGCTTTCTTGCTGGAGGCGCTCAGTGACTTTCAGGTAACGATCCCTGAGTTAGGTACTGTCAAAGCGCCTGAACCGCCGATCGTGATCGTCACCTCGAACCGCACGCGCGAAGTACACGACGCGCTGAAACGCCGCTGCCTGTATCATTGGGTTGATTACCCTGACTTTGCGCGCGAGATCGAAATCCTGCACGCACGGGCTCCCGAAGCGGCAGAAGCGCTGAGCCGTGAGGTGGTCGCCTTTGTTCAGCGCTTGCGCACTGAAGATTTGTTCAAGAAACCGGGGGTGGCCGAGACTATCGATTGGGCCAAGTGCCTGCTGGCGCTGGACGTTATCAACCTTAGTCCCGAAGTGATCGGCGATACGTTGGGCGCCATCCTGAAATACCAGGACGACATCCAAAAGTTGCAGGGGTCCGAGGCCAAACGCATTCTCGATCAGGCGAAAGCCGATCTCGAACCAGCTTGATGCTTCATATGCTCGAAAATACTTTGGGGGTTTGATGGCCGAACAACTCCCACTCGATATCCCGGACAATCCCAAACTGGCCCAGAACATCACCCATTTTGCGCGCGCTTTGCGCAAGGCCGGACTGCCGATAGGAACTGGGCGCGTGGTTGACGCGATCCGCGCCGTGCAGGCTGCGGGGTTCACTGAGAAAAGAGATTTCTACTGGACGCTGCATGCCTGTTTCGTGAACCGGCCGGAACATCGAACGGTTTTTGCTCAAGTCTTCCGCCTTTATTGGCGCGATCCGCGGTATCTAGAACATATGATGTCCATGATGTTGCCCGCCATTCGCGGTGTTCAGGAGGAGCGCAAAGCGGATGCGGCTGAAAAGCGCGCGGCTGAGGCGTTGTTGGATGGCGTCGAACGCGACTTGCCAGAATCAACCGAGCAACAAGAGGAAAGCGAGATCGAGATCAACGCGACCCAAACCGCGTCATCCGAAGAACGCTTGCGCAACCTTGATTTCGAACAGATGAGTACATCCGAGATCGCCCAGGCCAAACGCATGCTGTCGCGCCTGAACTTACCGGTCAAACCCATCGAGTCTCGCCGAGGTCAGGCCAGTCACCTCGGTCACCGCATTGATCGCGCTCGGACACTTAGGTCAGCGATGCGGCAGGGTGGCGAACTACGCGATATCGCGCACTTGCAACCCAAACCTCGGTGGCCGAATTTGGTTGCGTTGTGCGATATCTCCGGGTCGATGAGCCAATACAGTCGCATCATTCTGCACTTTCTACACGCGGTTTCGAATGCCAAAGGCGCAGGTTGGGCCAAAGTGCACGCCTTCACGTTTGGCACACGCCTGACCAACATCACCCGCCATCTGCATCAACGTGATGTCGATGCAGCGCTGGCCGCTGCTGGGGCCGAGGCGCAGGACTGGGAAGGCGGAACCCGGATCGGAGAATGCCTGCATCAGTTCAATCGCGACTGGTCGCGGCGCGTCATGGGGCAGGGGGCGGTCGTGTTGTTGATCACCGATGGATTGGAACGTGGCGATCCTGACTTGTTGGAAAAAGAAATCGAGCGCCTGCATCTGTCATCCCGCCGATTGATCTGGCTGAATCCGCTGCTGCGTTGGGACGGCTTCGCACCGAAAGCGCAAGGCGTTGCAACGATGCTTCCACATGTCGACAGCTTCCGCGCCGGGCATTCGATTGCGTCGCTGGAAGATCTGGCCGCCGTGATTTCACAGCCAGATGATCAGGGGCAGAAAGCGCGGCTGATGTCCGCGCTTTCCGACTAGCTGTTACGAAAGCTGCTCTTCATTGCACTTCCGTGCCATCTCCATGGCTTTGTAAGTGCCGGTCAGATCGACGGTGAAGGCGAACTCTTTTTCCGGGAACACGACCATTACCTTCTTCTTGGCAAGGTCATCCGCGAACTGAGGGTCGTCCGACAGGACATAACCGCCCGAATAACCCTTGGTGATGTTCCCCTTCATGCCGGTGGCCTCACCAACATAGATATTGTCTCCGATCAGGATGGCGACGGCCTCTTTCTCGCCTTTCTTGATGTTGGTCTCGGCTTTGGTGAAGACGCCCACATAGCCAACGCCGCGATCTTCGGTCAGGCCCATCTGTACGACATTTTCAGCGTCATCAACCGCTTCGATAAGGCAGGATTTCTTGTCCTGATCGATGAAAACCTTCCAGCCTTCGACCTCACCGTATTTCAGAAATGTGTCAGCCCAGCCGGTGCTGGCAGTCAACAGGCCGATCGCTGCTCCGAGTGTAAGAATGCGTTTCAACTGTTTGTCTCCGCTATGAAATATGTTGGGACGATCCCGAATAGGCCCCGGAATCGCATGCAGGCTAGAATGACGCCTTCCAACATTCAACAATTTGCGAATGTGAGTTCAAAATCGGCTTGTTAGCGCCACAAGATCAACCCGCTGAGCGCTTTTCATTGCTCCAAAGCTGACTATGTTGAACCCAAGCAAGGCCGGAGGTCTAAATGGAACGATTCGATAGCAGCCCGGAAACCGCACTAAAATGGTATCGCGCCGGGAAGGGCGCGGCTTTGGCCACTGTGGTTGAGACCTGGGGCAGCGCGCCGCGCCGTGTAGGCGCGCAGTTGGTCATCGCGGGCGATGGTCGGATCGAAGGCTCGGTTTCTGGTGGTTGCGTCGAAGGTGCTGTGATCGTCGAAGCGCTGGAAGCCATAGAGGAAGGCGAGGCAAGGCTGCTAGAGTTCGGCGTAAGCGACGAGGATGCGTTTGCCGTCGGTCTGGCCTGCGGCGGTACGATCAGGGTTTTGGTTGAACCGGTCGGCAAGGTCCTGCCCGAACCAATGCTGGCCGAACTGGTCGCGGCACGGGCGCGGCGCGAACCCTTGGCCTATGAAGTCAATGTCGAGACGGGCCAGCGCGCGTTGCGCCATAATGCCTATTCCGAACGCTTGCGTATGGACAGGTCCGGGTTCGAAGAGGATGGGCAGACCTTTGTCGCTGTCCACAACCCACCGTTACGGTTGATAGTGGTGGGAGCGGTGCACATCGCCCAAGCTCTGGTGCCGATGGCCCGGATCGCGGGTTATGACCCGGCGATTATAGATCCGCGCGAGGCCTTCGCATCGGACGCACGTTTTCCCGGAGAAACCATCCTTACGGATTGGCCGGATGAGGCTGTATCAAAGCTGGGTCTCGACTCGCGCACGGCGCTTGTGTTGCTGACCCACGACCCCAAACTTGATGACCCCGCGCTTCAGGCCGGTTTGGCGGCCGATGTGTTCTACATCGGCGCACTCGGATCTAAGCGCACACATGCCAAACGCGTGGAGCGGATGAAGCAGGCCGGGTTCAACGATGACCAGATTTCACTGATTCACGGACCTGTTGGGCTTGATATCGGGGCGGCTGGACCGTCTGAGATAGCCGTTGCGATCCTTGCGCAGATGACGGCGGTCCTGCGAGGCAGAGCGTGAAGTTTGGTCCGGTACCCGTTTCCGACGCCAACGGCGCGATATTGGCCCATTCCGTCAAAGCGGGAAACCGCAAGCTTAGGAAAGGTATAACGCTTTCGTCCGAGCACATAGCCGAGTTGCACCAAGCCGGTCTGACCGAGGTCACAGTCGCCAGACTGGAGCAAGGTGATTGCCATGAGGACGAAGCCGCAGCGCTGCTGGCAGAAGCGCTTGCGCCAAGTCCCACACAGGCAAATCTGCGTGTCACCGAAGCCTTTACAGGCCGGGTGAATCTTTTAGCGAATGGACCAGGCGTCGCGGTGCTGGATACCGATGCCTTGCAAAAGTTCAATCAGGTCAACCCGATGATCACGGTTGCCACGGTGCCGCAATATCAGCAGATGGCGGCTGGCGGCATGGTCGCGACGATCAAGGTGATTTCTTATGCCGTACCTCGATCCGACGTTGAGAGTGCGGCCCGTCATGCGCAGGACGCTATTCGCTTATCGGTGCCCAAATACGAAAATGCGGGTCTCATCGTTACCGACATTGCTGGCGGGCCATCTAATGAAAAAGGTATCGCTGCTATCCGTAGCCGGGTTGAGTCTTTGGGTATGAATCTGTCAGATGTTCAGGTGGTGCCGCATCGGATGGGCGACTTAACAGCATCGATTTCGACCATTCGGGGTGAGATCGTCATGATCCTGACCGGATCGGCCACGTCGGATAAAGATGATGTGGCGCCTGCTTCTGTGCGGGCGGCGGGGGGTATCGTCGACCGGTTTGGAATGCCGGTCGATCCGGGGAACCTGTTGTTTTTGGGGTCTTCCGGCGGGCGCCCCATCATCGGTTTGCCCGGATGCGCGCGCTCACCAGCATTGAACGGGGCGGATTGGGTCTTGTCCCGTGTTGCTTGCGGAATCGAAACAACGGGCGCGGACATCGCGGGGATGGGTGTCGGTGGGCTGCTAAAAGAAATCCCGACGCGACCACAGCCCCGCGCTGCCAAGAGTAAATGACGCAACGGCAATTTTGCCCTGTTTGGTGGACGCATCATTGTTAGAAGGCTGATCAGCGAAACTGCGGAAAAATCAGGCAAATATTTTTGTTCTCAAACGAAATTTACCGTGTTTAACTCTGGCTTAGCAAATAAGCCAAAAAAGGGGAGGATCTTATGACCAAGGTCTCAATGACCGTGAACGGCGTTGCCGTCAGCGGTGATGTTGAAGGGCGGACTCTATTATCCGGATTTCTACGCGACCACCTGAATTTGACAGGCACACATATTGGCTGCGACACGGCTCAATGTGGCGCGTGCGTGGTGCACGTGAATGGTGAGGCGGTCAAATCCTGCAACATGCTGGCGCTGGAAGCAGACGGCGCGGATGTGGGCACGATCGAGGGGCAGGCGGCCGAAGATGGCACGCTGAACGTGATCCAACAGGCCTTTCAGGATCATCACGGGCTGCAATGTGGATTTTGCACTCCGGGCATGGTGATGAGCGCTGCAGCATTGCTCAAGGATAACCCGCGCCCGACCGAAGGCGAAATTCGCAAGTACCTTGAGGGTAACCTATGCCGGTGCACAGGCTACCACAACATCGTCAAGGCAATCATGGCCGCATCGGGTCAAGACGTTTCCAGCATCGCCGCCGAGTGAGGCGGTTAAGAATTTTCGACGAAAATTCTTTTCCACGGAGGAGAACAAGCAATGCCCAAAGACAGTGGCATCGGAGCCAGTTCCAAGCGGCGCGAGGACGTACGCTTTCTGACCGGAGCAGGCAATTACACCGACGACATCAACGTACATGGCCAGGCCTATGTGCATTTCCTACGGTCCGACATCGCGCATGGCCGGATCACCAACATCGACACATCTGCCGCCGAGGGTATGCAGGGTGTTGTGAAGGTGTTCACCGGCAAGGACTTTGAAGGTGTGGGCGGAATGCCTTGCGGCTGGGAAGTAACCGACCGTCATGGCGCCCCGATGCAGGAACCACCGCATCCCATTCTGGCGCAAGGCAAGGTCCGACATGTAGGCGATCCCATCGCTGCCGTTGTCGCAGACAGCCTTGAACTCGCCCGCGATGCGGCGGAAGCGATTGAAGTGGATATCGAAGAGCTCCCCGCCGTGCTGGATATGAAAGCCGCAGCGCAGGATGGCGCTACGCTTATCCATGAGGATCTGAAGAACAACATCTGCTATGACTGGCATCTAGGCGAAGAAGACAATGACAAGGTCAATGAGGTTTTTGCCAACGCGGCCCATGTCACCACTCTGGACCTGATCAATAACCGTCTGGTCGCAAACCCGATGGAGCCGCGCGTTGCGGTGGCCGAGTACAGCCGGGGTACGGATGAGTACACGCTCTACACCACTTCACAGAACCCGCATGTGATCCGCTTGCTTATGTGCGCATTTGTTCTGGGCTTGCCTGAACACAAAGTGCGTGTCGTAGCGCCTGATGTTGGTGGTGGATTTGGCACGAAGATTTTCCACTACGCGGAAGAGGCGTTCTGTACATTCGCTGCCAAGGCCTGCAACCGCCCGGTCAAATGGACCGCCAGCCGGTCCGAGGCGTTTATGTCGGATGCGCAGGGCCGCGACCACGTCAGCACGATTGAGCTCGCTTTGGACGCGGACAATAACTTCACAGGCCTTCGCACTAACACCTACGCCAATCTGGGCGCGTATCTGTCGACCTTCTCAAGCTCGGTTCCGACTTGGCTGCATGGCACTCTGATGGCGGGCAACTACAAAACGCCGGTCATTCAGGTGAATGTGAAGGCAATGTTCACCAACACAGTGCCGGTGGACGCTTATCGCGGTGCGGGTCGGCCAGAGGCAACCTATCAGTTGGAGCGCGTCATCGACAAGGCAGCGCGTGAACTGGGTGTCGATCCGATCGCCCTGCGTCGCCAGAATTTCATCACCCAGTTTCCGTATGACACACCGGTGGCGCTGACCTACGACACCGGGGATTACAACGGGACGATGGATAAGCTTGAGGCTGCTGCTGATTTGGCTGGCTTTGCCGCGCGGCGGGCGGAAAGCGAGGCCAATGGCAAGCTGCGTGGTCTAGGCGTCAATTGCTATATCGAGGCCTGCGGCATCGCGCCCTCGAACATCGTCGGCATGCTGGGGGCCCGGGCGGGTCTTTATGATGCTGCCACGGTGCGGGTAAACGCCACCGGTTCCATCAGTGTGATGGTTGGTGCACATAGCCACGGGCAGGGGCATGAGACTGCTTTCCCGCAGGTTGTGGCCGACATGATCGGCATCGACGAGTCGATGGTCGAGATTGTGCATGGCGACACCTCGAAGATCCCGTTCGGCATGGGCACTTATGGCTCACGCTCGCTGGCGGTCTGTGGTTCGGCCATGGTTAAGGCGACCGAAAAGGTGATCGACAAGGCCAAGAAGATCGCGGCACACCTGCTCGAGGCGTCCGAGGCCGATATCGAGCTGAAGGACGGTCAGTTCAGCGTCGCGGGCACTGACAAGTCGGTGGCCTGGGGTGATGTGACTCTGACAGCCTATGTACCGCACAACTTCCCATTGGAGGTTGAGCCGGGGCTGGAGGAGACCGCATTTTATGACCCGGCCAACTTCACCTTCCCAGCGGGGGCATATGCCTGCGAGGTTGAGGTGGATCCCGAGACTGGACAGGTGACCATCGAAGCCTTCACCGCTGCGGATGACTTTGGCAACATCGTTAACCCGATGATTGTGGATGGTCAGGTACATGGCGGCATCGGTCAGGGTATCGGTCAGGCTTTGTTGGAAAACTGCGCCTATGACGAGAATGGCCAGTTGCTGAGCGCATCCTTCATGGATTACGCGATGCCACGCGCCGATGATCTGCCGTTCTATGCGGTCGACCATTCCAGCCAGACGCCGTGTACGCACAACCCGTTGGGTGTGAAGGGCTGCGGTGAAGCTGGTGCGATTGGCTCGCCGCCTGCGGTAGTCAACGCGGTTCTGGATGCGCTGAACTCGGGTGGAAAGGCTGTTGATCACATTGACATGCCGATGAGCCCATCGCGTGTTTGGACAGCAATGCATGGTTGAGAGGTTCGGGTGCGAGGGGCCAGCCCCCCCCGCTCCCCCAGATATTTATAGCCAGATGAAGGGCGGATCCGCGCTTTTCGGAAAGGAAGAACGAAATGTACAATTTCGAGTTTGAGAAACCCTCGACCATCGCTGACGCGGTTACTGCGTTGGAAGTTGAGGATGCGCAGGCATTGGGGGGTGGGCAAACCCTGATCCCCACAATGAAGCAGCGGTTGGCCGCGCCATCCAAGCTGGTTTCGGTCAATGGTATCGCTGAAATGAAAGGGGTCTGCGTCGAGGATGATGGCTCGGTAGCGATAGGCGGTGCAACAACCCACGCAAATGTGGCCGCTGAAGCTGCTGGTAACTATCCGGCGCTGGCAGCGCTGGCCGGCCAGATCGGTGATCCTGCGGTGCGTAATCGTGGCACTATTGGCGGTTCGATTGCCAACAATGATCCAGCGGCCTGTTATCCGGCGGGAGTGCTGGGTTCAGGCGCGACCATTGTCACCAATAATCGCCAGATAGCGGCGGATGACTTCTTTCAGGGCATGTTCACGACAGCTTTGGAAGAGGGCGAGATTATCACTTCGGTGCGTTTCCCCGTGCCTCAGGCGGCGAGTTATCAGAAGTTTTTGCAGCCCGCGTCTCGGTTTGCTTTGGTCGGGGTATATCTTGCCCGGTTTGCCGATGGCGTTCGAGTTGCAGTAACCGGTGCAAGCGAGGACGGAGTTTTCCGCTGGGCAGAGGCCGAGGAGGCCCTGAACAAAGAGTTCCGCGCGGACGCTTTGATGGGGCTGCACATCAATCCGATGAACATGATTGGTGATCTGCACGGGAGCAAAAAGTATCGGGCGCATCTGGTCACTGTTATGACGAAACGGGCTGTCGAAGCTTGCAGTTGATCTGATTGTTAATCAGCTTTGAGAGCCTCGGTGAAAGCCGGGGCTCTTTATTCTTTCCGAACTCTTGGGAGCTTGGCGGGGCGCCAGTAGGCGCCGGTGTCTTCTCTGGCTGTCTGATAGCGTTCCACGCGGTCACGCGCGGCTGATCCCCCTGCGGCAAAGAGATGACCCAGCAGGCATTCAAGCACTGCCATCGCTCCGGAGAAGCTGGAAAAGTGATGTTGCGCGCGGGTACTTACAGGCAGCACGATGTCAGGGTCAACACCAGGGGCGATGACGTCGCTATCCGACAATAGCACGATGCGCATGCCGCGTTTACGCGCAAAACGCATGGATTGTATAGTGTCAGAGGAATAGGGGTGAACGGTAATAGCGAAAAGGCAGTCCGCCTCATCGGCCTCGAGCAAATCATCGATGGCTGATCCCATATGTCGCGGGATAAGTTGAAATCCTGGGTGTGCCATCCGACCCGCATAGTGGAGATAGTAGGCCAAAGCATAGCTGGCCCGGGTCGCGGTTAGGAAACAGCGATTAGCTGCAATCATGTACTCTGTGACCTGTTGCATCAAATCAGGATCGGCCAACCGCAAGGAGCGGGCTACGACGTTCAGTTCGTTTTGCGCAAACCCAGCTTGCGCGGCGCTGAATTGCCCCCCCGATTTCATGCGATCCAGCCAGCCCTGACCCAGCCGATCTTCTCGGTCTGTGACAAGGGTTTGGCGAAAGGGTCGTCTGAACGACTCAAAACTGTCGAATCCCATGCGTTGTGCCAACCGCACCAAAACGTTTGAACTGACACCGATCTTTTCGGCGGTAAGCCGAACCGGGTCGAGCCCGAAATCGCCAGGGTGGTCGATGATGTATTTCGCTGCGGCTTGCATTTGCTGAGGCAGGGTGTCGATTTCGTGCCGAAGCTGCTCGGTCAGTTGGGATGAGGTGTGTTGCATTTGGTAAGAAAAACAAATGTTATGAAAAATGCAAATTGAAAACGTTGGCAGGGTGTCTAATTCGGGATCGTGCAAAACAGGTGACGGAATGTCAGAGACTGGTTCGAGGATGGCGGGAAGGCCATATGTGTTGGTGGCTCCGAACGGGGCGCGGCGGGGGCATGGGGATCATCCTGCGCTGCCGATCACAACGGACGAAATCGTCAAAGCTGCGAAGACGTGCAATCGGGCAGGTGCGCAAGGCCTGCACCTGCATGTTCGTGATCAGACGGGTCAGCATTCGCTTGATGCGGGTTTGTATTGTGAAACCATTGCTGAACTGCGTGCTGCGGTCCCTGACATGGACATCCAGATTACGACAGAAGCTGCTGGCGTTTTCGGCGTTCAAGCACAACTTGCTTGTTTGCAAAATGTGCGCCCGGACTGGGCTTCGATTTCGGTGCGCGAGATTGCACGGTCGCCCGAACTTGCGCCAAAGGTCTACGCACTATGCGCGGAACAAGGGACTCGTGTTCAGCATATCCTCTATGATGTCGCTGACGTCGAGTTACTGACCCATTGGCAGGCTGAAGGGGTGGTAAAATCGGATCAGGTCGACCGTCTGCTTGTCCTTGGTCGCTATGCCACGGCGCAGGAATCGAGTCCGAATGATCTGGATGTGTTTCCGCACAGCGCTGATCCATGGATGGTCTGTGCCTTTGGAGGGCAGGAGCATGCGTGCCTGCAAATGGCCGCGCAGTTGGGTGGCGATGTGCGCGTGGGTTTTGAGAACAGCCTTGCCGGTCCGGATGGACAAACCTGGGCTGACAATGCCGCATCCGTCGCGGCGCTGATTGATCTTCTGAAAAGGACGTCGACATGAGTCACGTATTTCCACGCCATACAAAGTCGGAACTGCCTGAGGCCGCTGGTGGTGACGGCTGTTATCTCATCGACTCAACCGGCCGTCGCTATCTGGATTGTGGTGATGCTGCCGTTTCATGCCTCGGCCATTCCAACGCCGCTGTGGTCAAAGCGGTGCAGGATCAGGTGGCGCAGATTGCGTTTGCGCATACGGGCTTTATGACCTCGGCACCGGCCGAGGCACTGGCCGATCTGCTGATTAAACACTCCCCCGGCGAACTGGACCGGGTCTATTTTGTCTCGGGCGGGTCAGAGGCGACCGAGGCTGCTATCAAACTGGCGCGGCAGTATTATCTGGAAACCGGCCAGCCTGAACGCCGTCATGTCATAGCGCGCCGACAAAGCTATCACGGCAACACTTTGGGGGCACTTTCGGCGGGTGGCAATGAATGGCGGCGGGCGCAGTTTGCACCGATGCTGATCGAGATGACTCATATCGCTCCTTGCTATGAGTACGCCGAAAAGCCTGAGGATGAGAGCAGTTTTGAATATGGTCAGCGTGTTGCGAATGAGCTGGAGGCAGAAATCCTGCGCCTTGGGCCTGAAACGGTCATGGCTTTCATGGCGGAGCCGGTGGTTGGTGCGACGCTTGGGGCTGTTCCGGCAGTCGAGGGGTACTACAAGCGAATCCGTGAAATTTGCGATCAACACGGCGTTCTTCTGATCCTCGACGAAGTAATGTGCGGCATGGGGCGTACCGGGCATTTGTTTGCCTGTGATCATGACGATGTCACGCCGGATATTCTTTGTATCGCCAAAGGGTTGGGGGCTGGGTATCAGCCTATCGGAGCGATGCTGTGTTCGGGTCGAATCTATGATGCGATCCGGGATGGATCGGGCTTCTTCCAGCATGGCCACACCTATATCGGTCATCCGGTTGCGACTGCGGCTGCGCTTGCCGTTGTACAGGAACTTACTTCTCGTGAACTGCCAGCGCGGGCCGGCGTAATGGGGGGCAAATTGCAGAGCATGTTGGAAAACAAGTTTGGCCAACACCCGAATTTCGGGGACATACGGGGCCGCGGCTTATTCCGAGGAATTGAGTTGGTCGAGGATCGGGATACGAAAACTCCGTTTGATCCGTCGCGTGGCCTAGCGGCCAAGATCAAGAAGGCCGCTATGGCCGAGGGATTGATCTGTTACCCGATGTCGGGAACGCGTGATGGACGCAACGGAGATCATATCCTCCTAGCACCGCCCTTTATCATCGAAGATGACCAACTGGTCGAGCTTGTAGACAAGCTGGATCGGGCGATATCCTCGGTGATCTGATTTAGGCGAGAAGCCAGAAAACAAAGAAGCCCCTCCGATTTCGGAGGGGCTTTTGTCATTCTACAAAAGAAAACCTACTTCTGTGGCAGCGGGCCAATCATCATGATCATCTGACGGCCTTCCATCTTGGGCATGTTCTCGATCTTGCCCAGATCCTTGACGTCTTCGGCCACACGTTCCAGCAGCTCACGCCCCAGGTTCTGGTGCGCCATCTCGCGGCCACGGAAACGCAGGGTGACTTTGACCTTGTCGCCGTTCTCAAGAAACTTGAACACGTTGCGCATCTTGACGTCATAGTCATGCGTATCGGTGTTGGGCCGGAACTTGACCTCTTTCACCTCGATGATCTTTTGCTTCTTGCGGGCTTCGCTTTCGCGTTTCTGCTGTTCGTACTTGAACTTGCCGAAATCCATGATTTTGCAGACCGGAGGGTTCGCGTTGGGCGAAATCTCAACCAGATCGAGACCGACGTCGGCGGCCATTTGCATGGCTTTTGCGGGATGAACCACCCCGACATTTTCGCCTTCGGCGCCAATCAGGCGAATTTCGGGAGCACGGATCTTGTCATTGACGCGCGGGCCGGTATCTCGCTGTGGCGGCGCGTTGTGAGGTCTGCGGGCTATGGGTTCATTCCTTTGATGATTGCAGAATTTCGAGCCCGGAATTTAGACCGGGCTGAGAGGTGTTTCAAGCGGCATAAATTGCAAGCCGCATGAATTTTCCATGAATTTCGTGAGTTTTTGCCGGTTTAGGGTGTCGATAACCCCACCGGCAAACCCCATTAGCCCACAAATGCCTTTTCAATCACGAATTCCTTGGGTTCGGAATTTGCACCTTCTCGCAAGCCGAACTCTTCCAGAATTGCTTTGATGTCATGGTTGAAGGCAAGGCTGCCACAAACCATCGCGCGATCAGTATCTGGCTTGATACCACCTTCGATGCCCAGATCGGCAAATACGGTGCCGTCTTTCAACAGCTCGGTTATACGGCCCATCTTTGGGCTCTCTTCCCGCGTGGTGGTGGGATAATAGCGAATCTTGTCGGCGAAACCGTCACCAATTAGTTCGGCCAGCAACTCGTCCTGTTTGACGCTCTCGATCAACTCGCGACCGTAATCCAATTCAGCTACGTCGCGGCAGGTATGGGTGATGATAACCTCGTCATAATCCTCATAGGTCTGCGGTTCACGCAGCAGCGACGCGAAGGGCGCAAAGCCTGTGCCGGTGGCGAAGAACCAGATGCGCTTGCCGGGCAGCAATGCGTCATGCACCAGCGTGCCGACGGGTTTGGGCCGAAGGATGATCTGATCACCAGGCTGGATGTGCTGCAGTTTTGAGGTCAGCGGGCCGTCTTGCACTTTGATCGAGTAGAATTCCAGTTCCTCATCCCATGAAGGCGAGGCGATGGAATAGGCGCGCAACAGCGGTTTGCCATTATCGCCCAGTAGGCCGATCATAACGAACTCACCCGAGCGAAAGCGCAAGGAAGCCGGGCGCGACACCTTGAAAGAAAACAGGCGGTCGGTCCAGTGCTTGACCTCGGTCACGGTCTGGGCATCGGGCAGGACAGGGGCCTTAACGGCGGTTGCTTCACTCACGGGTTTCATCTCTGTCATCGTTTCACTACCGGTCTGCTAAACCGACATCTCCGTTTAATCTTTGATCCAAGTCAGGAAAAGGGGCAGATTGCCCCTTTCGTATCACAGGTTGGCGATGGCGGGTCAGCCGCGCAGGCGGGCCTGGTAGTTGTTGTCCTGCCAATTGGCCCGGGCCAGCCACTGATCTTCGGGCTGCCGGTTCGCCAAGGTGTCATCAATTTCGACTTCGTCAAAGCCGCTACGACGCGCCATGGCGTATTGGTCTGCAAGAACATGGCCTTTTGCCCGCAGGCGACCTGTATAACCTTTCAGACGCAGAACGCGCGCGATCGTAAAGCCGCGCCCATCCGCTGAGGATGGAAAGTCCACGCGCACCATCTGGGCGCTGCCCAGCCGGTCAAACAGTTCATCGGGGTCAGTGTCCGAGGCGATATCCAGTGCAACCACGTCATTCGCTGCATCGTCCAGCGTGACATAGCCATCGGTCCAATCATCGGGGGCAAAGCCCTCGTCGTTTACGATTACGTTCATGTTTTCTCTCCGATGCGCACCATTTTTCCATCAACAAAATGGATGCCGCATTCTTCCTTGTTCTGATCGCGCCAGCGCCCGGCGCGGGGGTCTTCGCCTTCTTTGACCGGCGAAGTGCAGGGCGCACAGCCGATCGAGGGGTATCCTTTGGCCACCAGCGGATGCCGGGGCAGGTTGTTTTCTTCCATATAGGCGCGCACATCGTTGGGCGCCCAGTGGGCCAAGGGGTTGACCTTGATCCGGCCGGTTCCGTCCTCGACCTCGAAAAAGTCCAGCGCGGCACGGGTGCCGGACTGAAACCGTTTGCGCCCAGTGATCCAGCCACAATACCCAGTCAGAGCTTTCTGCAGCGGGAAGGTCTTGCGCAGGTTACAGCAGGCATCGGTGTCACACAGACGCAACGCGCCATAAGGATCGTCGCGCTGAACATCTTCATCCTCGGCGCGGATGATCTGCACATTGCGCAGGCCCAGACGCTCGCTGACCTCCTGCTGGTATTCCAGCGTTTCGGCAAACAGCATTTGGGTGTCCACGAACAGCACTGGGGTCATCTTGTCGACCACTGCAGCCATATGCAGCAACACCACCGATTCCGCGCCAAAGCTGGAGACCAGAGCAAGCTCCTCGATCTCGTCCAATGCGCCATGCATCACATCATGGGCACTGTGGTGGCGGAAGCGGGCGTTCAGCGCCTCGACCTTTTCGGTCAGTTCGGCGCGGTCAGCCCCCAGTTCCGTTTGGATCAGGTCAAGCGGCATTGGCCTGTGCCTCGGGGTAGAGCGCCGCTTTGAACGGTGCCATGCCAACGCGGCGATAGGTCTGCAAGAAGGTCTCTTCAGCGCTGTCGCGCTGCTCCAGATATGTGTCGACGATGCGCTCGACCGCCGGAACGATCTCGTCATAGGCGAAGCCCGGGCCAGTACGATCACCGATGGCTGCGGATTCGGTACCGTCACCACCCAGAGTGATCTGGTAGTTTTCGACGCCAGCGCGGTCCAGGCCAAGAATGCCGATGTGACCCACATGGTGGTGACCACAGGCGTTGATGCAGCCCGAGATCTTGATCTTCAGGTGGCCGATATCATGCTCCAGTTTCAGGTCTTCGAACCGGGTCGCGATTTCCTGCGCCACGGGGATCGAACGTGCCGTCGCCAGTGCGCAGTAATCCATACCGGGACAGGCGATAATGTCGCTGATCAAGCCGATATTTGCGGTGGCCAGCTCGTGTTCTTTCAGCGTTGCGTGGATCGCGGGCAGGTCGGATTTGTGGACATGCGGCAGGATTACGTTCTGCTCATGGCTGATACGCAGTTCGTCGTAGGCGAACTCTTCGGCCAGATCGGCCATCACGCGCATCTGCTCTGCAGTCGCATCGCCCGGCGTCTGGCCGTGCTTCTTGATCGAGATCGTGACGATCGCGTGGTCCGCGTTTTTGTGCGGCGCGATGTTGGTGTCGACCCACGAACGGAAGACCGGATCGTTGGTGTAGGCACTCTCGAACGAGGCAACCGAACCATCACGGAAGGCTGGAGGCGCAAAGTGGCCTTTGATTTCTTCCAGCAGGCTCATATCCGCGCCTTTGAATTGCGGGCGAACCTTCAGGAATCGCTCGTTCACTTTGGCACGGATGGCGTCGATGCCATGCTCGTGCACGGTGATCTTGATGCGCGCCTTGTACTTGTTGTCGCGACGGCCGATCTGGTTCCACACGGAAACGGTGGCCTCAAGATAGGCCAGCAGGTCGTCAAAGGCGACGAATTCCGATAGCTCTTTGCCGATCATGGGCGTACGGCCCAGACCACCGCCAACGATGACGCGGGCACCCAGAACGCCATCACGCTCGACCAGTTGCAGGCCGATGTCATGCGCCTTGATCACGGCGCGGTCATTCTCGCTGCCGGTGATGGCGATCTTGAATTTGCGGGGCATGAACTGGAATTCAGGGTGGTCGGTTGACCACTGGCGCAGCAGTTCGGCATAGGGGCGCGGATCAGCGACCTCATCCGCGGCGGCACCGGCGAAATGATCGGCGGTCACGTTGCGGATGGTGTTACCCGAGGTCTGGATGGCGTGCATGCCAACCTCGGCCAGTGCGTCCAGCATATCCGGCACGTCGTTCAGCTTCGGCCAGTTGTACTGAATGTTCTGACGGGTGGTAAAATGGCCGTAACCTTTGTCCCATTTCTCGGCCAGCAAAGCGAGCTGACGCATCTGAGCACTGGACAGCGTGCCATATGGAATAGCGACCCGCAGCATATAAGCGTGCAATTGCAGATACAGACCATTCATCAGGCGCAGTGGCTTGAATTCGTCTTCAGTCAGCGAACCGTCAATGCGACGCTCAACCTGCGCACGGAACTGCGCGTTGCGTTCTGCCAAAAATGCTGTGTCGAACTCGGAGTAGCGATACATGTTTAGCTGTCCTTAGTTGCAGCCCCGGACCCGGGGCCTTGAAGGGGAGAGAGAATGGCCTGAGATCAGGCCCGAGGCTGCGGGGAGGTTTCCTGTTTGCCGTGGGCATAGTTGGACGGACCAGTCCGGCGGAAATCCTCCCGAAAGTGGGTGGGTTCGGGGCCGTTTTCTCCGGCCACCGCGTCGGCAAGATAGGCACCGACGATCTTGTTGGCCTGACGCGCGGCATCCAGCAGACGAACCTGAGCGTGGGCTTCGTCCGTGATCAGTTCGGCATCGGACAACTCGCGCGACCACCGGTCATCTTCGGTCTGGTAAATCACATCACCTTCCAACAAGTCGTTGGCGGTGACGACTTTGGGGGTAAAAGCGCGGGCCATCAGGCAAGCTCCTTATTGAAAACCGAGACTTTGTGCGGGTATTGCGCAACTCGGGCGACGCCGGGTTTGTGAATGCGCATATTTGTTTGTTTGACCTGCATCGGATCATCTCGTGACTGAATTGACTTGTGTGCCAATATAGGAAATATTCCCGCCAAATCGCCATATGCGTGAAGAAATAAGAACAGATGTTCTATCTGCGGCGAGTGGAAGAAGGTTTGTTCTGAATTGGAAGGGAAATTGGAATGTCGGTGCGAATAGACGACACGGATCGGAAAATTCTAGCCGAGCTGCAACGGGATGCCAGCCAGTCGCTTGACGAAATCGCAGCCCGTGTAGGGAGCTCCAAGACGCCGGTTTGGAATCGCATTCGCAAGCTGAAGGGGGCAGGGGTCATTGGCCAGCAGACCGTATTGCTGGATGCCGAAGCGTTGGGCTTTGAGGCCACATTCTTTGTGCTGATCCGTACGTCGGAACATGAGGCTGAGTGGCAGCAGAAGTTCCTGAAAGCGTTGCGCGATCGTCCAGAGGTTCAGGAAGCGCACCGTTTGGCTGGAGACATCGATTACATTCTGAAAGTGCGCGTCAAGAACGCGCGTGCGTATGATGCGTTTTATCAGGCGTTGATTTCAGAGGTACGGGTGCACAACGTCACAGCCTTGCTTTCGATGGAAGAGATCAAATCGACCACAATGCTGCCATTGAAGTCTGTCGGATAGTTTGAAGCGTGAATGGGGGCGCCGCCCCCGCCGCCCGAAGGCGACTCCCCCAAGATATTTATGGCCAGATGAAGAACGGTTCCGGGTTTCTTGACAGGATATTAAGTCAGACCGTTACCATGAGTTTGGTCAGCCCGTGGAAATGGTAGCTGTCCGAATATTGCGGCTCTGCCGTCAGCTTTAGCTTTGGGCATTGCTGGAACAGCATGGGCAGGGCGATCCGCATCTCAAGCCGGGCCAGCGGAGCGCCTACACAGAAGTGAAGGCCACCACCAAAGCTAGCATTGGCGCTTACATCTCGCATTGGGTCGAATGTATCGGGTTGGGACCAAGCAGCAGGGTCGCGATTGGCTGCGCCCAGAAGCAAGGCAACTTCGTCACCACGCGCAAAGCGGTGACCGAAGAGTTCAATATCTTCATAGGCATAGCGTCTGAACATGTGCAGTGGTGGATCGAAACGCAGGATTTCCTCGACTGCGCCGTCGATGGTGCCGGGCGTCAGGACATACTGCTGTGTACCCGTCGTCAACATAGTCTTCACGCCATTGCCGATGGCGTGCACGGTGGCTTCGTGACCGGCGTTCAGCAACAAAATGCAGGTCGTGATCAGCTCGTCCCGCGAGAGTTTTTCACCATCTTCCTCTGCCGCGATCAACCGGGTGATCAGATCGTCATGCGGGTCAGTGCGGCGTTTTTCGATGTATTCTTCGAGATAGGTGGTAAAGGCTTGTGTGGCACGGACGGCTTCGTCTTCGGTCTGGCGCGTCCGGTTTGCCTGATACATGGCCACCATGGCGTGCGACCACTGCAACAGTTGCGGTGCCATGTCTTCTGGCACACCAAGCAGACGGCAGATCGTGATCACGGGGACCTGGGTGCAATAGGCCTCCAGCAGATCGAAGGGGCCAGCGGGGAACTGCTTGATCAAATCGTGGCACAACTGTTCAGTGGACCCCTCAAGTGCCGTGATCGCGCGAGAGGTAAACGCCCGCAGTACCAGAGAACGCAATCGAGTATGACGCGGGGGTTCAAGCTCTAACATCGAATGGGATTCGACTTCTAGCCAGGGTGCAAGATGCTCTGGGCCGGGTTTTGCAAGTTCCGCCGGGATTTCACGCCCGAAGCGCCGATCGCGCAGCAGAATTTGCACCGCTTTGTGCGAGACAGCCGCGACAAGGCCGTAGTCTTTCCAGTAGAACAGATCGCCCGACTGACGTGCGCTGTCATAAAAGGGGTATGGGTTTTGCACGAATGCCGGGTCGGTCGGGGATTGGGTCAGCGTCTTCATGCGGTGCAGACTTGCCATGGCGGCTGCTGAATGCAAGACCCTAGATATGCAACGTTTTTGGATCATAGCCGGTTTCTTATGCGCGGTCGGATTGCTGTCAGCGGCGGTCTGGACTTATGGCTATCGTCAGGCCCTGTCGCAACTGAGCGAGAAGGCCGAGGCTGATTTGGAACTGGCCGCCGACCGTCTGAGCACGCAAATGCAGGTCTATCAGGAAGTGGCCGCCTTGATGGCGGATCATCCTGCTTTGCAGGAGCTAGAAACATCAGAACAGCAACGGGCCGCCCGAAAGGTGCTGCTGGATGTGGCAGACAAAACCGCTGCCGTTAACGTTATGTACCTGAATCCGGAGGGTCAGGTTCTTGTCGCGGCCCAACCGGTGACGCAGCGCGATATGTCCGCACATCCGGCCTTCGAGCGCGCCATGCAAGGTGCCTTGGGCAGCGCGCATGGGGTCGAAGACGCAAGCGGCGATCGCATCTATTCATATGCGGCCCCTGCATTTGGGGAATTGGGGCAGATACAAGGCGCGTTGATGGTTCTGGCCGATGTGCAGGACGTTGAACAAACTTGGCGCGGTAGCACCGATGCGGTGTTTTTCGTTGATACGGATGGGGTTGTCTTTATCTCGAACCGTTCGGATCTGCTGCTATGGCGCCGCGGGCAAGGGCAGCAAGGCCTGATGTCACCAGAAGGTGAGAATGTCGATTTCGCCTCAACCTGGATTGCGGGATATGAAGTGTGGAAGCTCGATTGGGGTCGCTATCTGCCCCGTCGCGCCTTGCATCTAACGCTCGATCTTCCGGTGATTGCGATGACCGCAGAGATGCTGGTTGATGTCGCTCCGGCGCGTCGGTTGGCGGGGTTGCAGGCGGCGGCGGTTGCGGCGATCTGTTTCGCCTTTGGTGCTTTGTTGTTTCTGGCCTCGGAACGCCGTCGGACACTTGCAGAGGCAAATACCGTGCTGGAAAGCCGGGTCGCGCAACGTACGCGCGCCTTGACGGCGGCTAATAGCGCTTTGCGCCACGAAGTTGCCGAGCGGCAGGAGGCGGAGGCCGCGCTCAAACAAGCGCAGGCCGATTTGGTTCAGGCTGGTAAGTTGAGCGCTTTGGGCAAGATGTCGGCTGGCATCAGTCATGAATTGAACCAGCCCTTGATGGCGATTCAGCAGTTCGCCGACAACGGGTCCGCCTTTCTTGAGCGCGGCAAGGGCCAGAGAGCTGGCGAAAATCTGGGCCGCATTTCCGATATGGCCGCACGCATGGCGCGGATCATCAAGAACCTGCGGGCCTTTGCGAGAAATGAAAGCGAACCAATGGGGCGCGTTGATCTGGTTCAGGTTCTGAACACTGCCACAGAATTGACCGAGGCGCGCCTGCGCGATGAGAATGTCGCGTTGGAGTGGGTGCCGCCAAAGGATGCGGTCTTTGCTTGGGGTGGAGAGGTGCGACTGGTACAGGTGTTTGTGAACCTAATCAATAATGCAGCGGATGCGATGGTCGATCGACCGACGCGCAGGATATTGGTCACTCTGTCAGGGGGGAAGCCTATTCGCGTGTCGGTGCGGGATACCGGACCCGGCATCGAGGATCCCGACCGCGTGTTTGAGCCGTTCTACACCACAAAAACGGTTGGGTCGTCCGAGGGGATGGGTCTGGGGCTGTCGATATCCTACGGTCTGGTTCAGAGCTTCGGGGGGGATATTCGCGGTGCCAACACGGACGAGGGTGCTGAATTCACGGTTGAACTGGAACCCTTTGAAGAAGATGAGGCAGCATGATCCGCAAAGTGCTTTTGGTCGATGATGATGCCGCCGTACGTGAGGCCTTGGCGCAAACCCTCGAATTGGCCGAGTATGAACCGGTCACCGCGGGATCTTTCGTGGCCGCAAAGGATCATATTCATCGTGACTTCGGCGGTGTGATCATCTCAGATATTCGCATGCCGGGGCGGGATGGGTTTCATCTGCTCGCATACGCGCGCGAGGTTGATCCTGAGCTTCCGGTGGTATTGCTGACAGGTGAAGGCGATATCCCGATGGCGGTACAGGCCATGGGGCAGGGAGCATTTGATTTTCTGGAAAAGCCCTGTGCAGCAGCGGACTTATTGGCGGTACTCGAGCGAGCCTTCGCAGCGCGCGCAGAAATTCTGCAGGAACGCGAGCAACGGCGCGAACTTGAGCGTGGCGATCCCGCAGCACGCATGCTGTTCGGGTTGTCAGATCAAGCCGAGGCCTTGCGTGAGCGAGTGCGGAGCGTAGCGCCAACACGGGCCGAGGTACTGGTTACCGGGCCAGCGGGTAGCGGAGTTTCAAAGGTCGCTGAAGTTGTCCATCTGATGTCTCCGGTTGGACAGGGGCCATTTGTCAAACGCCCTGCCTCAGGCCTGAACCCGGATGATTTATTGCGTGTCTGCAAGGACGCGGCAGGCGGATCGCTGTATCTGGATGAGATCTCGGCGATGTCGGATGCCACGCAATACGCCGCGCTGGAACTTATCGAACAAGGGACGGAAGCCAGAATCATCGCGGGGGCAACGGCTGATTTGTCTGACCTTACTGCACAGGGCAAATTCAATGCCGATCTGTTCTATAGGTTGGACGTCATGCGGGTGCGTATCCCGGCGCTGTCAGAACGGCCCGAGGATATCCCCGTCATCTTTCGCCGTTATGTGGCGCAGGCCGCTGAGCAGGCCGGGATTGCAGAACCTGAAGTGACACCCGAGCATCTGGCCTCGCTGATGGCGCAGGATTGGCCGGGCAATGCCCGATCGTTGATGTCGGCGGCAATGCGGTTTGTGTTGGGGATGCCGGATGAGGTTGCACAGGCCGCTGATCTGGGGTTGAGCGAGCAATTGGCGCGTGTTGAGAGGTCTTTGCTGATTGCAGCCCTTGGGCGCCACAATGGCAAGGCTGCGGATGCCGCCAAGGCACTGAAGCTGCCGCGCAAAACTTTTTATGACAAGCTGACCCGCTACCACATTAGGCCAGAAGACTATCGTCGTTAGCAAAACGCTTCCACTAGGGCGGGCTGCGGTTGCGCTGTGGCTTAAGCGAGCGATTCGCTCGCATCGATTCGGATATTGTGCGGAAATTCGCACAAGGTGCTGACTGCCTGTGCGAAAAATCGCACAGCGTAGTTCTGCCGAAACACCAGATTTATAACGAACATCATTTAACGGTAAGAAATTATTTGGAAAAAACAGATTTCAGCAACATCTAAACAAAATGTTGAGAGTGAGGAGCCGATTCGGTTCACTCCGCAACATACGGCGCTGATTGGGCGCTCGATGGAAGTTTTAGGGAAGTCTGGGAGGATAAGACTGATGAAATTCCTGACAACGGCAGCAACCGCAATCGCACTGTCCGTGACAGCGACCGCTGGTGTAGCAGCTTGCGATGATGGCGAGATCGTCGTGAAGTTTGCGCATGTGACCAATACGGACAAACACCCCAAGGGCATCGCCGCTTCGCTGCTTGAGCAGCGCGTCAATGACGAGATGAACGGCGTGATGTGCATGGAGGTTTATCCGAACTCCACTCTTTACAACGATGACAAGGTTCTTGAAGCGATGCTGCAGGGCGACGTGCAGTTGGCCGCGCCCTCACTGTCGAAGTTCGAGAAATTTACAAAGCAATTCCGCCTGTTCGATCTGCCGTTCATGTTCAAGAACATCGATGCTGTGGATGCGTTCCAAGCCTCGGCTGATGGTCAGGCGATGAAAGACAGCATGCAGCGCCGCGGCCTTCAAGGGTTGGCATTCTGGCACAATGGCATGAAGCAGATGTCTGCGAACAAGCCGTTGGAAGATCCTTCGGATGCGAACGGCCTGAAGTTCCGCGTTCAGTCTTCGGACGTATTGGTTGCCCAGATGGAAGCAATTGGTGGCAGCCCTCAGAAGATGGCGTTCTCGGAAGTGTACGGTGCTCTGCAACAGGGCGTTGTTGACGGGCAGGAAAACACCTGGTCGAACATCTACGGCAAGAAGTTCTTCGAGGTGCAGGACGGCATCACAGAAACGAACCACGGTATCATCGATTATCTGGTTGTAACTTCAGTTGACTGGCTGGACAGCCTGGAGCCTGAAGTTCGCGATCAATTCCTGACGATTCTCGCCGAAGTGACCGAGACCCGTAACAAGGAGGCCTTTTCCGTAAACGAAGCTGCCAAGGCTTCGATCACTGACGCAGGGGGCATCATCCGGGAACTGAACCCCGAGCAGCGCCAGGCCTGGGTCGATGCGATGAAGCCAGTCTGGGACAAATTTGCCGGTGACGTTGGTCAGGACAAGATCGACGCCGCACAGGCGATCAACGCCGGGTTCTGATCCCGGTTCAAGCCACGCGTCCGGGGACTGGGGAGTTATGGACGCATAGGCTGGGCGGGCCTTAATGGCCCGCCACACTCCCACCACTCTCATCAAAAAAATGCGGGGACAGAGAGATGTCTGGTGCGAAACCCGGCCAAGGCGGGCTGGTCGACCATATCGAAGAAACCATGATTGCGTGCCTGTTGGGTCTGATGACAATTGTCACCTTCGCCAATGTGATCGCGCGGTTTGTATTCAATTCTAACATTCTTTGGGCGCTGGAACTGACAGTATTCACCTTCGGTTGGTTGGTGCTGCTGGGTGCGTCTTATGCAGTGAAAAAGCATGCACATCTGGGTGTTGATGCGATCCTGAACATGCTGGCCCCCGCGCCACGCCGGGTTTTAGCGTTGATAGCGGTTGCTTGCTGTCTGGTGTTTTCTCTGCTCCTGCTCAAGGGTTCGTATGACTACTGGGCAGTGTTTGCCGATCTGCCGCCCACCTCGGGTCGCTGGTTTCCGACCGGCTTTGACATGAGTGCGCGCAGCCAGAGCTTCTATGAAGTTGATGATATCCCGATGGTCGCGCCGCTGCGGTTTCTGGAAGATATGATCAACTATGGCGAATATTACGAGAAACTGCCCAAGGTCGTTCCGTATTTCGTTCTGCCTCTTTCGATGTTGCTGCTGGTGATCCGTTTCGCACAGGTCGCAGTACAGATTTGGCGCGGTGAAACTGATCGCCTTGTAGCTAGCCACGAGGTTGAGGACGAGATCGAAGAAGTCCGCGCCCAGCAGGGGGAGCATGACTGATGGACGTCGTACTACTTTTCTCGATGGTCATTGGCCTATTGTTGATCGGCGTTCCGATCGCGGTGGCACTTGGTCTCAGCTCGACCCTCTTCCTGCTGATCTATTCCGACAGCTCATTGGCTTCGGTCGCTGGCACGCTGTTCGAGGCATTTGAGGGGCATTTCACCCTCTTGGCTATCCCGTTTTTCATTCTCGCGTCATCTTTCATGACCACAGGTGGAGTGGCGCGGCGGATCATCCGGTTCTCGATCGCTTGTGTGGGGCACTTGCCCGGAGGTCTGGCAATTGCTGGCGTCTTCGCTTGTATGTTGTTTGCGGCCTTGTCCGGTTCGTCTCCGGCGACAGTTGTGGCCATCGGATCGATCGTCATCGCTGGCATGCGTCAGGTGGGCTATTCCAAGGAATTCGCCGCCGGTGTGATCTGTAACGCAGGGACACTGGGCATTCTGATTCCGCCATCAATCGTGATGGTGGTCTATGCGGCAGCCGTGGAGGTTTCGGTCGGGCGGATGTTCCTTGCGGGCGTTATTCCGGGTTTGATGGCTGGTCTGATGCTGATGATCACCATTTACGTCATGGCCAAGGTCAAGAACCTTCCCAAAGGCGATTGGAAAGGTTGGGGCGAAGTCTTCACGTCAGCACGCGAGGCCGGTTGGGGTCTGTTCCTGATCGTCATCATCCTCGGCGGTATCTACGGAGGTATCTTTACCCCGACCGAGGCCGCGGCTGTTGCTGCCGTCTATGCGTTCCTGATCGCAAGTTTTGTCTACAAGGATATGGGTCCGCTCAGCACCGAAGGGGATGCGCGGAACATCTCGCTGCTCAAGAAACCCTATGCGTTGATCACGGCCTTTGTGCACCCCGACACCAAGCATACGCTGTTCGAGGCCGGCAAGCTAACCGTTACGCTGCTTTTTGTGATCGCCAACGCGCTGATCCTGAAACATGTGCTGACGGATGAGCAGGTGCCCCAGCATATCGCAAGCGCTATGCTGTCGGCGGGTCTGGGGCCAGTCACTTTCCTGATTGTGGTCAACGTGATCCTGTTGATCGGTGGCCAGTTCATGGAGCCCTCAGGTCTGCTGGTCATTGTGGCCCCCCTGGTGTTCCCGATTGCCATCGAGCTGGGCATCGATCCGATCCATCTGGGCATCATCATGGTGGTGAACATGGAGATCGGGATGATCACGCCTCCGGTCGGGTTGAACTTGTTCGTAACCTCGGGCGTAGCGGGTATGCCGATGATGAGTGTTGTGAAGGCAGCGTTGCCGTTCTTGGCCGTGCTGTTCGTCTTCCTCATCATGGTTACGTATATCCCGTGGATTTCGACATTCCTGCCCAACACATTCATGGGGCCTGAGATCATAACCAACTAGATCGGTTGAACCGAGCATGTGAACCGGGCGGTGTAATCCGCCCGGTTTTTTTGTCTTGAAACTGATGCCCAAACGCATATCTGAGGGTCAGAGGACGACCTCACCATCATGGACGATTATTCGGGACGACCCGATCTCGGAAAGTGAGGTGTTCTTATGCCCTGGGTATTACTGTTGTTTGCTGGCCTCCTCGAAATCGTCTGGGCCGTCGCGATGAAACAGACCGCTGGTTTCACGCGGCTGTGGCCGACGGCGATCATGGGTGTTGCGATGATCGGGTCATTTGGCCTGCTTGCAATGGCCATGCGGGATCTGCCGCTTGGCACCGCCTATACGATCTGGACCGGGATCGGCGCAGTAGGGGCGTTCACTGTTGGCATCCTGTTCCTGGGTGAAGCGCTGACGCCCATGCGGATCGGCGCTGCGATTCTAATCGTGACGGGTTTGGTCATCATGAAACTGGCCTAAGCGTTGACCGCCGTAGTGGTGTCGGGCAGCTTTGCGAACAACTCCGAACAAAGGACACCTGCATATGCTGACCGACACCGATGCACGCTTGCTGCGCGTTGCTTATGATGAGGCGAAAGCTGGATTTGACGAAGGAGGCTGCCCAATCGGTTCAGTGCTTGCGCGGGGTGGTGAGGTCGTCGCGCGAGGGCGTAATCAGCGTGTCCAACTGGGCGACCCGATCGCCCATGGGGAAATGGATGCGCTGCGCAAGGCAGGGCGGCAGAAGACCTATCGCGATACTGTGCTCTATACCTCGCTGTCGCCTTGCATGATGTGTTCTGGCACGATCGTACAGTTCGGTATCCCGCGTGTTGTGATCGGAGACACCGTGAATTTTGGCGGCAATGAGGACTTCCTGCGCGATCGCGGTGTAGAGGTCATCATCGCAGATGACCCGGACTGCATTACATTGATGAAGCGATTTATCGAAGAGAAGCCCGCGCTTTGGGCCGAAGATATTGCCGAATGAGGTTGGCGATCAGGCGCTTTCAAGCGCCTGAATGATGCCCGAGAAATCAGTTGCTTTCAGACTGGCGCCACCCACCAACGCTCCGTCAACATTTGAAACGCCAAAAATCTCGGCAGCATTACCGGGTTTGACCGATCCGCCATACAGCAGGCGGACTGACCGGCCGACACCTTCGCCAAATCGGCGTTCCAGACGTGCGCGTATGAAATCGTGCACTTCTCCGATCTCTTCCAAAGTTGGAACCTTACCGGTGCCGATGGCCCAGATCGGCTCATATGCGACAATCAGGTTCTCGCCTGTCGCTTGATCCGGGATCGAACCCGACATCTGTCCACCGATGATATCCAGAGTATTTGCTGCTTCGCGCTGTTCAAGGCTTTCACCAACGCAGATGATCGTCTTCAGGCCTGCATCCATGGCGGTGCGGGCTTTGGCACGGATGTCTTCGTTCTGCTCAGCATGATCTTCACGGCGCTCGGAATGGCCAAGGATCACTGAGCTTGCCCCTGCATCCAACAGCATCTCGGCACTCAGATCCCCGGTATGCGCACCCGAGAGCGCCGCGTGGCAGTCTTGGCCACCGAAGGTAATGCCCGAACCTTCAACCGTATTTGCCGCGCGATGAAGCAAAGTGGCTGGTGGGCATATCAGGATTTCTACCGCAGAAGATGGGTGCGAGGCTTTCAACGCTTCCAACTCGCTCAGCGCAATGCCAGTTCCGTTCATTTTCCAGTTGCCTGCCGCCAACTTACGCCGCATCGCGATCCCTCCGGTTTTCTGCTTTGAACCCTCGGATATCACCCGCAGGCGGGGCTGACAATTCCGGTTGCATAGCGCTACTTGTCAGGACACATTGCGCGCGTTGTTGCGGAGGATGGCATGATAGACGATCTCGATCTCGCCAAATTGGATCTGCGTGATCCAGCTGAGATGGAAAAGCTGAGACGCGCTGTTCGCCAGATCGGATTTCTAACGATCTTCAATTCCGGCCTTGATGCCGCCCGTGTGAAGCAGGTGATCGACACTTATCGCGATTTTTTTCGTCAGCCCGATGAGATCAAGCAGAGCGTCGATATGGCAGCTACGGGTGCCAACCGCGGTTGGGGTGCGCCGCGTTCCGAACAGGTGGATCTCAGGGCGAACCCGGATTTCAAAGAAGTCTTTGATAGCGGTTTTGAACTGCTAGCCGATGATCCCTATGCGGGGCGTGGATTAAGTGTGTATGCCCCAAATCTCTGGCCAGACGGGGCCGACGCGTTTCGGAGAACGATCCAGAGTTACTATTCAGACGCCTGCTCAGTTGCCATTCGCGTTTTGCGCGCGATTGCGCTTGCCATCGGTAGGGATGCAAACAGTTTTGATGCGGCCTTTGATACGCCAATGGCGCTGCTGCGCGGTAACTTCTATCCGCAACGCCCTGATTGGGCAGGAGAAAAGGACTTTGGTATCGGCGCGCATACGGATTATGGCTGCCTGACTTTGTTGGCCACGGACGGCACACCGGGTCTGGAAGTTCGTATGCCTGATGGCGATTGGCAAGCTGTAAACGCCACACCGGGACAATTCATCATCAATTTCGGGGAAATGCTGGAGTTTTGGACCGCAGGAGAAGTCAAAGCGACCGAGCATAGGGTCAAAGGCAGCGTGAACGAGAGGATCTCGGTTCCGTTGTTCTTTAATCCTTCTTACGACACAAATGTTGCGCCGCCGGGTTCATACGCCACGATCCGCGCCGGAGAGCACCTGACGCGGCGATTTAATGAGACCTACGTCCACCTAAAAGCTGCGAGTTAGCGTTGTTCAACCAAGGTTTCGTCGAACTTGATCGATTCTCCGCATCCGCATGCATCGACTACATTCGGGTTTCGGAACTTGAACCCGGCCTCAAGCAGTGAAACCTCGTAGTCGATCTCGGTTCCGAACAGGAACATCTGTGCCATGGGGGCGATCATTACACGCGCGCCATCCTGCTCGACCACTTCGTCGTTCGGGTCGGCGTCATCGACGTAGTCCATGGTGTATTCCATCCCCGCACAGCCGCCTTTCTTGACGCCGATGCGCAATCCGGTGTGACCGCCGGATTTCATAAGCCGAACAATCTGTTCAGCAGCTTTAGGTGTCATGGTCACGGCTTGTTTGCCGGGAATGCCAAACATGGTGGGCTCCGTTATCGCGCGTTATCTCTAATCTAAGGCCGACACGCGCCGGGCTCAAGAGAGAGCCTGTTCAAATACACGCTCCGAGCAGGGTTGTCACGATGGTGCGCAAAGCTTTAGCGTATCTGAAGTAAAGGACAGGCATTCCAGAGAGGGTTGGATCGATGAGAGCGCAGAACTGGGCAGGAGCAGCCATTTTCACATCTATGTTGCTGGCGTCCGCGTCTGCGGCATTTGCGATAGATGACACAAAACGGCACCCGGTCAACTGTGCTACCGCACCTGGTGATCTGCGCGCAATCGCAGCTGAAAAGAAACATGCCGAGGACCAGCAGGCTGAAAGCGTGTTCTCGATCCTCCCTGCCGGTGCCTTGCTGGGTCTCGTCACAGGAACCGAGAGCAAGCACCTGAAGATGCTGTCAGGCGACTATATAAAAGAGCTGGACGCGCGCGCTGCTGAAATCAAATCGACCTGTAACATAGAATAATCAAACAAAAAGGGCCGCTCTCGGGCAAGAGCGGCCCGGAATGGGCCAATTGAATGGGGGATGGCTATGGTCAGAGGCCCATGCAATTCACGAAGTATGTCAATTTAGCGGGGCAATCGGATAAGACGCCCGCGACTCGACATCCTGCGCCAGCACGTCCAGCAGATCGAAAAACGAATGCTTAATCACTGGGTCAGTACCTGAGGACCTTGTGACCCAGCATTGTGACAACATGAAAACGGTTAAGTAACACGCAGTACACCGTTTTGTAACATCGCCATGTTTTTTGTGAGTAAATCGAGAGTTACATGAAACCCAGCTCAAGCCGGGCTTCATCTGACATCATTTCCATGCCCCAAGGTGGCTCCCAAGTCAGTTCGACGTCGACCTCTTTGACGCCTGCAACGGGTTCGATTGCTTCCACGATCCAACCGGGCATTTCGCCTGCGACAGGACAACCTGGCGCAGTGAGGGTCATGATCACCTTGACCGCGTTTTCTCCGGTGATGTCGATCGTATAGATCAGACCGAGATCGTAGATATTGACCGGTATTTCTGGGTCAAACACCGTCCGGCAAGCTTCGACCACGGGTTCGTAGAGCGGGTGATCGATGGTCGAGGGAGCGATTAGGGGGCTGCCTTCGAACTGTTCACTGGGGTGGGTCATTGATGCCTCGGGTCTGTTACCTGAGAAATTATATAGGGAAAGTGCCGGGCAGCGTCCAGAGGTGCCGTGGCGCCTGATTTGGGCGCCACGACAGATCAGTCGTTGATGTCGTGCTTGAAGGTTTTGACTTGGCCGTGCGGCAAGGCAAACATACGGCGCAGAACCAGCCATGCGACCAGTGACAGAACGGCAAATATCAACAGCAGAACAGGCAGGGATGGCGTGAGGCCAGGGATCAGCAAAACCACTCCGGTAATGGCTGCACCGATGGCAAAACCCAGGAAAATGAAGCCGGGCAGCGCGACCTCAAGGATGCCCAGAGCAAGCGCTCCGGCCAACCAAATCCACCACGTCAGCCAGAATGGATCGGCCATCATTTTCCTCCTTTAAGCATGTTAAAGGCATTGCCGAAGGCTTCAAGGGCGTTTGCAGGCACAACGATGGTCTGCGAGCCGGTGCCGTTGCCTAGGGCGTTCAGCGATTCCACCTGTTTCAACGCAACCTGATACTGTGCCGCTTCCAGCCCGTTGTCTTGAATGGCCTTTGCCACGACCTGAGTCGCATAAGCTTCGGCCTCAGCCGAGATTCGGCGGGCCTTGGCGGTCTGCTCTGCCGCATAAAGTTCGGCATCTGCCTGCAGCTCAACGGCACGCTTTTGGCCCTCGGCCTCGGTCACCTGTGCGCGGCGGGCACGTTCGGCGTTCAATTGCTGCAACATCGCGTCACGAGTGGCCTGATCAAGATTTACGTCCAGAATCTCGGCGCGGGTTACTTCGATCCCCCAATCGTCAACGGCGGTTTCGACACTTTCCTGAATACGTTCAATTAGTTGCGCCCGGTTCGATTGCACTTCATCCAGGTCCATCTTGCCGATCTCGGCGCGGACGATACCGGCTACAGTCGTTGCAATCGCACCGTCGACATCGCGGATGCGATAGACTGTCTTTTCCGGCTCGAGAATGCGGTAGAACACCGAGGTATCGATCTGCACCAGAACATTGTCCTTGGTAATTGCGTCTTGCGTTGCGTTTGGCAACTGACGCTCAAGGATGGATATCTTGTGGCGGGCAACATCTAGAAAAGGAACGATAAAATTGATCCCGGGCCCAAGCACCGAATGCAGGCGGCCAAACCGTTCAACAACGTATTTCTCGGATTGAGGCACGATCTTGATGCCCTTGAAGATGACAATGGCAATAAGCGCCGCTGCCAGCAGGTAGATAATGTTCGAAGTAATCAGTCCGATAATCTGGTCTTCTATCATACTGTCCTCATTTATTGTGTACTATGGTATACATATTGGGATTGAATCGCTCAATTTCAACTCTGGTATGGATTGTACAGGCTGGAATGCAAATCTGTGAAAGCGTTCATACCGGCCAGAAATTCCCTTTTGTGGCAGCTTTGCATCCCACTGGTGTTTGCGTTATCGGACGAGGATGAAACTGATAATAGATACGGACCCCGGCATCGACGACGCAATGGCCATTGCCTATGCCGCCGCTGCCTCCGAAATTGACCTGATCGGCCTGACCACCGTGTTCGGCAACACCCATGTGCATCAATCCAGCCGCAATGCGCGGTTTCTGGTGGACAAACTAGGGCTGGGCATTCCCGTGGCCCAAGGCGCGCCATTCGCTTTGGGAGAGACCACGCATTCACCTTCGGAACATGTGCATGGCCCCGAAGGTTTTGGTGACCTGACCCAGATTGAAGAGATCGGTGAAAACCACGCCCTGTCCGCCGCAGAGTTTCTGGTCGACATGGCGCGCACCCATCGCGGTGAACTGGTTGTATGTGCGGTTGGGCCATTGACCAATATCGCTGATGCCATGCGATTGGACCCCGAGTTTGCGGACAATCTTGGCAAGCTCGTTATCATGGGTGGTGCTGTATTCTGCCCGGGCAACATCACCGAACATGCCGAGGCGAATATCTATCACGATGCCAAAGCTGCGGACGAAGTCTTTGCCGCGCCGCCGCCTACGATTCTGGTGGGATTGGATGTGACTCTGAAAACGCTCTACGAGACCGCTGATTTTGAGGCGCTCGCTGAACGTTCCCCTGACATGGGTGGTTTTCTGCGTGATATCTCGCGCTTCTATTTAAAGTTCTACAAAGAGATCGGTGGGCTTGAAGGGTGCGGACTGCATGACTCGACTGCCGTTATCGCCTGCACCCATGAACCGATGTTCGAAATGGTCGAAACGGGTTTGCAGGTGGCGTTGGACGGGGCTGAGATCGGTGCGACTCGTCCTGACCCTGCACGGCCACCAGTGCGAGTGTGCCGGGATGTCGATGGGGCAGGGGTGGTGCGCCTGTTTACGGACCGTGTAGCCTCGCTGCCCTGACGGGTTGCAATGCCCTTGCAGATCGGGCAAAGCCTGCCCGGTTCAGCGATCCAAGGCGTTACCATGACCCAGCAATTTTCTTTCGACCTGAAAGCCACCGATGGCAAGGCCCGCACAGGCGTGATCAACACGCCGCGCGGTGAGGTGCGGACGCCGGCGTTCATGCCTGTGGGCACAGCCGCGACCGTCAAGGCGATGATGCCGGAAAGTGTGCGCGCCACGGGTGCCGATATTCTGTTGGGCAACACCTATCATCTGATGCTGCGCCCCACGGCCGAGCGGATTGATCGTTTGGGAGGCCTGCACAAATTCATGAACTGGGACCGCCCCATCCTGACGGATTCGGGCGGGTTTCAAGTGATGTCGCTGGCGGGTTTGCGTAAACTGACTGAGAAGGGCGTGACCTTTAAATCTCACGTCGATGGCTCGAAGCACGAATTGACGCCGGAACGGTCGATGGAAATCCAACGCCTTTTGGGCTCGGACATCGTCATGTGCTTTGATGAATGCCCTGCGCTGCCCGCCGATCGCGACCGTATCGCCGAGTCCATGCGCCTTTCGATGCGGTGGGCCGCGCGGTCGCGCGAAGCGTTTGGAGACCGCCCCGGACATGCCCTGTTTGGGATCATGCAGGGCGGGCTGGAACAAGATCTTCGGGAAGAAAGTGCCGAGGCACTTAAGCAGGTCGGTTTTGAAGGCTACGCCGTCGGCGGCCTTGCCGTGGGTGAGGGGCAGGAGGCCATGTTCAGCTGCCTTGACTATGCGCCTGACTTCTTGCCCCAGGATAAACCGCGTTATCTGATGGGCGTAGGCAAGCCTGATGATATCGTAGGTGCCGTTGCAAGCGGGATAGATATGATGGATTGCGTTCTACCTTCGCGGTCGGGGCGTACCGGGCAGGTGTTCACGCGTTACGGTGTGGTCAATATCAAGAACGCCCGCCATGCTGACGACCCACGCCCGCTGGATGAGAACTGCACATGCCCCGCTTGTTCAAGTTATTCTCGGGCCTACTTGCATCACGTGTTCCGCTCGAATGAGATGATCTCGGGCATGCTGCTGACTTGGCACAATCTGCATTACTTTCAGGAAATCATGCAGGGAATGCGGGACGCGATTTCACAGGGCACATTCGCAGAGTGGCAATCGCAATTCCACGCGCTTCGGGAGCAAGGCGATATTGAACCGCTGTAGATTGTGGCCATTGCGGTGACAAACGCGGTATTTTTTGCTATACTGTTCGCGCATTATTTACCATTTTCATTTGTTTTGTTCAGGAGGATTCAATGCCTCGCTTTATTGTTTCTATCGCAATCGTTCTTTGCGCATCGACATCTCTTGCGGATGTCTGGACCTTCGAAACCCCGTCCGAGAATATTCAGTGTGTCGTCGGGCAGGGGGCGAGTGTTTCGGACCTGTCTTGCACCATAATTGAGCGGAGTGGTGCGCCTGCGTTCCCGCGCCCGGCGGATTGTCAGTCGGACTGGGGACATGATTTTTTCATGACCAATACGGGCGCCGTCCGCATGCTGTGCCAACCAGTCAGCCATAACCGGGACGGATTTGACCGTGCAGACTACGGCGTAACCGGAGAGTTTGGCGGGTTCGTTTGCCATTCCTCGAAAAAGGGCTTGGAATGTAGAAACGAAGTCGGTCATGGCTTCTTTTTGTCCCGAGCTAAGCAAAGGGTGTTCTGACCCACGCTGGATGATTTGTTGCCCGTTTTAATGCTGGGTTCGCTAAAATCGGTGGATATGTCTATTGGATGCCTTGAAGTCCCCAAATCATCGGGTCATGCTGCATCACGACAAACGACGATGAGGTTGAAATGGGGGAACAGGTGCCCCACCTTTATTGTCCAAGACAGGAGATGGCCAAAGGTTGCCTGAATCAGGGACCAGCGCCGTCTTGCCAATGATAAGGATAGAGCATGCAAGAGCCTCTGAATTCCTCATACCCCGTCCTGCCGCTGCGCGATATCGTGGTCTTCCCACATATGATCGTGCCGCTGTTCGTGGGCCGTGACAAATCGGTCCGCGCCCTGGAAGAGGTGATGCAGGATGACAAGCAAATTCTGTTGTCCAGCCAGATTGATCCCGGTGAGGATGATCCGGAAATCGACGGTATCTACCGCTCGGGCGTTCTGGCCAATGTACTGCAACTGTTGAAGCTGCCCGATGGCACCGTCAAGGTGCTGGTCGAGGGGCAGGCGCGTGTGCAGATCACGGAATTTCTTGAAAACGATCAGTTTTTTGAAGCCCGCGCCGAGTATCTGACTGAAATCCCGGGCGATGTCACCACGACCGAAGCACTGCTGCGCACCGTCGCCGATGAGTTCGAGCGCTATGCCAAAGTGCGCAAGAACATCCCCGAAGAAGCGCTGGCCGCTGTTGGTGAAACCACCGAGCCTGCAAAGTTGGCCGACCTTGTGTCAGGTCATCTGGGCATCGAGGTTGAACAGAAACAGGAACTGCTTGAGACGCTCTCGGTGAGCGAGCGGCTTGAGAAGGTCTATGGCCTGATGCAGGGCGAGATGTCGGTTCTGCAGGTCGAGAAAAAGATCAAGACCCGCGTCAAATCCCAGATGGAGAAGACGCAGCGCGAGTACTATCTGAATGAGCAGATGAAAGCCATACAGAAGGAGCTTGGCGATGGGGAGGACGGCGGCAACGAAGTTGCCGAACTGGAAGCCAAGATCAACGAGACCAAGCTGTCGAAAGAGGCGCGCGAAAAGGCCGAAGGTGAGCTGAAAAAGCTCAAGAACATGTCGCCCATGTCGGCTGAAGCGACCGTTGTGCGCAACTATCTGGACTGGATCCTGTCACTGCCGTGGGGCACCAAATCTCGCGTTAAAAAGGATCTGGGTCGCGCGCAGGACATTCTGGACGCCGATCACTATGGACTTGAGAAAGTCAAAGAGCGGATCGTCGAATATCTGGCGGTTCAACAGCGCTCGAAAAAGCTGAAAGGCCCGATCCTGTGCCTTGTTGGCCCTCCGGGTGTGGGTAAAACCTCGCTGGGTAAATCGGTCGCAAAAGCCACGGGGCGCGAATTCATTCGCATCTCGCTGGGTGGTGTGCGCGACGAATCTGAGATTCGTGGCCACCGTCGGACTTATATCGGGTCGATGCCCGGCAAGATCATTCAGGCGCTGAAGAAGGCGAAAACCACAAACCCTCTCATCCTGCTCGATGAAATCGACAAGATGGGGCAGGATTTCCGTGGCGATCCAGCCTCGGCGATGCTGGAGGTGTTGGACCCGGAACAGAACAACACGTTCATGGATCATTATCTTGAGGTCGAATATGACCTGTCCAACGTGATGTTCCTGACCACGTCTAACAGCTACAACATGCCTGGGCCTCTGCTAGACCGGATGGAGATCATCCCGCTGGCCGGTTACACCGAAGAGGAAAAGAGCGAGATCGCCAAGCAACACCTGATCGACAAACAGGTCAAAAACCATGGTCTGAAAGCCAAGGAGTTTGAGCTGACCGATGAGGCGCTGCAATCGATCATCCGCACCTATACCCGCGAGGCGGGTGTGCGGAACCTCGAACGCGAAATCGCCAAAGTGGCGCGGAAATCGTTGACCAAGATCATCAAGAAAGAGGCGGAGACCGTAAAGGTGACGCCCGACAATCTGGATGATTTTCTTGGAGTGCCCAAGTTCCGTTATGGCTTGGCTGAACAGGACGATCAGGTTGGTGTAGTCACTGGCTTGGCCTGGACTTCGGTCGGTGGTGATCTGCTGCATATCGAGGCTCTGAAACTGCCCGGAAAAGGGCGGATGAAGACCACTGGTAAGCTGGGCGATGTGATGAAGGAATCGATCGACGCGGCGTCGTCTTACGTCCGATCAATTTCGCCTCAGATCGGGGTTAAACCGCCGCAGTTCGACAAAATCGATATCCACGTGCACGTGCCCGATGGTGCGACGCCAAAGGATGGTCCGTCTGCGGGCTTGGCTATGGTGACGTCGATTGTTTCGGTCCTGACCGGTATTCCTGTGCGCAAGGACATCGCCATGACAGGCGAGGTTTCGCTGCGCGGCAACGCGATGCCGATTGGCGGGCTGAAAGAAAAACTGCTGGCTGCCCTGCGTGGCGGGATCAAGACCGTCCTCATTCCCGAAGAGAATGAAAAGGATCTGGCAGATATCCCCGACAACGTGAAAGAAGGTCTGGAGATCATCGCGGTCAAACACGTCTCGGAAGTACTGGAGCAAGCGTTGATACGTAAGCCCGGGTCAATTGAGTGGGATGAGGCCGCTGAAGAGGCCGCTGCCGCTGCCGCCAAGGCGGCCGAAGGGGCAGGACCGTCGGCAACAGCCCACTAACCCTGAAACAGATTAATTAGAAAGGCGGGGTCATTCCCCGCCTTTTTTTGTTCAAAGTCCAATGACAGGTTTGGTCGGGTCCAGCACCTCTTCGTTTTCGATGTAAGCCTGGAATTTTTTGTCCGACAGCGCCGAGCGTACGGCGAGCGCAAAAATCACCGCTGAAAATGCCGCACACAGCACAATGTCCCAACCAAACGGGATCTGCTTTTGCGCGCCTTCTCCAAACTGACCCATGTAAGAAATCAGCCCCAAACCACAGAAATAGGGCATCAGCCAAAGCGCCTCGGTTGCGTCCATTTCATCGAGCCGATTGTGAAAGCGGATCAGCAGCAGCGCCATGCCGATGAGCAGTGCAATTCCCAGCCTCCAGACCGTGTCCCATCCGCTCCAGTAGACGATCAGGGTAGAGATCGCGAAGGCCGTGAGCCCGACAAGTTTGACGGCGGGAATACGGATTGAGCGCGGGCGGTCAGGCATCAGATCGCGTAAGCACACCACGGCGATTGGGCCGACCGCGAATGAAAGCACAATGGCGGCCCCGTTCAGGGCGATTACGGTTGCGAACGGGACCGTCAGTAAAAACAGAGTGCCAATCAGAAAGTTGAGAGCCAAGGCCCAAAGCGGTACTCCGAACGATGACAAGATCTGCAAACGTTTCGGCAGGAACCCGTTTTGCGACAGGGCCAGAGCGATACGGGCGTTCGATCCTGTTGCAACCAACCCATTGCCAAACGGGCCGATGACCGACCCGACGTTCAGCAAGCTGAGGAACCACAATATCCCGACGGACATGATGACGCCATCCAACGGACCTTGCCCACCGAAGCTGAGACTCGCCCAGCCATCGCGGATCATTGTGGGATCAAGCGCGCCGATAAAGGCCACCTGTAATCCAAGGTAGATCAAGGCACATAATACAATGGACAGAACCAGAGCGGCCGGGATGTCGAATTTTGGGTTTCGAACTTCTCCTGCCATATCAACAACATGCCGGAAACCTATAAAGGAAAAGATCACCCCACCGGTTGATACTGCGGCCATGATGCCTTTCAGGCCGAAGGGGGCGAAACCGTCAGGGGCGGAGAAATTCTGCACGTCAAAGCGGGTCGCGATCAACAACACGGACAATACTATCGGAATGGCAATCTTGGCCCAGGTCAGCGTTGCATTTACCTGTGCAAAAAATTTTACGCCCAGTGCGTTCACAGCGACGAACAGCAACATGAACAGCAAGGCGACCGAAACACCAGCGCCGGTCAGTTCGCCGGTATCTGCGGCGTGGAGCCATGACGCGTAGGGCGCGAGGTATTTAAGCATGGCTTCAACTTCGATCGGAGCGGTGGTGTTGTAGCCAATCCAGGCCGTCCATCCCATCGCCATCGACACGATGTTGCCGTGTGAGAACTGAGGGACGCGTGCGATTCCGCCTGGGATAGGTAACATCGCTGAAATCTCGGCGAATGTTATTGCCAGTATGAACATCGCAACGGCGCCAATAATCCAAGAAAGAACCGCGGCGGGGCCTGCGTGTTGCACGGCGAGTAGGGGGCCGAAAAGCCAGCCTGACCCAATGATTCCTCCAACCGAAATGAAGGTCAGGCCGACCAGGCCAATTTCCCGCTTCAGTTTCGCCATGTTATTTCTCGCCCAAAGAGGGGTGCCTTATTGGTGGCTATGACATCAGGATAAGCAGGCCACGGGAAACATGGCAAGTGCCACATATCATGCAGAAAATTCGTGAAAACGAGGTCTGCCCGATTCATCTTCTAAATCCTGCTGGGCGTGTTCTTCGAAACGCGATCGCCGGCAATAGGTATTTGAAGTGGAATCGACTCGGAACATGAGGCACGCTGGTCGTCTGTGCCAAGGTAGGAGAACCCAGGATGCCTCTGTACAATGATATGTTCGAGCTTTCGGTCGAAGATATGGATATAATCGAAGAGGCCATGCGACATGCCATAGCTTCCAGATCGAATGTCCCTGTTGACGAGAGGGTAGAAGAAAGGGAAACCCGTGAAGACTTTGTGCGCAAGGCACACGACCTTCTGGGGCGTCTGCATGACCAAAAGGTTTTTTATCGTCCTAAATCCGGCGTGTATGTCGGAGGATGACAGCATTGTGCTCGCAGCGTTGAACTAAATGGTTCCAAAACGCTTCAACTATGTCGCATAAGCATTTGAATAATATGGTGGGTGATAAGAGATTTGAACTCCTGACATCTTCGATGTGAACGAAGCGCTCTACCACTGAGCTAATCACCCATAGCGGCGTTTGATACAGCGGCTTGTGTTTCGCCGCAAGTTCAAAGCGTTCAAATTGCAGCGCGTCAGACGAAATCCGGTTTTCACACATTGCCCGCCAAGTCGGATAGATCGGAAAAAATCAGGTTCGAGCAAAAAACTTGAAAACGCCGCTTGACGATGCCGGGGTGTAGCCATAATACACCCCAACGTTCAGAGATGAACGGGCAGTGGGCGGTTGTAGCTCAGTTGGTTAGAGTACCGGCCTGTCACGCCGGGGGTCGCGGGTTCGAGCCCCGTCAACCGCGCCATCGCTGCCAGCCTTTGATCCGGGCAAACGGATCGCACATAGACCCTAAATGCGCGGTTGTAGCTCAGTTGGTTAGAGTACCGGCCTGTCACGCCGGGGGTCGCGGGTTCGAGCCCCGTCAACCGCGCCATTTCCTTCGATTTAGAAAGTCATACGCCCTTGTGGGCGTTTTTTTGTGCCGACATCTTACTGATCTTATGGTTTATTGCCTGCAAAACATCAGGGGCAAGCAGTGACCAGTCTAAATCGAGTCATCATGGCACGGCGCAGCCGGCAGTGGGTCCGCGGCCTGAAGCCGGAAACACTTGATGTCATTGAGATTTCTGGTTCGTGGGGTAAGCAATTTGGATTTTGCAGCTATGAACAGATTTGGCATAAGCAACATGATATCTGCACCGGACCTGTTCTGAACAAACAACAGCAGGTGCGAAAGGTCGATCTGGTTTTGGCCAATCAGGTGTGGGAGCACTTGGATCGCCCGGTTGAAGCCACGCTGAACGTGCTAGAGATGCTAAGACCCGGAGGGTATTTCTGGCTGGCCGTCCCGTTCTTCATTCCGTTTCACGCTGCTCCGCATGACTGTTCGCGCTGGTCTGCGCGCGGATTGAAAAACCTGCTCACTGAGTGTGGGTTCGACCCGGATCTCATCCGGGCCGAACAGTGGGGCAATCGGCACGCCGCTTTGCGCAATCTCGAACTTGAATGGCCTCCTGTTTATGACCCTGAGACAGACAATTTGGAGAACGATCCCGATTTTCCAATCTGCGCATGGGCTCTGGCTAAGAAAACCAGTGCTTAAGCCGAGTGTCGAAAAATCGCCTGTTCTTACTTTGTTCTAATTTTTTGGTTGGAGACTCAGCCGCTCTCGCCTATCTCTGAGTGACGTTGGTTGTTGGGGGCCTGAATGGCTGAGCTGAAGAATATCGAGGTGCGCGGTGCGCGCGAGCATAACCTCAAGAGCATTGATGTCGACATCCCACGGGATCAGCTGGTGGTGATCACTGGCCTGTCGGGCTCGGGAAAGTCTTCTTTGGCATTTGATACGATCTATGCCGAAGGGCAGCGCCGCTATGTCGAAAGCCTGTCGGCCTATGCGCGCCAGTTCCTCGATATGATGGAGAAGCCCGATGTGGATCACATCAGCGGACTAAGCCCCGCGATTTCGATCGAGCAGAAGACGACCTCAAAAAACCCGCGTTCGACCGTGGGCACCGTAACCGAGATCTACGACTATCTGCGCTTGCTCTTTGCCCGTGCTGGTACGCCTTACAGCCCGGCCACAGGATTGCCAATTGAGGCGCAGCAGGTGCAGGACATGGTCGACCGGATCATGACGATGGAGGAGGGCACGCGCGGCTATCTGCTGGCCCCCATCGTTCGTGATCGGAAGGGTGAATATCGGAAAGAATTCCTTGAGCTGCGCAAGCAGGGTTTTCAGCGCGTCAAGGTAGATGGTGAGTTCTATGAATTGGATGAGCCGCCGACACTGGACAAGAAGTTCCGCCACGATATCGACGTCGTTGTCGATCGTCTGGTGGTACGAGAAGGCATGGAAACACGCCTGGCCGACAGCCTAAGGACCGCACTGGATCTGGCGGACGGGATCGCAATCCTCGAAACCGCACCGAAGGAGGGCGACCCGGAACGGATCACATTCAGTGAGAATTTTGCTTGCCCGGTCAGTGGGTTCACCATCCCCGAGATCGAGCCGCGCCTGTTCTCATTCAACGCGCCCTTTGGGGCTTGCCCCGATTGCGACGGGCTTGGGGTCGAACTGTTCTTTGATGAACGTCTGGTCGTGCCGGACCAGACATTGAAACTCTATGACGGGGCGCTTGCGCCCTGGCGGAAGGGTAAATCACCGTATTTTCTGCAAACGATCGAAGCTATCGCGCGACATTACGAGTTTGACAAGAACACTCCCTGGAAGGACTTGCCCAAGAAAGTCCAGCAGGTGTTTCTGCGCGGGTCTGGTGATGAAGAGATCCAGTTCCGTTATGATGAAGGTGGCCGCGTCTATCAGGTTACCCGAAGCTTTGAAGGCGTCATCCCCAACATGGAGCGCCGCTATCGCGAGACTGACAGCGCCTGGATTCGCGAAGAATTCGAGCGCTATCAAAACAACCGACCCTGCGGCACATGCAAAGGCTACCGTCTGCGTGCTGAGGCGCTGGCCGTCAAGATCGCGGGTTTGCACGTCGGGCAGGTCGTCGAAATGTCGATCCGCGAGGCGCTGGCCTGGGTTGAGGATGCCCCAAATCATCTGAGCGCACAAAAGAACGAGATCGCGCGCGCAATTCTCAAGGAAATTCGCGAGCGGTTGGGTTTTTTGAATAATGTTGGATTAGAATATCTTACGATGTCTCGTTCAAGTGGCACCCTGTCCGGAGGTGAAAGTCAGCGTATCCGTCTGGCGAGCCAGATCGGCTCGGGCCTGACCGGGGTATTGTATGTGCTCGACGAGCCATCGATTGGTCTGCACCAACGCGACAATGATCGTCTGCTGGGAACGCTTAAGAATTTGCGTGACCAGGGCAACACGGTCATCGTCGTTGAACATGACGAAGAGGCCATTCGCGAGGCGGATTATGTGTTTGATATCGGTCCCGGTGCAGGAGTGCATGGGGGACAGGTGGTCAGCCACGGTACGCCCGAGCATATCGCCGGCGATGCGGCCTCGATCACCGGTCAATATCTTTCGGGCACACGCGAGATCCCGGTGCCGGTTGAGCGGCGAAAGGGTAAGAAGCAGAAAGTGACCGTTGTTAAGGCGACGGGAAACAACCTCAAGAACGTTACGGCCGAATTTCCGCTGGGAAAATTTGTTTGTGTGACCGGTGTGTCTGGCGGTGGAAAATCGACGCTGACGATTGAGACTTTGTTCAAAACCGCCTCGATGCGGTTGAACGGCGCTCGCCAGACACCGGCGCCCTGTGAAACGATCAAAGGGCTAGAGCATCTGGACAAGGTTATCGACATAGATCAGCGACCCATTGGCCGGACTCCACGTTCAAATCCAGCGACTTACACCGGGGCTTTCACCCCGATCCGAGACTGGTTTGCCGGGTTGCCAGAAGCCAAAGCGCGTGGATACAAGCCCGGGCGGTTCAGCTTTAACGTCAAAGGCGGCCGGTGCGAAGCGTGTCAGGGTGATGGCGTCATCAAGATCGAGATGCACTTTCTGCCTGATGTTTATGTCACCTGCGAAACCTGCAAAGGCGCGCGATACAACCGTGAGACGCTTGAGATCAAATTCAAGGGTAAGTCCATCGCGGATGTACTTGATATGACAGTGGAAGATGCGCAGGAGTTTTTTAAAGCGGTGCCATCGATCCGTGACAAGATGGATGCCTTGGCTCGCGTTGGGCTCGGCTACATCAAAGTTGGTCAACAGGCGACCACGCTCTCCGGTGGTGAGGCGCAGCGTGTAAAGCTCTCTAAAGAACTGAGCAAGCGATCAACGGGTCGAACGCTGTATATTCTGGACGAACCCACAACGGGTCTGCATTTCGAGGACGTGCGTAAGCTGTTGGAAGTCCTGCACGAACTGGTCGACCAAGGAAATACGGTTGTTGTCATCGAACATAATCTCGATGTCGTAAAAACCGCCGACTGGATAATCGACATTGGCCCGGAAGGTGGCGATGGCGGAGGTCAGATTGTGGCTGAGGGTACGCCCGAAGACGTCGCTGAATGTGAGCTTAGCCACACTGGGCGTTATCTGAAGCCAATGCTGGATGGGCAAGCCGTAGCTGCCGAATAGGAACAGAGCGAGAGAAGAAAATGCTGCGAATTTTCTTCTCTGGTGCTTCGTAGAGCGCTGCGTTCTGAGGTTGTTCAGTCTCTGGACCGCTTCTCAAATCGCGGTAACATGGCGCTGAAATCGCGACCCAAGCCATTTTCTTGTTCGACAAACTGTTCATATAGCTTTGTCGCAACCTGTCCCATGGGCGTATCAGCGTCCGCACTCTCAGCAGCCTGTTGGCTGAGACGTAGATCTTTCAACATCAGCTCGGCGGCGAAACCGGGGGTATAGTCATTGTCGGATGGGCTTTCGGGTCCAACGCCGGGGGCAGGGCAATAGGCGTTCATTGTCCAGCTGTACCCTGAGGACGTGCTGACGACATCGAACATCTTTTGTCGATCCAATCCCAGTTTATCAGCAAGCGCAAATGCCTCGCAGGTCGCGATCATCGTCACGCCGAGGATCATGTTGTTGCAGATTTTGGCGGCCTGACCCGCGCCAGCTTCACCGCAGTGAACCGCTTTTTGCCCCATGATTTCAAATAACGGAGCCGCCTTGGCAAAAGCTGCGTGAGATCCACCGGCCATAAAGGTCAAAGTGCCTGCAGCGGCCCCACCAATCCCGCCGGATACAGGTGCATCGACTGATAGCAGACCAGCCTGAGCAGCTTGCTGCGCCACCGCGCGGGCGCTGTCGACATCGACCGTAGAGCAGTCAATCAGAACCGCGCCGTCTTGCATTTCAGGGACAACTTCATCGGCCACAGCGCGCAGAATTTGCCCGTTGGGAAGCATGGTGATAACCACGTCGGCTTCCGCAGCTGCGGCAGCGCCGGAAGACGCCATGGCCACGCCTTCAACGGCGACATCAACTTGATCAAATCCGATCACGTCATGACCCGCGCGCGCCAGATTGGCAGCCATCGGGCCGCCCATATTGCCAAGCCCTATGAATGCGATTTTCATCCCTTACTCCTCTGAAAAGCTTAGTGCATCCGCACCGAGCGGTTGCAGCATCTTGGACACCGCGACTGCAGGCACATCCAAATCAGCAAACTGCCATTTCGGGTTGCGATCCTTGTCGATGATCTGGGCGCGAATGCCTTCCAGAAAATCGCCATGCTCCATCGCGCGATAAGTAAACCGGTACTCCAGATCCAGCGCTTTTTGCAATGTCAGGCCGGTTCCGCGCAGCCGATGCAACATCTCGACAGCACAAGCCATGGAGATAGGAGAGTTTCGCTGCAGGGTGCCGAGAATTTTCGTCGAAAATTCTGTGTCATCGTTGCGCAAGCTGTTCAGGATATCGCCAAGGCTTTCTCCGCTGAATAGCCTGTCGATCTCGCCCTGCATTTCAGCCAAGGGGCTATCCGGTGCGCGCACTGCATGCTCATCCACCAGTTCCGCCCGTCCGGAGGCTTCCAACTGGTCTATCAGCCCCGCCCAATGCTCTTGTGGAATGAAATGGTCGGCAAACCCGGCATAGATCGCATCTCCGGGCCCCATGCGGTGGCCGGTGGTGCCCAGATACTCGCCCAATCGCCCCGGCGCCAGCGCCAACATCAGCGATCCGCCCACATCAGGAACCAGCCCGATTGAGCATTCCGGCATCGCGATCTTTGAGCTTTCTCCAACCACTCGATGGCTGCCATGGCACCCGATGCCAACCCCGCCACCCATGGTGAAACCTTGCAGGAAGCTGATCACTGGTTTTGAGTACTCAAAAATTAAGGCATTCAGGCGGTATTCGTCGCGCCAAAACGTTTGGCCATAAGCATAGTCCGCCTTGGTGCCGGTCGCATAAAGCTCGGCAATATCTCCGCCAGCGCAAAAGGCTTTGTCGCCTTCGGCATCGAGAATGATCAGATCGACTTGATCATCCTCACGCCAGTTGCGCAGAGCGGTATCGATGGCCATGCACATCTCATAGCTAAGGGCGTTCAGGGCGTGTGGACGTGTCAGCGTTATGCGCCCGGCACGGCCTGCGGTGCGAATGTCAATATCGGACATCAAAGACCTCAGCGATTGGAGAGCATCTGGCGCGCAACGATCACGCGCATGATCTCGTTCGTGCCTTCCAGTATTTGGTGCACGCGCAGATCCCGCACCAGTTTCTCGATGCCATAATCAGCCAGATAGCCGTATCCACCGTGCAATTGCAGACACTGATCCACGACTTTCGATCCGGTTTCGGTTACGAACTTCTTGGCCATCGCGCAGAATTTTGTGGCGTCCGGTGCGCCTTGATCAAGTTTCCACGCTGCCTGACGCAGGAAGGTGCGCGCCGCCTGTAGCTCAATCTCCATATCTGCCAGTCGGAACTGCAGCGCCTGAAACTGATCGATCGATTGTCCAAAGGCCTTGCGCTCGGACATATACTGCAACGTCATGTCCAGACCGTTCTGAGCTGCCCCCAGCGAGCAGGAGGCGATGTTCAGACGGCCACCGTCCAGCCCCATCATCGCGTATTTGAAACCGTCGCCTTCAGCTCCGACCAGATTGCCGGATGGAATTTTGCAATCGTCAAACTGAACTTGCGCGGTTGGCTGGCTTTTCCAACCCATTTTCTGTTCCAGACCACCGAAACTCAGGCCCGGCGTGCCGTCTTCGACATAGACGGTAGAGATCCCCCTAGGGCCGTCTTCACCCGTGCGCACCATGCAGACATAGGCATCCGAATAGCCGCCGCCGGAAATGAACGCTTTTGTGCCGTTGAGCGTGAAGCCTTCATTGGTCCGTTCAGCGCGCGTTTTCAGCGCCGCAGCGTCCGATCCCGATCCGGGTTCAGTCAGGCAGTAGCTGAGGACGGTTTCGAGGCTGAGGATACTTGGCATAATGCGGGACTTCAGATCGTCACTGCCAAAGCTGTCCAGCATTTTGGCGCACATGTTGTGAATCGACAGGAACGCCGCGACCGAGGGACAGGCCATCGATAGCGCTTCGAACACCAGTGTCGCATCCAATCGCGTCAAACCCGAACCACCAGCCTCTTCCGAGACATAAAGTCCACCAAATCCTAGTTCGCCGATTTTGGGCCAAAGCTCTTTGGGGATGGTTCCGTCTGCTTCCCACTGACGCGCGAAGGGGGCGATGTGGTCTTGGCCAAAGGCGTAGGCCATGTCGAAAATGGCCGTTTGTTCTTCGGTCAGCGCGAAATCCATGACGTGTGCTTCCTGATGGCTATAGAATTGAACGAGCGTTTTATTCTTCAATCCTTACAGAAATTTTTCAATGACGGCAAACCCGGCGATTTAGGGGATTTCTGGACGGTGAGGTATACTGCGGGAATTCTGCTTTCTTGATCATTACGGAGTATTCTTATGTCGTCACACAAGCTTGCTGTTATCGCGATTCACGGCATGGGCAGCCAGTACAATCCTCAGAACCAGCCCCCATCCACGACCCCAACGTTTTCCAAAGGGCTGAAACGACGCGTTTCGAACCGGGTCGGCGCGGATATGGATGATGTGATCTGGCACGAGGTGGTCTGGGCACAGATCCTGCAAGGGCGGCAAAAGGCATATCTGCGCAAGGTCAACCGCAGCCTTGGATACGACAAGCTGCGCGAGTTTGTAGTGTGCAATCTGTCGGATGCTGCTTCTTACCGACCAACTCCGGATGATGGCGATAAGATCTATGAGGCGATCCACAAGAAAATCGAGAATGTGATGGGGGTCGTCAAATACCAGGTCGGACCACAGGGGCCTGTACTGATCCTGGCGCATTCGCTGGGTGGGCACATAATGTCGAACTATATTTATGACATGCAAAGACATCTGCGTCAGGGTGGTTCACCGGTTCATCCGACAGATGTTGAAAACATGAAAACCGTTGCTGGCCTCGTGACGTTTGGGTGCAATATTCCGATTTTTCTGTTCGCATATCCCGAGAATGAGATTTTTCCGATCATGGCCCCGAACCGCGCGCTGCCGCCTGCGTTGCAGTTTTCGACCTGGTGGCGAAACTACTATGACAAGCATGATGTTTTGGGTTTTCCTTTGGGCAAAAGCGCGCCAAGCTATGAACAGCTCGCTCAAAGTGGGGCCTTGAAGGATAAGCCGATCAATGCGGGCAAAATCTTTACGTCGTGGAACCCGCTTTCGCATAACGGATACTGGACGGATCGCGATTTGTATGAACCCATAGCGGACCGGATCAAGGAGATTTTGGCGGCGGTTTGACTTTATAGGTCGGCGTGAAATTCCTCGATTAGGTGCTTGACCACCGCCATGCCCGGATCATCCCCGCGCGCTAAAGCTTCAGCGTAAACACGGCGTTGGCGGGTGGCGGAGGTGCCATTTTCTGCGATCTGCCGAAGTCGGGCGAGTTCGGTCATGGTGCCCAATGCCTCGGTGTCTTCGGCCAACATGCCCATCAGCTCTCCGATTAGTTCAGCCATCGGCTTGATTGAGCGATCACCGAAATCGATCAGACCTTCGCCCACACCGTAGCGCTGCGCGCGCCAACGGTTTTCGCCGATCAGAAACTTATCATATTGCCTCCAACGAAGATTGCGGTCTTTCAGGCGGCACAGCATCCGCGTCAGCGCCTGCACTAGCGCTGCAAGCGAAAGCGTATGTTCAAGCCTTGGCTGTACGTCCATGATGCGTGTTTCTAGGGTGGGGAACCGGTGAGATGGACGTAGGTCCCACCAGATTTTAGAGGTGTCCTCGATCACGCCGAGTTCGACCAGCACGCCGGTGGTGCGTTCGTATTCGCCCCAACTGCTGAACACCGGGGGCAGACCGGTCCGGGGCAGATTGTCGAACACGGTGAGCCTATAGGAGGAAAGCCCGGTGTCTTCGCCGTTCCAATAAGGAGATGAGGTCGACAACGCCAGCAGATGGGGCAGAAAGTAAGAAAGCTGGGGGACCAGGTCGGCGCGCAAGGCTTGATCTTCGACGCCCACATGCACATGCATTCCGCAGATCAGCATCCGCCGCGCCACGCCGCCCAAAGCATGCTGCAGGGCGTCATAGCGTTCTTTCCGTGTATGGTGCTGGTCTTTCCAGTTCGCAAACGGGTGGCAAGAGACCGCGATCGGAGCCAGATTATACTCGGACGCACGTTTTGATACACAAGAACGCAGGCGCTTTAGATCTTCGCGCGCCGATCTGATCGTAGCATGTGGGCGGGTCCCGACTTCGATCTGGCACTGCAGAAATTCCGGGCTGACCTGGCCTTCGAAATCTGCCTGACAAGCTTCCATCAATGCTGCGGGCGCCTCGGCGAGCTGCAGACTGTCTTGATCGACCAGCAGGTATTCCTCTTCAATGCCGATCGTAAATTCCTGCTGCATGGCGGCCCTCGTTGGTCAATTCACGTTAGTGAATACGGAAATTAGCGTTTTGCCAAGGGTTTGACCTGTCGGTTCTTGCAGAGGTCCTGCGTGCACAGGTAAAGAGCGGGCGCAACGCAATGTGGAGCCGTCCTCGTGAAACCCAGAAAATTTCCGCAGATCAATGCCGCCCTGGATGAGTTGGGCGTCAAGCTGATCGACAAGGTTACAGAACAGGATGAACGGGCGCGGCTCGAAGCGTTCGAACGGGCAGGGGGATTGAACAGGCCTGCCTATGCCCTGTCGCCGGGAATAGACGGATTCGATATCGCGCAACTTGTCGAAGAGTATACGCGCCATGCCGATGCGCTTGCAGCTTTGAAGGACCCGGCGCGAAACCAGACTGGGTATCACACCGGCAATGGATATTACGATAGCCCGGATGCGGATGCGCTTTACCTGATGATCCGCCGCTTTCAGCCCAAGCGCGTGATCGAGGTCGGCTGCGGGAACTCTACTCGCGTGACGCGGCAGGCGATCATAGATGGTGGTTTGGATACGACGATCACGGCAATTGATCCGTACCCGCGCGCAGATATCGCCCATGTCGTCGATCAGTTTGAGCAGAAGCGACTGGAAGAAGTAGATCCCGCGCTGTTCGATCAGCTTGAGGCTGGGGATGTTCTGTTCATCGATTCAAGCCATGTGGTTCGGATGAACAACGATGTCGCCCATCTATTCTGTCGGATCATTCCGGCGCTGAAACCCGGCGTTGTCATTCATGTCCACGATGTTTTTCTGCCTTATGAATATCCCAAACGGTTCTTCTATGACTGCCCAGGATGGGGTGAGCAGTACATGTTGCACGCCTTGCTGCAATCCGGTTTCTATTCAATGCTTTGGCCCGGATATTACCTGCAGCAGGATCGCCCCGACGCCGTCGCAGCGCTGCCGTTTCTAGAAGAGGGCCGTGCGCAGAGCATCTGGGTTCAGCTCAAAGAAAATTGAATTCTGTGTGATCCGCTTCGAACCCAGGCCCGTAACCCTTTCCATAACAAGCTGGAGAGGAGTTAACAGCCATGTTCCGCCGCACATTCATGGGCGCTGCCGCCGCATTTGCACTTGCACTGCCCGTCAAGGCGCAGGCCGCTGATATCGTAGATACCGCAGTTGCTGCCGGGTCATTCAACACCCTGGTTGCTGCCGTTCAGGCCGCGGGCCTGGTTGATACGCTGAAAGGCGATGGGCCCTTCACCGTCTTTGCACCCACGGATGAGGCTTTTGCAGCTCTGCCTGAAGGCACTGTTGAAACCCTACTTCTGCCAGAAAACAAGGACCAGTTGGTGTCGATCCTGACCTACCATGTCGTGCCAGCCAAAGTGATGTCCGGCGACATTGCAGGAAAGCGCGCGAAGGTTCTGACTGTGCAAGGCGACCGACTAAGCGTGAACGCAAAAAATGGCGTGAAAGTTAATGGTGCCAAAGTTGTGCAGGCCGACATCGAAGCCAGCAACGGCGTCATCCACGTTGTCGACGAAGTGATCATTCCTGAATAAATCTACCACCTTCACGAAAACAAAAGCCCCGTTCCTGATGGACGGGGCTTTTTTGTGTTTCGTGTAGAAACTCACCGTTTAGACCAAACGTACCTGAGTACCGACCTTTACCAGCGGATACAGCTCTTCAACGTGCTGGTTATAGAGACCAATACAGCCGGACGAGCTCTGACGTCCAATCTTGCGGGTATCATAGGTGCCGTGAACCAGGTAGGCAGGCCAGCCAAGATACATAGCGCGAGTTCCCAATGGGTTTCCAGGTTCACCACCCTCCATGCGAATTGGCAACGAGGGATCGCGCTCGCGCATTGATGGGGTTGGTGTCCAGCTTGGGTTCTCCGCCTTGCGTGTGACTTTGGTATAGCCGCGCTTGGTCAGCTCTTCGCTCATCGGGACAGAACTGGGGTACAGCTTGTAGGTTCCATCCGGCCCCCAGTAATGAACAGCCCGGCTGGTGATATCGGCCAACAATGCGCCGACGCCCAACTCGTCAAAGTGATCCTGCCAATTCTGCTGCGAGAACGATGAAACGTTACGACGTACTGGAAGCTGCGTGCTGATTGCTTCCTCGGTCTGTGGGAAAGCATCAGTGCTTTGAGCACGCACGATAGCAGGGGCCGCGATCAGCGATGCAGCGCCCAAAAGCGCGTGACGACGGGTAAAACGATTTTGGGACAAGGTTGCCTCCAGGAAGTTATGAGCTGCTCGGATAGTTGAATTACCGATAAAATATTAGTGATTGCCTGCTTTTTCCAGAGGGCGACCTCTGAATTTCTTGTGAGGTACGCGATCAGGCAGCAACTGGCGCATACACGAAAAAACCCGACCCATGTAGGGCCGGGTTTCCTGATTTGAAAGCTGAATGATCAGTCCATCGCTTTGAAGTTGAACTCGCCACCTTCCTTGATGCCCGACGGCCAGCGCGATGTCACTGTTTTGGTGCGTGTGTAGAACTTGAAGCTGTCCGGACCGTGCTGGTTCAGGTCGCCGAACATCGATTTCTTCCAGCCGCCAAAAGTGTGGTAGGCCAGCGGAACCGGGATCGGAACGTTGATGCCGACCATGCCGATGTTCACACGGCTGGCAAAGTCACGCGCCGTATCACCGTCGCGGGTGAAGATCGCAGTGCCGTTGCCGTATTCATGATCCATCGCCAGTTTCAGCGCCTCTTCGTAGGAACCTGCGCGTACGGTCGACAGGACCGGGCCAAAGATCTCTTGCTTGTAGATATCCATCTCGGGTGTGACGTTGTCGAACAGGTGCGGGCCGACAAAGAAGCCATCCTCATAGCCCTGCAGGCTGAAGTCGCGGTTGTCGACAACCAGCTTCGCGCCCTGCTCAACGCCCGAGTTGATCAGGCCAAGGATACGCTCTTTCGCGGCAGCAGTAACAACCGGACCCATGTCTACGTCGTCGCCCGCTGTGTAGGGACCGACTTTCAGCTTCTCTACTCGAGGGATCAGTTTTTCGATCAGTGCGTCTGCGGTTTCTTCGCCCACAGGCACGGCCACCGAGATTGCCATGCAGCGTTCGCCAGCCGCACCGAAACCTGCACCGACCAGCGCATCAGCAGCCTGATCCAGATCAGCGTCAGGCATAACGATCATGTGGTTCTTGGCACCACCGAAACACTGCGCCCGTTTGCCGTTGGCGGTTGCACGAGCATAGATGTATTGCGCAATCGGAGTTGAACCCACGAACGACACGCCCTGAATGATTTCGCTGTCCAGCAGGGTGTCCACGGCCTCTTTGTCACCGTTTACGACTTGGAACACGCCCTTGGGCAGACCAGCTTCGACAAACAGCTCTGCCAGCATCAATGGAACAGAGGGGTCGCGCTCGGACGGCTTTAGAACAACTGCGTTGCCGCAGGCCAGTGCCGGGCCAACGTGCCAAAGCGGCATCATTGCGGGGAAGTTGAATGGCATGATCGAAGCGACCACGCCCAGCGGCTGACGCATCGAATACATATCGATGCCCGGGCCCGCGCTGTCGGTGAACTCACCTTTCAGCATCTGGGGCGCGCCGATGCAGTACTCGATCACTTCCAGACCACGCTGCAAGTCACCCTTCGCATCGGGAATGGTCTTGCCATGTTCCCGGCTGAGAGCCTCGGCCAGCTTGTCCATGTCGCGGTTCATCAAGCCAACCATCGCCATCATAACGCGCGCGCGCTTCTGCGGGTTGGTTGCGCCCCAAGCGACCTGAGCTGCTGCAGCGTCTTCGATCGCAGCGGTGGTCTCGGCGACACTGGCCATCGGGCATTGGTACTGCACTTCACCCGTTGCTGGGTTGAATACATTGTCAAAGCGGCCAGATGTGCCAGCGACATTTTCGCCGTTGATGAAATGGGTCAGGTTCTGCATTGCAAACTCCTCCGGATTAAGTTGCGCGAAGAATAGACTTGCGAAAATCACCTGAACAGAGGCAATATTTCAAATCAGTTTTGCAAAAATGCAAAGGATAGAACATGACGCCGAATTGGGATGATTTGCGGGTTTTCCTGGCGGTCGCGCGCGATGAAAGCCTTTCGGGTGCGGGGCGGGTTCTCAAGATCGACCCGGCGACAGTCGGGCGCAGAATCGCGCGGCTCGAAGCGGCATTGGACGCGGTGTTGTTCACGAAATCACAGCAGGGCTATGTGTTGACGACTGCAGGACAACGCCTGATGGAGCATGGGCTGCAGGCGGAAGAAGCTATGCGCGCAGCGACTGGTGTCATGTCAGGCTCTGCCAAATCGCTAAGCGGTCAGATCCGAATTGGTGCCCCGGATGGTAGTGCCAATTACCTGTTGCCACAGGTCTGCGCCAAGATCAGCGATGCCAATCCTGATCTCGACATTCAGATCCTGGCGTTGCCGCGCATCATCAACCTATCCCGTCGAGAGGCCGACATGGCGGTAACAGTCAGTGCGCCCACCGCAGGGAAACTGCTGGTGCAGAAGATATCCGACTATCGGCTGCATATGGTCGCAACGAAGGAATACCTGAGTCGTCACGCCGAAATTCGATCCATCGAGGATCTAAAAGGGCATCGGATGATAGGCTATATTCCGGACATGATCTTCGACCGCGAGCTGGACTATCTCAACGACATTGGTGTTGAACGTGTCGCGCTTGCATCAAACTCTGTTTCCGTTCAGCTGCGACAAGTTTCGCTGGGAACAGGGGTCTGCGTGGCACATGATTTCACATTGCCGTTCCATCGTGGATTGCAGAAAATCCTGACGGATCAGGTCAGTCTGACCCGGGGCTTTTATCTGGTCCGCCATCAGGGCGATCAGCGCAATGAGCGGTTGAACCGCTTTGCCGAGGCGTTGACGCGCGGAATACGGGACGAAGTAGCGCGGCTTGAGCGCGAAGCTTCACCTTGACACATTCACACATTCCGGCAACGCTTTGGAAAACAGTACGTAATTCCGGAGGTTTTCGCTTATGCTTGTACAGGCCATTCTCAAATCAAAGGCCAGCGGCGGTGTGGAGACGGTCGAGCCAACGGCATCCGTTTCTCAGGCTGCCGAGATTCTTGCGGAAAAGCGGATTGGTACTGTGGTCATTTCCGAGGATGGGGGGCAGACGGCAGCGGGTATTTTATCCGAACGAGACATTGTTCGCGAGTTGGCTGCCAGCGGCAGTGGGTGCCTAGATAAACCCGTTAGCAACTATATGACCAAGCAACTTGTGACCGCCAGCCAGCAGGATACTGTTGAGTCTATCCTGTCCCAGATGACCGAAGGACGATTTCGCCACATGCCTGTATTGGAAGATGGCAAACTGGTCGGCATCGTTACGCTGGGTGATGCGGTGAAGGCGCAACTGGCTGAACTTGCTATGGAAAAAGACGCGCTTGAAGGCATGATCATGGGGCACTGAACGCGGGGGCTGTTTCAGCCTCTTGCACCTGCGGCAAAGTTATGTTTGCTTGCGCAGAAATATTGTTGCGCTGGAGAGCCCAATGCGGGTTGGATTATATCCCGGTACTTTCGACCCTATCACCATGGGTCATATAGACATTATTCGCCGCGCGGCTGCGCTGGTGGATAAGCTCGTCATTGGTGTTGCTATCAACCGGGACAAGGGCCCGCTGTTTTCTTTGGAAGAGCGTGTCGCGATGATCGAGGCCGAATGCGCCCATCTGACCGAGCAGACCGGCACCGAGATTGTCGCGCATCCGTTTGAAAACCTGCTGATCGATTGCGCCCGCGATGTAGGCGCTCAGATCATCGTGCGCGGACTGCGTGCGGTTGCGGATTTCGAGTATGAATTCCAGATGGTTGGGATGAACCGAGCGTTGGACGACTCGATTGAGACCGTGTTCTTGATGGCAGAGGCACGGCATCAAGCCATTGCGTCGAAACTGGTCAAAGAAATCGCCAGATTGAACGGGGACGTGTCAAAATTCGTCACGCCCCGCGTCAATTCCGCCTTGAAAGAGCGGTTAGGATAGCGCGCCCATCGCGGCGGCAGTGTCCAGCATTCGGTTCGAGAAGCCCCATTCGTTGTCGTACCATGCAAGCACACGAACCAATGTGCCGTCAGTTACTTTGGTTTCAGCCAGTGAAACCGTCGAGCTATGCGAGTCGTGGTTGAAATCGATCGAGATCAAGGGGCGATTCTCGGCCGCCAGCACACCGGGGATTTTGGCGGCGGCTTCTACAAAGAGGGCATTGACCTCTTCTTCGGTCGTCGGTCGCGAAACCTCAGCAACCAGATCAACGACTGAGACATTGGGCGTGGGGACACGAATGGCTTGCCCGGTCAACTTACCAGCAAGCTGCGGCAGAACCAGACCAACAGCCGATGCCGCGCCAGTTGTCGTCGGAATCATCGACAGCGCTGCTGCGCGCGACAGGTAGGGGTCTTTACCCGCAGTGTCGTGAACCGGTTGGCTGGCCGTGTATGCATGAACTGTGGTCATGTTGCCGTGTTTGATGCCCAGTCCTGCGTCCAAAGCCGCCGCGACCGGCGACAGGCAGTTGGTGGTGCAGGAGGCATTGGAAACAACGATATCGTCGGCGGTTAGCTCATGATCGTTCACGCCGAACACGACTGTCTTCACGCCGCCGTCGCCACGGGCAGGGGCCGAGATCAATACTTTCTTTGATCCGTTTTTCAGGTGCCGCTCAGCTGCTTCACGGGTCCGGAAAACACCGGTGCATTCCAGAACCACATCCACATCAGACCAGTCCAGTGCTTCGGGATCACGCTCGCTGGTCAGCCGGATGGGCCCAGCACCCACGTCCAGACCTGCATCAGTCAGAGTTACGGGATTGGAATAGCGTCCATGCACACTGTCGAACTCGAACAGATGTGCGTTCATTTCGGGCTTTGCCAGATCGTTGATTGCGATGATTTCAACATCAGTACGTCCGGATTCCATGACGGCCCGAAGAACGCCGCGCCCGATCCGTCCAAATCCATTGATTGCCAGCTTGAGTGTCATAATGCGCTCCGTCAGAACATGGTCCATAGATGGTTAGCGCTAACAAAGCCAGATTGGCGCGAAAGTCAAGAAAAACCTCTGTCAGCGCCAGAAGGCGAGCCAATCCAGGAAATCGTAGAGCTTCTTGCCCAGGAACAGCAGGTGTTCGGTGCCGAATAGTGCCACGTCCAGCATCAGACCGCCCAGAATTAGGATTCCAAGCCAGATGGCGATTTGATTTGTCATTTCTGCGCCCTGAACGTAAATGCCCGCTCAGATAACCTGAGCGGGCATAAAGGTACAAGCGATGTGCGAAGGGTCAGTTAAGGCGGCCCATCGCGACGGCGACATCCGCCATACGCACCGAGAATCCCCATTCGTTGTCATACCACGCCAGCACGCGTACCATACGGTTGTCGACCACACGGGTCTGATCCGGCGCGAAGATCGAGCTTTCTTCGGTATGGTTAAAATCGGTCGAGACCAGCGGAGCGGGCTCATAGCCCAGAACGCGCTGCATCGGGCCTTTCGCTGCCTCTTCGACGATGGCGTTAACTTCTTCGACAGTGACGTCGCGCGAGGCGCGGAATGATAGATCAACGGCCGAGACGTTTGGAGTGGGCACGCGGATCGCCGAGCCGTCCAGGCGCCCTTTGAGGTTCGGCAGAACCTCTCCCAGTGCTGCAGCGGCGCCAGTGGACGTCGGGATCATCGACATGGCGGCAGCGCGGGCGCGATACAGATCGCTGTGGCGACGGTCCAGCGTCGGTTGGTCGCCGGTATAGGCGTGAATCGTGGTCATGATGCCATGCTCGATGCCGATACCTTCGTCCAGAACTTTGGCAAGCGGAGCAAGGCAGTTGGTGGTGCAAGAACCGTTCGACACCATGTTGTCGTTTGCAGTCAGGCTGTTGTGGTTCACACCAAATACGATGGTCTTGTCGACATTCTTGCCAGGGGCCGATAGCAGAACCTTGCCTGCGCCGCGCTCAAGATGGGTTTTAGCCTTCAGGCCGTCGTTGAATTTACCGGTGCATTCCAGAACGACATCGCAGCCTTCCCAGTCCAGCTCGTTCATATCGTAGGTCGAGAACATCTCCATCGGGCCGCGACCCAGATCCATGGTGTTGCCTTCGACCGAGACGTCGCGTGGGAAACGTCCATGGATGCTGTCGTATTTCAACAGATGCGCGGAGGTTTCCAGCGGGCCGGTGGCGTTGACCTTGATCACTTCGATGTCGTTGCGCGCCGATGCGGCGATGTGCGACAGAGTACAGCGGCCGATGCGGCCAAAACCATTGATACCGACCTTGATGGTCATCCGACGTCTCCAAAAATGCGCTTGCGTTGCAGGCCATATAGCCGCGAATATTGAATCTCAAAAGGGCAAAAATGGCATATTTTTAAGGTGTTAGCGCAAACCTGCGCCGATTGCGCTAACGCTTGCGCTAGCCGTTGGATCAGGTAGGGTCCGATCGAACAGATGAATGGAAAGGAAGCGCGATGAGTGGTCTGTTGGCCCTGTTGGACGACGTGGCGGGCATTGCAAAGGTCGCGGCGGCTTCGGTGGACGATGTGGTGGCCGCTGCCGGCAAGGCTGGGGCCAAGACTGCGGGTGTGATCATTGACGATGCGGCCGTGACGCCCAAATACGTTCAGGGTTTTGCCCCGGCGCGGGAACTGCCGATCATCTGGCGCATCGCGCGCGGATCGATTTTCAACAAGATCATTCTGTTGTTGCCAGTGGCATTGCTACTAGCCAATTTTGCGCCTTGGTTGATCACACCGCTGCTTATGCTCGGTGGTTCATATCTGTGTTTTGAAGGGGCCGAAAAGATTTTTCATGTCCTGTTCCCACACGGAAGCCACGCGATCGAAGAGGATATGAAAAATCCTGATCCTGGCCATCTGGAAGAAAAGAAGGTGAAGGGTGCGATCAAGACTGACTTTATCCTGTCTGCCGAAATCATGACCATCGCTTTGGCGGCCATTGAAGCGCCGAATGTGTGGATGCAAGCCGCGACGCTGGCCGTGGTGGGCGTTGGGGTCACCGTCGCCGTTTATGGCTCGGTCGCTCTGATCGTGAAAATGGATGATGTCGGGCTGTTCCTGGCGCAAAACGCTCCGACGCCGATAGGGCGTGGAACGGGAAGGGGCCTAGTCAAAGCGATGCCCGTTGTTATGAAAGTTCTGTCTATCGTTGGTACTGCTGCGATGCTGTGGGTCGGCGGGTCGATCATGATCCACGGTATGGAGGTCCTGGGCTTTGGCTGGCTGGGCCATCACATTTACGACTGGGCAAATGCTGCGAGTCATGCTGTGTCTGAACAATGGGCAGGCGCGGTAAAATGGATCGCGAAGGCGACAATGGATGGTGTATTCGGTCTGGCCTATGGGCTGGCGCTGATACCGGTGGCAACCAAGCTGCTGTCCCCCGCGATCAGCGCGATTTCGGGATCTGCGAATAAACACTGAAATCAGGATCATGTGACGTGAGGTTTCATCTGGCACAACGGTAAGAGCGGGGTAAGTTCCATTCGAAGCATACCCGGTGTGAGATCGATGACTAAACTCAGCCTTTCCCAAGTCCTTGCCAGTTCAGATCGGTTGAACGGGATGCTGCAGTTTCCGGTGCCGCCAAACTGGATGCAAGGCCGCACAACATATGGCGGCTTCTCGTCTGCCTTGCTGCTGGCTGCTGCGAGAAATGCGGTCGATGTTCTGCCGCCATTACGCTCGGCCCTGATCAATTTTACCGCGCCCATCGGTTCACCTCCGCTGATCGAAACCGAGGTGCTTCGCAATGGGCGGAATGTCACAACGATCAATACACGAGCAAGGATTGAGGGGAATACAGCCGCGCTTGGGACATTTACGTTTGGCAAGGCACAGGAAAGCCATGTGGCGTTCGAACATCCGGCTAAGGCAGAGATACAGCCAGAGATCACAGAACACTATTTCCCGCCAGATTTGCCAAAACTTCCCATCGCATTTCTTGCGAACTTCGACGTTCGGTTGATCGACGGGGCGCGGCCATTTGCTGGTGCAGAGCGTGGCTATGTGAAGGTTTGGGCGCGCCATAATGATGCCGACATGCGCGATAGGATCGAAGGGTTGATCGCAATTGCGGACCTATTGCCACCGGCCATATTCCCGACATTGAAGAAGCCGGGAAACAACTCGTCAATGAACTGGATTTTCAACGTGCTGTCCGAGGATATTCATACTCGCGATGGATGGTGGTTGATGGAACATCAATTGACAGCTGGACATGACGGCTACAGCTCTCAGGTCATGCGGATGTGGAACACCGATGGTGATCTAATTGTCGATGGTATGCAGTCAGTAATAATTTTCGTCTAACAAAAAAGGCCCCGGTTTTAACCGAGGCCTTCTGACTTATTTGGGTAGGTTCAACCCAGCAGTTCTTTGACCTTGGCGACTGTTGCCTCGGTCGTGATGCCGAAGTGCTTGTAGAGCTCTCCGGCGGGTGCCGACGCACCAAAGCTGGACATGCCGATGAACCCGGCTTTGGCCTCGCGACCACGCTCGCCCAGAAGCCAACGGTCCCAGCCTCCGGCGCGAACCGCAGCCTCGATAACGACGCGGACGGCTCCCGCAGGTAGTACGCGCTTGCGGTAGGCTTCGTCTTGTTCGGCAAACAGCTCCATACATGGCATGGAAACGACCCGAGTGCCGATGCCTTCGGCCTCAAGTATTGCTTTAGCTTCCATCGCCAGCGAAACCTCGGAACCTGTGGCAATCAGAATCGCCTGACGCTTGTTTTCTGCGTCAGCCAATACATAAGCGCCTTGTGCGGTTAGGTTTTTGGCTTTGTGCTGGGTCCGAACAGTTGGCACGCCTTGACGGGTCAGCGACAGGACTGAGGGGCTATCCTTGAAGGTCAGCGCCAATTCCCAGGCTTCGGCGGTCTCAATCGTATCGGCTGGGCGGAACACATAAGTGTTCGGCGTCGCGCGTGAGATCGCCAGATGTTCCACCGGCTGGTGCGTCGGACCGTCTTCGCCCAGACCAATCGAGTCGTGGGTCATCACGAAGACCGTCGGGATCTTCATAAGTGCAGCCAAACGCATCGAGGGCCGCGCATAGTCTGTGAAGGCCATGAACGTACCGCCATACGGGCGAATGCCACCATGCAGCGCCATACCGTTCATAGCAGCGGCCATACCGTGTTCACGAATGCCGTAATGGATATACCGACCCTTGCGGTTTTCCGGAAGGAACACGCCCATATCAGCCGATTTGGTGTTGTTCGATCCAGTCAGGTCAGCCGAGCCGCCAATGGTGTCGGGCATGATCGGGTTAACGACATTCAACACCTTCTCTGAAGAGGCGCGTGTGGCCAGCTTTGGCTGGTCTTCCGACATCTGTTTCTTAAACGACCGGATGGCGCCGGCCAGCTTCTTTGGCGCCTCAAACGCATAGGCGCGGTTGAATTCGGCTTGTTTACGTTCGGAGACTTGCGCAAAACGCTCCTCCCACGCTGCGCGCTCGGCTTTGCCACGTGCACCAATGGCCTCCCAAGCGGCTTTGACCTCAGCAGGGATGACGAACGCATCATGCGGCCAGTCATATGCTTCTTTGGCGGCGTTCAACTGATCCTGATCGGTCAGAGCGCCATGGCCTTTTGAAGTGTCCTGCGCCGCGTGACCCAGTGCAATGTGGCTTTCACAAGCAATCATCGTCGGCTTGTTCGACTTCTTCGCCTGCACGATGGCCGCATCGATGGCCTTGGGGTCGTGGCCGTCAATCTCAAGCACATGCCAGCCCGAGGCCGCAAAACGGCGCACCTGATCGGTGCGGTCGGCGATGTCGACTGTGCCGTCGATGGTGATGTTGTTGTTATCCCAGAAGACGATCAGCTTGCTCAGCTCGTGGCGACCGGCCAAAGTGATCGCCTCTTGGCTGACGCCTTCCATCAGGCAGCCGTCGCCAGCAATCACGTAGGTATAGTGATCAACGATCTTCTTGCCATAATGCGCACGCTGAATTTCTTCGGCCATCGCAAAGCCAACGGCATTCGAAATGCCCTGACCCAAAGGTCCGGTAGTGGTTTCGACACCATCGATCAGGAAGTTTTCGGGGTGCCCGGCAGTTTTGGCGCCCAATTGACGGAAGTTCTTGATCTCTTCCAGCGTAACATCGCCATGACCGGTGAGATACAGCAGCGAATAGACCAGCATCGAACCGTGACCCGCCGATAGGATGAACCGATCGCGGTCCGGCCAGTTCGGGGCAGTGGCATCGAATTTGAGGTGCTTTTCGAACAATACGGTCGCAACATCGGCCATGCCCATCGGCATACCGGAATGGCCGGAATTGGCGGCGGCGACAGCGTCGAGGGTCAGGGTGCGGATGGCCGCAGCCTTGTCCCAGTGTTCGGGGTTGGCATTGCGCAGCGCAGTCAGGTCCACGGGCGTAGTTCCTTTGGTTTACGGGCAGATGGGCGCTGAATACCATCCGATTGTCAAAGTGCAAGCAGAACCGCGTGGCACGCCGAATTGGCGCTTCAAGAGCGGTGTGCAAGTGGTTGAAACCAAACAGTGGGTATTTTCTGTCGCATTCCGTTAGACTAGGGCTGAGCGCCGCCGCTTTTGATTCGGGTAGGCGAATATCAGAACGAACCTTGATAAAGAGGTGACACAGGCATGAGTCAGATCGAAGAACTACAACGCCGTATTATCACCGCGATGGAGCGGATCGGTAATGGTGTCGAGGCCTTGCACGATGCTGGATCCGCAGCCGGTGATGATACGTCGCTGCGAACGGCGCTTGAAGAAGAGCGGGTGGTCAATGCCCAGCTTGAGGAACGGCTGAAAACGATCAAAGAGAGACACGCGCAAGAGATTGACGCGCTGCGTGCGCAACCGGCACCGAGTTCGGAAGTGGATGCGCTGCGTGCGCAATTGGCCGAGGCGACCTCTCAGCTCGCCACGGTTGAGGCTGCGCGGGCCGAATTGGCGGATGCCAAGGCTGCGCTTGAAAACACGGACGAAGTCGAGGGCTTGAAGGCTGAGATTGAGACTCTGCGATCACATCAGGGCGCCGCAGAAGAGGCCAATACGTTGCGCGCGCAGGTCGAGAAACTGACCCCAATCGCGGATCGCGCGGAAGAGATGGAGGCCGAATTGGCGCGTCTGCGGGCTGAACTGGTCGATAGCGAGCGGTTAACCGAACTCAATGCCGAGCTTGAGATGCTGCGCGCGGAACGGGCTAGCCATGGGGCCGCGATGTCCCGGTTGGATGATGATTTGCAACGGCTTCGCAATGCAAACGATCAGCTCCGGAGCGCTGTCGATGAATTACGCGCCGCCGCAGAGGACGGTGTCACGGATGCTGACATGCTGAACCGGGCCACGACAGCCGAATTAGAAGCCATACGTGCCGCGCGCGCGTCGGACGCAGCCGAAGCGCATGCGGTCTTGGCTCGACTTGAGCCATTGCTAAGTCATGCCAATCTGGCCGAGGGAGAGGTGGAATAATGCCCGAAGTAACCATTCATATCGGTGGCCGCGGCTTTGATGTCTCGTGCCAGGACGGTGAAGAACCGTTTCTGCAAGCGGCAGCCAGACTGCTGGATGATGAGGCTCAGGTTTTGTCGGACCAGATCGGACGTATGCCGGAATCGCGGATGCTGCTGATGGCGGGACTCATGTTGGCAGACAAGGCAGCCGCGCATGAAGATCGCATGAAACTGGCCGAGGCCAAGCTGGTTGAATTGGAGACCGAATTGAAGCGGCTCCGCAGCCAACCGCAGCCGGAACCTGAACGGATCGAGGTCGCGGTAGTGCCGCCATCTGTCACGGATACGCTGGCTGAAATGGCGGCGCGCGCCGAAGCCCTGGCGGCAGTCATTGAAGAAAGGACGGCCTAATGCCGATCGCCCGAATGGCCTTTTGCGCGGCCGTCGTCTCGCTGACTGGCACGATGGCAAAGGCCGATATCGACATTCTGTCCGTGACGTTTACCTGTGAAAACAACACGCAAGTGCCGGTGTCCTACTTTAACGCCTCAAATGGCGATGGGGCGGCTGCGATGATGATCGATGATCAGTTGATCCCCATGAAACAGGTTCCAAGCGGCTCGGGCATCCGGTATGAATCCGTCGGAGGGGCAGGGACATACACCCTGCGCTCCAAGGGGTGGGATGCCACGATCAGCCATCAGGCCGAAGGCGACACAGCCCCGGAACTCGTATTGTTCAAGGACTGTAGCAGCCGATAGCTTACGCGTTTGCTTCGCGGATTTTGTCCGCAGCGTCTTTGTTGTAGCCCACACTGTTTTCATCGAACAGTGTGTCTAGCTCACCCGAAAGCGTCATTTCAGTGATAATGTCGCAACCGCCGACAAACTCGCCTTTGACATAAAGCTGAGGCACGGTTGGCCAGTCGGAGTAGTCCTTGATGCCCTGGCGCACAGCTTCGTCAGCCAGAACGTTCACATCGGTGTATTCGACACCCATGTAATTCAGAACACCGGCCACCCGGGATGAGAACCCGCACTGCGGCATCTCTTTGGTGCCTTTCATGTAAAGCACCACATCGTTGGCTTTGACGGTTTCGTCGATCTGGGTCTTAACGTCGCTCATCTTGCTTTTCCTTTTCATCCGCTTGCGCGGCGGTCGTTCGGTTATCGGGCAGTTCAGGTGCCCATCCTTCTTCTTCAAGCCGCCGGTGTTCTGCTTGTGCAAGCGTCACCGGATCAAGCCCGTATCGTTCAATTCCCCCAACCTTGCTAAGCGTATCGGGGTCAGGGCGCATATCCGACAGTTTTCGTTTTCTGTTGCGTTTGACATAGGCTTCGATGAGGGCGGCGACAACTATCAATGCACCAAGAAGAGATATCCAAAAGGGCCAGCCACTCATCTTTTCAAAGCCACTTAGGCGCTTTTTTGAAAGTAGTTCTGTGTCATTCAGGTACCTTCGTCGTCAACGCCAGCGCGTGCAATTCCCCATCAGATCCATCCATCTTGCCTTTCAGCGCAGCGTAAACCGCACGCTGTTGCTGAACGCGGTTTTTGCCGCGAAAGCTTTCGTCCACGACCATGGCGGACATGTGCACGCCATCGCTGCCACCAACCTGAATTTCCGCATTGGGAAAGCTTTCGCGCAGCAGGGTTTCAATCTCGTGGGCGCTCATCGGCATGTAGGTTCACTCCTGTAGGTCTTTCCCAAGATGTAGAGTGATGGGAGCGGGCGTGCAAGATGTCGAGCATTTTTCAGATACGCGAATCCCGCGCCTATGGAAGACGCGGGAATTCTGGAATTCGGAAGAGACGATTTATCAGGCGACCGCGGCGGCAAAGCTCTGACGGAAGGTCTCGGTCAGTTCTGCCAAAGGAGCTTCGGAATTGCCGATCTTCACGCTGTCACCGGTAAATCGACCAACCGAGACCAGCGGGACACCGGCCTGACCGGCAGCGATCATCAGCGCCTCGGCTTGATCGAAGTTGCACGCCACAAGATAACGGGCCTGGTCTTCGCCGAATAGGAACTCGGATGATGCATCATCCAGGCAAACGCCGACGCCTGCAGCTTCAGCAAGTTCAAACGCAGCCACGGCAAGGCCGCCATCGCTAAGATCAGTACATGCTTTGATCATCTCGCGATTGGCACGGATGAATTCCCCGTTGCGCGCCTCTGCAGCCAGATCAACATGCGGCGCGTCTCCGTCCTCGCGGTTGAATACCTCGGCCAGCAGGGCGGACTGACCCATATGGCCGTTGGTTTCGCCGATGACCAGCGCAACATGGCCATCCCGAACTTCGTTTCCGATTATCTCGTCGCTATGAGCAAGAAGACCAACCGCGCCGATGGTGGGGGTTGGCAGGATCGCCTGGCCGTCAGTCTCGTTATAAAGCGAGACGTTGCCCGACACGATGGGCATATCCAGCGCACCAACGGCGGCACCGATACCTTGGATCGCGCCGACGAACTGACCCATGATCTCGGGCTTTTCGGGGTTCCCGAAGTTCAGGTTGTCTGTGGCGGCAAGTGGTTTGGCCCCCACGGCGGTCAGGTTGCGATAGGCCTCGGCCACCGCTTGTTTGCCGCCTTCCACCGGGTTTGCACGGACATAGCGTGGGGTTACGTCGCTGGTAAAGGCTAGCACCTTGTCGGTGCCATGTACGCGGACCATGCCAGCGCCCAGACCCGGCGTGCGAGTTGAATCCGCCATGACCATGGTGTCGTATTGCTCATAGACCCATTGTTTGCCTGCGTAATTGGGTGAAGAGAGCAGGGCGCGCAGACCGTCGATCGGATCGATCTGTGGTACGTCTTCCAGTGGCGCGGACTCAGGGGTCGGTTCCCACGGGCGGTCGTATTCAGGCGCGGTCGAGGACAGTTTAGACAGGACCAGATCGGCTTTGATCTCACCATTGTGCATGATCAGGAAACGGTCTTCGGCAATGGTTTCGCCTACGATGGCAAAATCGAGGTCCCATTTTTCGAACACGGCGCGGGCCTCGGCCTCAAGCTCAGGTTTGAGGACCATCAGCATCCGTTCCTGAGATTCCGACAGCATCATTTCATAGGCTGTCATGTTCTCTTCGCGCTGCGGGACATTCTCGAGGTCCAAACGCACGCCCAGACCACCTTTGTCGCCCATCTCTACAGCCGAGCAGGTCAAGCCCGCTGCGCCCATGTCCTGGATCGAGATCACGGCACCGGTCTGCATCAGTTCCAGCGTTGCTTCCATCAGGCGCTTTTCGGTGAAGGGGTCGCCGACCTGAACGGTGGGGCGTTTTTCTTCGATGGTGTCATCGAATTCGGCCGATGCCATGGTTGCTCCGCCCACACCGTCACGACCGGTTTTTGCGCCCAGATAGACGACGGGCATCCCAACGCCCGAAGCGGCCGAGTAGAAAATCTTGTCACTGTCAGCCAGACCAGCGGCAAACGCGTTCACAAGGCAGTTGCCGTTATAGGCCGGGTGGAACCGAACTTCGCCACCCACGCAAGGCACACCGAAGCAGTTGCCGTAGCCGCCAATCCCCTCGACCACTCCGTTCACCAATTGGCGCGTCTTATGGTGGCCTGGCTCGCCAAAGGACAGTGCGTTCATCGAGGCGATGGGCCGTGCGCCCATGGTAAAAACATCCCGCAGGATGCCGCCCACGCCGGTCGCCGCGCCCTGATAAGGTTCGATATACGAAGGGTGGTTGTGGCTTTCCATCTTGAACACCACGGCCTGGCCGTCGCCGATATCGACGACACCCGCATTCTCGCCTGGGCCGCAGATGACCTGAGGGCCAGAGGTCGGAAGGGTGCGCAACCATTTCTTGGACGACTTATAAGAACAATGCTCGTTCCACATCGCTGAAAAGATGCCAAGCTCGGTAAAGGTCGGCTCACGCCCGATGATCTCAAGGATCATGTCGTATTCCTCGGGCTTGAGCCCATGTGCGGCAATCAGATCGGGTGTGATGGCGGGCTCTTGCATCTTCTGTCCTGTGTCCATGTGGGCCGAGATTGCGGGCCTTTTAGGGCAATGGGCCGCTTGAGGAAAGGGCCAAACCCGCACAGGGGACATCGGGCAATAAAAAACGGAACCGGCCATAAGACCGGTTCCGATTTCAGAGGCGTGCTGATTTGGTTCAGCGAGCGGCTGAAACGTGTCGAAGCCTAAGTGTCAGGCGGGGTTTTGCCCTTTGTTGACCGCATCTGCGGCGGCTGCGCCGGCGGCAGCTTTTTGTTCCTCAGTTATGTTCTCAGCCTCATCCAACCCCGGGATGGCGACGCGCACCTCGCGGCGGGCGAAATCGATACCATTTGCGTTGAATTCGGCCTTCACACGGTTAAAGATTTCCTTACGCAGTGTGAATTGCTTGCCGGGCTTGGCCATGAACTTGCCTCGGATGATCATACCGACATCGTCGAAGTCGAACACACCCTGAGATTTGAAGGGCTGCAGGAAGCCATCTTTGTGAACCTCGTCCTGCATCATCTCGGCACCGATCTTCTTGAAGATCTTCTTGACCTTGTTGGGGTCGGTGTCGAACGGCACAGTAAATTTCAACTTCATGATCACCCAGTCACGGCTGAAGTTGGTGAGCTTTTGAATCTCCCCGTAAGGTATAGTGTGCACCGGACCACGATGGTGGCGAAGCTGCATTGAGCGGATCGAAATTTTCTCGACCGTTCCCATGGTCCCGCCGACATCGACATATTCGCCGACGCGGAATGCGTCATCGATCAGGAAGAAGATGCCGCCAACGATATCGGCCACCAGTTTCTGCGCACCAAAGCCGATGGCCAGACCCAAAACACCAGCACCAGCCAGCAGCGGCGTGATGTTGATGCCCAAGGCGCTCAGGGCTAGTAGGCCGAAGATCACCGAGATGGTGACTTGTGCGGTAATCCGCAACAAGGGCAGGACGGTCGCCAGACGCGAACCACCTGCGCCGCCACCTTCTCCGCCGGCTTCTTCATCCAGCTCCTCGGCCGCTGTCTGTTCCTTGGCCAGACGACGGTTAATCCACAGCGAGACGATCTCGTTCAGGATGTAGCCGACAGCGATGATCAGCAGGAACTCGATGATTGCGCCGCCAACTTCGGCACCGATTCCTGCGGACGCAACATGGCGCAGATCTAGCTGCCAAACACGGGAAATCATGAAGACGACGAAGAGGCCAGCAATCACCCGACCGATGCGAATATAGCTGCGCTTGGCCGATCGATAGGCGCGTTCTGCTAATGGCCCTTCGCCCGACATTGGCGGCTGCAGGTGACGCACCAAACCACGTATCAATGTATCAAGTGCAGGTGCAATCAACAGCCAGAACATGGTTGTGAAATGCGCTCCACCGGACAGCACGCGGATCAGCGCCGGGTTGCGTTGTGCCACCAGGAATTCGACCAGCAGCCAAATCACGACAGAAACGCCGATTGCAAAATACGGGTAATACCGCGCGACTTCTTCGTCGAACTTGGTGTGGTCCGGGTCGGTACCCAGCATCATCTGTGACAAACCTTCGCGCGCTGTCCAGGCGATTATGCCAATATAGACGTGGATTGCTGCGTTCAGCCAGAAACCGATGCGCGTCTGATCGCCGGTAACCCCGTTCAGCGCATTGAACCTTAGTACGAACAAGGTAAAGCCGATCAGGATCAGCAGACCGATCAGGTTGCGATGCAGGTATTTTGCCCAGTGGTCGTCAATGTTTACCAATCGGAATTGTGGCTTTTGCGGCGCAAGAACAAAGCGCGAGACTGCTGCCCCCAGACGCGGCACCCAGATTAGGTAGAATACAAATGGGGCTGCATAGATGATCTGCTCGGGGCTCAGCAATCCTCGGCCAATCGCCCGAATGACGACGTAGAATACGATAAGCCCTGCAATTTCGCGGCAAAATCGGCGGAACAGGTAGTTCACAGCGCCTCTGAGATCAGCGTCACCCGAGGGCTCGGTTGCCTCATGCCAGCGGCGGGTCAGGAAAATGAATAGCTTCTCAGCAATGAAGCCGACTATCAGGACCGAGAGCACCAGCCCCATTAGCGTCAGAACACCAGCGCCCCCCAATTTGTCAGAGAAATTGCTAAATGCAGTGATTTGCGCACTGATGATATTGGGAACTGTGGTCAGAACATGTGTCCAGGATGCAACCATTTCTGCCCAGATCTCATTGAGCTCGGTCAGCGGGTCTTCCTGACCTTCCTTTTCCGCCGCTTGCTTTTCGGCAACAGCGTCAAGGCGTTCCAGAAGGATTGCCCGTACCTGGTCGTCAGACATGCGCGCAACCAGATCATCAACCTGTTCTGGCGTCAGATCTTCGGGAATTTCAACTGTAGCGGTTGTGCTTGTGTCTTGTGCATGAAGTGGCACGGCCAGGAACAAGACTGAAATCATCGCCAACAATAGGCGGAATGAGTGGAACATGAATTAGCCCTCGAACACGAAATTTAGGTGTTTTTTCGGGATCATAGGCCTACGAATTGGATTTTCCCAGTGCTTTCCACTGAATTGCATCAGCCTCGCGCAAAAAAAAGGCCGAGCACTAAGCTCGGCCGTAGTCCAACAGGGAGGTATGAAGATGATGAGCGTTTCAGCATCACCGCCTTCATGTGCTCATTTAGGGATCAGTTTATTAACGATCAAGGTCTATTAGCAGACCCCGGCGTCATGCCCGCTATGCTCTGAGTGCATGGCTATAGCTTGCCCAATTGCCTTAGCTGTTTGCGATGGGCGATTATCTCATCCTGCACAAAGTCCCGAAATGCCGCTATCCGTTTGGAATGACGCAATTCTTCGGGGTAGGCGAGGTAAACCGGGACATCAGCACTTTCGATGTCTGACATGACGGGGACCAGATCCGGGAAGTCCTCAGTCACATAATCAGGAAGTACTCCGATACCCAGATCATGCAGTACGCCCTGAAGAACGCCGAAATAGTTGTTTACGGTTAGCAACGAGCCGGGATTGTATGTCATAAGGTGACGAACCATCGACGCACTTGCCCCAACCTGAGGGGCTGCAGGCGTTTGGCAGATCAATCGGTGCTTGGAAATGTCTTCAAGCGTTTCAGGCGCCCCACCATGAGCATCCAAATAGCTGCGCGTTGCATAGAGCAGCATCTGCACAGTCATCAGACGTTTGCGCACGAGATCGGCCTGGCTGGGCTCTTTCATGCGGATGGCCACATCGGCTTCACGCATTGGCAGATCCAACACCCGCTCTTCAAGCATGAGGTCGATATTAAGGTCGGGATACTGTTCATAGAGCTTCGGTAGGCGCGGGGCGAGCCACAGCGTGCCGAACCCGAAGGTGGTGGTCACCCTCAGTACGCCAAAGACCTCATCTTCACTATCCCGGATACGCGCCGCAGCGGCATCCAGACGTTTCAGCATGGCCGTCGTGGCATCGAACAGCAATTCGCCTTGTTCTGTCAGAATCAGGCCGCGTGCATGACGGTGGAACAAGGTTGCATCGAGTGATTCTTCAAGCGCGCGGATCTGACGGCTCACCGCGGATTGAGATAAATTGAGCTTGTCTCCCGCGTGTGTGAGGCTGCCAGCGTCTGCAACCGCGTGAAATATTCTGAGCTTGTCCCAATCCATCGCCGCAACTTTCGTTATCCTCGCGCAGCCCTATATGAAACAGGTAACAAATTCCACAATGAAACCCGGAAATCGTTACGGAATAGAGTAAAATCACTATACAGGTCAGTAATTATGACCTAATATGCACGAGAATAAAGCACACTAATCCGACGAGGGGAGACGTCAGATGAGTCAGCCGAAAATTTCACTCAACGACCGGTTCGACCTGTCCAAAAGCCCGGTTCTTCTGAACGGCACGCAGGCACTGGTGCGTTTGATGCTGATGCAAAAAGTACGAGACACTGCGGCGGGATTGAACACAGCAGGTCTGGTCACTGGCTATCGGGGGTCTCCGCTTGGTGCTGTAGACCTTCAGATGTCTCGTGCAGAAAAGCAACTTGCCGAAAAGGATGTCACCTTTCAATTCGGATTGAACGAAGATCTGGCCGCAACCGCATTATGGGGCAGCCAACAGGCGGGGCTGCGTGGCGACGGAAAATTCGATGGTGTTTTTGGGCTCTGGTATGGCAAGGGGCCGGGCGTAGATCGATCCGGTGATGTGATGCGCCATGCCAATATGGCGGGCACGGCACAACATGGCGGTGTATTGATGGCCATGGGCGATGATCACACGGGTGAAAGCTCCACCGTTTTACATCAGTCGGAATGGTCACTGGTGGACATGTATATGCCCGTGGTCAGCCCGGCAGGTGTGCAAGAAATTCTGGACTATGGCATTTACGGATTCGCGCTCAGCCGGTTCGCCGGGGTTTGGGTCGGGCTGAAAACGATGAAAGACACGATCGAAGTGACTTCCGTCGTAGATGGCCGCCCTGACCGGATGCAGCTGGTCACCCCTCAATTCGATATGCCAGAGGGTGGGCTGAATATTCGGCTAGGTGATACACCGCATCTGCAGGAAGCGCGCGTAATCGACCACAAGCGCTTTGCGGCAGAGGTCTTTTCGCACGCCAACAAGTTGGACAAGCGGGTCTGGGGAAAACCGGGCGCCAAGATTGGGTTTGTGGCGGCGGGTAAGAACTGGCTTGATTTGACTCATGCCATGTCGCTGCTGAACATCAACGCGGATGAGGCCGAACGGCTAGGCATTACCACCTATAAGATCGGTCAGACTTTCCCTTTGGATATGAAGGGCTTCCACGATTGGGCTGAGGGGCTGGATCTGATCGTGATCGTCGAAGAAAAGCGCAAGCTGATCGAAGTTCAGGTTAAAGAAGCGATCTTTGACGACCGTCGTGGGCGCCGTGTTTATGGCTGGTACAAAGGCGGCGCGGGGACGCTGCACCGCGAAGAACTGTTCCCGACCCGAGGGGCGCTTGACCCGATCATGATTGCCGAGAAGCTGGGTGAGATCCTGATCGAAGAGGGGCGCGATACAGATGGCGTTCGTGCCGGACTGGAGGCGCTGTCCGAAGCGCGCCGGGCTGACAATGCGCAGGAAATCGCGGCGCGTTTACCATACTTCTGTTCAGGATGTCCGCATAACAGTTCAACCAAGCTGCCTGATGGCAGCCGAGCCTATGCCGGGATTGGCTGTCACTACATGGTGCAGTGGATGGATCGCGAAACCACCGGTTTCACCCAGATGGGCGGCGAAGGGGCAAACTGGATCGGCGAGGCTCCGTTTTCGACCACACAACATGTTTTCCAAAACCTCGGCGATGGCACCTATAACCATTCCGGCGTGCAGGCGATCCGGGCGGCACTGGCTGCGGGCACAAATATCACCTTTAAGATCCTCTATAACGACGCCGTTGCGATGACAGGAGGTCAGGAGAACGAAGGTGGGCTAAGTGCCGAACGCATCGTCGCCGAGGTCCGTGCGATGGGTGTCAGCAACGTCGCTGTCGTTTACGACGAAAAAGAAGATGTGAATTTTGGTGCGTTGCCTTCGGGTGTTGAGACGTTCGAGCGTTCAAAACTGATGCAGGTTCAGGAAAAATTCCGCGAAATCGAGGGTGTATCGGTCATTGTTTATGTCCAGACCTGCGCAGCTGAAAAGCGCAGGAGACGCAAGCGCGGCACGTTCCCCGACCCCGATAAGCGAGTGTTCATAAATACCGATATCTGTGAGGGTTGCGGAGATTGCGGCGTTCAGTCGAACTGCGTTTCCATCGTACCGAAAGAGACCGAACTTGGCCGCAAGCGCGCGATTGATCAGTCAAGCTGCAACAAGGATTTTTCCTGCTTGAACGGGTTCTGCCCGTCTTTTGTAACCGTTGAAGGGGCGAAAATCCGCAAAGAGGCGACGACCGACCTCGACTTGCCCGACCTACCGGACCCCGTTTTGCCACAGATCAACGGCACCCATAATGTCGTGATCACCGGCGTTGGTGGCACAGGCGTTGTCACCATCGGGGCGGTTCTGGCGCAAGCCGCACAAATCGACGGCAAGGGTGCCGGTATGATGGAAATGGCCGGCCTCGCACAGAAGGGTGGCGCCGTACATATCCATTGCCGTCTGGCCAACCGGCCCGAAGATATCAGCGCGATCCGTGTTGCCACTGGCGAGGCGCATGCGCTGATCGGCGGTGATCTGGTGGTATCGGCCGGGGCCAAGACGCTTGGCCTCACGCTAACCGGCCAGACCGGCGCTGTTGTGAACAGTCATGAGATTATCACCGGTGACTTCACGCGCGATACAGAATTCACAATCCCCAGCGATCAATTGCAGCTTGCGCTGCAGGCGCGGTTGAAAGACGGGGTGGCCCTTTTCGATGCCACCGATCTGGCGCGAGCCGTGATGGGCGACTCGATCTATTCCAATATGATGGTCTTTGGCGCAGCCTGGCAGCGTGGTCTGCTACCGATCAGTCACCAAGCGATAATGGGTGCTATTGAGTTGAATGGTGCGGCGGTCGAGCGCAACAAACGCGCCTTTGAAGTTGGTCGCTGGGCGGTGACCCACCCCGACGACGTGGCCAATATTTTGCGCCCCAACGTAGCAGAGTTACCAAAGACCCTCGATCAAGTGATCGATTTCCGCGCTGCGCACCTGATCGACTATCAGAACAAGCGGTTGGCGAAACGTTATCGCAAGCTGGTCGACAGCGTTGCAGATCAACACGTTCGTGAGGCTATTGCCAAAGGCTACCATAAGCTTTTGTCATATAAGGATGAATATGAAGTCGCCCGATTGCTGCTCGACAGTCGCCAGAAGGCGGAGGCCGAGTTTGATGGTGACTTTAAGATGACCTTCCATCTTGCGCCGCCAACCCTGGGAACGAAGGGCGACAATGGACGCCCGGCCAAGAAAGCGTTCGGAGAGTGGTTTCTTGGTCCGTTGAAGGTTCTAGCCAAGCTGAAAGGTTTGCGCGGCACTCCGCTGGATATCTTTGGCTACACGATAGAGCGCAAAATGGAGCGTGCTCTGATCCGCCAGTATGAAAAGGACATGAAAGAGGTTTTGCCCAGCCTGACACCCGAAACCAGTGATGCGATCGCGGCCCTTGCGGCTCTGCCATTGGACATTCGTGGTTTCGGTCCGGTTTTGGTCGCGAATGAAGCCAAGGCTGCGAAACGTCGCGAGGAATTGTTGGCTGTTATTCGCGATGGCGGGCCTCAGATGAAAGCTGCGGCAGAGTGAGGCTTTACAAGCTTGTCATCAAACCTATGCAAAATGGCTACCCGGCCTTATCTAAGCGGCAGCAAACCGGAGTAGCCAATGCCCTCGCGCCATCACGTCGCTCGTGACATCTCTTACGCCCATTCCGCAGAAACGCGGAGCGGGCGTATAGTGATTAAGCTGATGGAAAACACGACCGGTCGTCTGCGTCTTATCCGCCGCGCTGAGGGGTATGAGCAGGAGGTCGCACAGGGGCGTGATTTTTGGTCCGTAATGGTGGATCGATATGGGCTGACATTAGACGTGGTGGGCGGTGCGTTGTCGAACATCCCAAAAGATGGGCCATTGATCCTGATTGCGAACCATCCTTATGGCATTCTAGACGGGCTAATGATGGGAAACATCCTGTCTCAGACTCGGACAGACTTTCGCATTCTCGCCAATCATGTTTTTCGCAAAGCTGAAGACCTGAACAGCATCGTGCTGCCAATTTCGTTTGATGCCACAAAAGATGCGATGAAGCTGAATCTTGCGACCCGCAAAACCGCTCTGAACTACCTAAGCGATGGTGGTGCAATCGGGATCTTCCCGGGTGGCACAGTCAGCACTGCGGCCAAGCCATTTTCTCATCCGATGGATCCAGGGTGGCGCGGATTTACAGCGCGGATGGTTGCCAAATCCAATGCGACCGTTGTGCCGGTTTTCTTCGATGGTCACACCTCGCGTTTGTTCCAGATTGCCAGCCATCTGCACAACACTCTGCGGATGGGGTTGCTGATCAAAGAGTTCAAGAAACGTGTCGATACCCCCGTCCGCGTGGTTGTAGGAGACCCCATTGGGCGCGACATTCTGGACCCGCTGGGCAAGGATACGCGCAAGATGATGGATTTCCTGCGCAAAGCCACGTATGAGCTGTCTCCAGAGCCATTGAAGTCTTATGACTATGGCTATGAATTCGAGGAACGGCATCGCGCCTGAAGGGGCAAATGGCAGTAGGTATCTTTGATTCCGGATTGGGTGGTTTGACCGTCCTGAACGCCGCGCAGAAACGTCTGCCCGACGTTGATTTCCTTTATTTCGCGGACAGCGCGCATGCGCCTTATGGTGTGCGCGATGCCGAGGATATCTTTAACCTGACACGAAACGCTGTGCAGGACCTTTGGGATCGCGGTTGCAATCTGGTGATTCTGGCCTGCAATACCGCAAGCGCCGCCGCCCTGCGTCGGATGCAAGAAGCGGGCGTGCCAGAAGGAAAGCGTGTACTGGGCGTATTTGTGCCTTTGATTGAGGCGCTGACTGAACGGCAATGGGGCGACAACTCTCCACCGCGTGAGGTTCAGGTGCAGCATGTTGCGCTGTTTGCGACGCCCGCGACAGTGTCGAGCCGTGCGTTTCAGCGGGAGCTGGCGTTTCGGGCGATAGGGGTTGATGTCGAGGCGCAAGCCTGCGGCGGGGTTGTGGACGCCATCGAAGAGGGCGACATGATCTTGGCCGAGGCTTTGGTACGCAGCCATGTGGATGCGCTGAAGCGCAAGATGCCAGAACCGCAAGCAGCCATTCTGGGCTGTACGCATTACCCGTTGATGGCAGAGACGTTTCAGCAGGCGCTCGGACCGGATGTGAAAGTCTATAGCCAGGGTGATTTGGTTGCGGAAAGCCTTGCAGACTACTTGCAACGGCATCCGAATATGCTGGGTGAGGGCACCGATGGCTTCCTGACAACGGGTAAGCCGGGCGTTGTCACGGATCGCGCGACTCAGTTCCTCCGACGACAAATCACCTTTGAAGCCGCCTGACCTAGGTCAAGGACGGCGCTTTTCCGATTCCGTAATTCGTTGACCGTCACAGCGGCGGTCACCCCATGTGACACATGAATGAAAGAGGTCTGACATGACCCACAAAATCGCAATTCTTGGCGCTTCTGGTTACACCGGCGCGGAACTCGTGCGGCTGATCGCCGGGCATCCGAATATGGAAATCAAAGCTCTGGCCGCCGAGCGGAAGGCTGGACAGACAATGGCGCAGGTATTTCCGCATCTGCGCCATATGGATTTGCCGGTGCTTTGCAAGATTTCCGAGATCGACTTTAACCAAATCGACCTGTGTTTCTGCGCTTTGCCGCACAAGACCAGTCAGGAAGTCATTCGTGAACTGCCCAACACCTTGAAAATTGTTGACCTGTCGGCAGATTTCCGGCTTCGCGATGGCGACGAATACGAGAAGTGGTATGGTAATTCACATGCCGCGCTTGGGCATCAGGAAGAGGCGGTTTATGGTCTGACCGAGTTCTACCGTGACGAAATCCGCGGCGCTCGGCTGGTTGCCGGGACCGGATGCAATGCCGCGACGGGCCAGTATGTGCTGCGCCCGCTGATTTCGGCGGGTGTGATTGATCTGGATGACATCATTCTGGACCTGAAATGCGCGGTCTCGGGCGCAGGTCGGGCGCTGAAAGAGAATCTATTGCACGCAGAACTCAGTGAAGGGGCTAACGCATATGCCGTTGGCGGGACGCACCGGCATCTGGGCGAGTTTGATCAGGAGTTTTCGGAACTGGCTGGACGGACGGTGCATGTGCAGTTCACACCGCACCTGATCCCGGCCAACCGGGGTATTCTGGCCACAACCTATGTAAAGGGCGACCCGCAGAGCGTGTATGAGACACTTCAATCGGCCTATGAAGCCGAGCCCTTCATTGAGATGCTGCCATTTGGCGAGACGCCCTCGACCCACCATGTGCGGGGGTCGAACTTCTGCCATATCGGTGTCGTTGGAGATCGGATCGAACGCCGTGCAATCGTGGTGGCAGCATTGGATAACCTGACAAAAGGTAGCAGTGGGCAAGCCTTGCAGAACGCCAACCTGATGTTAGGTGAGGATGAAACCCTGGGTCTGATGATGGCCCCCTTGTTCCCGTGAGGACGGTATGAAAACGCTTAAGAAACGTCGTCGTGTTCAAGTGATTCTAGTGGCAGTTGCGGCCCTGATACTGGCGACGGGTCTGATCGGATATGCGATGCGTGATGGCATCAACTTTTTCCGCTCACCCAGTCAGGTGATTGCAGAACCGCCGAAACCGACCGAGGTGTTCCGTATAGGTGGATTGGTCGAAGAAGGTTCGATCATTCGCGGGCAGGGTGAGACTGTGCATTTCGTCGTGACCGACGGCGGTGAAAGCGTAAAGGTCGCTTTTACCGGTGTTCTGCCTGATCTGTTCTCGGAAAATCAGGGTATGGTGGGCACCGGAAGTTATGTGAACGGAGTCTTTGAAGCCACTGAAATCCTTGCGAAACACGATGAAACCTACATGCCAAAAGAGGTTGTGGACGCATTAAAAGAGCAAGGCGTTTATCAGGAATCAGGCGATAGCTGAATGCAGCATCGCTGAATGCCATCGGCGTCAAATTTCTAAACAGAAGAAGCGGGGCGTTGCGTGCGAGAGGTGGGCAGCGCCCTTTGTTTTGCAGTGGTGTTAACGAAATTGTCCGACCGTTTGCCAAAATTTGGCATAGGGGTGACGATGTTGACGGTACGACAGATTGCAAAAGGGATCGTGGCGCGGGAAGGTGGTTTTGTGGATGACCCCGATGATCCCGGCGGTGCCACGAAATACGGGGTGACGATCCATACCATGCGCCGATTGGGTCTCGATCTGGACCGAGATGGTTCGGTGACGCAACAAGACGTGCGCATGCTTAGCAAAGCGCAGGCCGTCGATATTTTTCTGGAACACTATTTTGAGAAACCACGCCTTCAGGTGCTGCCGAAAGCCGTACAGGCATCCGTGTTCGACATGTACGTCAATGCAGGAGCTCAAGCGGTGAAAATCCTGCAGAACCTGCTGCGGCAGATGGAGTATGACGTTACGGTTGACGGGGTCATCGGCCCTCAGACTGCAGAGGCAAGCCGCGAGGCGGCCAGTCCAAAGCCTCTGGTGTTTCGCGATGCCTATGGGGTCGCAAGACGAAACTATTATTTCCGTTTGGCAGACCGGCGGATGGCTCTTCGTAAATATGCCAGAACACGCGCGGGCGGCAAAGGCGGATGGATCAAGCGTGCCGAAGAGTTTTTATCGCCCAAGTATCATCTGAGCGAAGACGCGTTTCAGAAAAGGGTTTCAGGATGGGCTTGATCTCGGGTTTGTTGGCGCTCTTGTTTGGCGGAGGTCGCAATGTGGTTCGCGAAACTGCGGAAGTGTTTCGCGAAAATGTAGAAAGCGGTGCCGAGCGTTCTGTCGAACTGCGCGGTGCGGCGATGGCGCAATTCGGCACTGAATTCCAAGCTCCAAGCAAAACCAGGTTTGATCGGTTCATGGATGGGCTGAATCGCCTTCCGCGACCGGCGCTGGCTTTGGGAACATTGGGTTTGTTTCTGGCCGCCATGATCGATCCGTTGTGGTTCGCAGCACGAATGCAGGGAATTGCGCTGGTGCCAGAGCCACTGTGGTGGCTGTTAGGGGTGATCGTGTCGTTTTACTTTGGCGCGCGGCATCAGATCAAAGCGCAGGATTTTCAAAGGGAAATCAGCGCGACAATGCTGAGGGCGCCTGAGGTGATCGCCAATCTTGAAACGATCCGCGGGTTGCGCGATGACAGTCCGGGTGTCGCCGATACTGGCTCGGACGCATCGTTGGCCGAAGCAGTCAACCGGCCGGAATCGAATCCTGCATTGGAGGACTGGAAGCGGCTACGAAAGACCTGAGGCGCGACATTATGTGCGGTGATCCGAGGCGAATGTGAATGGCACTTGCACCGGTGCCGCAGTATAAGCAGGCCATGATTACAGAACTCGGCCATTTCGCACTTATCTTAGCCTTCCTCGTTGCCATCGTCCAAACTGTGGTGCCGTTGATCGGGGCTGCCAACCGTTGGAACGGGTGGATGGTTTTCGCTGAACCGGCCGCCATCACGCAGTTCATTTTGGCCGCCTTTTCCTTCGGTGCACTGGTCTGGGCGTTTACCACGTCTGACTTCTCGTTACGGATCGTGGTGGAGAATAGCCATTCGGCAAAACCGATGCTCTACAAGATTACCGGGACCTGGGGAAACCATGAAGGTTCGATGCTGTTATGGGTCCTGATTGTAGCGATATTCGGCGCGATGGCCGCCATATTCGGCGCTGGCTTGCCTCCGACCTTAAAGGCGCGGGTGCTGGCCGTTCAGGCCGCGATCGGAGTGGCTTTCTATGCCTTTATCCTCTTCACATCGAACCCGTTTGACCGACTGCCTGTTCCTCCGTTCGATGGACGGGACCTGAACCCGCTGCTGCAGGACCCCGGTTTGGCCTTCCATCCGCCATTCCTGTATCTGGGCTATGTCGGCCTCAGCATGGCGTTCAGTTTTGCCGTTGCTGCATTGATCGAGGGCCGGGTGGACGCGGCTTGGGGGCGTTGGGTTCGGCCTTGGACATTGGCGGCTTGGGTCTTCCTGACGATCGGTATCGCGCTTGGATCCTGGTGGGCCTACTACGAATTGGGCTGGGGCGGGTTCTGGTTCTGGGATCCTGTTGAGAACGCCAGCTTTATGCCTTGGCTACTGGCGGCCGCTCTATTGCATTCCTCCATCGTGGTGGAAAAACGCGAGGCGTTGAAAAGCTGGACGATCTTGCTTGCGATTATCGCGTTTGGGTTTTCTCTGATCGGGACCTTTATCGTGAGATCGGGGCTGCTGACTTCGGTCCATGCTTTTGCCAATGATCCTGAGCGTGGCGTATTTATCCTGTTCATCCTGATCATCTTTACCGGCGGTGCGTTGACCCTGTTTGCTGCACGCGCGCAGGCGATGGAGGCGAAGGGTGTCTTCGGAATGGTCAGCCGCGAAAGTGCATTGGTTCTGAACAACATCTTGTTGGCAGTTAGCTGCTTTGTCGTGTTTTTTGGCACAATGTGGCCAATGGTGGCCGAGATGGCGTTCGATAGAAAACTCTCGGTGGGCGCGCCGTTCTTCAATGCGGCATTTACCCCATTCATGGTCGCCCTCGGAATCGTTCTTCCCGTTGGCGCAATGCTGCCGTGGAAGCGGGGCAAGCTAAGCCGGGCGGCATGGTCTTTGCGCTATGCATTTGTGCTGGCGGTCACGATCGCGATACTGGTCTGGGTGATGCAGACCGGACGCAGCGCATTGGGACCCGTGGGCTTGTTCCTGGGGGCGTGGATCACCTTCGGCGCCATCGTCGATCTTTCGAGCCGCACTGGCCGCAAAGGCAGTTTTGGACGCCTGTTTCGACTGCCCGGCGCAGACTGGGGTAAGGCGGTGGCCCATAGTGGTTTGGGCGTCACCATGTTTGCCATCGCAGGCCTAACCGCTTGGGAAGTCGAGGATATTCGTGTCGCTCAACCGGGTCAGCCTTTTGATGTGGGGCAGTTTACGTTGACGTTGCAAGATGTGCGTCAGGTACAGGGGCCGAACTATTTCTCAACCATGGCGGATGTGCTTGTTGAGAAGGACGGGCGCTATATCGCGACTCTTAACCCGGAAAAGCGCGACTACCCTGTGGCACGGATGCCGACAACTGAGGCTGCAATCGACTACCGCTTTCTGCGCGATCTATATGTTGTGATCGGGGATCAACAAGCTGATGGCGGCTGGGTGATGCGAACCTATATCAAACCTCTGGCCAACTGGATTTGGGGCGGATGTATCCTCATGGCTCTGGGCGGTGTGCTCAGCCTGTCGGATCGCCGTTTCCGTGTTGCAGCCGGTGCACGGAAAACGCCTGCAAGCGGGGTTCCTGCCGAATGAAGCGCCTGCTTGTTATCCTTCTGCTGATTGCATCCCCCATCATGGCTATTCAGCCGGATGAAGTGCTTGACGACCCGGCTCTCGAGACACGAGCACGGGATATCAGTACCGGTCTGCGCTGCTTGGTGTGCCGGAACGAAAGCATTGACGAAAGCAATGCTGAACTTGCGCGTGATCTGCGTATCTTGGTGCGAGAACGTCTGGTTGCGGGGGATACTGATCAAGAAGTTGTGGACTTCATCGTTGATCGCTATGGCGAATATGTGCTGCTGAAACCTACCGCGACCGGCGCCAATCTGTTGTTATGGCTGTCGGCTCCTGTCATGCTGCTGATAGCGGCCGGCATGGGGTGGAACTTTTTGCGGAAGCGTGCGCAGCATCAGGAAGTAGCGCATTCAGAAGGCCTTAGTGAGGAAGAACAAGAGCGTCTGCGCCGAATTCTGGAAGACTGACGCGCGGTTCTTCTTTTCCTTTTTCCGCATTTGCGTCAGTGTTTTGCAGAACGCTGCGCAGCTGAGGTTTTGCATGGAATACGAAGCGGTCCTTCTGGACATTACTGATAATTTGGCGGTTTTGACATTGAACCGGCCGGATAAGATGAATGCGTTGACGACGCAGATGCGGGCCGAGATCACCTACGCAATGAAAGATGCCGCGCAACACGCTCGCGCGATCGTCTTGACCGGTGCTGGACCTGCCTTTTGTTCAGGTCAGGATTTGGGTGACGCGTCGAGCACAGGAAAGATCGACCTCGAACGCGCGCTTCGCGACGAATATGAACCGATGCTTGAGGCGGTCTATGATTGCCCCGTGCCAACAATAGCGGCTGTTAACGGGCCTGCGGCGGGGGCGGGGGCTAACCTGGCACTTTGTGCCGATGTGGTGATAGCAACCGAGAGTGCCTATTTCCTGCAAGCTTTCGCTCGGATCGGTCTGCTGCCCGATGCAGGCGGCACCTGGTTCATGCCGCGTCAGATGGGGTTTGCCAAAGCGATGGGTGCAGCGTTGTTTGCAGACAAGATCAGCGCGCGCCAGGCGGATGAATGGGGATTGATCTGGGAAGCGGTTGCAGATGATGAGTTCGACGCTCATTGGCGCAAGAGAGCTGCGTATTTGGCGAATGGCCCAACCTCTGGGTTTCGCGCGATCAAACAAGCGATCCGGGGAACTTACGATAGAACGTTACCTCAGCAACTTGCGGCCGAAGCCCACCTGCAGGGCGAATGCGGACGTACCCGAGACTTTGCCGAAGGCGTCGTAGCCTTTCTTGAAAAGCGCCCTGCGAAATTCGAAGGGCGCTGATCATTCAATCAGGCCCGGCGGCGGCGACGAGTGCGCCGTTCGGGAACGGCCTCGTCCCCAGTGCCATCTGAGGCTGAGGTAAACGGACCAAGCGCCGATACGATCTGATCCAGGGTCGGGCGCTCGCCGCGCGGACCGTTATCTAACGCCTCGCGCATTTTGCGCAAATGCGCAGGCATAGTGCCACAGCAACCGCCAATGATCGTTGCACCTGCATCGCGCGCCATGGCGGCGTACTGGCCCATCAGTTCAGGCGTTCCATCATAATGGATATGACCGTCCACATATTTCGGGATCCCTGCGTTGCCCTTGGAAATCAGTGGACGTTCGTTTCCTTGGGCAGCGAACCCAAGTACCGTCCGCAGTATATCCGAGGCACCAGTGCCGCAATTCGCCCCGAACGCAACCGGAGGATTGGGCAGAGTTTCCACGATCATTGCGAGATCAGAAGATGTAACACCCATCATTGTGCGGCCAGCCGTGTCAAAACTCATGGTGCCGCACCACGGCATATCTGCCAGAGCGAACGCTTCTGCTGCAGCCCGGAATTCTTCCGGCGCGCTTATGGTCTCAAGCCACAGAACATCTGCGCCTCCAGCCTTTAGCGCTTCAGCCTGTTCATGAAACATCTCGACGGCTTCGGCGTGCGAAAGGCTGCCGACAGGTTCCATGATCTCGCCGGTCGGGCCAACAGAGCCGGCCACGATGATCGGGCGACCTGCCTTGTCAGCGACTTCGCGACCCAGTTCAGCACCAATACGGTTCAGTTCGGCCACGCGGTTCTGGGCGTCGTGTAACTTCAAACGCGCGGCTGTTCCACCAAATGTGTTTGTCAAAAACAGATCACTTCCGGCATCGACCGAGCCCTGATACAGAGCACGAATCTTGTCAGGCGCATCGACGTTCCACAATTCCGGCGCATCGCCTGATTGCAGACCCATGTTGAACAGGTTCGTCCCGGTCGCGCCATCCGCCAGAATGACGTCTACGGTTTCCAGAAGGTTGCTGAGCGCGTTTGTCATTGGAGTATTCCAAAATTGGGGCCACAGCCCGTCAAAATATGAGACGCCCCGTGTCTCACGACCGGGGCGTCAAATCAAATTCATAAAACTCATGAAGATCATGAGTTTTGCAGCTCAGGCATCAGGACTCGGCTTCTGCCATCACCTGCTCTTTGGCTTCGACCAGAAGTTCGACCATCTTCTCGCGGATTTTAGCCTCATCCGCGAGATCACCGAGGTACCCTTTGACCGCCTCGACAACATCGTCTTCGCTGACATTTTGCAGGTCGGTGTGGACAAGTTCCTGCCCGTATTTACGCGCCTGTTCCACAGTCTCGCCTTTCAGCGCCGAGGCCCATACAGCCATAAATCGATTGCGGCGCATCCGGGCGATGAACTGCATCTTTTCGTCATGAGCGAATTTGTTTTCAAACGCGGCTTCACGTTCGTCGAATGTGGTCATTGGTTGGGGACCTCTTGGGTTACATGTTCTTTTCTGATGATATGACTATACGACGCCCTGTGCGCAAGGTATTTGCGTTGCGTCAAAGCCTCTCGGGGTTGCGAACTTGCGGGAAAGCGGGGCTTGCACTATGAGGGCGCCAACGTGAAGGGACTCATTCCCTTTCCCCAGACTGGAAAGGTCGCTCATGGCGCGTCGCAAGAAGATTTACGAAGGTAAAGCCAAGATCCTGTATGAAGGTCCCGAGCCGGGCACCATCGTGCAGTACTTCAAGGATGACGCCACAGCTTTCAACGCCGAGAAGAAAGACGTGATCGATGGAAAGGGCGTTCTGAACAACCGGTTGAGTGAATTCTTCATGACCGGTCTGGCCCAGATCGGAGTTCCGACGCACTTCATTCGCCGTCTGAACATGCGGGAGCAACTTGTGCGGAATTGTGAGATCATTCCACTGGAAGTGATCGTCCGCAACTATGCCGCCGGATCGATGTCCAAACGCCTCGGTATCGCCGAGGGTACTCAACTGCCGCGCCCGATTATTGAATACTGCTACAAGGACGATGCGCTGGGTGATCCGTTGGTGACCGAAGAGCACATTGCGGCATTCGGCTGGGCGAGCCAGCAGGATATGGACGATATCCTGAGCCTTGCACTGCGCGTTAATGATTTCATGAGCGGCGTGATGCTGGCGGTTGGTATTCGTCTGGTCGATTTCAAAATCGAGATCGGGCGCGTGTTCGAAGGCGATTTCCAACGACTGATCATTGCGGACGAAATCAGCCCCGATAGCTGCCGTCTATGGGATATCGAAACCGGTCAGAAGCTGGACAAGGATGTGTTCCGCCGTGATCTGGGTAGTCTGACTGATGCATATTCTGAGGTCGCCCGCCGTCTTGGTGTTCTGCCCAAGAGCAATGTCACAAAGCCAACGCTGATCAACTGATCCTGTCTCATATCGACAGGGTTGTCCGACAAGCCCAAGCGGGGTATCCCGCGCCCAACGAAACGGATCGATGCGCGGTCCATCAGTGGAGTTCTCGAAAATGAAAGCACGTGTGCATGTGATGCTCAAGAACGGGGTTCTGGACCCGCAGGGCGAGGCTGTGCGTCACGCATTGGGTGCGATGGGCTTTGATCAGGTCGAAGGTGTCCGTCAGGGCAAGGTGATCGATCTGGAACTGGCCGACGGCTCGACCGAAGCGGACGTAACAAAGATGTGCGAAAAGCTATTGGCCAATACGGTCATCGAACGCTTCGAGATCGAACTGCTCTAAGTTTTTCTGACCTAGGAGGGTCCGCCATGCGCGCAGCCGTCATTGTTTTCCCCGGTTCCAACTGCGATCGTGATCTTGCCGTTGCTTTCGAGCAGGCCGGTTTTTCCGTCGATATGGTCTGGCACAAGGATGCCGCGCTGCCCGAGGGTATAGATATCGTCGGTGTGCCGGGTGGGTTTTCTTATGGTGACTATCTGCGCTGCGGCGCGATTGCGGCCCAGTCGCCCATTTGCAAAGCGCTGGCCGCGCATACCGAGCGTGGTGGCTATGCCGTCGGCATCTGCAACGGTTTTCAGGTTCTGACCGAAACCGGAATTCTACCTGGCGCGCTGTTGCGCAATGCCGGTCTGAAATACATCTGCAAAACGATCGGACTCAAGGTCGAAACCAGCGATAGCGCCTTTACTGAAGGATACAATGCCGGGGATGTGATCGATATCCCGATTGCGCATCACGATGGCAATTATTTCGCAGACGATGAGACCTTGGCCGAGTTGAAGGATCAGGATCGCATTGCCTTCACATATGCCGAAAATCCCAATGGTTCGCGCGACGATATTGCAGGGATTTTATCGCACAACCGGCGCGTGTTAGGCATGATGCCCCACCCAGAACGAGCGGCGGATTCAGGCCACGGAGGCACTGACGGGACGGCGCTCTTCCGCGCATTGGCCGGGGTGCTGACGCCCGCGTGACTTGAGGTCATCAGTCGGGACGCGTAGCGTCAGTACATGAGCGCGGAAGATCAAGCAAACAGCAAAGGGTTTCTGAACCGGTTTCGCGGCGCGCCTATGGGCTGGCGGCTGCGTCTTGCCGTGTTTTTGTTGCTGCTTGCTACCGTCGCCACAGTGTGGATCACCAACAGTCTGCTAACAAGTCGCTTCACCGAATCGACCAGAAACCGCGCCGAACTGCGGTTAGCCTTGTATTCCGGCAACCTGCTGAGTGAGTTGCGGCGCAACGCCATCGTGCCGCAGTTGCTTGCCCGTGACCCCACCCTGATTTCGGCCCTGCAATCCAGCGATTACACGCTGTCGAGCCAGCGCCTGATCTCTTTCGTTGAAGAAATCGGGGCGGCCTCGCTGGTTTTGCTGGATGGGGATGGCCTGACACGTGCTGCAACCGACCGGAACCGGTTGCAGGAAAGCCACCGGAACTCGCCTTACTTCATCGATGCTATCCGGTCGAATGCCACAATATTCTCGGTCATTCCACGTGAATCCGGCGGTTACAGCTTTGTCTACTCGCGGCGAATCGAGGCGAATGCAGAAATCCTTGGCGTGATCGTAGTTGAAGTTGATTTGCAGAAATTTGAGCGCGCTTGGGCTGGTATTTCTGACGCGGTGATGGTCACAGACAGCACTGGTACGATCATCCTCTCGACCGAGCCTCAGTGGAGGGGTCTGGATGAAAGCGGCGCCATGTTGCGCCAACCCCCTCAGAACGCGATTCAGCGCGCAATCCGGGCCACAACCGATTGGAGCGCTTTGCCCCCCGATGCCTATCTTCAGGGCGAGGCTGTGATGCGTATGGAGACCCGCATTCCGTTCCGGGGCTGGCAAATGACCTCGTTCACCACCTATTCGTCGATCCGCGAGCGGGTGAACAGCGTTCTGGCGCTTGAGATCATGGCCTTTGCGATTCTTCTGGCGCTGACCTTCTATGCGCTCAGCCGCAGGGCGACGTTGCGCATGACCTTGTTCCAGCGCGAGTCGGCGGAGCTTCGCGCATTGAATGTAAGGCTGCAGCGGGAAATCGCTGAGCGTGAACGTGTTGAAAAGACGCTGGAAGTTGCCGAACAAACCCTTGCCCAGAGCTCAAAACTGGCAGCACTTGGAGAGATGTCTGCGGCAGTCAGTCACGAGTTAAATCAACCTCTGGCTGCGATGAAAACTTATCTGGCCGGCGCGCGTCTGCTTTTGCGTCGAAACCGGCCCGAAGAGGCGTTGGCCAGCTTTGGGCGGATCGACGGATTGATTGAGCGGATGGGGGCGATCACGCGCCAACTCAAATCCTATGCGCGCAAAGGTGCAGATGCGTTTTCGCCAGTAAATCTTGGCGAAGCGCTGGCCTCGTCCCTATCGATGATGGAGCCGCAGCTGCGTCAGCGGCATGTGAAGATAACCCAGATTTTGCCCGAAGAACCTGTTATAGTGATGGGTGATCGGATGCGGATCGAGCAGGTTATGGTCAATCTCTTGCGCAATGCGCTGGATGCGACCAAGTCTGTGGATGAGCCGGATGTCGAGATCATTCTCGCTGCAGGTGAAACTGCGGTACTGACCGTGCGGGACAATGGCCACGGGATCGAGGATATCGAAAACCTGTTCGAGCCGTTTTATACGACCAAACGCCCGGGGGACGGCGTTGGTCTGGGGCTTGCCATCTCGTCCGGGATCGTGAACGACCATGGCGGACGGCTGACCGCGCGCAACGGCCAACAGGGTGGCGCGGTGTTTGAGATGCAATTGCCCATATTGGGAAGCGACGGCCTTGAGGCCGCGGAATAGAGGAAGTGACTATGGCACAGGCCATGAAAATCGCCATCGTGGATGATGAACAGGACATGCGCCAGTCGATCAGCCAGTGGCTGGCTTTGTCGGGGTACGACACCGAAACCTTTTCAAGCGCCGAGGATGCGCTCAAGGTCTTGGGGCCAGAATATCCCGGGATCGTGATCTCTGACATCAAGATGCCTGGAATGGATGGCATTCAACTGCTGAAAAAGCTGATGGGGGCCGATAGCACGCTTCCGGTGATCATGATCACGGGACATGGCGACGTGCCAATGGCCGTAGAGGCGATGCGTGTCGGGGCGTTCGATTTCCTTGAAAAGCCGTTTAACCCCGATCGCATGTCCGAACTGGCCAAACGCGCCAGCAATGCACGACGCCTGACGCTGGACAATCGGGCCCTGCGGCGTGAGCTGTCTGGCGGTACGCAGATTATGAACAAGCTGATCGGTGCCAGCCCCGTCATGGAGCGGTTGCGTGAAGATATTCTGGATCTAGGGCAGGCGGATGGTCATGTCCTGATCGATGGGGAAACCGGAACCGGAAAGACTTTGGTGGCGCATGCATTGCACGCGGTTGGTAGCCGGGCGGGTAAGAAATTCGTCCTGGTTTCTTGCGCAGCACTTGAGGAAGAAGCGCTGTCGAAACGCCTGTTTGGCCCGATGCTCCCCGAAGACACGCAGTTGCCCGCCATCGAAGAGGCCCGCGGCGGTACGCTGGTTCTTGAGGATGTCGAAGCGCTGAGCGACACGCTGCAGGCCCGTCTGCTGAGCGTTATGAATGAGCAGGGCACCCCTGCGGAAACGCGGATCGTAGCGATTTCGAACCTGCAGGAAGCGGGCAAAACCTCAGAAGATGTATTGCGTCCCGATCTGTTCTATCGGTTGGCGGCGCTGCGCATCACCATGCCTCCGCTGCGACAGCGGGGTGAGGACATCCTGACGCTGTTCACCCGTCTGAGCGAACAGTTCGCAGAGGAATATGGCTGCGACGCGCCTCAGGTCAGTGCGCAGGAAGCGGCTCAGCTGCTTCAGGCCCCGTGGCCCGGGAATGTGAGGCAGTTGATCAACATTGCTGAGCGTGCGGTGCTGCAGTCGCGGCGCGGGTCGGGGACAATTGCTTCGCTGCTGATGTCGGATCACGAAGAGATGCAGCCAGTGATGACAACTGAAGGCAAGCCGCTGAAGGAATATGTTGAAGCCTTCGAGCGGATGCTGATCGACAATACGATGCGCCGTCACAAGGGATCGATCGCCTCGGTGATGGAAGAACTCTGCCTGCCACGCCGGACACTGAACGAAAAGATGGCGAAGTACGGGTTGCAGCGTTCGGATTACCTGTGAAAGCGGAGGAGGGGGCCAGCCCCCTCTTGAGCTTGCGGTTCAATTCAACCCCTGGATATTTCTGAACAGATGAAGGGACTCTTCGGCGCGTTCTTGGGTCGCGATGCAGTTTGCCCATTGTCTTTTCCACAGGACTGCTTTTATTGTGATCGAACGGGCCGGGTATTTTGTGCCTGCAAGCCCCGTGTTTTGAGTTTCGCTGCTGAGCTGATGGTGAGGATAGATCCCGCGCGGCGCGGCAGACCGATTATGCCCCAATGGGGCAGATGAACGCCTGAACCCGTCTATGCGGGTGAAAGGAATAAATGGGCGGGCCGCATATAGACGCGCCTGTCGGAGAAGAACCGCGATGACGCGCGCGCAACGATTGAGTATACGGGCAGGGGGCCAAAGCGCCAGACCCTGCCGCGCGCCGTCCGATATCGCCCGTACAAGACACCTCCCCAAAAGCGCCTGTCCGCCTGGACGGGTCAGGACAACGCGTTTGGCGCGGTGCACCAAGGACACATGGCTAAGAAAATGCTTATCGATGCCACCCACGCGGAGGAAACCCGCGTTGTGGTGGTCGACGGAAACAAGGTTGAGGAATTTGACTTTGAATCCGAAAACAAACGCCAGCTTGCTGGCAACATCTATCTTGCAAAAGTAACACGGGTTGAGCCGTCGCTACAGGCGGCATTTGTGGACTACGGCGGGAACCGGCACGGGTTTCTGGCCTTCTCCGAAATCCATCCCGACTATTACCAGATCCCCGTCGCTGACCGCGAGGCGCTGATGGAGGAAGAGCGCGCCTATGCCGAGGCGATGAAGGCGCGGGATGAGGCCGAGGAAACAAAGCCCAAGAAGCGCCGGTCGCGTTCGCGCTCGAAGGCCGCTGACGTCAAGACGGACGATCCGGTTGAGACGCTGGAGGTTTCCTCAGAGCCGACCGGAATGGAAACCATCGATCTGGATGACGGTGAAGAGACGGAGGTGCCCGAAGGGACGTCTCCGATGGAAATCGTTGCCGAGACGCCGGTGGAAGAGCCTGAGGATGCCGCCGAGCCTGTCGCTGAAGAAGCTCCGACCGAAGAAGCCAAGTCCGAAGATGTAGATCAGCAGGCGGAAGCGCCAGAAGAGACTGCTGAGGTAGCGGAAGACGCGCCTGTCGAAGCAACTGATACCGACCAAGAAGAACCTTCGGATGAGGTCGAAGCCAAGTCTGACGAAGAAGAGGCGGAAGCTTCTGGCGATGAGCCCGAGGCGGATGGCGAGACAGAAAGCAAAAGCGCTGACGCGGCTTCGAAAGACGATACCATCGAGTCGGTCGCAGACGAAGACGATAGCGAGGATATCCGTCCTCCGCGCAAGCCACGCCCGCGCCGCTACAAGATTCAGGAAGTTATCAAGGTGCGTCAGGTCCTGCTGGTGCAGGTGGTCAAGGAAGAGCGCGGCAACAAGGGTGCGGCACTTACCACGTATCTGTCTTTGGCGGGTCGGTACTGCGTACTGATGCCCAATACCGCACGGGGCGGCGGAATTAGCCGCAAGATCACCAATGCCGCTGACCGGAAGAAACTGAAAGACATTGCCGCTGAAATCGACGTGCCCACGGGCGCGGGTCTGATCGTGCGCACGGCCGGAGCCAAACGGACAAAATCAGAGATCAAGCGCGACTATGAATACCTGCAACGACTGTGGGAGCAGATCCGCGAGCTGACGTTGCAATCCATTGCGCCTGCGAAAATTTATGAAGAAGGCGACCTAATCAAACGCTCGATCCGCGACTTGTATAATCGCGACATCGATGAGGTTCTGGTTGAAGGCGAGGGCGGGTATCGCATCGCCAAAGACTTCATGAAGATGATCATGCCGTCGCACGCCAAGAACGTGAAGCGATACGAAGACGCGCTGCCGCTATTCGCGCGATATCAGGTGGAAAGCTATCTGGCCGGGATGTTCAACCCGACGGTTCAGCTGAAATCCGGTGGCTATATCGTGATCGGGGTGACCGAAGCGCTGGTGGCGATCGATGTGAACTCGGGTCGGGCGACCAAAGAAGGTTCGATCGAGGAAACCGCGTTGAAGACCAATCTGGAGGCCGCCGAAGAAGTGGCGCGCCAATTGCGTCTGCGCGATCTGGCCGGTCTGATCGTGATCGATTTCATCGATATGGACGAGCGCAAAAATAACTCGGCCGTTGAGAAACGATTGAAAGACAAGCTGAAAACGGATCGTGCCCGTATTCAGGTGGGCCGGATTTCGGGCTTTGGACTGCTCGAAATGAGCCGTCAGCGTCTGCGTCCTGGAATGCTTGAGGCGACGACCCAGCCATGCCCGTCTTGCCATGGTACCGGCCTGATCCGGTCGGACGACAATATGGCACTGTCAATCCTTCGCCAGATTGAAGAGGAAGGCACTCGCCGCCGTTCGCGTGAGGTATTGGTGCGTTGCCCGGTTAGCATCGCCAACTTCCTGATGAACCAGAAACGCGAACACATCGCGCAGATCGAAGCGCGGTATGGTTTGTCGGTTCGGATCGAAGGGGACGTTCATTTGGTCAGCCCCGACTTCTCGATGGAGAAGTTCAAGACCGCGAGCCGCGTTGTTCCTGAAGCAACTGCGCCGGTGGTATCGGTTGATGCGTCGCTGATGGATATGGTCGACGCCACGGATGAGGACGAAAACGAAGAAGAAACTGCGGTTCAGACCGAGGAAGAGACTAAGCCCAAGCGTAAACGGCGTCGGCGCCGGCGCAAGAAGAGTTCGGGCAATGGTGACGCGCCGGATGGCAATGCAGACGAGTCTGACGCAGACAGTGTAACCGACTCGAGCAACGAAGCTGAGAGCGTCGATACCAAGCAGACCGAGGCTGAGGAAGATGCTGAGAAAGCGGCCAAACCGAAAAAGCGCCGGGCACCGCGTCGACGCAAAAAGGATACTGAGGCCACAGTCGAAGCAAGCGAGACGCAGACCGAAGCGGATAATGCGAACTCCGATTCGCAGAAAGAGCCGGTCAATGCTGAGGCCGCCGAGGCTGAACAGCAAGAGCCAGCCGATGAGTCTGAAAGCATCGAACCAGCCGCTGAGCCCGATAGTGCTGATGCACCATCAGAACTTGAGATCGCCGAAGCAACGTCGGCTTCTGAAGTCGATGAAGAAGTGCCAGAGGAACCTGCTGAAGCGCCTGAACCGGTTGCCGAAGAAGCCGAAGAATCGACCGTGGCAGCAGAACCCGAAGTCATTGAAGCAGCCACCCCAGAGCCGGTCTTGGAGGCAGTGGCGGACGAACCCGAGCCCGCGCCGGCCAAGCCAAAGCGCCGAGGGTGGTGGTCATTGGGACAGTAAGAAAAAGGCGGGCCAACTGGCCCGCCTTTTTCATTAGGGTGCGTTCCAAAGAATCCTCAGGCCGATTTTTGGATCACATATATCTGATGACCATCCACTGTATCTTGCGAGACAAGTGTATGGCCAGATTCGGTACAGAAATGCGGTACGTCGATAATCGCGGCAGGATCATCGGCCAGCACGCGCAGCATACCCCCCGCAGGCAAGGATTTCAGGCGCTTCCGAGCCTTCAAAACAGGCAAGGGGCACAACAATCCCAACGCATCCAGTGTTTCAATCTCATTGGTCATGGGGCTGAGATATTTCTAACGAGCGATACTGTCCAGCGCGCAACCACGAGGATGTGACCGAATGGCCTCGTGACGAAACCCGCGCGATACCATATGTGCTGAGTCATGTTCGGAATTGAGATCATAGACGCGGGCCTTCTGCCTGCCATGTTTATCGCCATGCTGGGCGGGTTGATAAGTTTTCTGTCTCCCTGCGTGCTGCCGATTGTGCCACCGTACCTCGCGTATATGAGCGGTGTGACTATCAACGAGATGCAGGATGAAGCGCGCGCGCGGCGCAAGGCGACCCTGGCGGCACTGTTTTTTGTTCTGGGTTTGTCGACCGTGTTCCTGCTGCTAGGCTTTACAGCCTCGGTCTTTGGGGCGTTTGTTCTTCAGAATCAGGTGCTTTTCGCCAAACTCTCGGGCGCTGTCGTCATTGTCTTTGGCCTGCACTTTCTGAACGTGTTCCGTATTCCTTTGTTGGATCGTGAGGCACGCGTTGATACGGGTGACTCCAGCGGATCTGTGTTCGGGGCATATATTCTGGGACTGGCCTTCGCCTTCGGTTGGACGCCGTGTATCGGCCCACAATTAGGTGCAATCTTGTCGCTGGCCGCCTCCGAAGCATCAGTCACGCGTGGCACCGTATTGCTTGGCGTATATGCGGCAGGCCTGGGCATTCCATTCTTGCTGGCTGCGATGTTCCTGAACCGCTCGATGGCGGTTATGAACCGCATCAAACCGCATATGGGCACAATCGAGAAGGTGATGGGCGGGCTGCTGCTTTTTGTTGGCATCATGCTTGTCACCGGTTTGTTCACCGAATTCAGCTGGTGGCTGCTGGAAACATTTCCGGCTTTGGCAAACCTCGGTTAACCCTCTGGCTTTAAACGCGGATGGATAGACGCCAGGTCTTACCTTGGCGTCAACGCTGCGCTAATCTTTGGCGCAGAGGGCCGGGTAATGAGCAGTCAGCAATCCAATCCGCAGGTGCGCAAACGCCGGGTGTTTTACATTCCCGGCTACGACCCGATTCATCCGCGCCGATATCGAGAGCTCTACCGCAAAGAGGGGGGCGCCCAGGCTGAGATATCGGGATACCAGATCGATATTAGCGCTAGGACGGGCGAAGGTCCCTACGGCTGGCAGGTGACTTCTCAGCAGGACGGCAGTCCTGTTGATGCAGATGTTCAGGTTCTGGTCTGGTCGGATATCGTGCGTGACAGCATGGCTCAATCGATACCGGCAACCTATCTGCAACTGGCGAGAACCGCCTGGATATATATCTCGACCGGTACGCTTTGGCGGCTGATGCAGCTGCGCAAGGGGCCCGTAATTGCGGCGCTATACCCGGTGGCAATGCTGCTGCTGCAGCTATTTGCATCGTTGTTGATTGCTTGGGGTTTAGTCTCTGTATTGAAACCACTCGTTGAGTGGTGGTCTTTGGTACCTGCTGCCGGGGTAATCTATGCTCTGATGCAATGGTTCCGAAAGATCGATAATCGACTGTTCGCTTATTACCTTATGCATGACTATGCCCACTCGGCGAAGCTATACGGCGCGTATTCGCAAGATCTGCAATCGAGGCTGCGGGAGTTTTCTGACCTGATCACCGAGACGCTGGACACAGACACGGATGAGGTGCTGGTCGTAGGTCACAGCTCTGGCGCCCATCTTGGTGTGTCAGTGTTGGCAGATGTTTTACGACGACGGGGCGGTATACAGGATAAGCCAGTCTTATCCTTTCTGACCTTGGGGCAGGTGGTGCCAATGGTTTCGTTTCTTCCGCAGGCACACACGCTTCGCGCTGATCTTAAATATCTGTCCGAACGCGCGGATATGACTTGGATCGATGTCTCTGCACCAGGGGATGGCTGCGCGTTTGCGTTGTGCGATCCGGTCGCGGTCAGCGGCGTCGCTGGCCCCAAAAAATGCGGGCCGCTGGTTCTTTCTGCGGCCTTCACCCAAACACTGTCCCACGCGCGATGGCAGCAATTGCGTTGGCGCTTTTTTCGCCTGCACTTTCAATATCTTTGTGCGTTCGATCAACCTGGACTTTATGACTATTTCCGCATCACCGCAGGTCCTGAAACATTGAAACAGCGGTTTGAAAGGCGCGCCCCATCACGATCGCGCATTGAGCGGGCTGTTTCGAAATACATCGCGGTGGAAGCATGACGCCCCCAAAGCCCGAAGCACGACCAGATAAGGTCTCGCTGTGGCGGTATCTACGTCTGTTTCGGCAAGACTTGCTGTCTGCTCAGCCCCAGCGTCTATATCGAGCGTGGATGGCTGAATTCCGAACGCCGTTCTTTCGCTCGTATTTAGTCAACCAACCCGATCTGATCCGCGCAGTTCTGAAAGAGCGCCCGGATGCGTTTCCAAAATCAAATCGCATCAGCGAAGGCTTACGCCCCTTATTGGGCCGGTCCGTGTTCCTGACCAATGGCGAAGTCTGGAAACGGCAGCGCAGGATCATTGATCCCGCCTTTGAAGGCGGACGTTTGAAAGATACGTTTCCCGCAATGTTAAATGCGGCGCAGGCTTGTGCGGATCGGCTTTCTGGCAGGGTTGGGCAGAAGGTGGAATGTGAAGAAATCACAAGCCATGTCGCGGCGGATGTGATTTTCCGCACTCTGTTTTCGGTTCCTATCGAACATGAGGTTGCCGCGCAGGTCTTCGATAAATTCAGAATCTATCAGCGCGAACAGCCCTTGCTGAACCTGGCCGCCTTCTTGCCCGTTCCAAGCTGGATGCCCCGTTTTCATTCTCGCAAAACCCGCCAAACGGCCCGCGAGATCCGGGATCTGATCAGCCGATTGACGGATGAACGCGCCAAGGCGATAGCAAACGGGTCAGCCCCCGATGATCTGGCCACCAAGATCATGACGACAACAGACCCGGAAACCGGAGACCGGTTCGATGCGCAGGAAATGGTTGATCAGGTCGCCATCTTCTTTTTGGCGGGGCACGAGACCAGCGCATCGGCACTGGCCTGGACGCTCTATTTGATGGCACTGTATCCGGACTGGCAGGATAAACTGGCTGAAGAAGCGCAGGCCCTGGACACGCCTGATTTTTCCACCATGTCCCAATTGAAACTCAGCCGCGATGTATTTCGCGAAGCTCTACGTCTGTATCCACCAGTTCCGATGATGGTGCGCGAGGCGACATGCCCAAAACGCTTCCGTGATCGGGATGTTCCGCAGGGCTCTCAGATCGTTGTGAGCCCCTGGCATTTGCATCGACATGAGCGGCTTTGGGACAGGCCGGACGATTTCGATCCCACACGATGGACGACGGAGAACGGAAAGAAATGCCAGCGCGAGGCCTATATTCCGTTTTCGGCTGGCCCCCGTGTCTGCACGGGTGCGGGGTTTGCGATGGTCGAAGGGCCTTTGATCTTGTCAATGCTGTTGCGCCGTTATCGATTCGAAACAATTCACGGCGAAACGCCGGTACCGGTCGCGCATTTGACCGTCAGATCGAAAGACGGAATTTGGTTGCGCTTGGTTGAGCGCTAACAAACTACCATCGCTCTTCGGCATGCTGTATGCGGATTGAAAATGCGGAATCATATTGAACGGGATTGAGTTATGTCGAAAGCAGAACAGCGCGCGCAGATGTCCGAAGGCGCAGGATTTATCGCAGCACTGGACCAAAGCGGCGGTTCAACCCCCAAAGCGCTGGCTTTGTATGGCGTTGAAGCATCGGATTACGGATCAGACGAAGAGATGTTCGGCGAGATTCAGAAGATGCGCGCGCGGATCATACTGGCTGACGATTTCACCAAGGATAAAGTGATTGGCGCGATCCTGTTCGAACGGACCTTGGGCGAAGAAATCGACGGCAAGAAGGTCGCGGATTATCTGTGGTCCGAAAAAGGCATCGTGCCGTTTCTGAAAATCGACAAAGGACTTGAGGATCAGGCCAACGGTGTTCAGATGATGAAGCCAATTCCGGGGCTGGCTGAAACGCTGTCCAAGGCGGATGGGGTTTTTGGCACCAAGGAACGTTCAGTTATCCACGAAGCCAATGCTCAGGGCATTGCCGACGTTGTCGCGCAGCAGTTCCAGGTCGCACGCGTGGTCACTGATGCGGGAATGGTCCCAATTGTCGAGCCTGAGGTAAACATCCACTCGGAAACCAAGGCCGAGGCTGAGGACATTCTGAAATCAGAAATTCTGAAGAATCTGGATCAATTGGTCGAGGGTCAGGAAGTGATGCTGAAGCTGACCATCCCCAGCCAGGCCAACCTTTATGATGAGGTGGCGGATCACCCGCGCGTCCTGCGTGTTGTGGCGCTGTCCGGCGGATACTCGACCGAGCAGGCCTGCGACCTGCTTGGCCAAAACAGCAAGATGATCGCCTCGTTTTCGCGCGCACTGACCGAAGGGCTGTCCAAACAGCAATCTGACGCAGAATTCAACGCAGCGCTCGGCGGGAATATCGACAATATCTTCCGCGCCTCGATCTGATCGTGGGGTAATCTATTCGGGCTTGATGAAATCGCGGCGCATCTGCGCCGCTTTTTCGCGCATGACACATCCGTTGGCGTGATCATTGATCAACCCCATGGCCTGCATAAAGGCAAAGATCGTGGTGGGGCCTACGAATTTCCAACCACGTTTTTTCAGATCTTTCGACATCGCAATGGATTCTGCCGATGTGGAAGCGCTTTGCGGGGCGGGTGGCGCCGTAGGCTCGTACCTCCAGACATAAGCGGCCAATGATCCTTCGGATGCGATTAGGTCCTGCACGCGGCAGGCATTGTTGATAACGGCTTCAATCTTGCCGCGGTGTCGCACGATGCCTTTGTCGTTCAGAAGTCGATTGATATCTGCATCAGAAAATTCTGCTATCTTGTTGAAATCAAAGTTTCTAAACGCTGCCCTGAAATTCTCGCGTTTTGACAGAATGGTGCGCCAACTCAGGCCCGACTGAAAGCTCTCGAGGCAAAGTTTCTCAAACAATCGTCTGTCATCGGAAACCGGATATCCCCATTCGTTATCATGATAGTCAAAGAATTCGGGGGCGGCGTTGCACCACGAACACCGAGGTTTTCCATCTGGGCCCGTTGCCAAATCGTTCATGAATGTACCCTTTTTGTTCTCCGCGAGAATAAGCGACGCGATTGTTTGAAATCAAGTACTCAATCGGTTTGACGATACCAATTCAGAATGAAGACACGAATGGCCGAAGCCAGTCCGGTTTCCGGGTCGCGCTCTGCATCAATATTTGCCGCCAGGACATTGATTGGGATATCTTTTTTCCGCGCGATGTCACGGAAGGCTTGCCAGAACTCATCCTCAAGCGAAACGGATGTTCGATGACCTTGCAAGGTCAGGGAGCGTTTGACAGGACGTCCACTCATTCGTCGACCTTGTGACCGTCAAGGTCCCGGCGCTGCCGGTCTTGCTGCAGCTTTACAACGGTCCTGTCGGCTTTGGATTGCCCGTGTTTCGCAGCGTTTGCATCCGCGCGGGCCTTTTTTTCAGCCCGCGCTTTTTCTTTTCGAAACCGGTTCAGGTTAACCGGTTTACCCATCAGTCCTTGGGTCCAATCATATGCTCGGGCCGCACAACCGCATCAAACGTCGCCTCATCCACAAAGCCCAACGCAATCGCTTCTTCCTTAAGTGTTGTGCCGTTCTTGTGTGCTGTTTTGGCGACGGTCGTGGCGTTGTCATACCCGATTGTCGGTGCCAGAGCAGTCACCAGCATCAGGGATTCCTTCATCAGCTTGTCGATGCGTGGCTCGTTGGCTTTGATGCCCAACAGCATCCGCTCGGTAAAGCTGTCGGCTGCATCGCCGAGCAGCTGGATCGACTGCAGCAGGTTATAGGACATCATCGGGTTGTAGACGTTCAACTGGAAATGGCCCTGCGAGCCTGCAAACTTCATTGCTGCGTCGTTGCCCATCACATGTGCGGCCACCTGAGTCAGCGCCTCGGCCTGTGTCGGGTTCACCTTTCCGGGCATGATGGAGGAACCGGGCTCGTTTTCGGGCAGGATAAGCTCACCCAATCCTGAGCGGGGCCCCGAACCCAACAGACGGATATCGTTGGCAATCTTGTAGCAGGAACCGGCGATCGTGGCCAACGCGCCCGACAGGAAGACCATGGCATCATGTGCAGCCAGAGCTTCGAATTTGTTCGGCGCGGTCACAAAGGGCAGGCTGGTGATATCGGCCATATTCTTGGCGACAGCCTCATCCCAGCCGCCATGCGTGTTCAAACCGGTACCCACAGCAGTACCGCCTTGAGCCAGTTCATAGATACCGGGCATTGCAGCTTCTACACGCGCAATGCCCTGACGAATTTGATGCGCATACCCGCCGAATTCCTGTTCCAACGTCAACGGCGTGGCATCCTGCGTATGGGTGCGGCCGATCTTGATGATACCGGCAAACTCTTTTGCCTTGGCTTCCAGCGCCGAGGCGAACTTCTCAAGCCCGGGCATCAACACATCGCGCACACTCATCGCTGTGGCGATGTGCATCGCGGTGGGGAAAGTATCGTTCGAGGATTGACCCATATTGCAGTGATCATTCGGGTGAACGGGATCTTTCGAGCCAATCTCGCCACCCATAATCTCAATCGCGCGGTTCGCAATGACCTCGTTCGAGTTCATGTTGGATTGCGTGCCCGAGCCGGTTTGCCATACGACCAGAGGAAAGTTGTCGTCAAACTTGCCTTCGAACACTTCACCGGCCGCTTGTATGATCGCGTCGGCGATCTTGGCGTCCAGCTTGCCGATGGCCTTGTTTTCAATTGCACAGGCCTTTTTGATCACACCCAGCGCGCGCACGATGGCGACGGGCTGCTTTTCCCAGCCGATGGGGAAGTTCATGATCGAACGCTGCGTTTGCGCGCCCCAGTACTTATCGGCAGGCACCTCAAGCGGGCCAAAGCTGTCGGATTCAGTGCGGGTTTGAGACATCGGTCGCTCCGGTCTGGTATGCAGTCGTATGCCGTTTACCCGCAGCAAGGCTGTGGCGCAATCGGCCAGTTGAGCGCACCTTAAACTTGGGCCGCGCAAAGGTATAGACGCGGCACAGCTACAAATAATTTCTGTTAGCGAAAACAGTGCCATTGTACGTCGGCGGGCTAAAGTTAAGATGGGACAATAACCCTGACGGAGGCAACCATGCGCGTGTCACTTCTCAAAAGCCCTTTGTATACGCTTGCGTTATTGTTTGCCGCGAGTTTTTGGCTGGCAGTATTTGTGCAACACGCTCAGGCGACGGGAATCGAGCCGTTCGTGGGCGACTATACCGGTTCGGCCGACGTTGTTGATGCGGATGGTACGGCGACCCCTCGGGATATGAGCGTTTCGATACAGGAAATTAAAGGGGGCTTCAACGTGAGTTGGACCACCACGACTTACAAAGCCGACGGTCGCATCAAGGATGAGAAATACTCGGTTGATTTTCAAAGCTCGGATCGGCCCGATGTTTATTCTGCGGCCATGAAGCGTAATGTGTTTGGCCATGAGGTGCCGCTTGACCCGATGAAAGGGGAACCCTTTGTTTGGGGGCGGATCGAAGGAGATACTCTGACGGTGTTTTCGTTGTTCATAGCCGAAAACGGTGGCTATGAGCTTCAGCAATTTGACCGGACACTAGCTGATGGTGGGCTCGACCTGTCATTTTCCCGGTTTCGCGATGGGATTAAGTCGCGCTCGGTCGAGACATTCCTTCGAAAAGAATAAACCCCGCATCAAGCGGGGTTTTCTGGGTCATTTCCGGAAGCTGTCCAGCGAGACCACATCCGCATCATGCTGAGGTTCCGTCTCTTCGGCCTCAAGCTCAATCGGGGCTTCTTCCGTCACATGGATCTCTTCGTCCTCGTCTTCTGGGCTTTCAAAGCGCAAGCCAAACTCAACCGAAGGATCCACGAAGGTCTTGATCGCCAGATAGGGGATGTAAAGGGGTTCCGGCGCATCCCCGAAATTCAGCGTAATCGAAAAGCCATCGTCACCGACTTCGAGGTTTTCGAACCAGTGCTGCATGACAATCGTCATCTCGCCTGGATAGCGCTCACGCAGCCAATCGGCCAACTCAACGCCCTCATGCCGTGTATCAAAAGTGATAAAGAAATGATGCGAACCGGGCAGGCCGGTTTCGGACACGTCGGTCAGGACGGTCTTGATCAGGCCTCGCATGGCCGTGTGCATCAGATTCCCGTAGTCGATGTCTTGCGACATGGTTGATCCTCGAAAGTGGTTAATCCCAGCATAGTTCATTCGGACGGAAACGAAAGGCTGTGCTGGGCTGTATTGATTACAAAATCTGCATGCCTAGTCCGGCCAGAACCATGATACCAAGTGTGGTTGCTAAACCGGATTTCATACGGAAAATCAACAGGCCAGCCAGAACGGTCAGCACAAGTGCGCTGAATTCAAGCGACGAAAGATCGGGTAGGGGGAGAGAAACTGGTCCCCAATGCCACCCCGGAATTGAGGTGAACAAGACGTTTAGCCCGAACCACACGGAGAGGTTGAGAATCACTCCGACGACCGCAGCTGTGATTCCGTGCATCGCGGCCTCAAGACGCGGACGCTCGGCGATTCTATCCAGATGCGGGGCTACAAGAAAAATCCACAGAAAACACGGTACAAACGTCGCCCATAAAGCGACAATGCCCGCCGCAAACGCCAGCGAGGCGCCTCCGGCAATCTGACCGCTAAGCATGGCCACAAACTGAGTCACCAGAATCAGCGGCCCGGGCGTCGTTTCGGCCAGCCCCAGCGCGTCGATCATCTGGTCCGTGCTGATCCATTGGTAGGTCTCGACCACAGTCTGGGTCATATAGGCCAGCACCGCATAGGCCCCGCCAAAGGTAACAACCGCGAGCCGGGCAAAGAACCAACCCAGATCGCTGAGCAGTTCCTGACCCGTCAGAGACAGCACGAACAACGGCCCCAGCCAAAGAACAAGCCAGAAAACCGCAGTGCGAACGGGATTGGCAAGCGTTGGGCTGGTTTGAACGGCGGCTGGTGCATGGTCCTTCGAAGTGGCGAACCCCCAAACGGCGGCGCACAGGATGATCAGCGGGAAGGGCAGGTTGAAGACAAAAATCCCTAAAAAGGCGAGGCCCGCGATCATCCGATGCTCAACATCTGTCAGCGCTTTTTTCGATAGGTTCCGTAGCGCCTGAAGGACGATGATGATCACGGTGGCCTTGATGCCCAGAAACCCGGCCTGAACCAAAGGCAATGTGCCATAGGCCGCATAGAGCAAAACCAACAGCGCGATCACCAGAGCCCCCGGCAGCACAAACAAGCTGCCCGCGATCAACCCTCCGGCTACGCCGCGCAGCCGCCAGCCAGCATAAGTGGCAAGCTGCATGGCTTCGGGACCCGGCAACAGCATGCACAGCGAAAGCGCGCGTAGATAGGTCTGTTCGTCCAACCAGGGGCGCTTTTCGACCAGTTCCTGATGCATGAGTGAGATTTGGGCGGCGGGGCCGCCAAATGACAAAAGCCCGATGCGCCCAAACACCCTGATCAACTCTTGATATGAAGGGGTCATCTGCCGTGACCCGCGGGCCAATCATGCGTCTCGCTAGAGCCATCGCGCGCCCAGCGATAGAGTGCATCATAGATGTGCATTCCAGCCTGCAATTGTTGTTGGTCATCCCGATACTGGCGCGACAAGCCGACCGAAAGGGCCAGCACCCCGGCGGCCTCAGGCGCCAGATCGTGCCTGTTTGTATCGGCGGCACGTATGATCGTCGCCATGCGGTCCAGAGGCTCAGATCGAAGCTTGAAGTCATCCAGCATCGTATCAAAGGTGCAATTGTCGCCGCGATGGCTCCAATCAGTTCCTTCAACATCAAAGGGTGTGGCACCGAAGTGCTCGGCAACCCCCTGAATTTCATCCGGTGCTACAAACAGGAACCGAGCGCGCCTGTCGACAAACCTGCGGATCAGCCAGGGGCACGCGATGCGATCAATCTTGGGGCGGTGCCGCGTCACCCAGACCGTGTTGCCTTTTGCAACTGCAGGAAGGGCAGGCACAGGCACGACCATTGCGCCCGGCATAGCGCGCCAGGCGAACATTCCACCTTCCAGAAATTCTGCCACCACCCCCTTAGCCTGCAGCCATGAAACAACGCCCTGACTCAGCTTTTTGCCTTTCTGGCAAATTACAACGCAAGAATGATCGCCGGTATGATTTCTTATGCCATCAACATTTTGATATGGCATTCGGAATGCGCCGGGTATGAGGGAGGGATCATCGTCGAAATCCCCATCTGTGCGCACATCAAACAGGATAGGAGCCTGAGGCGTACCGATCAGGCGCAAGAGTTGTCGGGGTGTAATTGCATTGGGGGCAGCCATTGCATGTTTCCTTATTGCTTTGGATACATGCGAACTTGGGCTGCCGCCTCACGGGGTGTTCGCAAGCTTACCCCTTGATCCTCTGCTAGCGCGCAAATGCGGGATGGGTCAAGCTTGCGGTCAAGTTTATCAGGCCCAGTCCAACCTTTGCCCGGTCATGCAAACCGGAAGGGTATCCTGTGGGAACTGCCCCAGTTGTTCAAAAAGTGTAATGAAATCAAACTGATTATAGGCCTCGACCATCTTGTCCCCTTTGAAGCGCGCCATGACTTGTCCGGTAACTTCAAGCGGGGCACCGTTATCGGCCCGGAAGGTGCGGACATGCAGAATACCAGAGACCCAATCACCATTTTCGATGATCTTCGGCAGTTCGACTGTGATCTCGCCCAGAACATGACGAAACGCCATGACCAGATCGCGAAAGTCGTCCGCGCCAACCTGCATTTCGGGTATCAACCCTTCGGCCATCGTATCCGGGGCAAAAAACTGATCGATTGCATCGGTATTGCCTTGTTCCCAGACCTCTGAATACCACGCCCTAAGCCTGTCAGAATTCGTCATCTCAGCCCTCCTGTCGCTTGTTCAGGAAGATGGATCAGAGAAATGAATAAACCCTGAATCCCAGGTGAGTTATGGGCATGGAGCAGACATAATCGGTAAAATGCAGGTTTCTGTTGCCAGGTACCTGCGAACCCCGCCTTACGCGGCTAGGCGCAAGGGCTTAAGTTTCGGTCTTGCTACTGCTTACGCAGCAACTGCAACCGGAGCACGATTGTCGTTTGCAATTGTACTAGTTTCGCCGGTAACGGTGGCAGACAGCCGAGACAAAGCTAACCCCTTTAGACGTTCGTCGATCCTATTTCGGCCCCATGATCCTCAAACGAAGGATGTTGGTGGAGCCGCCGGGTACCGCCCCCGGGTCCGATCCGCTTATTACGAGCGCGTTTATGTCCATAGTCCCGAAGGACCCCTCATATATAGGTTAGGACGTGGTCGGATGCAAACCCGGAATGCTAAGGTTGACTTGTATCAAATTCAATAAGTTAAGCAGCTCTGTTCAAGTTGGCGAGAATAAGCCAAAGGGCCAGAACAAGCTCGATTCCACCAAAAGTCAGCGCCTTGACGAACGGGGGATTATCCAGCGCCAAAGACACAAACCGGCCCAACGCCGCCCCTGCATAAACAACGCCCAGCATGGCATATGCCATCGGTGTGTTGAGCCAGAGAACCACGGCACCTGTCACCACGAACAACCCGCCAACCGAGGCTCGCATCTCACTAAGTCCCATGGTGCTTTTGGTGGGGGCTAGGTCCAGCGCGTTGGCTGTGTAGGCCGGGGCCAGAAATCCGAACAAACCAAAGCCGACGGTCAGCAAGGCGGCAATCACGTTAAGGGTTGTGATCATGGACTTTTTCCCTTTCTGCTCTGCCCGCAGAGTCTAGCGCAGCACTATGTAAAGAAAAGCATCTAAATCGCTGACCACAAGCCTATAACTCCGACCGCGATCAGGCTGAGAGCCCAGACAAGTTCCAGATTGAACCAGCTGCGTGACAGAAATTGAAGGCCCAGCCAGCGATAGACGGCGAAGGCCAGAATGCCTCCGCCAAGGATCATGGCGGCTGTGTGAAGTGCAGCGACCGTCAGTACGAGCAGGCCATTGCTCGCCATGATCTGAGAGACTGCGATCTGGCCCGTTTCCAGCTCGTCTGATCCACACAATCCAAGATAAATCGGAACCAACATCAACGCCGCGCCGTGTGCCAGCGCAACGAGGAACGACCAAAGTGCCAATTTGCTTGGCGGTACGCGCGACAACATCCGGGGATGCCGGCGTGTTATGGCGATGTAAACACCCATTGTGATCACAATCAGCGCAGCGCCGATACGAATTTCGCGTTGATATTCAACCAGAACTGCCATCATAGCAAATGGCAGTAGGACCGCCAGCATGGCGACGAAATGACCACCAGCCAGGGCGGTCAATGCGCGCCACAAAGCTGATGGCCGTTGTTCCATCAGCGCCGAAGATACCGCAAGCGGCCAGCCCATTCCGGGATTCAGGCCATGATAAGCGCCGCTAAGCACAACGGCCAGCCAGAGACCAGCCGTTGATGTCATCAGAGTCTCCAACTCAGACCGATGGGTAGCAGAAACTATCGGTTGAACAGTCTCCACCCTCAAGCCGGATTTGGTGGGCCCGATATCCGTCGGGGAAGTCGACCCAGAACTTCGGATCCAATGTCAGGCCTCCGTTTTCGCCAACATCCGCCTTGACCATCGCAGCCCCGCGTTCACCGGGATAGAACTGATCATCCCAAGTGGAATAAAGCGAATTGGTCCAATATACCCGCTTTCCGTCGCGGCTGATTTCAACCATCTGCGGCCCGTAACCAAAGTCTTGCCCGTTGGGATGTTTTGTTTTCTTGACGATCCCCCCGATCTCGACTTTGCCCGCAAGGGTCGGGTTCATCGGATCAGAGACATCGTATTGATGCATCTCACCCGTGCCCCAACAGGCCACATAAAGGTATTTATCGTCTAAGCTGAGATCGATATCCGTGACCAGTGGCGGAACGGCAGAGAAGCCTTTCAGCAATTCAGGCAAGTCATCAGGATCAGCGGGCTGCGGATCGATCGTGATGGTCTTCTTGGCCTCGAACGTGCCATCATCATTACGCCACCAAGTAAAGATCGCGCCCTGCAGGTTGGTCGTGTCAACCACCACACCACAGAACCCATATTGTTTGACCGGATCGTGAGCGGGCCGGATTTCCAGGGCCATCTGGTGATTTTCACCCAGATCAATGGTCTGAATATTGGTCCGGCTGCGTAGGTTCCAGAAATGGATGCTGTGCCCGTATTTGTTCGAAAGCAGATCCTCGGCCACGATGCCATTTTCGAATTGCGGAGGCAGCCCCCATTCCGAACTGACCATATAGTCACGTGGCAGGTTCCACCAGAAATCGTAGTGTTTGTCTTGGATACCTCGCTCGATCTCGTAGCGCCCGATGATCTCGAAGCTCTCGCAATCCATGATGAAAATGCCCGGAGGGCCGTCCGTGCCGTCTTCGCCACCGCCTCCAAGCGTGCTCACGTAGATCCCCTCCGGTCCGCAATGGATTGTGTGCGGGCGGGAATATCCAGTTTTTGCAAAGACTTCTTCGGGTTCGATGATCTTGTGTATCTTGGCCTCAAGCGGGTTCTTTACGTCGATAATGTAGATCCGGCTGGATCGTATACCAGGAACAATGAGGTAGCGGCGTTCCAGAAACGCATGACCACTAAGCGGTGACAGCGCAGAGGAACAAGCGTTCCACCCGAAATGGTGAAACTCATCGCCTTTCTCTGGCATGATCACTTGATGGACAATTTTTCCGTAATCATCCGAAGTCGGATCCACGTTCACGACGGCCAAACCGTCTGGTTGGGAAAAATCAGGGCTTAGCATCAAAGTGAATGCAAGCGTCTCAGTGGGGCCCTCCATCGCCAGTTTGGCTGATGGGTAAAAGGTTGGGTCCGGTCTTTGGTTCATAACGTCCTCCCGTAAGTCATTGATCTTCAATTCATGTTGGAAGTTCCGGTCTTAACGCCGGATGTCATGCTGCCTGCTCGGGCACCTCGCCGTCCTTCGTTCCTTTTTGCCTGTGGTCAGGCGGGTTTGCGTCGTCTTTCGGCCACGTCCTGCGCCAGTTGCCGTGTGTAGGCCTCAAGTTTGATCAATGCTGCATCGACCGAGCCGGCATCACGCGCTTCTAGTGCGTCTGTGATGTCACTGTGGAGGGCGATGATCTCTTCGCGGGATCGGGCCGTGAACGTAATCATGTTCATCAGAGGTTGCATAGCCTCGACCGCACCGGCCAATTGGTAGGACAGAACGGGGTTGCCCGCGCCATCCACAAGCGCGCGATGAAAGGCGACGTCGGACGCGCAGAAAGCCTCATCTGTGAGACCTGGTTGCGCCTGACGAAATATCTCGGCCCGCATGGTGGCGAGTTGATCTGCGGTGCGGCGTTGTGACGACAAAGCAGCGCATGCACGTTCGAGCGCATAACGCGCTTCGCATGCGGTGTCGAAACTGACAGCGTTCATCGACAGCAGCAGTGTCGAGGTTGTGACTTGTTGGGAATAGGCATCCTCAAAACTCAGTCGGTTCACAAACGCACCACCCGATGCCCCGCGTTGCGTGCGGATAAGGGACTGCGCTGCCAGGCGTTTCAGTGCTTCGCGAACCGTAGGCCGCGATACTTTGAACTGATCGGCCAACTCAGATTCTGAGGGCAGACGCTCATCTACGATTAGCCGACCCGAAATAATGGCGTCGCGGATTGCCTGAGCAATTTGAGCGGACAGATCTGCAGTACTCTGAGGGTCGATTTTCATGGTTGTTTTCGGCGATGCGTAATTTTTATTTGTCTGACATTTAAAAGTCTGACATTTGAAAAGCAAGAGAGTTGAGTCGGGAGGAGCAAGTGAGTCGCTCAATTTTCCGCAGCGCGCTTTGGTTGGGCTTCTACATCACGATCCTTTGGTCGTGGTGGATGATGGTCTCGATGAGCCGCGATATGGACGTGGACTGGATCGGTCGACCCGGACCGATGGGTCAGGCGATGGCGGCCATGGATCCGCGTATGGACATGTATATGCCCATGGCCGAGTTCGGCCCACTTTTCTGGATGTGGGCGATCATGATGGCGGCCATGATGCTGCCGACTTTGGTGCCCACGTTGCGCAGTTATGATGATCTGATCCGCAGCGCGAACGGTACGCGGGTAGGGTGGCTGGGGGTTCTATCCGGATACTTCATAGTTTGGGTGGGCTTCGCTGCGCTGATCACTGGCCTGCAATTGGCGCTGCTGTTTGGCGGCGCGGTTGATATGTTGGGAATCGCTAAATCGCCATATCTGGCCGCCGGCCTGTTGATCGCCGTGGGTGCCTTTCAGTTTTCTCGGGTGAAAGAAGTCTGCCACGGTGTTTGCCATGCACCGATGACGTATTTTCTGGGCCACTGGAAAACCGGATTCGGCGGCGGTGTACGCATGGGCGTCGGACTGGGTGCGTTCTGTGTCGGTTGCTGCTGGGGCTTCATGGCGTTGGGCTTTGTCGGCGGCGTCATGAGCCTGCTCTGGATGGGGCTGGCGACCCTGTTCATGGTATTGGAAAAGCTTCCCCAGATCGGGCACGCCGTGACCCGTCCTATGGGATTCGTCTTGATTGCGGGTGGTTTTGCCCTGCTCGCTCATCACATTGTTTACGGAGGATAAGTCGATGGCTAAAAACAGAAAACCGGATGCAGACAAGCTGCCGGTCAGTCAAAGAATTGACAGCCGGATGCCAAATCCCAAGCGGCGTGAGATGAGCCCGACCGATTGGGCGGTTAAGGGTGAACTGATCCTGAACTGTTCATGTGACGTATTCTGCCCATGCGTGGTTTCGCTGGGTGCACACCCTCCGACCGAAGGGCATTGCCACGCGTGGATGGGTATCGCGATCGACGAAGGCCATTACGAAGGCGAAGATTTGTCCGGTCTGAATGTAGGTCTGCTGGTTGATATCCCCGGACGCATGGGCGAAGGCCAGTGGAAAGTCGCGGCTTATGTGGATGAACGTGCCAGCGGCAAGGCTTATAATGGACTGTTGCAGATATTCAGCGGTCAGGCAGGTGGCACAACCGGGCTGTTCACTATGTTGGTCAGCGAGATCATAGGGGCTGAACGTGCACCGGTTCAGATCGAAAGGGACGGCACCAAACGCCGGATCATGATAGGGCGCAAGATTCAGGGTGAGATCGAAATGCTTGCGGGCAAAGACCCAGAGCACCCAGTGATGGTTTCAAATTCGAAATACTGGATGGGGCCGGACATCATTGTAGCAAAAGGTACGAAATCCAAGGTGCGCGACTATGGTCGCGTATGGGACTTCGGCGGCAAGTCAGCCGAGATCTGCCCGATTGACTGGCACGGGCCTAAGTAATGATAACCGGTGCCTATGCCCGTGAAATGGCGCGATATAACCACTGGCAAAACAACCAGTTAAAGAGCTTTCTCAAAGCTCTTTCAGACGAAGAATTGGCACGGGATCGCGGCGCTTTTTTCGGGTCGATCATGGGAACTGCCAATCATCTGCTTTGGGGGGATTGGATCTGGATTTCCCGGTTTGACAAGGGACCGGGGCCAGGTGGTGGCATTCCTGAGAGTGTCTCGATCTGCACTGGCATGGCCGACTGGCTGCCGCTGCGCGATACGATTGACGCCCGTATTGCCAGATGGGCCAATACGTTGGGGGATGATGTCCTGAGCGGTTCGTTCACGTGGTACTCGGCTGCAAAAGAGAACGACGTAACAAAGCCTTACGGGCAATGCGTCATTCATATGTTCAATCATCAGACACATCATCGCGGACAATTGCACCAAATGCTAACCGAGGCTGGTTCGCAGGCACCTGTCAGCGATCTTGTCTTTCTGCCAGAGGATTTCTGACATGGCAGTCATCTCACCGAACCGGCGCGTGCGCAAAACCCCATTCACTCCGGGCGTCGAGGCCGAAGGCGTCAAAGGGTATACAGTTTATAATCACATGCTGCTTGCGACGGTTTTTGAAAGCGTCGAAGCTGATGCGGCGCATCTGAAACAGCATGTTCAGGTCTGGGATGTCTCGTGTGAGCGGCAGGTACAGATCAAAGGCCCGGATGCGTTGCGGCTGATGAAGATGCTCAGCCCGCGCGATATGGACAAAATGCAGGCGAACCAGTGCTATTATGTGCCGATAGTAGATCACAATGGCGGCATGCTGAATGATCCTGTTGCGATCAAGCTGGCGGATGATCACTATTGGTTGTCGGTTGCCGATGGTGACCTTTGGCAATTTGCTCTGGGAATCGTGATTGCGCTGGGGCTGGATGTCGATATTTCTGAGCCGGATGTGTCGCCCTTGGCGGTACAGGGCCCCAAGGCGGACGAGCTGATGACGCGCGTCTTTGGTGATGAAGTTAGGGATATAAAGTTCTTTCGATATAAACGGTTAGCGTTTGAAGATACATCTTTCGTCGTCGCCCGGTCTGGCTGGTCAAAACAAGGCGGGTTCGAGATATACGTCGAAGGGACGGATTATGGCATGCCACTATGGGACACGCTGTTTTCTAATGGCCGAGACCTGAACGTGCGGGCAGGTTGCCCAAACGGGATTGAGCGTGTTGAAAGCGGTCTGTTGAGTTTCGGGTCGGACATGCGGCGCGAGAATACGCCCTATGAATGCGGGCTAGCACGGTTCTGCAATTCTCCGCTGGATTACATCGGTAAAGCCGCTTTGGCGGATCAGGCAAAAAACGGTCCACCCCGACAGATCCGTCCGCTTGTCATTGAAGGTGAGATCGGACCGTGCACCGAATCTTGGCCGCTGATGGCCGGGGGCCGGCAGGTCGGGCAGGTGGCTTCGGCTGCGTATTCACCCGAGTTTGGAGTGAATGTAGCCATTGGAATGGTCGACCGGTCCCATTGGGCGCCAGGTACGCGGATTGAATTGATGACCGAACATGGAATGCGATGGGCCGAGGTGCAGGAAAAATTCTGGCGCTAAGCCCTTGTTTCAGGAACACAGCCGATTGAGGCAATAGAAGGAGTAAGTTCATGTTTAATGCACTTGTCGTTGAAAAAGATGAAGAAAGTGGCCTCGCAAGCGCTTCGGTGAAGCAGATTTCTCTGGATGCGCTGCCGGATGGAGAAGTGACGATCGCCGTTGAATATTCAACGGTGAACTACAAGGACGGTCTGTGCATGTCGCCCAAAGGCGGTGGTCTGGTGCGTAGCTATCCTCATATTCCGGGCATCGATTATGCGGGCACGGTCGAGCAGTCCTCGGATGCACGCTACAAACCTGGCGACAAGGTCGTGCTGACGGGCTGGCGCGTAGGTGAAGCGCATTGGGGCGGCTATTCACAAAAAGCAAACGCGCGGGCAGATTGGCTGGTGCCGTTGCCGGATGGGTTGGATACACGGCAGGCGATGGCAGTTGGCACTGCCGGGTTCACCGCTATGCTGGCCGTCATGGCGCTGGAGGATCAAGGTTTGCAGCCGGGTCATGGCCCGGTGTTGGTCACAGGTGCCGCAGGAGGTGTCGGCTCGGTCGCGACGGCCATTTTGGCCCATCTGGGCTATGAGGTTGCAGCTGTGACCGGGCGTCCTGAAACCGAAGAATACCTGAAATCACTGGGTGCAACCACAATTGTCCCGCGTGACGAGTTGAACGAGACCACCAAGCGTCCGCTGGAAAGTGAAACTTGGTCCGGATGTGTTGATGCGGTGGGCGGAGCGATGCTTGCCCGCGTGCTGGGGCAGATGAAGTATGGGGCCTCGATCGCTGCGGTTGGCCTTGCCGGTGGTGCGGCGCTGCCCGCGACCGTGATCCCATTCCTGCTGCGCGGTGTTAATCTGTTGGGCATCGACAGCGTGATGCAGCCATACGACAACCGGGTCCGTGCCTGGAAGCGTATCGCAACCGATCTGCCCATGGATAAGCTTGAGGCGATGGTCCATGCAGCAACCCTTTCTGATCTGCCCCAGTTGGGAGCGGACATCCTGCAAGGTCAGGTAAAAGGGCGCGTCGTGGTAAACGTGAACGCTTGATAGACAAAACAGACAACGGATCGGCCGGAGCATGCATCCGACCGACCCAATTGTCGGGAATGAGGCCGAAATGCCGGAAACAGTTCTGGCCATTGCCACATTTCGTGACCATGATTGCTATACATCCCATTTGTGATGGCTTAAGACCCATCCGAACATCACCTGAAGACGGGGAGTGAGCAGCATGTCTGATGATTTCGAACTCGATACCGATGATCTGAAACGCCGCATGGACGGTGCCATGGCCAACCTCAGAACCGAATTCGCTTCGCTGCGGACCGGTCGTGCATCGGCTTCAATGCTTGAGCCCGTCATGGTCGATGCTTACGGCGCGATGACTCCGATCAATCAGGTTGGTACCGTGAACGTCCCTGAACCGCGCATGGTAACCGTGAATGTTTGGGACAAGGGCCTCGTAGGCAAAGTTGAAAAGGCCATTCGGGAAAGCGGTTTGGGTATAAACCCGCAACTGAATGGTACCATCATCATGCTGCCGATTCCCGAACTGAACGAAGAACGCCGTCGCGAGCTCGGCAAGGTCGCGGGTCAATATGCAGAAAGCGCACGGGTTTCGATCAGGAATGTGCGCCGTGATGGCATGGACCAGATCAAAAAGGCCAAGGCAGACGGCATGTCCGAGGACGATCAGAAATTCTGGGAAACCGAGGTTCAGGAGCTGACGGATACCATGATCAAATCCGTCGATGATGCGCTCGAGACCAAACAAGCCGAGATCATGCAGGTCTGAGCCTCGGATATGCCAAAGGATCCCGATACCTCTCCGATTGCAGGGCCGCGCCACGTTGCTATCATCATGGACGGCAACGGTCGCTGGGCACAGTCACGCGGGCGGCCTCGATTGTTTGGCCATCATGCAGGTGCGCGCCGCGTCCGTGAGGTGGTCGAGGCCTGCCCAGGTTTAGGGATCAAGTATCTGACAGTATTTGCGTTTTCGACTGAAAACTGGAAACGCACTCAGGTCGAAGTTGCAGGCCTGATGAGCTTGTTTCGCCGTTACATCGCCAAAGAGACCAAGACCTTGAAAGATAACGGCATTCGGGTCCGTTTCATTGGGGATAGAGTTCGGCTGGATGCCAAGCTGACCGAGCTGATGGATACGCTTGAACGCGAAACACAGAACAATGACCTGGTTCATCTAACCGTTGCCTTGAACTATGGCGGTCGTGACGAGGTGGCGCGCGCGACCAGACGTTTGGCACGTGACGTTGCCGATGGCATTCTGCGCCCCGAGGACGTGGACGAGGAAACTCTGCCTAAATATCTGGACACGCGCGTTCTGCCAGACCCCGATTTGGTGATCCGTACCAGTGGTGAAGCGCGGATTTCGAATTTCCTGCTGTGGCAGTCTGCCTATTCCGAATACGAATTCATCGATACTTTGTGGCCTGATTTCACAGCTGCAGAACTGGAACGGCTGTGCCGCAACTATGGATCGCGTGAACGGCGGTTTGGAGCGGTCCCGGCATGAGTGATGGCCGATGGTCTGATCTGACTGCCCGGGTTTTGTCGGCTTCGGTTCTTGTGACTATTGCGGCAGTCGAAGTTTGGCTAGGCGGCCTGTGGTTTGAGATATTTATCGGCACCGTCTGCGGTCTGATGATATGGGAACTGATCCGGATGATCGACCCAGAACGTCAGGGTGTCGCGTTTCAGCTGGCGATACTGACCGGGTTCGCCGTGGTCCTAAGCTATCATCTACCACCGCTATACAAGCTTCCATGTTTGGTGGCCCCGGCATTGGTAGGAGCAGGACAGATCAACCGTGCGCGCGGGATATACGTCCTGTTTGCCCTTTGGATCGCGATGTCGGGGCTGGGATTCATATCGATCCGAGAAAACCTGGGATTTGGATGGATGGTTTGGCTGATCCTTGTGGTCGTGGCCACGGATGTCGCCGGGTATTTTGTGGGCAAAACGCTTGGCGGACCTAAGTTCTGGCCCAGAGTTAGCCCCAAGAAGACATGGACCGGTACGGTTGGAGGCTGGGTTGCTGCCGCGCTGGTCGGAACAGTTTTTGCGCACTATGCCGGTTTCGGCATTGCTTTTATCGTTGTCTCGGTTCTTGCCTCTATGGCCAGCCAGATCGGTGATATTGTTGAAAGCGCGACAAAACGTGGCTTTGGCGTTAAGGACAGCTCAAACCTTATACCCGGCCATGGCGGGTTTCTGGATCGGTTTGATGGGATGATGGGCGCGTCAGTCTTTGTGTTGCTCGCAGGGCTGTTTTACGCGCCCGGAGGTATGTGATGCGAAGGGTATCCATATTTGGTGCGACTGGTTCCATTGGCCAGAATACGATTGATCTGATCGCAAGAAATCCGAATGCCTATGACGTGGTCGCGTTGACCGGTGGACGCAACGTCGCGCAGCTTGCACGCGATGCAGTGCGCCTGGATGCAGACGTGGCGGTGACTGCGTTTGATGACAAACTCGATGATCTGCGTGACGCATTGGCCGGCAGCAGAGTGCGAGCGGCTGCGGGGCAGGCCGCTCTGATCGAGGCCGGGGCGCGACCGGCGGATTGGGTGATGTCTGCAATTGTCGGTTCCGCAGGACTGGCTCCGGGGATCGAAGCGTTGAAACAAGGGGCGACACTCGCGCTTGCCAACAAGGAAACGCTGGTTTGTGCCGGGCCGCTGGTTCTGGAAACGGCTCGGGCGCATGGCGCCACGCTATTACCCGTGGATAGCGAACATTCGGCAGTTTTTCAGGCGCTTGTGGGCGAGGATATGACAAGCGTCGAACGGATCATTATCACCGCAAGCGGTGGAGCGTTCCGGGATTGGCCGCTTGGCGATCTGGCCAAAGCAACTGTTGAACAGGCATCGAGTCATCCGAACTGGAACATGGGACAGCGGATTACGATCGACAGCGCATCTATGTTCAACAAGGCATTGGAAGTTATAGAAACCAAAGAATATTTTGGCGTTAACCCATCGAATATCGAAGTCCTCGTGCACCCCGAATCCATCGTTCACGCACTGGTCGGATTTCAGGACGGCGCCTTGATGGCGCATCTGGGGGCTCCGGATATGCGCCATGCCATCGGGTACGCGCTGCATTGGCCCGAACGGCGCGATTTACCTGTTGCGCGCCTGGATCTCGCGCAACTGGGTCAGTTGCGATTTCATGCACCGGATGAAGCGCGTTACCCGGCTTTGCGTCTTGCCCGCGAAGTGATGCAGCGCGGCGGCTTGTCCGGTGCGATCTTCAACGCCGCCAAAGAGCGCGCATTGGACCACTTTATAGAAAACCGGATACGTTTTTTGGATATGGCAGACACGGTGTCGGCCGTGTTGGAGCGCTTTGAGGCCTCAGACAGCCTGATTGATGCACCATTGACCCTTGATAATGTACAGCAAACGGACCATCTCGCACGTCAGTGGGTCGATGAAACCGTATTGGAACGAGCAGGATAGAACTTTTGGATATACTCTCTTTGATCCCGCAATTTGGCAATCTGCTCTACACGATAATAGCCTTTGTTATTGCGCTTTCCGTGATTGTCGCGGTGCACGAATACGGCCACTACATCGTTGGTCGGTGGTCTGGCATTCATGCCGAAGTGTTCTCGATCGGTTTCGGCCCGGTTCTATGGAGCCGCATAGATAAGCGCGGCACTCGCTGGCAGGTCGCGCTGCTGCCATTTGGCGGTTATGTCAAATTCCTCGGGGATGCCAATGCCGCGTCCGGCAAAGACGTAGACGCGATGAGTGAGATCTCCGCGCAAAGCCCGGAAGAGCTGCGCCGCACCATGCACGGCGCCCCGCTTTGGGCGCGTGCGGCTACTGTTGCGGCAGGGCCGGTCTTTAATTTCGTGATGTCGATATTGGTGTTTGGCCTGATTTTCTGGTCGCAGGGTGTTTCCCGTGAACCTTTGACTGTTGGCGCACTGCAGCCGTTGCCTGGTACAATTCAGGGTCTGCAGGAGGGCGATGAGATTATCGCCATCGCAGGCATTCCAACACCGGATTTCGATGACGCAAGCAACTGGTCCGATTTCATCAATTCGCTGCCTGTAGAACCAGAGCTGGACTATACGGTTATCCGAGATGGAGAGACCACTGATGTCGTGGCACCTTGGCTCTTTCCACCGCTAATCCAACAGGTTACGCCGCGCAGTGCAGCGATGGACATACAGTTGCAGCAGGGCGACGTAATCACGGCGGTAGACGGTGATCCGATCTTTGCGTTCGAGCAGCTTAAGGAACATGTCGAAGGATCGAACGGGCGCGTATTGCTGCTGGATGTATGGCGCGACGGGGCGGATTTGGAATTTGCACTTGCGCCCCGACGCACGGACGAGCCGACGTCGGATGGTGGTTTCATCACCCATTGGCGCATCGGTATCGTAGGCGGCATGATGATCGATCCCGAAACCGTTCCAGCGGGCATTTGGGATTCGATCGAAGGTGGCGTGGTCCAAACCGGGCGCATCATCGAAGGCTCACTGTCGGGAATGTGGCACATGATCACCGGAGCGATCAGCACCTGCAACATTTCCGGGCCGATCGGTATTGCCGAAACCTCGGGTGCTATGGCCAGCCAGGGGGCACAGAACTTCATCTTCTTCATCGCCGTATTGTCAACGGCGGTCGGGTTGCTGAACCTGTTCCCGATCCCAGCCTTGGATGGGGGGCATTTGCTATTCTACGCTTATGAAGCTGTGTCTGGTAGACCACCCAGTGATAAAGCGCTGAGGGTACTGATGGGGGTCGGTGTCACACTGATCCTGTCATTGATGCTTTTCTCGGTCAGTAATGATCTGTTCTGCTGATTAAGGCGATCTTGGCACCGTTCCGACGCAAAATTGCCGCAATTCAAGCCTATCTTATTGGGGTGCATCGATAAGTGTAGGCTTGAGTTCAATGACCAAGGCGTTTCAAAAATCCTATCAGAGTGTCAGCGTCCTGTTCCAGTTGAACTGGGATATGCTGCTCAGCTTTGCCGTGACCGCACTGGCCCTAGCTGTTGGTGGTTATCTGCTCGGTTTGTGATTCTCCTGAACATGTCTGACTTACGTGCAACGGCCTTATGGGCCGTTTTTGCTTTTTCGTCTTTTGACATGGCCCCACAATCGGGCTACTCAGCAGCTAAAGGCTGAAAATTCTGGGTAGTGATAAAAATGACTGACAGCAGGCGCACGGGCACATACTGCGGCTCGCGGGGGCGGAAAAGCAACATTTTGTGGCAGGCACTAACGTTCTTTTTCCTTTTTGCTACACCGGGTTTACTGGTTCTGACGCAGCCCGCACAGGCGCAATCTTACACCATCAACAGCTTCGAAGTTGAGGGCAATCGACGGATCGAGACTTCGACGATTATCGCCCGCACCGGAATCGAACCGGGGCAGACTGTTACGGCAGGACAATTGAATGATGCCTTCCAGCGTTTGCTTGACAGTGGTGTTTTTGAAACAGTCGAACTTACACCACGTGGCAGTACGTTGGTCATCGCGGTCGAGGAATACCCGACCATCAACCAGATTAGCATCGAGGGCAATCGCCGCGTAAAAGATGATCTCCTGCTCGAAGCGATATCGTCCCAAACCCGCCGCGTATTCACGCCTCAACAGGCCGAAGCGGACGCTGACCTGATTGCCGAAGTATATTCGGCGCAGGGCCGCGTATCCGCGACGGTTATCCCGCGCATCATTCGTCGCAGCGATAACCGTGTCGATCTGGTGTTCGAAGTCGCCGAGGGAACGACAATTGAGGTTGAGCGAGTCAGTTTTGTAGGAAACCGCGCGTTTTCGGACCGTCGACTGCGCCGCGTGCTTGAAACAAAGCAGGCGAACATTCTGCGGACCTTCCTTCGCGGCGACACCTTCATTGCCGACAGAATCGAATTCGACAAACAGGTGATCCGTGATTTCTACCTGTCACGCGGTTATATCGATTTTCGCGTCAATAGTGCCAATGTCGAATTCACCCGCGAACGGGATGCATTCTTTCTGGTTATGAACGTCACAGAAGGACAGCGGTTCTCGTTCGGTCAGATTACGACCGTCAGTGAGATCCCGGGTGTGGACCCGGCGCCTTATCAGGCGGCTCTGAAAGTCAAACCAGGTGTAATTTACTCTCCGACGGTGCTTGAGAACTCGATCGCGCGGATGGAGCGTCTGGGGCTGAAAAACGGCGTTGATTTTCTGCGGGTCGAGCCCCGGGTAACGCGTAATCCCCGCGATCTGACATTGGATGTCCAGTTCGTGCTGACCCGTGGCCCGCGTATCTTTGTGGAACGCATCGATATCGAGGGGAACACAACCACGCTAGACCGTGTGATCCGCCGTCAATTCGATACCGTTGAAGGCGACCCCTTCAATCCCCGCGAAATCCGCCAGAGCGCCGAACGTATTCGCGCCTTGGGTTTCTTCTCGGTCGCTGATGTGGAAACCCGCGAGGGATCGTCGCCAAGCCAGGTTATCGTGGACGTGGATGTCGAAGAACAACCAACCGGTTCGTTGAGCCTGGGTGGTAGCTACTCGGTCTCGGACGGTTTCGGGATCGCAATCGGATTGAATGAATCGAACTTCCTCGGCCGCGGGCAAAACCTGGGTATCACGTTGTCGACAGCTCAGGATTCTGAACAGTACGTTATCAACTTTACCGAGCCTTATCTGCTGGGCCGTAAGCTACGCTTTGATCTTGGGCTTGGCCTGGCCAGCACCAATTCGAGCTTTGCCAGCTACGATACAAAAACAGTGTTCTTCCGCCCACAGCTGAGCTACGCGATCGGTGAATTGTCGGCGTTGCGTCTTCGCTATGGTTGGGATCGCAGCGAAATGACCCAGCAGAGCAATGAGCGGAACGGCGCTGTCATCTCATCAGAGATCGATCAGGGGAAACGAACCAGCAGTTCTCTGGGTGTGTCCTACGTATACGATAGCCGTATTGGTGGCCTGAACCCCACAGCGGGCGTCCTGTTCGAAGTCGGCGTGGATGCTGCTGGTCTTGGCGGGGACAATGAATTCTTCAAAACCACGGCACGGGCGATAGCCCAAAAACGCGTCCTCAACGAAGAAGTCGTATTGCGCGCGACGCTTGAATTGGGTGCACTGAACTGGACCGGGGACGATTTCAGCCGCACGCTCGACCGGTTTGTTCTAGGTCCTAGCACATTCCGCGGGTTTGAGCCTGCTGGTATCGGGCCGCGTGACCTTTCGAACGGGCAGGACGATGCCATCGGCGGCAACTACTACTGGGTTGCTCGTTTCGAATCGGACTTCCCGCTGGGGCTGCCCGAAGAACTGGGGCTGCGTGGCGGCGTCTTCTACGATGTTGGCAACCTCTACAATCTCAACAACGTCAACACCGCTGGCGCTGATATTGTTGGTGAAAGCGGTTCGATCCGGCATGTTGTAGGGGTATCCGTACTGTGGGAAACACCGTTTGGTCCGCTTCGCTTCAACTTCTCGCAAGCCCTCAAGAAAGAGGACTTCGATAAAGAGCAAAGCTTTGACCTGACCGTTCAAGCCAGGTTCTGATCGCGAATGATCACCGAAGTTAAGAACATCCTGCAGGGCCCGCTAAGGGCCCTGTGCGTTTTGGTACTGCTAGCTGTAGCAATGCCGCTGGGTGCGCAGCAATTGGGCGTGCCACAAACAGACGTTCTGACAATCTCCAGTGAGCGTTTGTTTGCAGATTCCGCCTTTGGGCAGCGCGTCTTTCGCGAGATTGAAGCCGAAAGCACCCTTTTGGCTGAAGAAAACGAACGGATTGTGGCGCAGTTGAGCAAGGAAGAAAAAGATCTGACCGAAAAGAGGTCAGATCTTTCGGCGGACGAGTTTCGCCCGCTTGCCGAAGCTTTTGACGAGAAAGTTCAATCACACCGTGACGGCCAGCGCGCCAAACTGGACGCATTAGCGCGGCGCGGCGAAGAGGCGCGTGGTCAGTTTTTTGAAATGGCGCAACCGGTGCTGATCGAACTGCTGCGCGAATTTGGCGCCTCGATTGTGATCGAGCGGTCCAATGTGGTTCTAAGCACGGACGCCTCAGATATTACCAACGCTGCGATCGCCAGGATCGATGCCGCAATCGGCGACGGCGCTACACTTGAAAACAATAACAACGAATAGGCTGGCTTGCCCTTAGGTACGGGTATTGCTAACCACGCTTGAAAGAGACATCCAGAACAGGACATCCGCACCATGACCACGGAAACCAAGAGCGCCGACATTCAGCTGATTCAGCGTATATTGCCGCATCGCTATCCGTTTTTGTTGGTCGACAAGGTTGTGGATATCGATGGCTATCAATCAGCGGTGGGCATCAAGAATGTCACCATGAACGAGCCGCACTTTCAGGGCCATTTCCCCGGAACTCCGATCATGCCTGGCGTGACCATTGTCGAGGCGATGGCGCAGACTGCAGGAGTTATGCTGGGTGTCGGCATGGATGTAATCGACAGCGAGTTGCTGATCTATTTCATGAATATCGACAAATGCAAATTCCGCCGCAAGGTCGTACCTGGCGATGTTCTCGAAATGCATGTCGAAACTGTACGCGGTAAGAAAGGTGGCAAGATCTTCAAGTTCAGCGGCCGCGCTACAGTCGAGGGCGAGGTTGCTGCCGAAGCTGAATTTTCGGCCTATGTCGACTGGGACATGGAAAAAACAACATGAGCGGTATTCATCCCAGCGCCATTATCGAAGACGGTGCGCAGATCGGGCAGGGTTGTACGATTGGTCCATTCTGCCATATCGGTCCGCAGGTCCGTCTGGGCGATCGGGTCGAACTGAAATCCCATGTCGTAGTCACCGGCGATACGTCAATTGGTGATGACACAGTGATTTTCAGCTTTGCTGTTGTCGGGGAAATTCCGCAAGACAAGAAATTCGGTGGTGAGAACACGCGCCTTGAAATCGGTGAGCGCAACCGTATCCGCGAACACGTCACTATCAACACCGGCACGGATGGCGGCGGTGGTATCACCCGGATTGGCGATGACTGCTTACTGATGGCCGGTGTCCACGTGGCGCATGATGTACAAATCGGCAACCGGGTCATTCTGGTGAATCACGCTGGCGCGGCTGGTCACTGTATTATCGAGGATGACGTCATCGTTGGCGGAATTTCGGGCTTACATCAGTTCGTGCGCGTAGGTCGCGGTGCCATCATTGGCGCGCTTACGATGGTCCCGAATGATGTGATTCCATATGGGCTTGTTCAGGCGCCTCGGGGCGAACTGGATGGCTTGAATCTGGTCGGTTTGAAACGGCGTGGTGTAACGCGTGAGGATATCTCGGCATTGCGCGCGGCCTTCAAGGAACTGTCAGAAGGAGACGGCACCTTCATGGATCGCGCCACCCGGCTGGGCGAGGATGCAGACAACGAATATGTGCGCCAGATCGTCGAATTTGTGACGGGGCAAACAGACCGTTCGTTCCTGACCCCGAGGAAGTAGGCCAATGCTGGCATTGATCGCAGGAACTGGCGCTTTACCAGACGAGGTGGTCACTTGTCTGCCAAACCGCCCGCTAATCTGCGCTCTGGAAGGGTTTGAGCCCGATACACTGACCACCGACTTGGTTTTTCCATTGGAGCAACTGGGTAGCTTCATCGCCGATCTCAAAGCCCGCGGCGTGACCGAGATTTGCATGGCAGGGGCAGTGCGTCGTCCGACTGTCAATCCAGCTCGCATTGATGCGGCGACGATGCCGCTGGTGCCGATCCTGCAAAAGGCCATCATGGCCGGTGACGACGGCGCATTGCGCGCGGTCATTGGAATATTTGAGGATGCCGGTTTGACGGTCCGTGCGGCGCATGAGATCGCGCCGGATTTGCTGCCGCCTCTTGGCTCATCGACCGAAGCCCAGCCTTCTGAAACTGATCACGCCGACGCAGATCGAGCGGCAGGAATCCTGCGCAACATGGGGACGGCGGATATCGGTCAGGCTTGCGTAGTACTGAAATCTCAAGCGTTGGCGATCGAGGGCATCTATGGCACCGCATGGATGCTGCAATCCTTGACTCAGCGCCCCGACGCGGGCGGTGGCATTCTGTACAAGGGTCCAAAACCAGATCAGGATCGCCGCGCAGATATGCCTGCCATCGGACCCGACACCGTTTCGGCGGCTGTCGCGGCGGGCCTGTCGGGCATTGTCATCGAAAAGGGCGGCGTCATCGTTTTGCAACGCGATCGCGTGATTGAAGAATGCAATCGCCTTGGTCTGTTTCTTTATGTCCGCGAGCGCACGGTCTGATGCGCGTATTTCTGGTCGCCGGTGAACCTTCGGGCGACCGTTTAGGGGCCGCGTTGATGGAAGGTCTGCGTACCCTTTTGCCAGAGGTGCAGTTTGATGGGGTTGGCGGGCCGCTAATGCAGGCGCAGGGGCTGACCAGCCGATTTCCCATGTCTGAACTCAGCATTATGGGGTTGGTCGAGGTTCTGCCCAAGTTCTTTCACCTAAAACGCCGTATCGCTGAGACTGCTCAGGCAGTTCTAGACACGAAGCCTGATGTACTGATCACTATCGACAGCCCGGATTTCTCGTTGCGTGTGGCTAAGCTGGTAAAGGCCTCCAGCGAGATTCGCACTGTCCACTACGTTGCCCCCAGCGTCTGGGCCTGGAGGCCGGGGCGCGCAGACAAGATGGCGAAAGTAATCGATCACGTACTTGCGCTGTTACCCTTTGAACCGCCTTATATGGAGCGGGCAGGGATGGAGTGTGACTTTGTCGGCCATCCGGTTGTGAACGAACCCATTGCGTCCGATCAGGATATCCAGCGATTCCGCGCGGCTCACGATCTGGGCGACGCGCCGATCGTGCTGGCTTTGCCCGGCTCTCGGCGGGGTGAGGTCGAACGGCTGGCTCCGATCTTTGGCGCTGCTTTGCAGGAATTTCTGAAAGACCGTCCCGATATGCGCGTGGTCGTGCCCGCAGTTGCACATATGGTTGATGCGGTCGTCGAACAGGTTCGGGACTGGCCGGGGAATCCGATAGTTGTCGATCCGCGGGAATTGCCCTCGGACGACGCGCAATCGCAGAAAAGGGCAGCGTTTGCCGCTGCTGATCTTGCATTGGCTGCATCCGGCACGGTCTCATTGGAACTGGCCGCGCAGGCAACACCGATGGTGATCGCCTATAACCTCAACTGGCTGACCACGCTGATCGCAAAACGAATGGTTAAGCTGGACACCGTCACACTGGTCAATCTGGTCTCGGAGACACACGCAGTACCCGAATGTCTGCTGGATGAATGCCAACCGGACAAGATCGCTTCGGCGTTGGAACAGGTGGCCGCCACCCCCGACGCCCAACATCAAACCATGGCGACGACGATGGAGCGTCTTGGTCGCGGTGGCGAAGCACCGGGTTTGCGTGCGGCAAGGTCCGTTTTGGACAGAATGAAATCGTGATGCTGGATCATGTGATCTTTGCTGCTTCTGCCTTCATGGCGCAGGTTTTGACCAATCTCGACAACCTTGCAGCTCTTGTAGCGTTGATGATGGTGTCTGGTCCGCGCCGGACCGTTGCGGGGTTCCTGCTGGCGCAGATGTTAATCATCGCTGCCGCCTTATTGTTGGCCTTGGGCGTCGATGATGTGGTGCCACATTGGGCTGGATATCTGGGCGTGATACCACTTGGCCTCGGGCTGATCGGAGTTATCCGTCAGTTCCGCGGATCGGAGACCGAGGAGGCCCCTCAAATATCCACGGGTGCTTCGACATTCGTCACCATGCTGCTGTTCATAAGTCTGTCGATGGACACGTTCGCTGTGCTTGCGCCGCTATTGGCCGAATCAGCCCCCAGCTATCGGATTGCGGGTGTCACCGGCGCGGTGGCCGCAGCGCTGACGCTGACCATGCTGGGGCTTTGGGGTGCACAATCCCCAATCATGACCGGCGGTTTCGCACGTCGGCTTGAGAAACTGGTGCCTTACGTGATGATTTGTGCCGGGATCTATATCCTCAGCAACTCGTGGACTGACGCGATTTAGTAACCGCGCCAGATCCAGCCGCCGCCAAAGATACGGCTGCTATCGGTTTCGTAGAACACACAAGCCTGACCCGGAGAGATACCTTCCTCGGGCGTCAGCAATTCAACCTCGGCTGTTGTGTCCGAAAGGGGGCGAATAATCGCCTCACGCGGGGGGCGGGTCGAGCGGACTTTGACCGAAACATGCCATTCGTTCTTTGACGTGAACGGTTCGTCTCCCAGCCAATTGATCTCGCGCACGGGAACGGTTCTTGTGGCCAACATCTCTTTGGGGCCGACAACAACCTGTTTCTTGTCCACATCCAGCTTGACCACATACAAAGGTTCGCTGAGACCACCGATACCGAGCCCACGACGCTGACCGATCGTATAGTGAATCACCCCGTTATGCTGCGCCAGAACGCGGCCATCGGCGTGTACGATCTCACCGGGTTCTGCGGCTCCGGGGCGCAGTTTTTCGATCACGCTGGCATAGTTTCCGTTGGGCACAAAACAGATGTCCTGACTATCCGGCTTGTCCGCAACGGCCAGCCCATATTGTGCCGCCATCTCGCGCGTGGCGTCTTTGGAGGGCAGGTGGCCAAGCGGGAAACGCAGGAAATCCAACTGTTCCGGTGTGGTCGAAAATAGGAAATAGGACTGATCGCGATTTGCATCCTCAGCGCTATGAAGCTCGGCGCCGTTGGGGCCCATCTTGCGCTGAATATAGTGGCCCGTGGCCATGCAGTCGGCCTCAAGGTCCTTGGCGGTCTCAAGCAAGTCCTTGAACTTCACCCGTTCATTGCAACGGATGCAGGGCACCGGAGTCGCGCCGGCAAGATAGCTGTCGGCGAATTCGTCGATTACGGCGTCCTTGAAGATATTTTCATAGTCCAAGACGTAGTGAGGGAACCCGCGTTCTTCCGCCACGCGACGCGCATCGTGGATGTCGATCCCCGCACAGCACGCGCCTTTCTTGGCCAACGCCGCACCGTGATCGTAAAGCTGCAAAGTAACACCTACGACATCATAGCCTTGATCAGCGAGATGGGCCGCCACAACAGAGCTGTCCACACCGCCGGACATGGCCACGACAACCCGCGTTTCCGAGGGTGGTTTGGCAAAGCCAAGCGAGTTCAGCGGGGTCTCGGTATCGAGGGCCATAGGCGGTTCCTGTCCGGGTTAAGAAAGACCGGCAGAATATAAGAAAATTCTAGACACTCTCAAGGGGCGGTTTCACGCCCTTTTAAGTAGGCTGGGTGCAGCTTTGTCGCAGCAGCAGAAGGTATGAGAGATGTATTTGCACAAAGTGGAAGGTCCAAGGTCGGTCACCCTGCCTGACGGGAGCGTGCTGACACGCGCCGATTTGCCTCCTGCGGATACGCGGCGCTGGGTGGCGTCGCGCAAGGTGATCGTTGTGCGTGGTGTACTTTATGGGTTGATTTCGTTGTCCGAAGCCAAAAAGCGCTATGGCATCAGCGATGAAGAGTTCAACTCGTGGGTCTCAGCAGTTGCTGAGCACGGGATCGATGCATTGAAGGTGACGGCCTTAAAAAAATATCGACAACTTAAAGATGAAAGTGAATAAATGATTCAAGGGTAACGTCAGATTAACCATTTTTATTCAGGCTCAAATCAGTTGAAGAATTTGACCTAAATTGGAGCAGTGAACATGCGCATACTTCTTGTCGAGGATGATCCAACCACGTCCAAAAGCATCGAACTGATGCTGACACACGCCAATCTCAACGTGTATGCGACGGACCTTGGCGAAGAAGGCATCGATCTGGCCAAGCTATATGATTACGACCTCATCCTGTTGGACTTGAACCTGCCGGATATGAACGGCCATGAAGTATTGCGCCAACTGCGCATAGCACGGGTAGAGACACCGATTCTGATCCTGTCGGGCGCTGATGACACCGAAAGCAAGATCAAGGGATTTGGATTTGGAGCAGACGATTATCTGACCAAACCTTTCCATCGCGAAGAGCTGGTGGCGCGCATTCATGCGATTATCCGCCGCTCTAAGGGGCATTCTCAATCCGTGATACACACCGGGCAGGTCGCCGTAAATCTGGATGCCAAAACCGTAGAGGTGAACGGAAAAACCGTACACCTGACAGGCAAGGAATATCAGATGCTGGAACTTCTGAGCCTGCGGAAAGGAACAACACTGACCAAAGAAATGTTCCTGAACCATCTCTACGGCGGCATGGATGAGCCCGAGCTCAAGATTATCGACGTCTTCATCTGCAAGTTACGCAAGAAACTCAGCAATGCGACCGGTGGTGAGAATTATATCGAGACGGTCTGGGGCCGTGGATATGTCCTGCGTGATCCGCAAGCCAACAACATGGGTGAAACCCGCATGGCCGTGGGTGCCTAATCTGATCTGATTGCTACCGTCGATGGTCCGGGGCGGTAAATCCACTCGCGTGTCAGCACAACACTGGACCTGACCATGGCCTCGTCCTATCACTGGTTTTCAAGACGACGTGACAGGGCGGGGCCATGAGCGATACCACAGAAATCGCAGATCTGACAGAAGATGAAGCACGGGAAGAATTGGCCCGGCTCGCCAAGGAATTGCTGCGGGCAAACCAGCTTTATCACACTGAAGATGCTCCAGAAATTTCGGATGCCGACTATGATGCTCTCAAGCGTCGCAATGCCGAGATCGAGGCGCGATTCCCCGAACTGAAACGCTCCGACAGCCCTACTGAACAAGTGGGCGCACGCGTTTCAGATGGGTTTGCAAAAGTGACCCACGCCGTGCGTATGATGTCACTGGGCAATGCGTTTGATGACACGGATGTTGCCGATTTTGACCGCTCGATCCGCAAATATCTGGGACTGGGAGATGAGGCACCGCTCGCCTATACAGCTGAGCCCAAAATCGACGGCCTGTCATTATCCCTACGGTATGAGCAGGGTGAACTGATGCAGGCTGCAACACGTGGTGATGGTGAGACCGGTGAAAACGTTACCGCAAATGCGCGTACGCTTTCCGATATTCCACACCGAATTGAGGGTGCACCAGACGTTCTTGAGGTTCGCGGCGAGGTATACATGTCTCACCATGATTTCGAGGCTTTGAACGCACGTCAGGTCGAAACAGGTGGAAAGACCTTTGCAAATCCGCGCAACGCTGCGGCTGGTTCCCTCCGTCAACTGGATTCCGAAATAACACGATCTCGCCCGCTGAAATTCTTTGCCTACGCCTGGGGTGAACTGTCTGCACCGCTAGCTGAGACTCAGATGGGCGCAATTGATCGCCTCAAAACCTTGGGGTTCCAGGTAAATGCGCTGACAAGGCGTTGCTCAACGACTAATGAGATGTTGGAACATTACCGTCAGATTGAAGCTCAGCGCGCGACCTTGGGCTATGACATTGATGGGGTCGTATACAAGGTCGATGATCTGAGTCTGCAGGCCCGGCTGGGTTTCCGATCTACCACGCCCCGCTGGGCGATTGCGCACAAGTTTCCTGCCGAACTGGCTTGGACGCGGCTTGAAGCCATCGACATTCAGGTGGGCCGTACCGGCGCGCTTAGCCCGGTAGCGCGGCTGCATCCGGTAACCGTTGGCGGGGTAGTTGTTTCGAACGCGACCCTACACAATGAAGATTATATTGCAGGGCGGGACGCCAAAGGCGGAGTCATTCGTGAGGGCAAGGATATTCGCGTTGGAGATTGGGTTCAGGTCTATCGGGCCGGGGATGTGATCCCGAAAATCTCGGATGTTGATCTGTCGAAACGACCCGATGATGCGCGGCCCTTTGCTTTCCCGACGAAATGCCCGGAATGTGACAGCGACGCGATCCGGGAAGAGGGGGATGCGGTCCGCCGCTGCACAGGGGGGCTGATATGTCCCGCGCAGGCGGTTGAAAAACTCAAACATTTCGTATCGCGCAAGGCGTTCGATATCGAAGGGCTTGGCGCAAAACAAATCGAGATGTTTTATGGCGATCCGCTTCTGCCAATAAACACACCCGCTGATATATTTACATTGAAAGATCGCGACACCGAAAACCTGGCCCGGTTGAAGAACCGCGACGGCTGGGGCGAGACATCGGCAAGCAACCTGTTTGCAGCGATCGATGACAAGCGAACCATACCGTTTGCCCGTCTGTTGTTCGCTCTGGGGATTCGTCATGTGGGCGAAGTTGGTGCACGAGATTTGGCGTTGTTTTATCGGGAATGGGATGTAATGGCGGCCTCCATTGATACGGCCCGGCCTGCCGCGCTTGCGCAGCGTGCAGCCGATGAAGCGGAAGACGCCGAGAGGATCGCGGCTACTGCAGAAGCGAGGCGTGCGAAAGTTAAAGAAGTTCGGGACGCGGCTTTCGCGCGAATGAATGTTTCGACAGATGCCGCCAGCGCCTGGGCAGATCTGATTGGTATCGACGGAATCGGCGCCACGCTCGGGTTGTCACTATCTGATGCGTTTGCCAATTCGGAGGAACGCCAAGCATTTGATGATCTGCGTAAACATCTGACGGTTGTTCCACCAGAGGCTCCTGCGTCGGACAGTCCGGTCGCAGGAAAAACCGTCGTGTTTACGGGAACGCTTAAAAAGATGACACGCGCCGAGGCCAAGGCCCGCGCCGAAGCGTTGGGAGCCAAAGTGTCCGGCTCAGTCAGCCAGAAAACTGATTTGCTCGTGGCGGGCCCGGGTGCAGGGTCCAAGGCGAAAAAAGCGGCTGATCTGGGCATCGAAACCTTGGATGAAGATAGCTGGCTTCAACTGATTGGCGATCTATGAGCGGTAGGCCTGAACAGCTCTTTCCGCTGTTTGCGGGTCTTGAAACACTAGATGGTGTAGGGCCGAAGACCGCGCAGCTTCTGGGCCAATTGGGGATCGATTCACCGCGCGATGTATTGTTTTCGCTACCCTATGCGGTGATTGACCGGCGGCGACGCGATACGATTCAGGGCGCCGACCTTCCGACGACTCTGACTGTTGAGGTGACGATCGGCGCGCATCGACCACCGCGGAACAAAGGGGGCGCATATCGCATTCATGTTGAAGACAGTCAGGCGGATTTCCAACTGGTGTTTTTTCATGCCCGAGGGGACTATCTGAAGAAGCTGTTGCCGGAGGGCGCACGCCGGGTGGTATCGGGAAAGCTTGAGCTGTTCGATGGCATGGCTCAGATGGTACACCCCGATCATATGGTCGCGCCTGAAAACGCAGGCGAATTGCCCGAGTTTGAACCGGTTTATCATCTGACGCAGGGTGTGACGCAAAAAACTGCCTATAAAGCTGCTCAAAGTGCGTTGGCGCGAGTACCTGCATTGGCCGAATGGGCCGACCCCGCTCAGGTGGCACAACAGAATTGGCCAGATTGGACAACTGCTATTCACGCGGCGCATTACCCACAAGGGGCGGACGACGTAGCACCTTTTGCGCCTGCGCGGGAACGTCTGGCTTACGATGAGCTGCTCGCACATCAACTGACGCTGGCCCTGGCACGACAGCGTGAGCGTAAAGCGCGGGGGATCGTCAGTCTCGGCACCGGTGCTTTGCAATCCAAGGTGCTTGCAAGCCTTCCATATCGGCCAACCGGAGCGCAGACACGCGCGATCGAGGAAATCTCGGCAGATATGGCCGCTGAGACGCGGATGAACCGGTTGCTTCAGGGCGATGTGGGGGCAGGAAAAACTCTAGTAGCATTTGTTTCGCTGCTCATAGCCGTTGAAGCTGGCGGGCAGGGGGTAATGATGGCCCCTACCGAAATCCTTGCCCGGCAGCATCTTGAAGGGCTGCGTCCATTGGCAGAAGAAGCCGGAGTTGTACTGGAAATCCTGACCGGGCGCGACAAGGGGGCTGAGCGTCGAGCGAAGCTGGCCGCGCTGAAGCAGGGAGATATTCAGATATTGGTCGGTACCCACGCGGTGTTTCAGGACGATGTTGAATTCAAAGCCCTAAGGCTGGCCATCGTTGATGAGCAGCACCGTTTTGGCGTCCGCCAACGCATGGAGCTGTCCGAAAAGGGCCAACGCGCTGATGTGCTGGTGATGACCGCTACGCCCATCCCGCGCAGTTTGGCGCTTGCGCAGTACGGCGATATGGACGTCTCGGTGCTGGATGAAAAGCCGCCGGGTCGTAAACCGATCAAGACCGCAGTCGTCAGCACGCAACGCATGGACGAAGTTGTGGCCCATCTGCGCGGTGCGATTGATGCAGGCAAACAATGCTATTGGGTGTGCCCATTAGTCGATGAATCCGAGGTCTCGGATCTGACTGCGGCTGAGGAGCGTTTCAAAAGGTTGCGCGCGATCTTGGGGGACGATGTGGTGGGCCTGGTACACGGCCAAATGCCGCCCGCCGATAAAGACGCGGCAATGGCGGCGTTTCAGAGTGGTAAGACCAAAGTCCTTGTCGCTACTACGGTGATCGAGGTTGGGGTGAACGTGCCGAACGCCACGATCATGGTGATTGAGCGGGCAGAGATTTTTGGTCTGGCGCAGTTGCATCAGCTTAGGGGCCGAGTTGGACGTGGTGAAGATGCCTCAACCTGTTTGTTGATGTATCAGACACCGCTTAGCGAGGGTGGTCGCAAACGGCTGGAGGTACTCCGAGAAACTGAAGACGGCTTCCGCATTGCCGAGACCGATCTGCAGATGCGCGGTGCGGGTGACTTGATCGGAACCGCACAATCTGGCCTGCCAAAGTTCCGGATAGCTGATCTTGAAAGGCAAGCTGGGCTGATGGCGGTGGCGCAATCAGATGCGCGCGCTTTGCTGTCCGCAGACCCCAAATTGACCTCGGATCGGGGGCAGGCTGCGCGTGTTCTTCTGTGGCTTATGAAGCAGGATCAGGCGATCCGTTTGATATCAGTGGGTTAGACCGAAAATCCCACTAAGTTCACAAATGTTCTCAAAAAGTTCTTTACCGACTCGTTAAAATATGAGAACAAAAGGTCAACAAAGGATTAAACCTGACCGGAGGTGAGACCATGCTGAGCCAGATCAAAACTGCCTTTACCCGTTCACAATCCACGATTTTGCAGGATGCAGCGGGCGCGGTTTCACTGGTTGTGATGCTGGTGGTTGCCCTTCACCTGCCAACCGGGTTCTGAGCCTTTCTGCCTGCGATCTCGTGCCGATCACACCGCGCTTGTCTCCCCGTCATAGTCAAGGGTGACCTGCCTGTCCCATTTCCCTTGAAGGGGCCTGCCTCGGCCCCGTGCGGTGATCCGGACCCTACATGAGAAACGCATGACTTGCCGCCGCCCTTTCCGCCCGGAAGGTGCGGCGGTTCTTTTTACAGCTGTCCGGTTTTGATGATTTCGATCGTGGCGGATAGAACTGAATTTACGGCGACGGATGCAAGGATCATCCCCATCACGCGGCTGATGATCGCCGCGCCGGAATGCCCGATCAACCGGATGATCGGCTCGGCCAGCAGCATCAGCACAAACGCTATGGCAATAACGACCAACATAACCAGTGCAGTGATGCTCTGATCGGCGACGCTGTATCGGTTGTTGTCCGTTAGAACCACTATCGCCAGCATCGCGCCCGGTGACGCAAGCGAAGGGACGGCCAAAGGGAATATGGCCGGATTGGTCTTGTGCATTTTGTCGTCCAAGTCTTCTTCGGCCTGGCGCTGCTCGATCACCTGTTTGCTTTCGCCAAAGATCATGGTCAGAGCGAAGAGAAACAGAATAATTCCGCCTGCAACCTGAAACGAGTTTAGGCCGATATCCAAAGCCTCGATCACAAGTTGCCCGAAGATCAGAAAGAACAGCAGAATGCCTGCGCTGACCAACGCGGCCAGTAAAGCAGTTTTACGACGCGCACCCGTCGCGATCCCAGCAGTGACAGCGATAAAGACGGGGATGGTGCCGATCGGGTCGATCACGACCCAGAGCGTCACAAAATGTTCCAGCAAATTGTTCACGTTAGCCCCCCCAATCATTGGGGGCACCCTATACGGCTTTGTATGGAAAAGCCAATCAGGCGCAGTTGGCTTGTTCGGCCTGCTCCATCGCCTCGGCGGTCGCGTCAAGCGCCAGCAGGATTGACGCGTGGCGGTTCTTGTAGTCCCGCGCGGGCATCAGAACTTCGAGCCCGTCAAAGGGCGCCTCGGGGGCAGGGCCGTCTTTCTTCAGCATTGCGGAAAGCTGATCACGTGCGGTTTCGACCTGCGACCGCGTCGCCCCGATCACGGCGCTGCCTACGACCGAAGCCGAGGCCTGACCCAACGCACAGGCCTTGACGTCTTGCCCAAAGTCCACGATCCGCCCATCTTCAAGCTTGACGTCTACAGTCACGGTCGATCCACACAAAGGGGCTCGTTTCTTTACCGTCGCATCGGGATTATCCAAGCGATCCAGATGCGGAATATCCGCAGCTAGCGCCAAGATGCGTCCGGAATAGAGCTTGATCAGATCGGTTTCGCCGCTCATGGCTTTCCCTCGTTGTCCATTCCCCATACATAATGGCGGGATTCTGGGATGCAAAAGGTTTTTGCGATGGCTGACGCAGTCTTGTTCGATCCGTCGACACTGAAATTCAACGAGGCGGGTTTGATCCCCGCGATCGCACAGGACGAAGCGACGGGCGAGGTTCTGATGATGGCCTGGATGAATGTCCAATCCATCGAGCGCACGTTGGGAACCGGACGGGTTACGTATTGGTCGCGGTCGCGACAGGCGTTCTGGATCAAGGGCGAAAGCTCAGGCCACTTTCAGGCCCTGGTGGATTTTCGCGTCGATTGCGACAGGGATTGCCTGCTGATTGTGGTGAACCAAACGGGGCCAGCCTGTCACACCAATCGGCGAAGTTGTTTCTACACGGCCGTCCGCGATGGGACCGAAGTCGAGCTCATGAAGCCGATGGAATAGTTGGGCCTCTGATGGTGGTCAGGTCAAATGCCCACCATCTCTCTGATTTCAGCGGGAGATGCTCCTTGTTCGCGATAAAGCGAGATGGCGCGTGCGTCGTCACGTTTCGCGAGGCGTTTGCCGTTGTTGTCCCGGATCAGACGGTGATGATGATAAACAGGTGTCGGCAACCCAAGCAGCCCTTGTAAAAGGACATGTATCTGCGTGGCATCGAACAAATCCTCGCCCCGGACCACATGGGAGATGTTCTGATCCGCATCATCAACCACGACGGACAGGTGATACGAACTGCCCATATTGCGCCGAACGAGAATGATATCGCCAACCGCGTTCATGAGGTTGTGCGCATCAAGCTCATGCGTTCCCAAATACTTCGCACCAGTTTCACAAAATCCACGAAGTTCGGATGCCTTGATTGCCTTGTGCATGTTCAGGCGCAGAACATCACCAGCTGAAGCATCCGACAAAGGGCGGTCGCGGCACGTGCCTGGATAGATGCGCCCGTCAGGTCCGAACTGGGGTACACCTTCCTGCGGAGCACCGGCCGCGGTCTCGATATCGGCACGATTGCAGCTGCAAGGGTAGACCAGGCCCGTGTTTTTGAGAATCTCCAATGCCTCTCTGTATCGCGGCAGCCTGTCCGACTGGCGCATCACCGGGTGCGGCCAGCGCATTCCAAGCCAGTGCAGGTCGTCGTAGATCTGGGTTTCCCAACGGGACCTGGATCGCGATTGATCAATATCTTCGATCCGCAAAAGAAATGATCCACCCGCAGCCCGTGCCTGATCAAACGCAAGAAGCGCGGAATAGGCATGCCCTAGATGCAGCGGACCTGTTGGAGATGGTGCGAAACGCGTTGTGAATGTCACGTTTTTTCAACAACATAAACGTCTGATTTCATGTCCATACCCGGTAGATGCGGACCGTATTCGCGGAATAACAGCCTTGCGTGACCCATGTCCAGCCAGTCGTTCAGCCGCCCGGTGTAAGTGCGGTCAGCCAAAGTGTGATCGTTGAAGGAAAACGCCAGATATCCGCCACGTGGCAGCGCGTTCATAAGTAGATCAAAGGTTTCAGGCGGCGCGGCACCAACGCCGATGACGCCAATGCATGTTATGGCTGAGTAAGCCTCGGCCTCAATGGGGTTGGGATCAGTAACTTCGAAGTTTATCAAGTTGCGATAAACCCCCTTGGCAGCGGCACCTTCCAGCATCTTTGGTGTTGGATCCATCCCATCGATGACACGAAAACCCGCCTTGCGAAGTGCTAAACCCGACAACCCGGTACCGCATCCGTAGTCCAGCACCGGCACAGCAGCATCTGAGACAAAGGATTTCAATGCTGCCGCAACACGGTCCGGGGTGACATATCCGTGCTCACCGACTTCATCATCGTATGAGGCCGCCCATTTTTGGTAGTGATCGTGCGTTTCCTGGGCAGAATTCAGATTGTATGTGTCTTTCAGAAACTTATCGCTCATACCTTACATGTTAGGCGCAGGCTGGGGGCGACGTCCAGTCAACACTGCTTTACCCAATCGCTCCAGACTTCTTTTGCGCGATCGGTATAGGCCTTGTAGCGGTCCTTGCGGCCTCGGCGCCCCCCTTTCAGGCCGTCGACCGGGCGAAACAGACCAAAATTCACGTTCATCGGCTGGAAGGTCTTGGCTTCGGCGCCGCCCGTGATGTGGTGGATCAATGCGCCCATCGCACTGTCTTGCGGTACGTCAGGAAGGGATCGGCCTAGTATTTCGGCAGCGGCCAAACGGCCTGCCAAAAGGCCCATCGCTGCGCTTTCCACATAGCCTTCCACCCCCGTGATTTGCCCCGCAAAACGAATATTTGGCCTAGACTTGAGCCGCATCTGCGCGTCCAGCAAAGTCGGAGAGTTGATGAAAGTATTGCGGTGAATGCCACCCAATCGCGCAAAGCTGGCATTTTCCAGACCCGGTATCATACGAAATACCTCGGTCTGCGCTCCGTATTTCATCTTGGTTTGAAAACCGACGATATTGAACAACGTGCCCAAGGCATTGTCGCGCCGCAATTGGACGACGGCATAAGGTTTTACGTCCGGTTGATGCGGATTTGTCAGGCCAACAGGTTTCATCGGGCCATGGCGTAAAGTTTCACGACCGCGCTCGGCCATAACCTCGATCGGCAGACAGCCGTCGAAATAACCAGCGGTCTCTCCCTCGTGGAATTCGGTCTTATCTGCAGCCAGCAGCGCATCAATGAAGGCTTCGTGTTGGTCACGATCCATCGGACAGTTGAGGTAGGCGGTGCGCTCTTCCTCAGTCTCGCCCTTATCGTAGCGTGACTGCATCCAGGCTTTGCTCATATCAATGCTGTCTGCATAGACGATGGGGGCGATCGCGTCGAAAAAGGCCAGCGCCTCGGCACCAGTTTCTGCGCGAATGGCTTCCCCCAATGCGGGCGAGGTCAACGGCCCGGTTGCAAAGATCCACTTTCCGTCTTGGGGTAGACTGGTAACTTCTTCCGCTGAGACCGAGACCCGTGGATGGGCCTTCAGCTTGGCAGTTACGGCTTCGGCAAAAGGATCACGGTCAACCGCAAGCGCGCCACCCGCAGGCAGGCGATGGCTATCTGCGGTCGTCATGATCAACCCGTTTGCCGCGCGCATTTCCCAATGCAGCAAGCCGACTGCGTTCTGTTCATCATCATCCGATCGGAATGAGTTCGAACACACCATCTCGGCCAGATTGCCGGTCTGGTGTGCAAACGTGCCCACATTAGGACGCATTTCGTGGATCACAACATCCACGCCCATTTCCGCTGCCTGCCAGGCGGCCTCGGACCCGGCCATGCCGCCGCCCACGATATGCAATGTCTCTGTCATGTGCTGCCAAATAGGGCAGAGCAGCGCCATGCGCAATGCGCAGTAATCGCTTTAGTTCTGAGGGGGATTCTTGGGGTCGCCGCTGCGGGAATGTCAACGCCGGTGAGAGAAACCAGCTTGGAGGGACCTTCCGCCCACGGCGACCCAAAAGTATGGTCAGGCCTTGGCCTTGACCCAGCTTTGCCACAGTGTCGCCCTTTTGAAAAGTGAAAAAATGCGAACAGTCGGCAAAAATGTATTAAATAATTGCGTTACTGGTGCCAATCAGGCGGGCGCTTTTCGATAAAGGCACTAATCCCTTCCTCAGTATTCCGGTCCATCATATTCTGTGCCATTACCTCGGCGGTATAATCGTATGCCTGATCAGTCCGCATTGTAATCTGTTGATAAAAAGCGGTTTTACCGATTTTCACGGCACTGCTGAGCTTGCCTGCCAACTTCTCGGCCAACGCATTGGTTTCATCTTCCAACAAGTTCTCGGGAACCGCTCGATTGATCAGACCCAGCTCAGCCGCGCGTTCGGCGGTGATAAAATCACCGGTCGTGAGCATTTCAAACGCCTGTTTCCGCGGTATATTCCGGCTGAGAGCCACCATCGGAGTGGAGCAGAACAAGCCGATATTGACACCATTTACGCCGAACCGTGTGCCCTCGGCCGCGATTGCCAGGTCACAGGTTGCTACAAGCTGACACCCTGCGGCAGTGGCGATCCCGTGCGCTTGGGCGATCACGGGTTGGGGCAAGGACTGAATGGACATCATCATCTTGGCACATCGGTCGAACAGATCCTGAAAATAGGAAAGCCCACCATCGGGTGCCTGCCGCCCTTGGGTCATCTGTTTCAGATCGTGCCCCGCGCAAAACGCTTTCCCCGCACCGGAAAGAACAACAACACGAATCGACTTGTCTTCGCGCAGCGCATCGAACTCTGCCTGCAGGGCCGCCAGCATTTCATCGCTGAGGGCGTTCAACCGCTCAGGCGCGTTCATTCGAAGCCGTGCAATCGCACCTGTGTCGTGACGTTCCAGAATTGCCATCTTGCCCTCCCGCTGGCGTTCAGGCCAACTCTAGGCGGGCAGAGCGACGAGGGGAAGCATGTCATTAGCACTGAATAAACAAGAATTGACGGAATACCTGGCGCAGGTGTTTCCACAGGTTCATAACGACTTTGTCGTCGAGGATCTGACAGAAGCAAACATCACCATGCGCCTGAGGGTCGAAGACCGTCACCTGCGCCCCGGAGGCACAGTATCTGGTCCGTCCATGTTCGGGCTGGCCGATGTCAGTGTATATGCAATGGTATTGGCGCGGAAAGGTCGGCAATCTCTGGCTGTCACGACCAACAGTTCTCTGGATTTCTTGCGCAAGCCGGAAGGCGGGGCGGACCTGATTGCTGAGTGTAAGTTGTTGAAATTAGGTCGAACACTGGCTGTCGGGGATGTGCTGATTTACTCGGAAGGCTCTGACAAACCCGTCGCGCGGGCCAGCATGACCTATTCGCTTCCTCCAGAAGGCTCAGCCGCAGCTGCCTTTGGGTAAAAAAGGCCGGGGATAAACCCGGCCAGGAAGAGGTCCCTTAGATGGGACTGGGGATAGTCTATTTCATCCAGAAATAGCGGCTGACTTCTGCATCTGCCCGATGGCGGGTCAGCCCGACATCGCGGAGCAGCCTGTCATCCAGCTTACCTAAGTTTACCCGGCTGCGGCGGCGTTGTTCCCATTGTGTGACCGACGCCGCAAACCGCACGGCCAGCGCGGCGATCAGCGGCAGCCGGGGGCTGTCGTTCAGCAGCAAGAGGGCGGGGTTGTGCATTGCGCGTGTCATCTTGGGTATCCTTTCAAATTGTATTGACACAAAGTAAAAATGTTCGGTACACTACTTTGATACATTCAGCATTGTGTCGAAATCAAAGGAAGAATTGTAATGGATACAATTTGGCCAGAGGCGTTACCGAAATCCAAAGGTCCAAAATATACTCTGGTCGCTGACACGATCCGAAAAGCGATAGAAAACAAAACACTGGAGGTTGGAAAGAAACTACCTCCGGTGCGTGAGTTAGCGTATCGATTAAAGATTACACCAGGCACTGTCGCGCGCGCCTATACGATCCTGACCGATGAAGGTTTGCTACAAGCCGTGGTCGGGCGTGGTACATTTGTAGCCCCGCCGAGATCGCCCATTCTGGATGATGTCTGGTCGCGGCAGCTACATCTGAGGGACGACAAATATGAATCCAATGTCAGCCTGTTCAGCCCACGCTTGCCAGATGTGGGGCAGGTGACATTAATCCGCGAATGCCTTGAAAAGGTTGCAAAAGGCGATCCGCGGATGTTTATGAACTATCCGACCCGAGATGCCTACCTACCCGTGCGCCAGGTTGTGGCCGACTGGTTGTCAGATCTTCCTCTGGGCTCATTGAATGCAGATGACATTGTACTGACACACGGTGGGCAAAGTGGCATTTGCGTCGTGTTCCAGACCGTTCTGAAAGATCCGAAACCCATCGTGTTGGTTGAGGACTTGTCTTATGCCGGGTTCAGACGGGCAGGTGAGTTGATGCGCGCCGAGGTTGTCGGGGTAAAAATGGACAAATGGGGCATAAGCCCCGATGCGCTGGACCACATCCTCAGGCAAACGAAGGCACAGGCGATCTGCGTCTCACCCGAAGTGCAGAACCCAACGGGCGGGCATTCGCCGTTGGAACGGCGCAAAGAAGTTGTCGAGATTGCGCGAAAGCATGAATTACAGATCATCGAAGACGATTGCTATCGCATGGGCGAGGCCCGCGCGCCCAGCTATCGTGCTTTGGCACCCGAACGGGGATGGCATGTTTCGTCAATTTCGAAAACCCTTACACCAGCGTTGCGGGTCGGCTTCGCCATTGCACCGAAAGAGCAGAGCGTCGATCTGCGGCGTTCTGCAGAATACGGGTATTTCGGGCTCGCCCAGCCTTTGGCTGAGTTGACGCGGTTGCTGTTGGGACATCCAGAGGCGAGGCAACTTGCAAAAAACGTTCGCTCCAAGATGGGCGAATATGTACGTGTGGCGGTAAACGCCCTGGGTGGCTTCGATCTAAACTGGGATTCTGAGATTCCCTTCGTCTGGCTTCATCTGCCTTCCGGTTGGCGGTCTGCTGCGTTCAGCCGGGCGGCCGAGCGGGAAGGTATTCAGCTGCGATCGGCCGATGAATTCGCGCTGCGGGATGGTCGCGCGCCAAATGCCGTTCGTATAGCGGTGAATGGGCATGTCTCGCTTGAGAAGTTCGAAGACGCCATGCTGCGTCTGCGCGCATTGCTGGACAACCCGCCCGAGCAAATAAGCGTCTAGTACCTATTGCAATGGGGCAGGGTCGCCAAAAAAGCCCGCCAAATGTGCAATCTTGCCATCGGCATCGAGACGAATGAAATCATGCCCGGTAACCATAATGGACCCATCGGAAGCAATCATATGCCAGGTGAAGTGGACCACATCATGGTGTGAATTCGGCTCACTGGTCAGCTCAACTCGGCCCTTTGTATCACTCAGAACCGCTCCGATATGGGCATTGAGTTGATCTCTGCCGGAAACTTCTGCAGTTGGATCGACGTAACGACCAGTTTGTGCAAAACACTGCTCAAGAAGGCTCAGTCGCCTTTCGGGATCGGTCGACTGCCATGCCGCACCATAGGCAGCGATAACCTGTTCCAATTCTTGCATAGCCACCTCCGACATTGGATGATCTTGGTTGAGTCTAGCTTAACTAAGCTACGCAAAATTGGATATGCCGAAGAAATTTTGGGGTAAAATAATACCTATTTTATAAGTTATTGTTATTGATAGATATATTATACTTTGCCTGTATTGACCTGCATAACTAGTAGGTCTAAACCCCCTCCATCGAATTCGGGCCGCTCCGCCAAGGGGCGGTCTTTCACATCAAACAGGACTATCCTGCCATGAAAACCTTTTCTGCAACACCTGCAGACATCGACAAGAAATGGATCCTGATCGACGCCGAGGGCGTTGTTCTGGGCCGTCTTGCCTCGATCGTCGCCATGCGCCTGCGTGGCAAGCACAAAGCGTCGTTCACACCCAACATGGACATGGGCGACAATGTCATCGTGATCAACGCTGACAAAATCCAGATGACCGGCAAGAAGCGCGAAGAGAACTTCTACTGGCACACTGGCCACCCGGGCGGCATCAAGTCGCGCACCAAGCAGCAGATCCTGGAAGGTGCACACCCCGAGCGCGTCGTGACCCAAGCGGTCAAGCGCATGCTGCCGGGCAACCGTCTGGCGCGTCAGCAGATGACCAACCTGCGCGTTTATGCTGGTGCCGAGCATCCTCATGAGGCGCAAGCGCCCGAAGTTCTGGACGTAAAGTCCATGAACAAGAAAAACACCCGGAGCTAATGACCGATGGCTGATCAGATCAATACTCTCGAAGAGCTGAGCGCCGTCGCAGGCGTTGAAACCGTGGCCGAAGAAGTTATCGTACGTGAACCCGTACGTGACGAGCTGGGTCGTTCCTACGCCACCGGCAAGCGTAAAGACGCTGTTGCCCGCGTCTGGATCAAGCCGGGTTCCGGCAAGGTCACCGTAAACGGCAAGGATCAGGACAAGTATTTTGCGCGTCCCGTTCTCCAGCTGATCCTGCGCCAGCCGTTCCAGGTTGCTGGTGTGGAAGGTGAGTTCGACGTTGTTGCAACCGTCAAAGGCGGTGGCCTGACCGGTCAGGCCGGTGCGGTCAAGCACGGCATCTCGAAAGCGCTGCAACTGTACGATCCGTCGCTGCGTGGCGCTCTGAAAGCCGCTGGCTTCCTGACCCGCGACAGTCGCGTTGTGGAACGTAAGAAATACGGTAAGCGCAAAGCGCGTCGTTCGTTCCAGTTCTCGAAGCGTTAATCGCTACGGATACCGAATTGGAAAGGGCTCGCAACTGCGAGCCCTTTTTCTTTGGTCGGTTTATTCTTCGTAAACCAGTTTCCACGCACCATTTTCGACGACGCTGACAAATACAGAGTCAGCACCCTGATGATCATCGGGCCCATATGTGATCTGATTGCCGACCAACTCATCCATGTAATCCAGAGATTCCATCGCGGCAATGAAGCTATCATGCGTCAGATCAGGACCTGCAGCTTCAAGTGCTTTGACCATCATCTCGGCCGCTGAATAGCCCAGCATTGAAAATCCGACCGGGTCTTCCCCCGTAGCCTCTTTGTATTCAGCAATAAATGCTGCCGGGGCGGGCTCTTCGGCGCGCGCCCAGAGATCCAGCCACGAGGCCGCCGCATAGAAACCGTCGGTCACACCACCGGGCACCTGTGCGACCACGGTTAGGAAGCTGGCCGAGGTGCCGAGAAACTTCATGTCGGTCAGGCCCATTTTCTTGGCCGTTCCAACAACAGTGATTGCCTGACGCACGCCGAGCGCCATCGTGACGATGTCACAACCTTCTTCTTTAAGCTTGCTCAAGGACCCCACGAAATCCGTCTCGTCCGGTTTATGGGTGGTCTCAGCGCCGAAAGTGATGCCAGCCTCTTCGGCTCCCGCTTTGCTGCCTTCCAGAATTTCCTCACCGAAATCAGTAGGCAGGTACATGGTGCAAACGGTTTGCGATCCAAATTCACCGTTCAGATACTTCACCCCAATCCGAGCTTGATCGTAATAGGTCGAGAACGAGGTGAACTTGTTCTTCATCGGCTCTTGCAGCATTTGCCGCGCGGCGGTCAGAGGGGCGACGTTGGGAATACCTTTCGGGTCCAGCAGCTTGAACCCAGCAACATTCATCGGCGTACCCAGCGACTGCAACATCGCGAAAACCTTGTCACGGTTCAGCAGCTTGTTATAGCCCTGCATCGCGCGTGGCATCTGATAGCCGTTATCCTCGACGACAAAGCGGATCTTGCGGCCATGCACGCCACCCTCGGCGTTGACGCGATCAAAGACCACATTTGCGCCTTTGGTGGCCGGAACGCCCACGGCAGCGAAGATGCCGCTGAGGTCGTTGACTGAGCCAATGACGATCTCGTCATCTGTCACGCCTTGTGTTTGCGCCCAGCTGATCGTGGCGGATGCAGTCAATGCCGTCGCTGCGGCAAGGCCCTTAAATAAGTGTTTCATACTTCTCCTCCCTGTTGGGTCGCCCCTTAACTAATTGTACATATCTTCAATGAGATGTGCGTGTTTCTTTTCCACCAGACCACGTTTGAGTTTCATCGTCGCAGTCAGCTCCTCATCTTCGGCAGTGAGCAACACGTCGATCAGCCGGAAATCCTTGATCTGTTCAACCCGCGCAAAGTCCTTATTAACCGCTGCGATTTCCTCGCCGATCAGCTCCGTCACTTCGGAAGCAGCACAAAGGGAAGAAAAGTTCGAAAAGGGGATCTTGCGCTCTTGTGCGAATTTCTCGACATTTTCCTGATCGATCATGATTAGCGCCGTTAGATACTTGCGCCGATCCCCGATGATCACCGCGTCCGAGATATACTGGCTGAACTTCAACCCGCTCTCGATCTCTGCGGGCGTGACGTTCTTACCGCCCGCAGTGATGATGATGTCCTTGAGGCGCCCTGTGATGGTGACAAAACCTTCCTCGTCGATATGCCCCATATCCCCAGTGAGCAGCCAGCCGTCGCAGGTGAAGCTTTCGGCTGTTTTGGCATTGTTGCGCCAGTAGCCCTGAAAGACGTTCAGGCCTTTGACCTGAATTTCTCCGTCATCCGAGATGCGCAGGTCGTTGCCAGGAACAGGTTTCCCAATGGTGCCGATCTTGTTGGCCTCAAGCGTGTTCAGCGCTGCTATGCCGGCGGTTTCGGTCATACCGAAGCCCTCTACTATGGGCACACCAATTGCCCAATACCACCTGAGCAAATCGGGAGAGATCGGCGCTGCACCAGAGCCGCCTCGGCGGAGACGATCTAAGCCCAGCATCCGGCGCAGGTTGCGCAGAACAAGCCGATCCCAAAGCCAGAACTGCATAGCGATCGGTGCTGGAACAGGTTTGCCTGCAAGGATAAATTCAGCCCGCGCCATTCCAGACTTAAGCGCTTGTGCAAAGGCGAAACGCCCTGTGGGCGTTGCTTCTTTCGCCATGAACATGACCTGCGAGTAGATCTTCTCCCACACGCGCGGGACGGCAGTGAAGGTGGCGGGAGAGACCTCTTGCAGGTTGGAGAACACTGTCTCGGGGCTTTCAGCGAAATTCACAGTAGTCTTCATCGCAAGCGGGTAGTAAATCGACACGTCGCGTTCGAGGATATGACAGAGCGGTAGAAAACATAGCTGTTCGTCGGTTGATTGGGAGGGCAGGGAATGCGCCCCTGCCTCTATCGCGGCCATAATGTTCTCATGGCTCAGCATGGCGCCTTTGGGATTACCGGTGGTACCTGACGTATATATGAGCAGGGCGGTGTCTTGTGACGTGGTTTCAGCGATTTCTGCTTCGAATGCGCCGGGTTCATCGACCTGAGCCTGCTGCCCCAGAGCATACAAGTCCTCGATCATCATGCATCGCGGATGATCCAGGTCGTGCAGGCCTTCATCCTCAAGGATAATGACCCTGAGCAGATCGGGCAGATCCGCCTCGACTTCGAAGAACTTGTCCAACTGCTCTTCATCTTCAACGATCAGAAACCGGCTGCCACTGTCATTGATCAGGTGTTTTAACTGGCTCGCCGAATCTGTGGTGTAGACGCCCGAAGCAATCCCTCCGACACACTGGATGCCCATGTCGAACCACGCCCATTCCTTGCGGTCTTCGGACAGGATCGAGACAACCTCGCCACGTTGCAGACCCAGCTTGCGCAGGGCCAGCCCGATCCATTTGGCGTGTTGCCAGTAGTCGGCCCATGAGTAGGATTTCCAGATGCCGAAGTCCTTCTCGCGATGCGCCGTACGCGGTCCCAGTTCGGCACAGCGTTTCTGGAATAACTCGCATATCGTGACACAGCCATCGACTCGCAGGGGTCTCTGACCTGGCGCAGCGTTGAACTGCACACCGTTGATACTGGTCTGAGGGGGCAGGGGGCTTGCGTCCATCCAGCTCACCTCCACGTCTTTTTGCGTTTCCAGCGGCGGTTTTCTCGCGCGCCTTCTTCCTGAACGCCCAGATAGAAGTTCTGAATGTCCTCGGATTGCAGCAAGGTTTCAGCCGCACCATCCATAACGATCCGTCCGATCTCCATTACATAGCCATGATGGGCGAGTTCCAGTGCCGCATTGGCGTTCTGCTCGACCAGCATCATTGTCATGCTCTGTTCGTCATTCAGGCGTTTGAGAATGCCAAAAATCTCTTGCACCAGCAGCGGTGATAGGCCCAGCGAGGGCTCATCCAGCAGCATGATACGCGGGTTAGCCATCAGGCCGCGCCCAATCGCCAGCATCTGCTGTTGCCCGCCGGACAGAGTGCCAGCTTCCTGATTGCGGCGGTCTTTCAACACAGGAAAGTAGGAAAACACCAGATCGCGGTCATGATCGATCTGTCCTTTATCCGACAGGGTATAAGCCCCAAGGTTCAGGTTCTCGTCGACTGTCAAAAGTGGAAAGACCTCGCGTCCCTCGGGCACATGGACGATGCCTTTTTGCACGACCTTGTGAGGTTCCGATCCCTGTATTTGCTGACCGTCAAATGTGATTGAACCTTTTTCGGGATCCATCACGCCTGAGATTGTTTTCATCAGCGTTGTCTTGCCCGCGCCATTTGCGCCCAGGATTGAAACGACCTGCCCTCGATGCACGTCCAATGACACGCCACGAATGGCCATGATCGGGCCATAAAAGCTTTCAACATTGCGAATGCTAAGGATCGGTTGGTTCATGAAGCTTTGCCCAAATAGGCCTCTACCACAGCAGGATGAGATTGAACTTCGGCTGGGGTTCCAAGGGCAAGCTTCGCTCCGTCGGCCATGGCAAGAACCCGGTCGGACACGCCCGAGACCAGACCCATATCGTGCTCTACCATAAGCACGGTAATGCCCATCTGACGCCGGATGTCATCGATCCACCAACGCATATCTGTGGTCTCTTCCACCGATAGGCCCGAGGCGGGTTCATCCAACAGCAGGAGTTTTGGATCGGTGGCCAACGCTCGAGCGACTTCGACCACCTTACGCACGCCATAGGGTAAGCCCGAGATCATCTTGTCACGAAAGGCCTGGAGGTCGAGGAAGTCGATGATCACTTCAACCTTTTCTCGGTTGTCGATCTCCTGCCTGCGAGCTGAGGGCGAGAACAGAATTTCCGAGATCAGATTGGTTTTGCGGTGCCGGTGGCGCCCGACCAGGAGGTTCTGCAAAACGGTCGCATGTTCGAACAGTTCAATGTTCTGGAATGTCCGCGCGACGCCATAGGCCGCGACACCCGAGGGCTTGATACGCAGCAGATCATGCCCGTCAAAGTGGATCGCCCCTGCATAAGGATCATAGAAGCGCGAAATCAGGTTGAAGACCGTTGATTTGCCGGCGCCGTTGGGACCGACGATGGCGAACACCTCACCTTCTTGCACGTTGAAGGACAGATCATCCACAGCAGTCAGACCGCCGAATTTCAGGGTAACGTTTTCAAACTCCAGCAAGCTCATCTCAGACGCTCCGTCTTGAGATAGGACTTTTGTCTTTTGAACATGTCCTTGCGGTAGAAGGGGAACAGTTCGAACCACGTCCGGATTTTTAGCCATCGACCATACAAACCCATCGGTTCGAACAGGATGAAGGCGATCAGAATCATGCCAAAGATGCCGAATTCGAGCCCCGGAATGGCGACCGTATTGCCGCCAAACAGGGCTGCTGCGTATTCCTTTGAAATCGACAGAAACTGCGGCAGGAAACCGATCACGATTGCGCCCAAAAACGCGCCATGGATTGAGCCCAGACCTCCGATAACGATCATCATCAGCAATTGGATGGAAATTACGACACTGAAGGTCTCGTTATTGAACGCCCCAGAGAACATACCCATCAATGCGCCTGCTAGTCCGGTGACCGCGCAGGAGAGGGCGAAAGAGATCGTCTTGGTACGCGCGATATCCACACCCATCGCCTGCGCTGAGACCTCAGAGTCTCGTACAGCGATGAAGCTACGGCCTAAGGGCGCGCGCAATAGGTTGATATAGCCCAGTGTCACGACAACGGCGACGGCCAGCACCAGCCAGAAAAACGGGACCGGGGTGGCCCAACGATCGACCAGATATCCGAAGATTTCGACACCACCCAGATATTTACCCGCGACACCTCCGGTGACGGGTTCGGCCAGAACGATGATGTCGTCCATGAGCACAGACAGAGCCAGGGTGAAGATCGCAAGATAGATGCCATGCAGGCGCAGGGCAGGGATGGCGACGGTTGCTCCGACGATGCCGGTCAACAGGCCCGCCAACGGGAACGCCAGCAGAAAGGGCACCCCAGCCTCAATCAGGATGACATTGGCATAGCACCCAACGGCCAGAAAGGCGGCATGGCCAAGGCTGGCCTGCCCGGTGTGGCCGGTTAGGATCATCAAGCCCAAACCCGCGATGGCCCAGATCAGAACATTGGTCAGTTCCCCAAGATAGAAATCATCCAGCCACCACGGCGCAGCGGCTACGACCGCCAACAGGATCAGATAGAGGCTAAGCTGATAGCCATCCTTCCACGGGCGAATGTCCTGCATATAGTTTGTTTTGAAAACAATCCGCATGCGATCAGACCTTCTTGACCCGCACCTGGCTGAACAGCCCATGCGGTCGAAAGATCAGAACTGCCAGCAACAGCGCATAAGGCGCGATCTGACTGTACCCGGCTGCGATATAGCGGCTGGCAAAGGGCTCGATTACGCCGACGATTAGCCCGCCGGCCAAAGCGCCGGGCAGGCTGCCGAATCCGCCTATCACAGCTGCTGCAAATGCCTTGATCCCCAGAAGCCCAGTTGTGGGATCGACCGAGCCTTTGGCCGCGAACAAAATTCCGGCAATCCCAGCGACAACCCCGGCCAATGCCCAGATTAAGCCCTGAACCCGCTTGACCGGGATCCCCATGTAATATGCCGCCAACTGGTTTTGAGACGCACCTTGCATGGCAAGCCCCAGCTTGGTCTTGCTGAAGAACACATAAAGACCCCAGGTCAGTAGGACGGTGACAACAATCACGGCCACGTCCTCCATCCCCAGCACAAGACCACCGAACCGGATTTCTTTACCAGCCAATGGGTTCTGCAGCGTTTGCGGCTCGTGCCCCCAGATCAGACCAGCTGCAAACCTGATCACAAAGCCCAAGGCGATGGTTAGGATCACCACGGCAGTCTGACTTTCGCCAAAGACGCGGCGGATGATCAGCCGATCGATCAGATACCCAAGTGCGCCCATAATCCCCAGTGAAATCGGTAGCGCCAGCCAGAAGGGCAGCCCCATATATTCCGTATTCGTAAGGCCAATGGTGACAAACGCACCCAGCATCATGAAATCGCCCTGCGCAAAATTCACTGCCTCGGTGGCTTTGTAAATCAGTACAAAGCCAAGGGCGATCAGGCCGTAGACACAACCATTCGCCAGCCCGCTAATCAGCAGCTGTGCGTTATCCAATCTCACCCTCCCTAAGCCGGTTAAGTCCGGCGCTTTGTTCTACTATGGAGTGATTATCACCTTCCCGTCACTCTTTTTCAGAGCATCCGCCAGATTTGGCAGCACTTCTCGTAGCGAAAGCCGTGCGGAAACATCTGTGCGCCAGCGCCCATCTGCAAATCGCGCCTGCACTTCGCTGACAACTCGCATTTGATCAGCCGGGGGGGTGTCCATCATCCAGCGGGTCAGCCAGAAGCCCTCGATCCGTTTGCTCATGAAGATCAACTGGCCCATCTGAGTCAACTTCGGCATTTCCGTACTGAGTTTCCCATAGCAAACCCACCGCGCGCCATTGGGCATCGCGCAGAACACCTGCTCTGACAGTTGGTCGGCAACCGCGTCGAGAAAAACACGAGGTTTCAGATCTGCACTGATCGTGGCAAACCGCGTCGGCGCATCCGTATCGCTGGTCACGACCACCTCTGCCGCACCCAGGCCTTTTAACATCTCGATCGTTTCGGCGCGCCGCACCAGAGCGATCGGTTTCAACCCAAGATCCCGTCCAAGGCTGCACATCAACTTACCAAGCTGGCTGGTGGCGGCAGAGACCACAAAAGCCTCGCCCTCAGCCCGTGCGATATCCACCATCGCCATTGCGGTTAGCGGGTTTACGATCTGCGCCGCCCCGTCCTCATCCGAGATTTCGGGGCGCAAGGGGATACACATCTGGGCCTGCGTCACAACATACTCGGCCCAGGCACCAGAGCCTGCTGCCACAAAGGCCGCGCGCTGATCCAGCAGGGCGTCAGCCCCGGTACCGGTGGCAACAACATCTCCGCACCCCTCGAACCCTGCTGCGGCGCCTTTGACCCGCGGCTGACCATATTCTCCTTTGATAAAATGGATATCTGAAGGATTCACCGAGGCAGTGCGCACTTTGATCAACACTTGTCCCGCCTTTGGGACAGGTACAGGCAGTTCAGCCTCCGCTAACCAGTCCGAGGCATTCTCCAGCGTCGGTCCCGTGGCTGTGCCGGAATATCCGTCCTGCGTCTGAACAACGGCAAACATGGTGTCGGGCAGGGTGGTCATCGTTCGATCCTTCTTTGATGCGAGTTCAGCACGAGGCCTTCATCGTCACAATGTAACACACTGACAAAAGGTTTTATTTTTTCAAAACAATCTCAAGAAAGCAATCAAACACGGTGAGCTATGTCAATTGGGTAATGCCGTAATGTGACGCAAATTAAGTCGCATCCCGACCGGGTGAACCAGCCCTCTTAGGGCTGGTTCTGGAATTGATCACTGCTGCGTCATCAGATTGCGCAGATCCTGTATCTTCGCGACAACCAGCTCAGGCGACGCTTTGATCTCGTCGAGGATCTTCATAACCTGTGTTTTGATGTCCTGAGACAAGGCGCTTTCCTGAACCGACGTGACGATTGCGTCATAGTCGAAATTCTGCGCGGTCAGCATGCCGTCCTGAACCCACGAGTTGAACAGTTCCTGCCCCTGACCGGCAAGCGCTGCGACCTGATCGCCAGCTGCTGAGGCTGCATCATTGGCCTGCTCGGTCAAAGAAGTAGCAGCGTCGCTGGCCTGTTCCGATACCGAAGATGCAGCTTCCGAGGCCTGATCAGCAATCGAGGACGCAGCCTCGGATGCTTGTTCAGTCGCCGCCTCAACGGCATCAGCAGCGCCCTCTTGTATTGCCGAGGCTGCTTCACCAACCGCCTCTGAGGCATCTTCAGCCGCCGATTGCAACTGCTCGGCAGGGGTTGGTTCAGGTTTTGTGGCGAAATAGTAAGCGCCTCCGCCGATAACGGCGATGGCTACGATAAGTAAAAGACGCGACATTGGATGTCTCCTTCAAATGATGTGTCGCTCAGATGGGGTTAAGGTACGTTAAAGCAAAGGGGAAAACACGTGAGTTTGCAGCATATTGCGGGTTTGAGCCACACTGCGCTGATTGACACTGCAGGCAGTGGCAACATCATGCCATCCATTGCAGGAATCGCAACACAAGCAAAGAAACAGCCTTGAAGGATGAATTGATTGATGACGAAGTAAAAGGGATTCGAACCCTGGGTGGGCTTGCACTCACAACGATTTCCGAGACCGTGTTCTACATCAAAACAGAAGTCCTTGCATTAAGAGACAAGAGCTTTGTGGCGGCAAGATGGGCAGGTTCGGCACAGAAAGCGGGCAGCAATCTGAACAAAGGCGATAGGAGCTCGGGAAAACGCTTCATTCTTGCTATCTACCTGTACTGACGTTGTTTCGGTGTGAGTACCCAAGAATAGTTTCTTCTTCACAATGGCTTGACGATATGAAGCCACCTTTGAAACCGCCCCATGTGCCGACGGCAGCAGTATTCCAGACGAAATTTCGCTTACGCAAAACCTGTTGTTTGTTGACCTTCCAGCGCGGGAACCGGGCATACAGCCCAAATGAGTCGTAAAGCAAGAATACACGTTTGGGGTGGCAGGCATGAAACCGAACAGGGATAGAAAGGCTGTTACGCGACGCGGAGTGATTGCCGCGTTTGCTGCGACAACTCTTTTTCCAGCACCGGCCGTTTGGGCCCAATCGATGACAACCGAGGGGACGCGCCGGAATGTTTCCTCATTCCGCGTTGCTAAATGGCAGGATCACTTTGATACGCTTAAGAATGGTGTGATCCTGTCCGATACACAGTCCAAGGTCCTGCAATATTGGTCAGAAGACGAGAGCGTCTATCGGATGTATTCAACCAGCGTGCCGCTGACGGAAGACCTTACAAGGCTGGGCTACACCACAGTAACTCGCAAGGTTGAGGGGCCATCTTGGCGACCGACACCAGCAATGAAAAAGCGCAACCCCGCTTGGCCCGACTATGTGGGCCCGGGTCCGGAGAATCCTCTGGGGACACATGCACTTTATTTGAGCTGGCAATACTACCGGATCCACGGCACCAACGACACACGCAAGATCGGAAGAAGATCCTCCAATGGCTGCATCGGCTTGTACAATGAGCAGATCGCGGACTTGTTCGAACTGGCCACCGTGGGCACGCAGGTAAAATTGATCTGACCATGGTCAAGATGGCTTTTCTGGACAGGTGCTTAAGCTCGGTAACTGACAACGACGTGAAATAGTAAAATGGATAAACTTACACTCATGATAGGCGGTGTGGCGATCGCAGGTGCCGTCGCAATCGTCTACAATCTAAATCAGCAACCAGCTGGCCATTCGATGACGACACCTGATACGTCGACGCTGGCGTCAGGAGACCCAATCCAAAACGTCAATCTACCGGACCAGCTAAGCGAATTTGCGGCCGTCGGCAAAGTGGCATTCGACGCAAAATGCTCGGCGTGCCATGGCGGGAATGCAACAGGTCTGGAGGGCCTTGCACCACCTTTGGTGCATAAAATCTATGAACCTGGCCACCATTCGGACGAGGCATTTTACGTGGCCGTCCAGAATGGTGTTCGGGCACACCATTGGAAGTTCGGTAACATGCCGCCGGTCGATGGTTTAACTCGCGCGGATGTGAAAGGCATCGTGACGTACATAAGAGAGTTGCAACAAGAAAACGGGATTTTCTGAAGGTGACGAGTCTAGTGAGCACAGCAATTCGTTACTCCATCCTGTCAATTGCGCTGGCTATTGGCGGGCTACTTGTGACGGCCGATTCTGCTCATGCACATGGCGGTGATTCACAGCATGTGATTGACCAAACCGACTCTGCGGACGTCGAACATGTCAAGCAGGGTCATCCCGGGCATTGTCATGGCGGAGCGATCTGCAACGCTGTTGGACTATTTTTGATGGGTCCAACACCGCCGGGTCCCCAAGGCACGGAACGAAGATACTCGATCCCGCGAGCTCAATACCGGGTTCTTGGTATTATCGCGTTTGACCCACCACCGCCGCGTGTCCTGATCTGACGAGTCGAATTGCGCTCAAGATGGGCGCGTCGAAGCAGACGAAAAGGACAAGGAAATGAACTTTCTAAAAATGACTACAGGCGTGGCCCTGGTTTTTCTATTTGCGGCGGCCGCCTTGGCGCATGGTGGCGCAACCGGCGTCGTCAAAGAACGCATGGACGGTATGTCCGCGATGAAGGACAGCATGAAGGTCCTTACACCGATGATGCAGGGGAAAACGCCCTACAATGCGCAAACGGTACGAAGCGAAGCCAAGAAAATCGGAAGCCACGCCGGTGAAAGCATGACAAAGCTGTTTCCAGAGGGATCTGATGGCAAACCCTCGGAGGCCAAATCGCAAATCTGGCAGGATTGGGGTTCCTTTACAGAAATAGCCAGACAGTTGGAAATCTACTCAGAAGGCCTTGCGCTTTCGGCAGACAACGGGCTGATGGCGTCCGGATCGGGTCATGGTTCCGGCATGATGGGCGGCAAATCCATGATGGGAGGTCGTTCCATGATGGGAGGTGGCTCCATGATGGGCAGCGGGATGATGGCTGGCAGTCCAAACTTAGCACAGCTATCTGAAATGCCGGCAGATGGTGTGTTCATGATGCTGAGCCAGACATGCTCGGCGTGTCACACGCGATTTCGGTCGGAATAGGAATGCATCATGAAGCCGATAATACGGTTGGGTCTTGCTACCGCCGTTACGGCGTCAGCAGGGTTTGTTGCTGTGATGGCTTGGCCGATTGGCCAGCCCTTACAAGCTCTCGACATTCAAGGTGACGTTAACCGCGGGGCGTATCTGGCAAGGGCAAGCGGCTGTATCGCCTGCCACACAGACTTTGCCAAAGGAGGTGCGCCCTTGGCCGGTGGGGTGGAGTTGGATACCCCGTTCGGCACGCTCTTTTCGCCGAACCTGACCACAGATCCCGATCACGGGATCGGTGATTGGACCATCGAGGAATTTGCCCGCGCTGTGCGTCAGGGTGTGTCGCCCGACGGACAACCCTACTACCCGGCCTTTCCTTATCCGTTCTATGCCAACTTCACGGATCAGGACATCGCCGATCTTTGGGCCGCCTGGCAAACGGTTCCGCCAGTAGCGGAACCGTCAAAAGAGCAGGAAATGGTGTTCCCCTTCAATCAGAGATGGGGCCTGAAGCTGTGGCGGGCGGCATTTTTGGAACCGCCGCGGACCGATCCCGTGCCGGGCAATGATGATGTATGGAACCGGGGCCGGTTACTCGTTGAAGGTGCCACGCATTGTGCCGCCTGTCACACCGGGAGAAACCTGGCTGGCGCAAGAAATTCTGACACGGAACACTTCAAGGGAAGTGACTCACTGCCGGGCGGTGACAAGGCACCGGCCATCGACTTTGAGACCCTGCAAATGCGTGGGTGGACAGTTGATGATCTGGCCTACGCGTTGCGCACCGGCGTCATGCCTGATGGCGATGTCTTCGGCGGCGCCATGGGAGAGGTCGTAAACTATGGCACCAGCTTTCTGACAGACGAAGACCTGAAGGCAATGGCGACCTATCTGCTGGATGTGCACGACGGGGGATAATCCAGTGAGAGATCAAGTATTCTTTGGAAGGAAGTCCTAATGAAGCTTAATCGCAGGCAATTTGTTGTAGGCACGTCGGCACTAATCGCAGTGCCGACTATTGGGAGGTCGGCTACCGCCCCCCGAATAATCGAGGCGCGTTCAGGATTGGCGCGTGTTGCCCCCAACAACTATCCGGAAACCGAGATATGGGGATATGATGGCGGTGTTCCAGGCCCTGAAATTCGTGCCCGGCAAGGCGAAACGGTTCGCCGGACACTCCTGAACTCGCTACCTCAGCCTACAGCAATCCATTGGCACGGATTGCGGGTTCCGAACAATATGGACGGGGTGCCGGGCCTTACGCAGGAGGCTGTACCAACCGGCGGCAAATTTCAGTATGACTTGCCTCTGAAGGACGCGGGGACCTTCTGGTATCACTCTCACAACCAGTCAACGGTACAAGTGGCCAAGGGCCTTTACGGCGCGTTCATCGTCGACGAAACGGACCCGCCGGACACGGACCATGACATCACGATCCTTCTGGATGATTGGCGGTTGGGTAAGGACGCTCAAATAGTAGATGATTTTGGTGCAATGCATGATTGGACCCATGCAGGTCGCATGGGAAACTACGTTCACGCGCGCATATCGCCAATGACCGAAGTTTTGACGAACCAGCGATTGCGAATTCGAATGGTCAACGTGGCAACTGATCGGATCATGTATGTGTCAGTAGGTGGCGCAAACGGGAAACTGGTCGCTTATGATGGCATGCCTGTAAGGCAGCCAGAAGATTTCGAAACACTTGTTTTCGGACCTGCGCAGCGAGCAGATTTGATCGTCGACGTCACAGCGGAATCGAACGAAGCCGTTCAAATAACTCTTCACGAACGCGATGAATCATTTGTTATCGCTGAGATCCCGGTTTCGGGAAGCGGTACATCTGCCAGCCGCGGTGAGATTGAAGCTCTGCCACCCAACCCTGTTTCTTTTCTTGAAGATGTTTCTGACGCCTTAAAGGTTCAATTGGTGATGGAAGGCGGGGCGATGGGCGGACTGCGTCAAGGTACTTACAACGGCCAAGTCATGAGCGCTAATGAGTTGGTTCAGGAAGGACAGATCTGGACATTCAACGGAGTCGCAGGGTTACCCGAAGACCCGCTCGCTTCTGTTTCGCGTGGCGACATAGTCCGTATTCAGATGCAGAACGACACTGTCTTTGCGCACGCCATGCACTTGCACGGGACGCACTTTCAGGAAGTACTGTCGAACGGGAGCCTGGGACCGCTGCGAGACACGATACTGGTTGACCGGATGGAAACGCGGGAGATTGCGTTCGTTGCGGATAACCCGGGGGACTGGCTGTTTCATTGCCATATGCTGTCGCATCAGGCCGCTGGAATGAAGACCTGGCTGAGCGTGGCGTGATGAACAAGAGCGCGGCGAAATGGGTGTCACTAGCTGCTGTGGTGATCATTGTCGCGGTCGCTGGCTGGGGCCTGAGCGGGCGTGCACAAAACAGTGCATCAGCGGATTCGGCACGTGGTGCAGTTTTGTATGCCGAAAACTGCGCGTCATGCCACGGGGCAAATTTGGAGGGTCAACCAGATTGGCAGACACCTGATCCAGATGGCGTCTTGCGAGCTCCCCCGCATGACCGAACAGGGCACACCTGGCATCACGGCGACAAGCTGTTGTTCGATTATACAAAGCTTGGCGGGTACCAAACACTAAAACAGATGGGCGTCGCTGATGTCAAAAGCGGTATGCCAGGTTTCGAGGACACTCTGTCGGATCAGGAAATCTGGGACATCCTTGCCTTCATCAAGGAGAGTTGGCCGGATCGGGAACGCAAGCTGCAAGAGCAGCGCACCGAGGCAGAACAAACGGAAGGAAACTGACGTGAAACGATTTTTTGCAGGCTTAATTGCCATCACTATGTCGATTGGTGCTGCTATGGCGAGTGCTGACGAATTGTCTGACTCCGATGTAAAACGGCTGGCTCTGGAAGCCATTATGGAAAACCCTGAAATCATCATGCAGGCGATTCAATTGCTTCAACAGCGCGAGGATCAGGCAAAAGCCGAAGCCATTGGAAACGTCTTGGAAAATCAGCGTGAATTGCTGGAACAGGATCCGAATGCGCCTGTCATCGGAAACCCGGAAGGTGATGTAACCGTAGTCGAGTTTTTTGACTATAACTGCCCATATTGCAAACGCGCGGCCCCGGTCGTGAAAAACGTAATCGCAGGCGATTCCGATGTCCGAGTTGTTTACCGAGAATGGCCCATACTCGGAGAAGGTTCCGACTTTGCGGCACGCGCCGCGCTTGCCTCACGAAACCAGGGAAAATATGAAGAATTCCATTGGGCGCTTATGGCGCTGAACGGTCGTGCGACTGAGGCCAGCGTCCTGAAAGTTGTTCGGGAACTCGGCCTGGACGAGGATCAATTGCGCGCAGACATGGAGGCGCCGGAAGTCGACGCGCATATTCAAGTGTCCATGGAATTGGCCCGGCAGCTTGGCTTCAGTGGCACCCCTTCGTTTGTGATTGGAGATGCGCTTGCCCCGGGGCTGATCGCCGAAGATGAAATGACCCGGCTAATCGAGGCAGTCAGAGACGCAAGACAGAACTAAGGGACGACAGCATGTGCGCTCCTAAACTTCTGTTGCGACCGTGGCTTCGCATCCCTCGGACTCAGAGCTGCAAGGATATGATCAAGTTGATTAGCGCTTAAGACACGTACCCTGCGGTTTTTCATGTCAAAGTTCAACTGTGCGGAGGAACTTACTGTGTCAATGGCTTTGTCTATAACTAACTTGCGGAGCCCGCAGCTCATATCCGGGATACTTAGAGTCGTCATGGATGATGAGAAAGAAAGTCAGCCTCATCCCTTGACCTTCCACTTGCTGGAACCCTTATGTTGCCCGTCAGCAGAACATACGTGGTGACAATATGACTGAAAATTCACATGCGCGGTTCCAGGTTCAGGGTATGAGCTGTGCTTCCTGCGTTGGGCGCGTCGAGCGCGCTTTGAAAGATGTTCCAGGGGTAGATACCGCTTCGGTTAATCTCGCCAGTGAAAGCGTTCAGGTCGATTTCCGCGATCCAGCCGATAAAGCGGCCATTGCTGATGCGTTAAACCGCGCCGGATATCCGGCGCGGACGGCAGAGGTCACTCTGGATATTCAGAACATGTCCTGCGCATCCTGTGTAGGGCGCGTTGAACGAGCCCTGGAAGCCGATGGCGGCGTTTTGTCCGCGTCGGTCAATCTGGCCACTGAAAGTGCAACTGTGCGTTATGCTGAGGGAGTCACAACACCCGAAGCCATAGCGGCGCATGCGGCGTCTGCTGGCTATCCGGCGAGCCTGCGATCCGCAACGCAGACCGAACCACACGACCGTAAAGCGGCAGAGATCAGCCATTTGGCGCGGCGAACAAGCTTCGCCGCCTTGCTCGCATTGCCGGTATTCATTCTCGAAATGGGCTCGCATGTTATTCCGGGCATGCACCACCTGATAGCGAGCACCATCGGCATCCAGAACAGCTATTACCTGCAATTCCTTCTGACCACGATCGTTCTTTTTGGGCCAGGCTTGCAGTTCTACACCAAGGGATTCCCTTCCTTGGTCAAAGGCGCGCCGGACATGAACTCTCTGGTGGCCCTGGGCACTTCGGCGGCATATGGGTTCTCACTGATCTCGACCTTTGCGCCGCATATTCTTCCTGCCGGAACCGCAAATGTCTACTACGAGGCCGCAGCGGTAATCGTGGTTCTTATATTGCTTGGGCGGTTCCTCGAGGCGCGCGCCAAGGGCCGAACGGGTGAAGCGATCCGAAAACTGGTCGGTCTGCAGGCAAAAACAGCACGAGTTGAGCGCGACGGATCGGTTGTCGAGCTACCGATTGAGCAGATCGTTGTAGGGGATATTGTGCACGTTCGACCGGGCGAAAAAATCGCGGTGGATGGTGCCGTAATGACCGGCGCGTCATATGTCGATGAAAGCATGATCACCGGAGAGCCGGTTCCCGTCGAAAAAACCGAGGGCGCAATTGTGGTCGGGGGGACCGTAAATGGCGCGGGTGCATTGACGTACCGTGCTGAAAAGATCGGCGCAGACACTATGTTGGCCCAGATCATTCAGATGGTCGAACAAGCACAGGGTGCCAAGCTTCCGATTCAAGGCCTGGTCGACCGCATCACGCTGTGGTTTGTGCCGGTAGTGATCGCAGTGGCCGTTGTGACAGTGCTGGTATGGATGTTGTTCGGACCCGATCCCGCGCTTAGCCTGGCGTTGGTGGCCGGGGTTGCGGTACTGATCATTGCTTGCCCCTGCGCCATGGGGTTGGCCACACCTACTTCCATCATGGTCGGCACTGGCCGCGCTGCCGAGATGGGCGTCCTGTTCCGAAAGGGCGATGCCTTGCAAATGCTGCAGGAAACCACCGTTGTTGCGGTGGACAAGACGGGCACCCTGACCGAAGGGCGTCCGGAGCTGACCGACCTGATTGTGGCCGAAGGAATGACCGAAGACGAGGTTCTGCACCTTGTTGCTGCCGTTGAGGTCACTTCCGAACATCCAATCGCCACAGCCATCGTGCGCGCGGCAGAAACCCGTGGTCTGGAGCTTTCCAAGCCAGAAGACTTCACGTCGATCACCGGTTACGGGGTAAGCGCCTCAGTCGAAGGCCATAAAATCCTGATCGGGGCCGACCGCCTGATGAGTCGCGAAGGGGTAGAAATGGGCGCGTTGTCTGATCGGGGCGCTGAACTCGCAATCAACGGAAAGACTCCACTTTATGCTGCCGTAGACGGGGCTATCGCGGCCGTAATCGCTGTGGCGGACCCAATCAAAACCACCACGCCGGACGCAATCGAAGCTCTGCACGGGCTGGGCCTGAAAGTAGCGATGATCACCGGTGACAATGCCGCTACTGCCAAATCCATTGCGGCGCAGCTTGGCATCGATCATGTCGTGGCTGAAGTTCTGCCCGAGGGTAAAGTATCCGCGCTACAGGATTTGCGTTCAAATGGCGGAAAACTGGCCTTTGTGGGTGATGGCATCAATGATGCGCCTGCTTTGGCGGCAGCTGAGGTAGGAATTGCGATCGGGACAGGCACTGACATTGCCATCGAAGCGGCTGACGTCGTTCTGATGTCAGGCGACCTGACGGGCGTGGTCAATGCCTTCGATATTAGTCAGCGCACCATGCATAACATCCGCCAAAACCTGTTCTGGGCGTTCGGCTACAACACACTGCTCATACCGGTTGCGGCAGGGGTGCTTTATCCGTTTGGCGGCCCGCTGCTGTCGCCGGTTTTGGCCGCAGGTGCCATGGCGCTGTCCAGCGTATTTGTCCTGACCAATGCGCTGCGGTTGCGCTGGGTAAAGCCGATCAAAGTTTGGCGAGAACAGATCTCGCAGAACACCGAGCAAACGCTGCGTTCAGTGCATGCTGGATAGTATAGGAGAACCGCTGTGAATATCGGAGATGTAGCAGAACGTTCGGGTCTGCCTGCCAAAACCATCCGCTATTACGAGGATATCGGGTTCATCAAACCCAAGCGGAGCCTCAATGGGTATCGCCATTTCGACGAAAAGGAACTGCACAAGCTGGCTTTCATCGGGCGAGCCCGCTCATTGGGCTTTACCATTGAGGATTGTCGTTCACTACTGGCGTTGTACGAGGACAAAGAACGTGCCAGCGCGGACGTGAAAGAAATTGCAAAACAGAATCTGAAAGAGATCGACGATAAGATTGCCGATCTGAAGGCGATGCATGAAACACTGTCTCATCTGATCGAAGAATGCGCTGGCGACCACCGCCCAGACTGTCCAATTCTAAAAAACTTGGGCCAAGCGTAGTTAACCTTGTTGTTTGATCTGCCTCCAAGTTTGGCAATCTTTTTCTTCAGACGTGGCAATCCGCTCTTCTCTAGTGCGCGCCGCACTATCAATTGTAGTTTTGTTGGCTTCGGGTCAGCACGTTGCCACGATCACACTACGTCCGCAGTACGGTGAATGAGTTGATCCCTGTTTTAAGAGAAACGCTTTTAGTGTGCGTCTGTCTTACGGTGACAATCATCGGCTCTGTTGCTTTTGCAAACAACGACTTTGAGATCGCAGACAGCCACAGACAGTATGGCGTTTCGATCGCGTCAAAAGCATCTGAATTCAAACACAACAATCGCCGTTCGCATTCTACCACCGATCAAGATTGCGCGGACGACTGCGTGAGTTGTGGCGGGGCATGCCACACCGGAACCTGTTGCGTTGGTGAAAACCCGACCCAATTAGGACTTGCGGTTTTGGTGGAAGCTTATGGCCAGAGAAACCGTAACATGGACACGGATAACCATAATTCTCAAGCGCCTCGGACGCCCAATCTTCCTCCACAAGTATCCTAACACCCAAAGTCCCGAAAGTGCGGGTTTTCAAATTGTTTCTGTTCGAGCATGCACTGCGGTCGTAAGGAGATTATTATGTGTGGAAGAGAGGCTAAACTATCAGTATTTGCCTTGGCGCTCATCGTATCCAAGCGGTTGCGACATGCGTGCGCTATGCACCGAAAGCGAACAGAAACAGGGCTGGTCATGATCGCGTGCTTGACACAAATCATAGCACTTGCCTGCGATTTCGGTCACAAGACCGAATATCACAGCGCAGGCGTAAACCCGGAAAGGAAATGACATGACCACCACGAAACTTGACCGACGCCTTTTCCTGGCTGGCCTCAGCGCCTCCGGCATCGCCCTGGCTTCACCTACATTTGCAACGACCAAACCGCTGGTGCAGGTTCTCAAGGACCCCGCATGCGGGTGTTGTGGCGCGTGGATTGATATTATGCAACGCGAAGGATTCGAGATGGAAGTGCAGAATGCCTCCTGGGAGACTTTGTCCGAATACAAAGCTAACAAGGGTATTCCAGAAGAGATGGCGTCCTGTCACACGGGCTTGCTCGAGGGCTATGTCATAGAAGGTCATGTGCCCCCGGCGGACATCCGGCGCTTGTTGGCCGAACGCCCTGATGCGGTCGGGCTGACAGTGCCAGGTATGCCCTATGGCTCACCTGGTATGGGGCCGGAGAGTGAGCGGGAAGCCTATTCGGTTTTCCTGATCGGTAAGGATGGCACCACGGAAGTGTTCAACCATTACGAGGCAGCTTGATCGGCAACCTAAACGTATACCGCAAACGAAACCGCCGTGCGTTTGAATCTCTTTACGGTTGCTGTGAATGGCGGCGATTGAAGCGTAACTCGAGATGTACAGTTGGTTGAGAATAGTTCGGTAAGTCACCAGCAAAAAAGAAAGCCAAGCCGCTAAAATGTGTTGGTCGCCTTCTTTTTTCGTGATTTCAGCCAATACTGCCTTCCGCGGACTAAAAGGAAGGCAGATAGGCAAACCCGGCAGAGCAGTCTTTCGAAGAGTGCTTTCGCTACTTTAAGTTGGTGGAGCGTGGAGATATGACGGTCGAAAGAAAGGAACACTGGGACGTCGTCTATGGCGAGAAGTCCGAGGCCCAGTTGAGTTGGTATCAAGATGATCCACGTCTCTCTCTCGAACTGATCGAGATGTCTGGCGCAACTGCGAATTCATCAGTCATCGACATTGGCGGAGGAACATCCCGCCTTGCGAGCTCTATACTCGCTATGGGGCTCCACGATATTACAGTCCTCGATCTATCGCAGGTCGCTCTGGATATAGCGCGGAACCGGCTTGGACAAGCCTGTGAAACAGTGAAATGGATTTCGGCAGACATCACTTCTTGGGTGCCTGATCGCCATTACGATCTGTGGCACGATAGGGCGGTGTTCCATTTCCTCGTCGATCCAGCAGAGCAGGCGGCCTATTTGAAAAGTCTCCGGCGTGGGGTGAGTGTCGGCGGACATGTGATCATTGCCACCTTTGCGCCAGATGGACCAGAGAAATGCAGCGGCCTCCAAGTCGCCCGATATAGTCCAAGCGACCTCTCCAGGCTAATGCAAGAAAGCTTCGAACTCATCGCACATCGCCATCATCTGCATCAAACTCCCTTGGGCAAAAGACAGTCATTTCAGTTCAGTCTTTTTCGCCGCTTCCGGTGAAGCCGCAGATGAAACTGGTCGTTAGCCGACCTGCCCATCACGCTTCTGAGGATTGGCTAAGAAAAAAACTTGCCTGATATCTAATCGGCAAATCGCTTTTGTTCTATCTCCAAATTTGAATGAACGGAGGAAAAGCCGCAAAGATCTAAAGGGATCCTGCAGGCGTAGGCCCCTTTTTCGATTGCCTGAACGAATTTGGAATGGCCCAAAGGTGACGTAGTGTGCACCAATAGGAGCATAGCTGGCATAATCAGAAGGCCTGAGAATGGGCATAGTATTACACTTTTGGCCTCCTGAAACGCCAATCCTAAAGCTGTACCAAGTCCTGAGACCAGACAATTTTCACTGTTTTTTAGGGCATAGTGGCGGAGAGACAGGGATTCGAACCCTGGGTGGGCTTGCACCCACAACGGTTTTCGAGACCGCCCCGTTCGACCACTCCGGCACCTCTCCGCGGGGGTCTGTGAGGGGGGGATTTAGTGGTGAACGGGCAGGGGTGCAAGCAGAAAATACCGGATTTTGACGATAGTGGGATTTTCCATTGCCAGAGGTAAGAAAACACCTAGGCTGATATGTATGACTTACTTTATACGCCAGTTCGCAATCAGCCTCATCCTTCCAATTTTCTCGCTTGGTGTCATGGCCTCGCCATCCCAGGCCGCTAGTCAGGATCAGATTGAGGCGTTTCTGACCACGACAGGTTTTGACGTTGCCTTGGAAAGCATAGCGCAGGCCTCTGCTTCGGCCCCGCAGATGCTGGGTATCGACCCTGACGGCTTCGGATCGGATTGGGCGCGTCTGACCGAAGAGGTGTTTGATACCGCTTTGATGCACGAAACGGCCGTCTTGATCCTTGAACAGACGCTTAGCGAAGAGGCGCTGGTCCACGCGGTCTCGTTTTATGCCTCGGAGTTGGGGCAAAGACTGGTCGTTGCTGAAAACGCCGCTCATATGGATGACGATGATGATGCCAAACAACTGGCCGGGCAGGAAATCGTCTCGAAGTTGATAAAAGAAGGCTCATCGCGCGTTGAAAGCCTGAAGCGCATGAACCGTGCGGTGGACGCCAGCGGAACCTCGCTGCGCGCGCTGCAAGAGATTCAGGTGCGGTTTTTACTGGCCGCAAGTGCGTCTGGCATTATCGACATGCAACTGAGCGGAGATGAACTGCGCGCGATGATCCAACGCAATGAAGGTGAGTTGCGTCGATCTCTGCAACTGTCAGCTTTGGCAGGGGCGGCTTACACCTACCAGGATTTCTCGGATGAGGATGTCGACGCCTATGTTGACGCTCTGGAACAGCCTCTGATGCAGGAGGTCTATGAGCTGTTGAATGCGATCCAATATGAAATCATGGCGATGCGGTTTGAAGTATTAGCCGCCCGCATGGCCGAATTGCGCCCGGCGCAGGATATCTGATGCGAGTTTTAGCTACGGCACTCTGTTTGACGATCTGGGCGCTGCCTCTGGCCGCAAGCGAGCGTGCTGAAAGACTGATGCAGGCGATGCATATTTTGGATTTTATGAAAATTCTTAGTGAAGAAGGCGTGGCGCAAGGGCATGCAATCAACGAGTCGATGCTGGGCAGCTCAGCAGGAGCCTATTTTTTGGCGCAAGTTGAGGATTTGTACGATCCGAGCACGATGCACCAACAACTTTCGCTGTCGGTTGGCGAGATGATGTCCGATGCGCAGCTAGAACAAGCTTCGATCTTTTTTGAAAGCGAACTGGGGCAAAGCATCGTTTCTCTGGAAAACTCGGCGCGCCGGGCCATTGCAGATGACGCGATCGAAGAGATGGCACGCAGCGCTTACGAACAGGCTGATCGCGAGGGCATGTTTTTTCGTCTTGTAGATGAATATGTGCAGGTCAACGACCTGATCGAGAAAAATGTGCAAGGCACCATCAGCGCTGATTATAGTTTTTACCAAGGACTTGCCTCTGGGCAAAGCGCCCTGTTTGACGATGCATCCGTGTTGCAGGAACTGCTATCTCAGCATGAGAACACCAGGGCTGAGACAACTGAATGGATGTACTCGTTCCTTTTATTGGCCTATCAGCCGTTGAACGAGTCTCAGATGCGAGAGAACATCGCCTTTTCCCGCACCGATGCGGGTCGGGCCTTGAATTCCGCCTTGTTCATGGGTTTTGATGAGATGCTAAACGGCATCTCTTACCAGCTTGGGCAATCCGTCGCGCAAGCCATGAAAGCTTCGGATCTCTGAGCCGCAGATTTTCGGATCTCAAAGCTGCGGATTTTTGGTTGACTTTCTTCATGAATGCTTCGATAAGCGCGCATCCCGGCCGGCTTTCCGCGCCGGGTATCGTTATTCTTTGACCTGATGGCATGTGCCAAAGGTCATTCACACAGCCCGAAAAGGGCGCGCTGTTTGAGGTGGCGAAAGCCAGTAACACCCAATCGGGGACCACAGAACGCGGTTAGACAAAGGAAAGACGCATGTTTGCGGTCCTCAAGACTGGCGGCAAGCAGTACAAGGTTCATGCGGGCGATGTGCTCCGTGTTGAAAAGCTGGCTGCCGACGCAGGTGAAAAAGTTCAATTCAACGATGTTCTGATGCTGGGCGGCGACGCACCGGTTGTTGGTGCACCTTTCGTTGAAGGCGCAGGTGTACAGGCCGAAGTGATCGAACAGATCAAAGGTGACAAGGTCATCAAGTTCGTCAAGCGCCGTCGTAAGCACAGCTCGAAGCGTACTGTTGGTCACCGTCAGAAACTGACTCTGGTCAAAATCACCGACATCCTGTCGTCGGGCGCTGACAAGTCGGGCATCAAAGCTGCAACCGGTTCGGCACCGGCTGGCGAAGCTGCTCCGGTAGCGAAAAAGCCTGCCAAGAAAGCTGAAGCCAAAGCAGAGGCACCCGCCGCAGCTGCTGCCGCTGACGATCTGACAGCCCTTAACGGTGTCGGCCCTGCCGCTGCCAAAAAGCTGGTTGAAGCCGGTATCGAAAGCTTTGCCGCTCTGGCCGCCTTGTCGGACGAGCAGATTGCTGCTATCGACACTATCAAAGTGAAACCCGAATGGGTTGAGCAAGCCAAAGAGCTGGCTCAGGGCTAAGGAGAGAGAGAATGGCACATAAGAAAGCTGGCGGTTCCTCCCGTAACGGTCGCGACTCAGCTGGTCGTCGCCTTGGCGTGAAACTGTATGGTGGCCAGGCCGCCATCGCAGGCAACATCATCGTGCGTCAGCGCGGCACCAAGTTCTGGCCGGGCGAAGGCGTAGGCATGGGCAAAGACCATACCATCTTTGCAACTGTCGATGGCGCCGTGAAGTTCCATAAGGGACTTAAAAACCGCACCTTTATTTCGGTCCTGCCAGTGGCGGAGGCCGCAGAGTAAGCCGAAACCCAGAAGGTTTAAGAAAAATTCATGGGGGACCGGCACAAAGTGCCGGTCCCTTTTTCGTTTTAACGCAGTCGTGATCACCAGAACCGATGACAGTCGCAACCACCAGTTTCCTGATTTTTGCCGCTTCGCAGGTCGGCACGCCGGGACCGGCCAATATGGTCCTGCTGGGAACAGGTGCGCGTTATGGCTTTCGGTCGGCTCTACCCTTTGTGGGCGGGGTCATTCTGGGCAAACAGCTGATCATCTGGCCGGTTGGTTTTGGCCTGATGCAACTGGCCGATCAGGTGCCGTTGGTGTTCGAGACACTCAAATATGCTTCTGCTGCATATATTTTCTGGCTCGCGTGGAAAATTGCCAATCTGCGGCTTTCCCGAGGTCAATCGGATAAGCAAGTGCCCGGTTTTCTGGCGGGGTTAATAGTGCATCCGCTTAACCCTAAGGCTTGGGCAATGATTATCGCAGGTTTCACCGGGTTTGTGGCAACAGGAACACCCAGTTTTGAGGCGACCCTCACGATCGCTCTCTGTTTGTTAATCTGCCAGATCGTATTGCACCCGATCTGGACATTTGCAGGAGATCGGATCGCCCATGCGGTTGAAGGTCGGCCTGCAGAAAAATATCTGATGTGGACGTTAGCCAGTTTGACAGTTGCGTCCGTACTTTTTGTGTTGTTCGGAGGAGGAACGCACTCATGAAGATTGAGGCAATAATAAATCAGCCGGTCATTGAAACCGAGCGGTTCGACCTTCGCCCTCTGCGTCGGTCGGATTTGGGTCTCATTGAGCATTACGCAGGCGATGAGCGTGTGGCGCGCATGACGACATCGATCCCGCATCCATTGCCACCCGGCTCGATTGAGGCGTTTGTGATGCGCGCGATGGCCGAAGACCGGGACGAGGATGTCTGGGCAATGGATGCCACAAAGGATGGTGGCCCGGAGCTGATCGGACTGATTTCATTGACTCGGCTGGATCGCAACCAGTCCGAGGTCGGCTATTGGGTCGCCCCGGTGTATTGGAACACCGGCATTGCATCGCTGGCCGTTGAAACGCTGGTCAACGCCAATCCGCTGGAAAACGCGACCATGTTCGCCAGCGTGTTCCAGGACAACCCGGCCTCGGCCCGGGTTCTGACCCATTGCGGATTCCAGTATCTTGGCGATGCGGAAACCTATTCGGTGGCGCGCGATGCGAATGTGCCCACCTGGACCTATACAAAGAAACTCTGACTTGTGGCCGATGGGGCCTTTGCAGTAGGGGACAGCTATGAAATTTCTCGATCTTGCAAAGGTCTACATCCGGTCCGGGGCCGGAGGTGGCGGCTGCGTCAGCTTTAGACGTGAAAAGTACATCGAATACGGCGGACCCGATGGTGGGGACGGCGGTAAGGGTGGGTCTGTTTGGGCCGAGGTTGTGGACGGGCTGAACACCCTGATCGACTTTCGCTATCAACAGCATTTCTTCGCCAAGAACGGCCAACCCGGTCGCGGTCAGCAACGCACCGGTAAGGATGGTGACGACATCATCCTGCGCGTTCCCGTCGGAACCGAGATTCTGGACGAAGACGAAGAGACCGTGATTTGTGACCTGACCGAGGTTGGCCAGAGGTTTTTGCTGGCAAAAGGCGGCAACGGCGGCTTTGGCAACCTGCATTTCAAATCCGCGACCAATCAGGCCCCGCGCCGCGCCAATCCTGGGCAGGCGGGGATCGACCGCACCATCTGGCTGCGGCTGAAGCTGATTGCGGATGTGGGTCTTTTGGGCATGCCCAACGCCGGGAAATCAACTTTCTTGGCTGCCACATCCAATGCACGGCCCAAAATCGCCGACTATCCCTTTACTACGCTGCACCCCAATCTGGGCGTTGTCGGTGTCGATAACGTGGAGTTCGTCGTTGCCGACATTCCAGGTCTGATCGAAGGCGCGCATGAGGGGCGTGGAATCGGTGACCGGTTTCTTGGCCACGTGGAACGCTGCGCGGTACTGTTGCATCTGGTCGACGGCACCTCGGAAACTGTGGTCGATGACTATCGCACAATCATCACCGAGCTTGAGGCCTATGGCGGAGAGCTGGCGGATAAGCCGCGTATCACCGTATTGAACAAGATCGACGCTCTGGACGATGAGGAACGCGAACTGATCAAGGCCGAACTGGAAGAAGCCGTTCGCGGCCCGGTCATAACCATGTCAGGCGTTGCGCATTTGGGCGTGACCGAGGTGCTGCGGTCCTTGCGGGCTCAGATCGATGAAAACCGCCTGCGCCAGAAACCCGCCGAGGAGGCCACGCCTTGGCAACCCTGACCCATGCCCGCCGCCTGGTGGTCAAGATCGGATCGGCCTTGTTGGTCGACCGGGATACGGGATTGCTCAGGTCGGATTGGCTGAAATCGCTGGCGCAGGACGTGGCTTGGCTGAAAGGGCAGGGGACGGATGTTGTTCTGGTTTCGTCCGGGTCAATCGCGTTGGGTCGAGGTGTACTTGGCCTGCCGATGCAGAATCTGCCGCTGGAACAGTCACAGGCCGCTGCGGCGGTTGGACAAATTCGGCTGGCCCGTGCGTATGAAGAAGCGTTGACGCCGCATGAGATCAAAACCGCTCAGGTGCTGGTCACGTTGGAAGACAGCGCGGATCGGCGGCGTTATCTGAATTCCCGTGCAACGCTGGAAACGCTGCTGAGCCTGGGTGTTGTTCCGATTGTCAACGAAAACGATACAGTCGCCACGGATGAGATCCGGTATGGCGACAATGACCGGCTGGCAGCGCAAATCGCCGTGACCATCGGCGCGGATCAGTTGATCCTGCTTTCAGATGTCGACGGGTTCTATTCGGGCAATCCCAACGAGGACACGACAGCCACCCGATATGACGTGATCAAACAGATCACGCCCGAGATCGAGGCCATGGCAGGTGACGCGGGATCGGGGCTGTCAAAGGGCGGCATGAAGACCAAGCTGTTGGCTGCCAAGATGGCAACCGCAGCTGGCTGCGATATGGCGATAACTGAAGGATCACCCCTGAACCCGCTGAAAACGCTCGAAAATGGAGCGAGCTGCACTTGGTTCACGGCCACGCTCGATCCGCATGCAGCCCGGAAACGCTGGATTTCGGCGATGAAACCGCGCGGAGAGATCGTGATCGATGACGGCGCGGCAAGGGCGCTTTCCAATGGCAAAAGCCTGTTGCCCGCTGGCATTGTCGAGGTCACGGGTGATTTCGGTCGCGGCGATCCCGTCGCTGTTCTGGATGCGCAGGCGCGGAGGCTGGCACAGGGGCTAAGTCGCTATACCGCGCAAGAGGCGGATGCGATCAAAGGACGTAAATCGTCTGAAATCGAGGCGACGCTAGGCTATCCAGGCCGCGCGGCCCTGATCCACCGGGACGATCTGGCGCTATAAGGGCGTGATTTGATAAACTGAGACCGAAAGGCGCATGAGATGAAGGATTTCGACAACATTCCCGCAATGATGGCCGACCTTGGTGCGCGCGCCAAAGCAGCCTCGCAAGAGCTTGCCTTTGCCACCGCCGAACGCAAGCACGCCGCGCTGATCGCAGCCGCAGACGCCGTTTGGCACAAACGTGCCGACATTATCGAAGCGAACAAGAAGGATTTGGAGTTCGGGCGAGAAAAGGGTTTGAGCCCCGCGATGATGGACCGCTTGATGCTGGATGAAGCACGCGTTCAGGGCATGGTTGACGGGCTGCGCACCGTTGCCGATCAGACCGATCCTGTGGGTGAGGTGTTGGCCGAATGGGACATGGCCTCGGGCCTCAACATTCAGCGTGTGCGCACGCCTTTGGGTGTGATCGGCGTGATCTACGAAAGCCGTCCCAACGTGACGGCGGATGCGGGTGCATTGTGCCTGAAATCCGGAAACGCCGTGATCTTGCGAGGCGGGTCTGAGAGTTTTCATTCGTCAACCGCGATCCATGCCTGTCTGGTTGAGGGGCTAGCAGCTGCTAGCTTGCCCGAAGACGCCATTCAACTGGTGCCGACTCGCGACCGGGCTGCGGTGCAAGAGCTTTTGACCATGACTGATTATGTCGACGTCATCGTTCCCCGAGGTGGCAAAGGATTGGTGGGTCTTGTGCAACGCGAGGCGCGCGTGCCCGTCTTTGCGCATCTCGAAGGCATCGTTCATATTTATGTTGATAAAGCCGCCGATCCACAGAAGACGCTGGATGTTGTGTTGAACGCCAAAACCCGGCGCACCGGTATCTGTGGCGCGGCAGAATGCTTGCTGATCCATCAAGACGTTGCAGAAACACTGGGCCGTGATCTAATCGCTGCTCTTCAAGCTGCGGGTGTTGAAGTGCATGCCGAAGGCATTTTGGCCAATGAAAACACCATTCCTGCGTCGGATGATGACTGGGGCAAAGAGTACCTAGATAGTATCATCGCTGCACGGCCCGTAGCAGATATCGACACCGCGATTGCGCATATCCGGCAGTTTGGCTCAAGCCACACCGATAGTATCATGACCGAGAATTCCGCGGCCGCCGAGCACTTCTTCGAACGGCTCGACAGCGCTATCCTGATGCATAATGCCTCGACGCAATTCGCGGATGGCGGTGAGTTTGGCATGGGTGCTGAGATTGGTATCGCCACCGGCAAGATGCACGCGCGCGGTCCCGTCGGTGCCGCTCAGTTGACCAGTTTTAAGTATCTGGTACGCGGAAACGGGACCACGCGGCACTAAAACCGCAGTGTCACCTGGGTTGCGGTCGTTTCTACCGTGATTCTGCGACCCATCGTCGAGGCTGTATCCGGCAGCAGGGCAAATTGAACCTGCGCCGGGCTTAGTTTTTCGGTAAATCGCCCCGAGCCAATCCCTTTCCACAGACCCGTATTGAGGTTCAGCTTGTCAGCAACTCCAGTCACCGTCCATGCGTCGCCCTGAGTTTCGATTTCCACTTCGCCGCCGAAGGGCATCGCATTTTCACAGCACATCACAGCCAGAAACGCGAGTTTAACCTGATTGCGCGGGACAGGTTCGGTCAGGTTCCAACTGATCCGCAGACGCCCGGCCTTTTCCACATCTTTAAGAAGCTCGACCACTTCGGTGCGACCCAATGGCTGATCGCTTGCTGATCCAAAGGCAACGCGGAAAAACCGGATGCGGGCGCCTGCACTGCCAACGCTGCCTGAAATCAGCTCCATTTCAGGGCCTTGGACTGCGCCAACCATCTCCAACAGCTCAAGCCCGTTGGTAATTGCCCCAATGGGGCTAATCAGATCATGACAGATCCGAGAGCCGATCAATTCGGCCAGGTTGACGTCTGACGCGCCCATGCGTACCTCCTGCTGCACCTGCCATTGGACCCGGAGCCCAACATGACAGATCTGAATGCCATTCTTGCACCGGGCATGTATGTCCGCCACCCCGATTTCCCCGATTGGGGCGTTGGACAAGTGCAGTCCAATATCGGAGGCAAGATCACCGTTAACTTTCGCGAGCAGGGGAAAGTGGTGATCGACGGGACACGTATAGCCCTGATGCCGGTCTTTGATCCGTGAAACTGGTTTAGGAAAGGTTAACAACTCGGGCAAAACGCGGGCTTGTTGCCTTTGGCCGAGCAATCGCGTTATCAGCGCGCAACAGCGATCGATGGAATTTTCTTGATGCCCGACGAAGGCCCCTCATTCACTGTCAAATTGGCCAATACCGAGGTTGAACTGCGGGCGGCCCAACGACTGCGCTACGACGTATTTGTTCAGGAATTGGGCGGTGGCGGCGAGATGGTGGATCATGAGGCGGGGCTCGAGAAGGATCGGTTCGATCCATACTTCGATCATATGCTCGCCATCGACGATTCATCTGGAGAGGTGATCGGCGTCTATCGACTGCTTCCTGGTGAGCGAGCTGCCGAACTGGGGCAATTCTACTCCGAGGATGAATACGATCTCACCGTCCTGAAACAAAGCGGGCGCAAGCTGTTGGAGCTTGGACGCTCGTGCGTGCATCCGGATTATCGTGGTGGCACGGCGATGTATCATCTGTGGAATGGTCTGGCTGCATACGTCACTGAGCGTGGTATTGAGATCTTGTTCGGGGTCGCGAGTTTCCACGGAACCGACGTGAGCAAATTGGCGCAGCCGCTGTCGATGCTGCATCACAACCATCTTGCCCCGCTGGATTTGCGGGTTCGGGCCCAGCCAGAGGTATTTCAATCAATGGACCTTTTGGCACCCGACGCGCTGGATCGGCGCGCGGCGATGGTTCAAGTGCCGTCTCTCATCAAGGCCTACCTTCGCCTCGGTGGATTCGTGGGCGAGGGGGCATTTATCGATCATGCCTTCAACACAACCGATGTGTGTCTGATCCTTGACACAGCCCGCATGAATGAGCGTCAGCGGCGTATTTATGGTGGAGCATAACCCTGTGAGCGACCCATCGTGGCAAAGTGAAGACGCGCCTGATCCAATTGAGCTTGGTTTCTTAGGTTGGGTCCTGGTGATACTTCGCGGTCTGCCGCTGGCCCTTCTGGTTTTTGGGGGGCTGTTCGTCTTATTGGCCATACGTCTCATCGAACGACCGCTTTATGGCGTTCAACGGCCGGTGACACCGTTCATTTCTCAGTTCGTTTGTCGCAATGCATTTCGAATTCTCGGGATCAGATTTCGCACCTCTGGCGCGCTCATGCAGGAACGCGGCGCTGTGGTTGCAAACCATACGTCGTGGTTGGATATCTTTGCGCTGAATGCCCGTAAGCGCGTGTATTTCGTATCGAAAGCCGAAGTTGCAAAATGGCCCGGCATCGGCTGGCTGGCACGCGCGACGGGTACGGTCTTCATCGAACGTGATCGCAATAAAGCCCGCGAGCAGACCCGGATTTTCGAGGAACGTCTGAAAGCCGGGCACAAGCTGTTGTTCTTTCCAGAAGGCACCTCGACCGACGGACAGCGAGTTTTACCCTTTAAAACAACACTCTTTGCCGCGTTCTTCACTGAAGAGCTGCGGGAATTCATGTATGTTCAACCGGTTTCGGTCATCTTTCACGCTCCCCAAGGTCAGCCCGATAGGTTTTATGGCTGGTGGGGCGACATGGATTTCGGACCGCATTTGCTTAAGACTTTGGGGGCACGTCGACAAGGCACCGTGGAATTGATCTACCACGCGCCAGCCAAGGTTAACGACTTTGAAAACCGCAAAGCTCTGGCAGCCCATTGCGAAGACGCGGTACGTCATGCGCATTCACTGGCGCGGCTTGAAAAATAGGGGCATTTGGCCCTTGCACTGATGCTAAACCTGCCGTATACGCGCGCCATTCAAACCCGCAGGCGGGGTTTGGGCTTTTTGAGGGAGACATCCTTATCTGGCCCGCCGGTTGGAGCATCCGCTTCTTTCACCCCCGCCGAGGCGTAAACCGGAAAAGGAAAGTAAAGCATGGCTCTTCCCGAGTTCACCATGCGTCAGCTGCTAGAAGCTGGCGTTCACTTTGGTCACCAGACACAGCGTTGGAATCCCCGCATGGGCCCGTTCATCTACGGCTCGCGCAATGGCATCCACATCATGGACCTGACTCAGACCGTTCCGATGCTGGATCAGGCTCTGCAGGCTGTTCGTGATACCGTCGCAAAAGGTGGCCGCGTTCTGTTCGTAGGCACCAAGCGTCAGGCAGCTCAGCCGATCGCAGATGCCGCTGAAAAGTCGGCTCAGTACTACATGAACCACCGCTGGCTGGGCGGCACGCTGACCAACTGGAAAACCGTTTCCCAGTCGATCAACCGTCTGAACCAGATCGACGAAGCCATGGAATCGGGTGCCGAAGGCCTGACCAAGAAAGAGCGTCTGGGCATGGAACGTGACCAGGCCAAGCTGCAGGCTTCACTGGGCGGTATCCGCGAGATGGGTGGCGTTCCGGATCTGCTGTTCGTTATCGACGTCAAGAAAGAAGCACTGGCTATCGCCGAAGCCAACAAGCTGGGTATCCCGGTTGTGGCTGTTGTCGACACCAACTGCTCGCCCGATGGCGTTGACTACATCATCCCCGGCAACGACGACGCAGCGCGCGCAATCGCTCTGTATTGCGATCTGGCCGCACGTGCCGCTCTGGACGGTATGACCGCTCAGATGGGTGCTGCTGGCGTTGACCTGGGTGCGTTCGAAGAGGCGCCGGTTGAAGAAGTGGTTGCCGAAGAAGCACCCGCTGAAGAGGCCGCACCGGAAGTCAAAGCCGAAGCGTAAGCTGCCCGTCACGTAAATGACATATGGGGCAGGGTAGACCTGCCCCAATTCCGTTTGAATTGAGGAGAGCCAAAAGATGGCAATCACAGCAGCAATGGTAAAAGAACTGCGCGACTCGACCGGCGCAGGCATGATGGACGCAAAAAAAGCGCTGACCGAAACCGGCGGCAACATGGACGAAGCCGTTGACTGGCTGCGCACCAAAGGCCTGGCCAAGGCGGCCAAGAAATCGGGCCGTACTGCAGCGGAAGGTCTGGTTGCTGTTCACGTCAACGGCGGCAACGGTGTTGCAGTCGAAGTGAACTCGGAAACCGACTTCGTTGCGAAAAACAGCGAATTCCAAGAGATGGTCGGCAAGATCACCTACGCAGCCGAAGGTGTTGATGACGTCGACGCGCTGCTGGCTGCCGATCTGGGCGGCAAGTCTGTTGCAGATACCCTGACCGACAAGATCGCCACCATTGGTGAAAACATGTCGGTCCGCCGTATGTCGAAACTGTCGGGCGATACCGTCGTGTCCTACGTTCACAACGCGGCGACAACCGGCATGGGCAAAATCGGCGTTCTGGTTGCTCTGTCCGGCGGCGATGAAGCCTTCGGCAAGCAGGTTGCAATGCACATTGCAGCGGTGAACCCGGCGGCCCTGTCCGAGGCGGACATGGATCCGGAAGTTGTCGAGAAAGAGAAGCAGGTCCAGATGGACATCGCTCGCGAATCCGGCAAGCCGGAGCAGGTGATCGAAAAGATGATCGTCGGTCGCATGAAGAAATTCATCGCCGAAGCGACCCTGCTGAACCAGGACTTCGTTGTGAATCCTGATCTGACCGTCGAAGCGGCTGCCAAAGAAGCAGGTGCTACCATCACCGGTTTTGTCCGCATGGAAGTAGGCGAGGGCATCGTGGTCGAAAAAGAAGACTTCGCTGCCGAAGTTGCAAAGGCAGCCCAAGGCTAAAATCTTTTGCAGCTTCGGTTGGAGGCTGCAACAAATACCGAGCCCGGTTGCATAGCGCAGCCGGGTTTTTTTCATGTCAAAAGCCTGTGAACCAATGCTTGCGAAGATTAGTGAATTGAGGGGCCCTGCATGATGGGGATGGAAGGGCCCCTCAATAATCCCGACAAAGAGACGTGGACGAATAGACGCCTCGGTGTCAGAGCGATCAGAGAGCTTTGGTATTACAAAGATCCGATCAAAACGTTCCCTGGCTAAAGCCACCACTCACGGAACAATATCAATTTGCAATTTTATCGGGAGATTCGGAAAGTCATGTATTCCTTACCCTAGGTCAATTTGATGCTAATTAGCATCAAAATAGGGTCATGCTTCCATCACAAACATCTGATTCTGCAACGCGGCCTTCAACACGGCCTGTGCCGTTGTTTCAACCGAAAGCGCCTCACGCGCGAGTCTCAGGTGTTTTTCCACCGTTGCCGAAGTCAAACCCATCAATAGCGCGATGTCCTGCGTGGTCTTTCCGTCACCGACCCATTGCAAAGCTTCGCGCTGGCGTTTGGTCAGCGCGCGGTTCGGGGCATGATATGGCAAGGTCAGGATTTTGAGATGGGCAACATTGTTCATCAGAAGGATATCGTCGCCGTGCTCGTTCCAAACCTCGTCCATCTCCTCCTGGCTGTGATTACGTGCCGCAAGCGAAATCGCCCCTTTGGAACGCATCGACACCGAGTTGAAGCTGACCGTATAACCTACTGTAATATCACGCGACTTATTGAACTCAAAAACCCGAAGCTCTTCGTTCGACATGACCCCGCTGGACATCATGTCCTGTATCATGCTCCAACTTGCAGCGCCTTCGTTGTTCAGCGCCCATTTCAGCATGGGGGCGTGAAAATACAGGCCGGATTGAAGGAACCCTTCCAAGTAATCCGAGCAGTGATTGGTCAGGATTACAAAGTCTTCTGGATCGCCCAGCGAAGTCGCAGTTCGGTATTGCGTATACCCATACAACAGCCGGTCGAAGCCATACTTTTCCATCTGGCGGCAATGTGCATCCCAAAGCTCTTCCAGAGTTTTCGTGTAGCTCAGAAAATTCAGATACTCTTTGAGGGTCATCCTGTGTCCCTCTCAGCCAGATGCGCGGCAATCGCGTTCAGTGCAAGAACATAGCTTTGCGCGCCAAAACCACAGATCTGTCCAATCGCGACTGGTGCGATATGTGATTTGTGACGAAACGCCTCGCGCGCGTGGATGTTAGATAAATGAACTTCGACCACGGGTACTTCGGCCGAAGATATCGCATCCATCAGCGCAATCGATGTATGCGTGAATGCGCCTGCATTCAGCACGATACCATCCTGAGCGCCGCGTGCCGCGTGGATCGCATCAATTAGCGCGCCTTCGTGATTGGATTGGAGATGGGTTATGTTTTGACCCAGCGTTTCACCATGCGCAACGCACAGGTCCTCGATCATCTGCAACGTCGTTGCGCCGTAGACCTCGGGTTGCCGTGTACCAAGCAAATTCAGGTTCGGACCATTCAGAACCAGGATATTGTGCATATTCAAACTGTCCCCATCTTCCCTTTTTCATAAACATGAATTTAAAGGTCGTCCAGCGACCTTCGCTCTTATGGGTAGAGCTTCATTGACGCATGCAGGTTGCTGGATCGGCTCAATCCCATCCCCTATTCAATTATCTTCCATCGTGACCACAACTTTACCGAGAGCCTCGCGCCGTTCGAGCATGCCAATTGCCTCTGCCGCCTGGGTTAGCGGAAATCGTGCACTGATACGGGGTGAAATCACTCCCGAACCATATAGGCGGAACAACTCGGCCAGGTTCTGTGCGTGCCCTTTCGGGTCGCGAAATACGGACGCGCCCCAGAACACCCCGACGATCTGACAGCCCTTGAGCAAAGTCAGGTTCAGCGGAATGCTGGGGATGCCGGCAGGAAAGCCAACAACCAGATAACGCCCACCCCATGCCATACTTCGCAAGGCGGGCTCAGCGTAGTCTCCGCCGACCGCGTCGTAGACCACATCCACACCTTCGCCCCGGGCCAGTGCCTTTATCTCGGCGGACAGGGCCTTTTGCGCTTCGCGGTCCAGATCGCGTGGATAGATCAGCGTCTGGTCTGCGCCAATATCTCTGCAAAACAATGCTTTACCTTCAGACGAGACCGCCGCGATCACATGTGCCCCCATCGCTTTGGCTAGCTCGATCGCCGCAGACCCAACGCCACCGGCGGCCCCCAGAACAAGTACTTTTTCGCCGGACTTAAGTAGCGCACGGTCCTTGAGGGCGTGGTATGAAGTGCCGTAGGTGAAGACAAAGCTGGCCGCATCTTCAAACGGCATCACGTCGGGTATCTTGACGGCAGTCGCTGGTTTGAGCTTCAGATGCGTAGCGAACCCTCCGTGCCCTGTGAGCGCCAGAACCCGATCACCAGGCGCGAAGTCTGTGACGCCTTCTCCGACCGAGACAACTTCTCCGGCGATTTCACCACCTGGCGCAAAGGGGCGGGGTGGTTTTATCTGATAGAGGTCCCGGATCATCAGCGTATCAGGGAAGTTCACCCCGGCGGCGCGGATACGCAATACAATTTCATCTGACTCAGGGGTTGGATCGGGCAGGGTGGTCAGTTCCAAACTCTCGGGGCCGCCTGATGTGACGCTGAGTAATGCCTGCATGTTTTTCATTTGCCTCTTGCTTCACCTGTTTTGAAATCGTTGGATTGTCAGCACGTATTGTCAAGAAGACCTCACGCCAGAATCCCAGATCGCCTGAATGGAGTGCACATGACGCCCGAGACTTTGTTTTCGCTCAGTGGAAAGACGGCACTGGTAACGGGGGGTGCCACCGGTATCGGTCGAATGGCGGCCGAGGCGTTGGTACGTGCCGGGGCGCATGTACTGATCGCTTCTCGCAAAGGCGAGGCATGCGAGGAGGTTGCAACAGAGTTGAACGCTCTGGACGCGCCAGGCTCGGCCGAAGGGTTTGCTGGCGACATCAGCAGTGAGGCGGGTATAGATGCGCTGGTAGATGAAGTCAAAAGTCGCACTCAAGCGATTGATATACTGATGAATAATGCAGGTGTGTCTTGGGGCGCGCCGATGGGGCAGTTCCCTCATTTCGCTTGGGACAAAGTCATGTCGGTTAATGTCGCAGGCGTATTTGATCTGACCCAAAAATTGCTGCCACTTCTGATGAAATCCGCAACCGACGAGGATCCTGCGCGGGTCATCAATGTAGGTTCGGTCATGGGTGAGGTCCCGATGGGTGACGGGGCCTACAGCTATTCCGCGTCCAAAGCGGCGGTTATTCACCTGTCCAAAATCATGGCTAAAGAATTGGCACCCTACAGAGTAACGGTGAATGCGCTGGCCCCGGGACCATTCGTATCGCGCATGACGGCCTTTGCCACCGAAGACGAAACCAAGCGCGCGCGCGTCGGCAAAGGTGTTCCACTGGGCCGGGTTGGCCAGGCCGAGGATATCGCTGGTTGCATGTTGTTTCTATGCGGTCGCGGAGGCAGCTATGTCACTGGCGCGGTCATCCCTGTCTCCGGCGGGATAAATGTGCAGACCGGTGGCAATATCTTTGCCGATGCCCTTTAGCCGTGGGTTCATACGCAGGCTGAATATATGACACACACTGAAAACACTTTGGATATCAAGTCCGTCGACGCTTATCTAAACACGCATCTTGTTGGGTATCATGGCCCTCTTGAGGCTACAAAATTCACCGTGGGTCAGTCGAACCCAACCTATCTGCTGCGTACGCCGGCCAAATCCTATGTTCTGAGACGCAAGCCGCCGGGCATATTGCTGAAATCCGCACATGCAGTGGATCGGGAATTTCGCGTACAAGCGGCGCTGGCTGGAAGCAAAGTGCCCGTCCCGCAAGTACATCTGCTTTGTGAAGATGACAGCGTCATAGGCTCGGCCTTTTACGTGATGGGGCATCTGAAAGGACGCACATTTGTCGACCCTGTCATGAAAGGCGAAAACAATGCGACGCGCACGGGTGTGCTGAAAGAGATGAACCGCGTACTGGCCGAACTGCACATGGTCGATATCGATGCGGTGGGTCTTTCGGATTTCGGACCTCCAGGCAACTATTTCGAGCGGCAAATTGCTCGCTGGACCAAACAATATCGCGCCTCTGAGACCGAAAAAATCGCAGAGATGGATCAGCTGATCGCCGATCTTGAGCGCCAGATCCCCGAGGATGACAATCAAAGAACACTGGTTCATGGGGACTACCGAATCGACAATCTGATGTTCGAGGCGCATGGCACCGCCTGCATCGGAGTGCTGGATTGGGAGTTATCGACCATCGGTCACCCATATGCGGACCTGGCAGCCGTCATCATGCAATGGCAGCTGCCCCCGGGCAAGGAGGGTCGGGGGTTGGCTGGCGTAGATCGGTTAAGCCTTGGGCTACCGTCAGATCAGGACTTCATCGCCGAGTATTGCGCGCGCCGCGGCCTAACGGGGATTGAGAATTTTGGCTTCTACCTTGCTTTCAACTTCTTTCGGATGGCCGGCATTCTGCAAGGTGTCTACAAGCGTGCCTTGGATGGAAACGCGTCAGACCCGGCACGCGCTAAGGCTTTCGGTGCCTATGTGCCGGTCTTCGCCCAACACGGATTATCTGCGCTGCAAAAAACGTAGGCAGTATTCTCGGCGCCCTTCAACAAATCCAGCAAAAATCAGCAGAATTCGCTGTTGCCTCGGATCTCACGAAGGCAAGATCGGCCTGATTAAGATGGAGTTGCCTCATGGGATTTGATCCGACCGCGCAGACCGACATCCACAATTGGATGCACCGATATGTGGAGCAGAGGAAATACGCAGGCAGCGCCCTTCTGATCCACCAGAACGGGCAAGAGGCATTCTTTCACGCATGTGGCCGCCGCTGCATTGAAACCGACCTCGCGTTCCAGCGCGATAGCCTGGTTCGGATCTATTCGATGACTAAGCCTGTGACGTCCGTTGCTTTGATGATGTTGGTGGAACAAGGGTTGTTTCATCTAGATGCCCCGGTTTCCGATTTCCTGCCAGAGTTTGCAACGATGCAAGCCTTGGTCCCGGGCGCAACGCAGTTGAACCAGACCGAGGACGCGCCAACACCCAGCTTGCATCAATTGCTGACGCACACCAGCGGGCTGAGCTACCCGTTCAATCCCGGCCTTTTGCCAATGGCCATGGATGAGCTCGATCTGATCTTTTCCCCGAAACAAGGCCCGCTGGCGGATCGGGTTAAAGTGCTGGCAGGGTTGCCGCTGGCTTTTCAGCCAGGCAGTCGCTGGGAGTACTCGGTCGGGATCGACGTGATTGGCCGCGTGATAGAAGTTGTATCAGGCAAACCGCTGGACGTGTTTCTGACAGAACACATCTTTCGACCACTTGGGATGAGTGAAACCGCGTTTTCAGTGCCTGAAGGGGCAGGGGACCGATTTGCCTCGCTCTACACCCCGCTCGAAGGCGATGCCATGGCGCTGAATGCCGCAAAATCGGGTGGCGAAACATTGCGGTTGGTGGATCGGGCCGGAGAGTCCCCGTTTGAGGCGGCAACGACCTTTTCTGGCGGTGGCGGATTGATCAGTACCATCGACGATTACAGCAAGTTCGCCGAGATGTTGCGAAACAAAGGAACCGCAAATGGCGCGCGATTGCTCGGGCCGAAGACTGTAGAATTCATGTTTCGCAACCATTTACCGGACGATATTGCATCCATGGGTCCACGAAGCTTTGCAGAGCAACCCATGGAAGGCACAGGCTTTGGCATCGGAGGCGCGGTGGTACTGAACCCGGCGCGCACCCGAGCCCCAAGCTCGGTTGGCGACTATGGCTGGGGCGGGATGGCCTCCACCTATTTCTGGATCGATCCGGTCAACGCGCTTTCAACAGTGTTTTTTACACAGCTCTCGCCATCCAGCTCTTATCCATCCCGAGCGGAACTGAAGGCGCTTGTTCACGCGGCGCTCGTTGAATGATCGGTGTTTGAGTGATACCGGAAAAGGCCAAGACGCCGGAGAGCCCTGAATGACCGAAGCCGAACGCATATTGCTTGATCTGCTGAATATCGAACCGCTTGAGGTCGATTTGTTTCGCGGAACCGGTTCTGGTGGCGAGACACCAACGCGTATCTTTGGCGGGCAGGTGATCGCGCAAGCGCTTGCCGCAGCGTACAGGACGGTCGAGGATCGTTTATGCCATTCCTTGCACGCCTATTTCATAAGGCCCGGAGATCCGTCAATTCCGGTTATATATCAAGTGGATCGCGCGCGCGATGGAGGTTCTTTTACAACCCGCCGCGTGGTTGCGATCCAGCATGGCAAGCAAATTTTGAACATGTCGGCCTCGTTTCACAAGCAGGATGACGGATGGGAACATCAGCATCCGATTCCGGACGTTCAAGCGCCCGAGCACCATCCATCGCGTGACGAATTGCGCGAAAAATACCTGGATCGCGTTCCCGAAAAGCTGAAAGCTGAATTGCTGCGCGAGCGCCCGATCGAAGTGCGCGAAATCGATCCGCTGGACCTGTTTGCACCCGCCAAGGCAGATGACAAGAACCACGTCTGGTTTCGCATGGGCGCAGCGAACCACGCGGACACCGTTACACAACATCTTCTATTGGCCTATGCCTCGGATATGAGCTTGCTCAGTTCCGGAATGCGGCCCCATGGGCTGAGCTGGTTCACTGGTGAAATTGATGGGGCCAGTCTGGACCATGCCATCTGGTTTCATGCACCCGTGCAGTTTCAAAACTGGCATCTGTATTCGATGGAGTCGCCGTGGACAGGGCAGGGGCGCAGCTTCAATCGGGGTTCGATCTTTTCGCAGGATGGCAAACTGGTTGCGTCCGTCGCGCAGGAAGGCCTACTCAGACGACGGAAGCAACGCTAAGTACTGCCAGCAAACCTTTGATTAAGCTTCATCATTCCACCTAACCATCGGTCGTAGTCTTCTGTTTTTAAACGCATATAGTCAAGCACTTGTGGATGCGGAAGAATCAAGAAACGTTCATCCGCCAGCGCCTCGACACAGGCTTGGGCGACCTCATCAGGTTCAATTATTCCGTCAATCGCGGCGACCGAATCCTCATGTCCACGTATCATCTCGGACCGAACGGCCTGCGGACACAGAACTGAGACCCTGAGACCTTTGTCGCCATAGGTCATCGCAACCCATTCAGCAAAACCCACAGCCGCATGTTTGGTTACGCCATAAGGGGCTGCGCCGGGTTGATTGAGCAATCCAGCCGCTGAAGCTGTGATCATCAAATAACCACCATCACGCGCAACCATCCTTGGGATCAGGTGCCGCGCGGTCCAGACATGAGACATAACGTTGATCTGCCAGATGCGGTCCCATTCAGCATTCGGCACTTCAAATCCACCTAGGGTGAGTATTCCCGCATTGGCAAAGAATAAATCAATCGGAGCGATCGTATCCTCGACAGTCTCAATCAGATTTCGAATATCACTTTCCTTGGACACATCACAGCTGAGTGCATCACCGCCAATTTGCGCCGCCACGGCCTGCGCGCCGGCAAGGTCGATATCGGCGCAGACTACATGCGCACCTTCTTCTGAGAACCGCTTGGCAAGACCTTTACCTATGCCATTTGCAGCGCCAGTGATGACGACGGTCTTCCCAATCAGAACCATTGCATAGCTCGTGTCTTACTTCTCAAACACAGCGTAACATATTGGCAAGCCTCGACCAATGTGTGTTCTATAGTCGTGGCTCGCTTGCGAAGTTTTTTACATAATACCGATTATACGATTAATAGATGCGATCTCAGTAAAATGCCTGTAGCCCGGTTTGCGCCCGCCCCAGGATCAATGCATGAACGTCGTGCGTGCCCTCATAGGTGTTGACTGTCTCAAGATTGATCATGTGACGCACCACCTGGAACTCAAGTGAGATACCGTTGCCGCCGTGCATGTCACGCGACATCCGCGCAATGTCCAATGCCTTGCCGCAATTGTTACGTTTGATGATCGAGATCATCTCAGGCGCAGCTTCAGCCTGATCCATCAGACGACCGACGCGCAAGCTTGCTTGCAGTCCCAAAGAGATTTCGGTTTGCATCTCAGCCAGTTTGCGTTGAAACAACTGGGTCTGCGCAAGTGGTCGATTGAACTGTTTACGATCCAAGCCGTATTGACGCGCTGCGTGCCAGCAGCATTCCGCGGCCCCCATCGCACCCCAGCTGATACCATAGCGTGCGCGGTTCAGGCAGCCGAACGGCCCCTTGAGACCCTGAACATGTGGAAGCAAAGCGCCCTCGTCCACCTCAACGCCATCCATGACAATTTCACCTGTGATCGAAGTACGCAGGCTCAGCTTGTTCTCGATCTTCGGTGCGCTCAGGCACTTGGTGCCTTTATCCAGCACGAACCCACGAATCTTGCCGTCATGTGCATCAGACTTGGCCCAGACCACATAGACATCTGCGATCGGTGCGTTTGAAATCCACATCTTGCTGCCGGTCAGACGATACCCGCCATCAATTTTCTCGGCGCGGGTCTTCATCGCCGCCGGATCCGAACCCGCATCCGGCTCTGTCAGGCCAAAACACCCAATCCATTCGCCGCTTGCCAGTTTCGGCAGATATTTGCGACGCTGTTCTTCGCTGCCATAGGCGAAAATCGGGTACATCACCAACGAGCTTTGCACCGACATCATCGAGCGATAGCCGGAATCCACACGTTCAACTTCCCGCGCCACAAGTCCATAAGATACGTAGCTTGCACCGATCCCACCATATTCTTCGGGGACTGTCGTGCCCAACAGGCCCATTTCACCCATTTCACGAAAGATCTCGGGATCGGTTTCTTCGTTTGCAAAAGCCTTGGTGACACGCGGCTGCAATTTCTCCTGGGCGTAAGCGCGCGCGCTGTCGGCAATCAGGCGTTCATCCTCTTCCAACTGGTCCGACAAGCGAAATGGGTCGTCCCAGTTGAAACGTCCAAGGTCAGGCGCATCTTTTGCGCGCAGGACAGGCTTTGTATCTGGAGCGTTCATTTTGCTTCTCCGAATTGAATAGGTTTGGGCAAGTATAATCTGAGAAATATTCAAAAAATAGCGAGACATTTGCATTGTTTCATGATCAAAACGCATAGATGGACACCAAGCGCCCTATCCTGCCGCCTATATCCGCGCTGCGCGCGCTTGAAGCTTTGGATCGCCTTGGATCAGCCTCGGCAGTCGCGGAAGAAATGGCACTGACGCAGAGCGCGGTCAGTCGGCAACTGCAGACGCTTGAAGCGCATTTGGACGCAGAATTGGTCAGCCGTGATCGCAAGCGATTGTCACTGACAAAGGCTGGACAAGACTATGTACAAGAAATTCGGCCAGCCTTGTCTCAGATCGCGCAGGCGGCGTTGAAACTGCACATTTCCCCTGTCGGTGGGACATTGAATCTGGCGATTCTGCCGACATTCGGAATGCGCTGGCTGGTACCGCGTCTGCCGGATTTCGCCCGCCGCCATCCGGATATCACAATCAACATGACCACGCGGTTGCGACCGTTTAGTTTTGCTTCGGAACCCTTTGATGCGGCTTTACATTTTGGGGAACCTGATTGGCCCGGAACTGATCGCTTGCCATTAAGTGTCGAGCGGGTTTTGCCCGTCTGCGCACCCGAGCTTTTACCCAAAGGCACTCCGACCTCACCCCGCGATCTGCTAAAACTGCCGCTGCTGCATATCCAGACACGACCGCGCGCCTGGCAGGACTGGTTTCAACAGATGGGTGTCACGCACCCGCATCCCCTGCCCGGCACCGTCCACGACCAGTTCAACACGATCAACCAAGCCGCGCTGCACGGCCTGGGTGTTGCCCTGTTGCCAAACTATCTTGTGGAACAAGACCTAGCGACAGGTAGGCTGGTTGCAGCCTTCCCTGACGCGATAGAGACGATGGGGGCATATTATCTGGTTTGGCCGCGCGAAAAATCGGATGACGGATCATTGCGAGAGTTTCGACACTGGCTTGCTTCTCAGGCCCAAACCGAAGAGTCATTGCCGCGTTAGCCGAGCGCATACCCTGCCCCGCGCACCGTTCGCACCGGATCTTCGCCGCCATGTTGGGTCAACGCTTTGCGCAGACGACCGATATGAACATCAACAGTACGCGTGTCGACGTAGATATCGCGGCCCCAGACGCGGTCAAGCAACTGCTCTCGGCTCCAGACCCGGCCGGGCTTTTCCATGAATGTGCTCAGCAACCGGAACTCGGTCGGGCCCAGTTTTAACAGCTTGTTGTCGCGGCTGACCTTGTGGGTCTCAGAGTCCAGTATGATATCGTCAAACTCCAACCGGATGCCCACGGTCGCTGGACGGACTCTGCGCAATTGTGTCCGTACACGTGCCATCAATTCGACAACCGAGTAAGGCTTAACCACATAATCATCGGCACCGGTTTCAAGGCCGCGCACTTTATCAACCTCTTCTGAGCGCGCCGACAGCATGATGATCGGAATTGATCGGGTGTCCGGCCGCGTTTTCAGGCGGCGGCAGACCTCGATACCGCTGAGATTGGGCATCATCCAATCCAGAACGATGATATCCGGGCGGTCTTCTTCGACCAGCAACAAAGCTTCGTCGCCATTAGCGGCACGGATTACCCGGAACCCTTCGGCGTCCAGATTATAGGCCAGTACCTCTCTTTGGGCCAACTCATCCTCAACAACCAGTACCGTCGGTTGATCAGCGGACATGACTTAGATCTCCTAGATCGTTTGCGACGTGTTGTCGGCTTTGGGGCGCGCTTCGCTGGGTCTCTCGCCGGTGACGAGATAGACGACCTGCTCGGCAATGGCGGTGACGTGATCGCCCATGCGTTCGATATTTTTTGCGATGAAATGCAGGTGCATGCACGATGAGATATTGCGCGGATCCTCCGCCATGAAGGTCAGGAACTCGCGAAACAGGCCGTTATACATCTGGTCCACTTCCAGATCCCGTTCGATCACGTCCTGCGCCAGCTCAGCATCACGCTGGATATAGGCATCCAGCGCGTCGCGCAGCATCCGCTCGACCTCGCGCGCCATTCGGCGCAGAGCGGCGGCACTGCCGTTGATTTCGCCGGCATTCACCAGAACGGTCGTTCGCTTGGCGATGTTCTTGGAGTAATCTCCAATCCGTTCAAGGTTGGTCGCAACCTTCAGCACGGACAGCACCAGCCGCAAATCGCTGGCCGTCGGTGCACGCAAGGCAATCAGGCGCGCGGTCTCTTCGTCAATCAGTTCTTCCAGTGCGTCGATGGCCTTGTCGCCTTGACGCACTTCATTTGCCAGTTCTTCGTCGCGGGTCTCCAGCGACCGGGCCGCGCCCATAATGGCGGCTTCGACCAGTCCACCCATCTTCATGATGTGTGCTTGGATGGCCTCAAGGTCGCGGTCGAACGCGGATGCAATATGTTGTTCGCTCATTGCAGTTATCCTGTGCTCAGCCAATCCGGCCGGTGATGTAACTTTCGGTTCGGGGATCTTCGGGGTTGGTGAAGATCTGCCCGGTTTCGCCGAACTCAACCAAGTTCCCCAGATGGAAAAACGCTGTCTTCTGACTGACCCGCGCGGCCTGTTGCATCGAATGGGTTACGATCACCACTGAATAGCGTGAACGCAGTTCGTCAATCAGTTCCTCGACCTGCGCGGTTGCGATTGGGTCGAGCGCCGAACAGGGTTCGTCCATCAATAGCACCTCAGGCTCGGTGGCTACGGCGCGCGCGATGCAAAGACGCTGTTGCTGACCACCAGAAAGGCCGGTACCGGGGGCATCCAGACGGTCCTTGACCTCATCCCAGATCGCACCACGACGCAGAGATTTCTCTACGATTTCATCCAGTTCTGCCTTATTCTTGGCAAGGCCGTGGATACGCGGACCGTAAGCCACGTTGTCATAGATCGATTTGGGGAACGGGTTCGGTTTTTGAAAAACCATGCCGACCTTGGCACGCAACTGTACCGGATCGACGCGCTTGTCGTAAATGTCTTCACCGTCCAGCAGGATATCACCCTGCACCCGGCAAATGTCGATTGTGTCGTTCATCCGGTTCAGACAGCGTAAGAAGGTGGATTTACCGCAGCCAGAGGGACCGATGAAAGCCGTCACAGTCTTGTCTTCGATATCGACGCTCACGTCCTTAATGGCGTGCGTCTCACCGTAGTAGACCTGAACCTGCTTGGCGTTGATCTTGATGTCTTTGGAGTCCACGGTTCTCTCCACTCGTGTCATATCGTTCATTTTAAACCCCTCCTACCAGCGGCGTTCAAAGCGGCGGCGCAGGATGATAGCGATGATATTCATGGTCAGCAGGAACATCAAAAGGATGATGATGCCGCCCCAGGCTTTCTCGTAGAAACCCACATCGGCACGCGCGGCCCATGTGTAGATCTGTGCCGGCATGGCCGAGTTCGGCTCGGTGAAGCCCGCTAAAAAGCCATCGGGATAGCCTCGGGCGACAAAGCCCACCATGCCGATCAACAGCAACGGAGCAGTTTCACCCAGCGCCTGCGCCAGACCAATGATGGTACCAGTCAGGATACCGGGCGCGGCCAACGGCAGCACGTGGTGGAAGACGGCCTGCATCTTCGAGGCCCCTACCCCCAACGCCGCGTCGCGGATAGACGGGGGAACCGCCTTTAGCGAGGCTCGGGTCGAGATGATGATCGTTGGCAACGTCATCAGGGTCAGGACCAGACCACCCACCAACGGCGCCGATTGCGGCAGGTGCATAAATTGGATGAACACGGCCAGACCCAGGATACCGAACACGATAGACGGAACGGCGGCCAGGTTCGAAATATTCACCTCAATCAGGTCGGTAAATTTGTTCTGCGGCGCGAATTCTTCCAGATAGATCGAGGCGGCGACCCCAATGGGCAGCGATAGGCACAGCACCACCAGCATCATGAAGAACGAGCCAACAACTGAGGCACCAATACCCGCGCCACCGGGGTTATCCACGCCCGAGTCCGCACCAGTGATGAACGGCCAGTTGAATGCCTGCTTGATGATCCCTGCCTCTTTCAACGCGTCCACCAGATCCAGATCGCTGAGTTGCAGGAAGCGGCTGTCCTGCAGGGTGTCACGAGACACCCGACCCTTGAAGTAGCCATCCACACGGCTTGAAGCCGCCAAATCGAACATGATCGGCTCACCCAGCTTGCTAGGATTATCGGCATAGAAGGTTCGGATCGTACCGCCGATTTTGCCCAACAGACGCTCGATGGCATCCTGATCGAAATCCACGGTGATGCCACTTTCGGCTAGTTGTTCATTCAGTTCCGCAATGAACATATTGGAGTAGGCCTTTGTCTTGAACATCGTGCCTTCGGCTTCATCGCGCTGCGCTTCGCTCAGCGTGAATTCTAAACTGATCACTGTGCGCTGGAAGGCCGGGATGCCCTGCGACAGGATTGAGGCAAACAGCACAATCAGAAAGAACAGTCCGGTCGCGATAGCGACGATCCCGTAGGCGCGAAAACGCTTTTCGGCAGCCGCGCGTTTTTTGGTCCGGGCATCGGATGCAGTCAGCGAGGTCGAGGTATTTTGCATGCTGGCGTCGGTCATTCGTACTGCTCCCGATACTTGCGCACGATATAAAGGGCGAAAACGTTCAGCCCCAGAGTGAGGATGAACAGCGTCATGCCAAGCGCGAAGGCGACGAGGGCCTCGGGCGAGGCGAAATCGGCGTCGCCCGTCAGCTGGCTGACGATCTTGGCGGTGACGGTGGTCATGGCCTCGAACGGGTTCAGGTCCAGACGCGCGGCGGCCCCTGCCCCCAGAACCACGATCATGGTCTCACCGATGGCGCGCGATGCTGCCAGCAGGATCGCTCCCACGATCCCGGGCAAGGCTGCGGGCAAAACGACCTGCCGGATGGTCTCGGATTGTGTGGCCCCCAGCCCGTAAGAGCCATCACGCATGGCCTGAGGCACCGCGTTGATGATGTCGTCGGAAAGCGACGAAACGAACGGGATTAGCATGATGCCCATGACAAGACCGGCGGTCATCACTGCCGTACCGGCTTTCATCCAGCCCAATCCGTCATCCCCGAACACGCTCAGCAACAGCGGGCCAACGGTCAGCAGAGCGAAAAGGCCGTAAACGATGGTCGGGATACCGGCCAGCACCTCAAGCATCGGTTTGGCGATCGAGCGCACGCGTGAAGAAGCGTACTCACTGAGATAAATCGCAGCGAAAAGACCGATTGGCACGGCCACCAACAACGCCACCAACGAGATATAGAACGTGCCCCACAGCAAAGGGATGATACCCAGATCTGATGCCCCACCACGGCCCGAGAAACTGGGCGCCCAGGTGGTACCGAAAAAGAATTCTGATGCCGGGTAAAGCTTGAAGAACTCCCACGTATTGAAAACCAGCGAAAGGACGATGCCGACCGTTGTCAGGATCGCAATCGACGCAGCCGCCAGCAGCATCACACGAATTCCCTGCTCAACCACATTGCGGGCACGATATTCAGAATGCGTCTGTAACCAACTGAACACAGCCCCGGCCAAGGCGACCAGTATCACAGCGGCGGACATTATCGCGTAACCGGTTGAATTTATCGCCCGATAGGCTTGAGCTGCATGCAAAACCGTCTGCGTGATGTCCGAGGTTACGACTTGACCCGCGTCCTTCAACTTTTGGGTCATCTCGGAAATATCCGCCCGCGCATCCTGTGCGAGCGTTTCGGTGAGATGTCCCTGCGCAACGGCACTGTCCAGACCATTTGCGGTCCGACGCACCTCGGCCATAACAAGACTGCGCGACGATCCTTCCTTGATCGCCGTTTCGGGAACCATCTCCGAGACCTGAGAGTTAACGTAGAGCGGCTGAACCAGCAGCCAGACGATCAACAAACCTAAGGCGGGAACTATGACTTTCAGTGCGACGTTAGCGCCATAAAACGAGGGAAGAGAATGCAGATTGCGGCTGTCCCCTCCGGCACTTTGCAAGGCGCGCATTCGCCCCAAAACATATCCGACTGCCGCGATCGCAAGCACGATCAGAATGAGCCAAAGAATTGGCATGACGCCCCCATAGGTCTTGATCGGGATTAGGGAAAAATTGGGGGCGACAGAAAACGCCGCCCCCAGTCAATTCGATCGGGGTGAGGGATTAGCTGCCCGAACCCAAGGTTACTTCGTTGGCAATCGCGTCCTGCGTTTTTGCCAGTTCAGGATCGGCAACCAGACCGTAGTTGGCCAGCGGGCCCGAGGGACCAGCAATTTCTTCATGAGTGAAGAACTGGGCGTATTCTTTCAGACCGGGGATCACGCCGATATGCGCTTTCTTGACGTAGAAAAACAGCGGACGCGAGACGGGGTATTCACCCGACGCGATGCTCTCGGTCGACGGTGCGATACCACCCATCGTAGCCACTTTCAGCTTGTCGGTGTTGTTCTCGTAGAACGCCAGACCAAACACGCCGATACCATTGGTGTTGGTGTCGATGCGGGCCAGAGTTTCGGTGTAGTCACCGTCGATATCGACCGATTTGCCGTCGGTGCGCACGTCCAGGCATGCATCTTCGGCGTCATCTTCGCTTAGGCCGCCCGCGACCATGGCTTCCATCGCGCCCGTCGCTTCGCAACCTGCCAGCAGAACCTTGTCTTCGAACACTTCGCGGGTACCGTGCTTGGTGCCCGGGATGAACATTGCGATTTCCACATCCGGCAGGTCAGCGTTGAACTCGGCCCAGCTGTTGAAGCTGTTGTCGACCAGCGCGCCATCTTTCATCACTTTCGATCCGATGGCATTGTAAATATCCGCAGGCTCAAACGCCGTGAAGGCAGGACCCGACTGCTGGCTTGCAAATACGATGCCGTCATAACCGATGCGGACTTCCATGATGTCGGTCACACCGTTTTCGGCGCATGCTTTAATCTCTTTTTCACGGATGGCACGCGATGCGTTTGCAACGTCGATCGTGTTTTCACCGACGCCTTCGCAGAAGCGTTTCAGACCAGCGGACGAGCCGCCTGATTCAACAACCGGTGTGGGGAAGTCGGTATTTTCACCGAACAGTTCTGCAACGATTGACGCATAAGGCAGAACGGTGGAAGAGCCAGCAACTTGAACGTTGTCACGCGCAGCAGCAGTGGTTGCCGAGACGGCAGCGATAGCCAGCGCAGAAGCCGACAGTTTTACAAAGGACATTTCAGTCTCCTTGAAAAGGATGGGTACTGATCATCCCCATGATGATCTGAGCGCAGCACTATGACGCCTGCGTAAGCCTTTTGTGACAGGTATGTAACGGTTTCATGACAACTCATGAATTTCTCAGAAATTCTTAACTTGACGAAGCGTCACCCCAGTAAAGCCTGCGTTTGGCACGCCCTCAGCGTGGTAGAATGACCGTAAACGTCGCTCCCTGCCCCGGTTCACTTTCCACACGCAACCTGCCCCGATGGCGATTGACGATATGCTTCACGATCGCAAGCCCCAGTCCGGTTCCGCCCAACTCGCGCGAGCGGTGACTGTCTGCGCGATAGAACCTTTCGGTCAACCTGGGCAGGTGTTTGGCATCAATACCGGGCCCTTGATCAATGATCTTGATCCGTACCGCAGGACCGCGCATCGCCGTATCCCGCTCAGACAGGGTTACGACCACACCGACCTTGCCACCGCTGCCCCCGTATTTGATCGCGTTTTCAACGAGATTGGTTATCACCTGACGAAGCTGATCGCTGTCTCCGACCATCTCGATCGACTCGTTTGGGGCATCCAACGAAACAACAACACTGGCATCATCCGCCAGCGGTCGCAGAGTGTTTAAGGTCGATTGAATCAGGCCTGTCAGTTCCAATGGCTCTTTAGGTCTGACCCGTTCTTCACTTTCCACCCGATTGAGCGACAGCAAATCCCCCACAAGCCGGTTCATCCGATTGGCCTCATCCGCCATGATCTGAAGAAAGCGGTCGCGGGCGGCGGTGTCGTCGCGGGCGGGGCCTCGCAATGTTTCGATAAACCCCATCAAGGCCGTTAGCGGCGTGCGCAATTCATGGCTGACATTGGCCACAAAATCGCGCCGCATCTGACCTGCCTGTTCCAAATGCGTGATATCCTGAAATACCGCCAATACCGCTTCGGTCCCGCCGACGAATCTGCACTGCACTTCAAACGTCGTATCCTGAGCACCATCATTGGACAGATGCCGCGCTTTGCCGGGCTGCTTCGAGCGCAGGCATTGTTCGACGGCATCGATGACCTGAGGCTGGCGCAGGATTGTGGCAAAATGCCTGCCTTCGATTGCGTGCCCCAAAAGCGTCCGCGCCTCGCTATTTGCGGCGACAATACGCTCGGTCTGACCGACCAGCACGGCGGGCATCGGAATGGCTGAAACCAATTCGGCAAGCAGGGTATCCGTCATGCGCGTTTAGACCGGGCGCAATGTTTGGCGAAACTTACGCATATTGTCCTGATAGTGCAGCGCACTCAGCGTTAGTTTCTGGGCCGCCGCCTCATCAAGCTGCCGCACAACTTTGCCCGGCGAGCCCATGACCAACGAATTATCGGGAACCTCTTTGCCTTCGGTGATCAGCGCCCCTGCCCCGATCAGACAGTTCTTTCCGATCTTCGCCCCGTTTAGAACGATAGCCCCCATACCGATCAGCGTATTGTCTCCGATCGTGCAACCATGCAGCATGACCTTGTGACCAATTGTGCAGTTCTTCCCAATGGTCAGCGGATAACCCGCATCGATGTGCATCACGCAGTTTTCCTGCACATTGCTGCCTGCGCCCACACGGATTTCTTCGTGATCGGCCCGGATGGTGCACCCGAACCAGACCGAAGCGCCTTGTTCCAGGACTACTTTGCCGATCAAGTTGGCGTCGGGGGCTACCCAGGTGTCTTCGTGAATTTGCGGCGAGTCATCGCCCAAAGCATAGATGGTCACGACAAGCCCTCGAACTCGGTCTGCAACGAGCGGATGTGGTTCTGCAGGCTGGGCTGTTGGATGCGACGCATGCGTTCTGCGCTGACGATGGTCTTCAGTTTTTCCTCGGTGGTATCCAAATCATCGTTGATCAGGACATAGTCGTAGTAGCCCCAATGGCTGATCTCATCCCAGCTTTTCAACATGCGCTTGGCGATCACATCCTCACTGTCCTGCCCACGCCCTTCCAGCCTGCGCCGAAGCTCGCGGATCGAGGGCGGGAGAATGAAAATCGACAACGCATGCTTGCCCAGATCTGAATTGCGGATCTGCACTTCTCCCTGCCAATCAACATCAAACAGCACATCGCGCCCCTGTGTGATGGACTCGCGGACCGGTCCAGCAGGAGAGCCGTAGAAGTTGCCGAACACATGCGCGTGTTCCAGCATCTGCCCATCCGCCACCTGCTGTTTGAACTCGTCCTCGGATAGGAAGTAATACTCCCGGCCGTGCTCCTCACCCGGGCGCGGAGCACGGGTGGTGGCCGAGATCGAGAATTCCAAACCGACATCCCATTGCATCAAACGGCGGGCCAGAGTGGATTTACCTGCGCCCGAAGGCGAGGACAGTATGATTAATAAACCGCGGCGATCCGCCATGTGATGTTCCCGTCCTTATTCCACGTTCTGCACTTGCTCGCGCATCTGATCGATGACCGCTTTCAGCTCCAACCCAACCGCCGTCAGTTCGGCATTCTGCGATTTCGAGCAGAGCGTATTGGCCTCACGATTGAATTCTTGCATCAGGAAATCCAGCTTACGCCCAACCGGGCCGTCTTGCGTCAAAAGGGAACGCGCCGCAGTGACATGGGCCTTCAACCGGTCAATTTCTTCGGTAATATCGGCCTTGACCGCGATCAGGGCCAGTTCTTGTGCAACGCGATCAGGGTCCGCACCTTGCGTATTGTCGAGAACGCGTGTCAGGTTTTCGCGCATGTTTTGCGCCATTTCCTCGCGGCGACGCTCGGCCAGATCAGCGGCCTGATCCGTCAGCTTTGCGACTTGGTCGAGTTGTCCCGCAAGAATGCCTGACAGAGCTTCACCTTCGGAACCGCGCATCTCAATGAATGAAGCAAGCAAGCCACCGAACTCAGATTTCAGGTGCTCGACAAGTTGGGCTGGATCATCCGCGTCAGCTCCGGCTTCCAACATCCCTTTCAACGCAAGAAGATCACTGGCTTTGGAGGGAGCCAACAATACGCCCCGCGCGCCTGCAAGCGCTTCGGTCTGGGCCAGTGCATCCAGCGCAGCTTCCATCGCTGGGGTATTCAACCGGACATCCGCGGCGGTTTCTTCCCGTCCCATCCGAAGGGACAGCGTGATGTTCCCTCGGTTGACCTGCTTCGACAGATCGCCTCTCAGCGCGGCCTCTAACCCTGTCAACCAATCGGGAAGCCGCAGACGTAAATCCAGCCCCTTGCCATTGACGCTGCGCAATTCCCAAGTCCAGCTATGGGGACCAAACGCCCCCTTGCCCGAGGCGAAACCGGTCATGGATTTGATCATGCCTGCCCTTTCCGTCAAATTCACTGGTCGCACCTAATGCCATTGACCAGCAAGGGGCAAGACCTTGCTCATTCCCCAATCAATGCCAAGAGGTTAACCATTCGTTAAAGAATTGCTCCAAAATTGTATTAACCCGTGTCAATCTGACAGTCAGAAAAGCTGGCGGATCGCAGCTTTGCCCATTAGATGGCATTTTAGGAAAATCGCGAGTGATTGACGGTAGGGTGATGAAATGAAAACCTTTTTCGGGACTGGTTCCGGCTCAGAACTTGGAAAGATCATCGCAATGGACCGATTTGACAGCGGGCGAAGCCTTTCTCCCATCCGTCAGGCCGAAGCCTATTGGACCGCCTTGCTGACAGGTGAAGGCGTTCCGATGCGCTCGCAGATCGATCCGCGCGGCCTGGAGAATATTCTCGAATACACATTCATACTGGAACGCATCGCGCCGGGTTTGGCCCGGTTTCGGCTGGCGGGAAGTCACCTGAACAATCTGGCGGGCATGGAAGTTCGCGGTATGCCTCTAACGGCTTTTTTCGAACCGAGCGCCCGCGATGATGTCAAATCCATTCTGGACCAAGTCCTCACCCGCCCCGCGGTTGCCGAACTGGGCTTGCTTTCGAAAGGCAAGCTGGGACGAACCAGCCTTCAGGCCCGCATGATCCTGCTGCCGCTTAAAAGCGATCTGGGCGACGTCAGCCGCATTCTTGGGGTCATGGTCAGCGACGGAACCATCGGGTCGACACCGCGTCGCTTCATCGTCTCGGATCGCCGCGTCAACACGATCTCTGATTTGCAACAGCCTCCGAGGCCTGTCCAACAGCAAGCAGAGGGGTTCGCTGAAGACCAGACCACGTTCAAAGGGGCACCGCACTTAAGGTTGGTATCATCACGTGACGACTAAATGAAAACGGCGGGCATGAGGCCCGCCGTCTTACTAATTCAGGATGTATTCGAAGTCAGCTTGCAGCGCGCTTGCTGCGGTCACGACGTAGGTTGGTCAGTTCTTCCGCGACAAGGAATGCAAGTTCCAGCGACTGCGAGGCGTTCAGGCGCGGGTCACAAGCTGTGTGATAGCGATCCGAAAGATCCTCTTCGGTCACCGCGCGCACACCTCCGGTGCATTCGGTGACATCCAGCCCTGTCATCTCGAAATGAACACCACCGGGGATCGTGCCTTCAGCCTGATGTACGCCAAAGAAATCGCGTACTTCGCGCAGCACGGAATCAAACGGCCGGGTCTTGTAGCCGGTCGCGGATTTGATCGTGTTGCCATGCATCGGATCGCAGACCCAAGTAACCTGTGCGCCCTCTTCCTTTACGGCTTTGACCAGACGCGGCAGATGCTCACCCGCTTTACCTGCACCAAAGCGCGCGATCAGAGTCAGACGCCCCTCTTCGTTTTCGGGATTCAACTTGGACATCAGAACCTTGAGGTCTTCGGCACTGGTTGTCGGGCCACATTTCAGACCAATCGGGTTCAGAACACCCCGGCAGAACTCGACATGCGCACCGTCGGGCTGACGGGTCCGATCGCCGATCCAGATCATGTGCCCAGAACCGGCCAACCAATTGCCCGAGGTCGAATCCAGACGGGTCAACGCCTCTTCGTACTCAAGCAACAGGCTCTCGTGGCTGGTGTAAAACTCCACCGATGAGAATTCGTGGGTGGTGTCGGCGGTGATGCCAGCAGCCCCCATGAAGTCAATCGAATCCTGAATGCGGTCGGCGATCTCAGAGTATTTCTGAACGTCTTGCCCGTCGGCAAAACCCAGCGTCCACGAATGCACGTGGCTCATATCCGCAAAACCACCGGTCGAGAACGCCCGCAGCAGGTTCAGTGTTGCCGCCGCCTGTGTATAGGCCTGAAGCATCTTGTCGGGATTCGGAATGCGTGCCTCGGGTGTAAAGGCCAGCTCATTGATGATGTCACCGCGGTAGCTGGGCAGCTCCACACCGTCCACAACCTCAGTCGGTGCACTGCGCGGTTTTGCGAACTGGCCCGCCATGCGGCCAACTTTAACCACGGGAACCTTGGCGCCGTAGGTTAGCACCATTGCCATCTGCAGCATAACCTTGAACGTGTCACGGATCGCATCCGCGCTGAACTGCTCAAAGCTTTCAGCGCAATCCCCGCCTTGCAACAGGAACGCTTCGCCACGACCCGCGGCTCCCAGATGCTGCTTCAGCCGTCGCGCTTCACCCGCAAAAACCAGCGGGGGATACTGCGAAAGCTGCGCCTCGACTTTGGCCAGCGCGGCCGCGTCGGTATAGTCTGGCATCTGAACCCGGGGCTTGTTGCGCCAGTTCGTTTTTTGCCATTCAGTCATAGCTTTTATCTCCGCTGAAGTATTTCAGGTGGCCTCTATACAAAATGCATGAATGAGAGGCCATATCCCTTTTGCGCCTCTTGACGCCATAATCAAGCTTTGAGCATGGTGACTGGCATATCCGCCACCGTGGAAATCCCGGTGCGCGCCGAATCAAGGACAGTTCGCCATGCAAGAGCAACGCCAAGTTGTCACTGTGGATCATAGCACAGGCAAGCCGCATAACTTTGTATTTGTGCTTTTGGACAAGTTTTCCCTTCTGTCATTCGCTTCGGCTTTGGACAGTCTGCGGATCGCCAATCGAATGGCCAACCGAGAGCTTTATACCTGGACCTTGACGGGCGAAGGCGGTGAAACAGTGACTTGTTCAGCCGGTACTTCTTTCAATCTTGATTCTGATCTGACCGAATTGCAGCGTGACGACGTCGTCCTGATCTGCGGGGGGGTCGATGTACAAGCGGCAACCACCAAACGCATCCTGAACTGGGTACGCCGCGAAGCGCGTAAAGGGTTGAAAATCGGCGGTCTTTGCACCGCGGCCTATACGCTGGCCAAAGCCGGTTTGCTGGAAGGCAAGCGCGCTACGATCCATTGGGAAAACTCAGACAGTTTTGCCGAAGAATTCGACACTGTAGAGCTGACCAAGTCGGTGTTTTTGGTTGATGGCAACCGAATGACAACTGCAGGCGGCACATCCTCGATTGACCTGATGCTCAAGCTGATTGCCGAAGATTACGGAGAAGATCTGGCCAACGCGGTCGCTGATCAGATGATCTATTCTTCGATACGTACGGATCAGGACACGCAACGTTTGTCGACACCTACACGGATCGGCGTGCGCCACCCCAAGCTCAGTCAGGTTATCCTGATGATGGAAAAGAACATAGAAGAGCCAATCTCGCCTTCTATTCTAGCCAAGGACGTAGGCATGTCGACGCGCCAGCTAGAACGTCTGTTCCGCCGCTATCTCAGCCGCTCGCCCAAGCGCTACTACATGGAGTTGCGCCTACATAAAGCGCGGAACTTGCTGATGCAGACCGATATGAGCGTCATCAATGTGGCGCTGGCTTGCGGCTTTGCCAGCCCGTCGCATTTCTCTAAATGCTACCGGGCGCATTACAACACCACGCCTTATCGCGAACGCGGTGCACAGAGCGGTCGGTTGTCTGTTTAATCCAAAGCCGCAGGGAAACCTTACAAATCTTTCGCAAAGTAGTGCAGGTGCGGCCGTAACATCGGTTGATCCAGATAGGTCGTGGTTTCGATTGGTGAGTCCAGTTCAACAAAACCAAGTTTGGGGTACAGGTCGCGCATTTCGACATTCGGTGTAAGCGTATCGGCGATGAGGCGTTTCAAACCCATATCACGCGCGGCCTGTTCCCGGGCTTCGATCAAGGCACGCCCGGCACCGGTCCCCCGTGCCTCCTCGGTCACAAAAACCCGTTTAAGTTCACCGGTTTGGTGATCAAATCGTTTCAGCATCCCACATCCAATGATGTCTCCGGCATCGTTTCGCGCCACCACAAGACATCCATTCGGGGGTAGGTAATCCTCTGTATGCGCCCAAAACTCCGCCAATGCGCTTTCGGGGGCCGCTGGATCAATCTCAAAGCCCATATCCTGCATTCGTTGCACGATAAGCGCGTAATACTGTGCCAGGATCGTATTCAGTTCGCGCTTTGGCGGCATTGTTTCACAAAGCTCGATTACAAAATCACTCATTCAAATCTCCTGATCACCCTGAAGCCCGGAACAGATACACCGTGACCGAATGGCATAGAAGCAAACGCCCTAACCCCGTTTAAAACCGTCAGAGGGGCGTCATTCGGTAAACCGCGCCTTGCCCGACGGAAATGAACCAGATCGACCCATCTGGTGCTTCGGCGATGTCGCGAACACGTTCGGTCTCGGGGCCTTCGATCTGCTCAACCTCACGCAGTGGATCGCCCGCCAAACGTGCAATGTAGTCGAATTTCAAAGAGCCAACGAATAGATTCCCCTTCCATTCCGGCCAAAGTTTCCCGGAATAGACCATCAAGCCAGAGGGTGCGATGGAAGGATCCCAATAGTGCTCGGGCTGTTCCATTCCTTGCTTCGACGTGCCTTCACCGATCTTCTGACCCGAATAATGAACGCCATATGAAATCACTGGCCAGCCATAATTGGCACCGGGTCTGATCAGATTAACCTCATCCCCGCCTTTTGCCCCGTGTTCCGAAACCCAAAGCCGGCCCTGCAGATCCAAATTGGCACCCTGAGGGTTTCTGTGACCAAACGACCAGATCTCGGGGCGGACACCGGGATTGCCCACAAACGGGTTATCACTGGGAACTGAACCATCACGGTTGATCCGAATGACCGTACCCATGTGGTTCGTTCGATCCTGCGCAGCCGGGCGATCACCTCGGTCACCGATAGTGACGAACAACGTGCCATCATTCGCTTCAACGACGCGAGAACCAAAGTGGCGCCCGCCTGAGCCACCGGGAGAGGCCTCGAATATCACGCGCAGATTGGTCAGACGTTCCCTGTTTTCCGATAAACGAGCGACAGCGACAGCGGTGCCTGCACCGCCTCGTTGCGATTTGGAGAAAGTCAGAAAAAGCTCGCGGGTCTGATTGAAGTCACGCGCGATGGTGACATCTAGCAAACCGCCCTGCCCGTTCGCGACCACTTTTGGCAGACCCTTGATGCGCTTCGCCTCACCTCCGGCAACGTACAAAAGCTCGCCATCTCGCTCAGTGACAACAAAGCTGCCATCCGGAAGAATGCCAATCGCCCAAGGTGTATCAAGGCCTCTGACCACCTGAGTAACCTGAACCGGCCCGCCGGTTGTGTTGATGACATCGGACCAGCCTGCAATCGACCAGCACGACAGAATGAGAATCGCAAAAGTCCTGATCATATCGACCCAATCCCTAGTGGTGTACCGCAACGAACTGACCTAGCCTAACAAAACAGATAGGATTGCTGCATTCAAAAGCACTTTTTTGTTAGGACTTTTCTTTTTCGGACAGCTTGCCTAGGGTCATGCCCAGAACGACGACGTTCAAACGATAAATAGGGAGTAACCTAATGAAAAAGCTGCTTACCGCTACTGCAGCAACCGCTCTGCTGGCGGGTACCGCTATGGCCGAGGACGTGAAGCTGGGCGTGCTGTTCGGCTTTACAGGCCCGATTGAATCGCTGGCCCCGGCCATGGGTTCGGGCGCAGAAATGGCGATGGCCGAGGTCACCGAATCCGGCAAACTGCTGGACGGCGCAAGCGTGACCGGAACCCGCGCCGATACCGGCTGTATCGACAATGGTCTGGCCACATCGAACGGCGAACGTATGATCGCCGATGGCGTCGCCGGTATCATCGGCGGCGACTGCTCGGGCGTCACTGGCGCGATCCTGCAGAACGTCGCGATACCGAACGGCATGGTCATGATCTCGCCGTCGGCCACGTCTCCGGGTCTGTCGACCATGGAAGACAACGGCCTGTTCTTCCGCACCGCCCCGTCGGATGCGCGTGAAGGTCAGGTGATGGCTGACATCCTGAACGATCGTGGCATCAGCTCGATCGCGCTGACCTACACCAACAACGACTATGGCAAGGGTCTGGCGGACGCGATCCAGTCCTCGTTCGAGGCTTCGGGCGGCGAAGTCACCATCGTTGCCGCGCACGAAGACGGCAAGGCCGACTATTCGGCCGAAGTTGGCGCGCTGGCCTCGGCCGGTGGCGATATTCTCGTGGTCGCAGGATATCTGGACCAAGGTGGTTTGGGCATCATCCAGTCGGCTTTGGACAGCGGAGCGTTTGACACGTTCGGTCTGCCGGGCGGCATGATCGGTGACTCGCTGCCGGCAAACGTTGGCCCCGACCTGAACGGCTCGTTCGGTCAGATCGCTGGCTCGGGCGGTGAAGGTGCCGAGAAGTACTTTGCCATGGCTGAAGCTGCGGGCTTTGACGGTTCGTCGCCCTACTCGCCGGAAAGCTATGACGCCGCCGCGCTGTTCATGCTGGCGATGCAGGCCGCAGGTTCGACCAACCCCGCTGAATACGGCGCGAAAATCATGGATGTCGCCAATGCTCCAGGTGAGCAAATCTTCCCCGGAGAACTGGCTAAAGGTCTGGAGCTGTTGGCTGCCGGTCAGGACATCGATTATGTCGGCGCATCGGGCGTTGAGCTGATCGGCCCTGGTGAAAGCGCAGGTTCCTATCGCGAGATCGAGGTGACCGACGGCGAAAACAAGACCGTCAACTTCCGTTGATCCAAGGTTAAAAGTCATAAAAACAAGCAGCCCGGCCCTTGTGTCCGGGCTGTTTCAATGAAAAAAGGCCGCACTCCGGTTAACGGGGATGGTAAAAACGCCGAAAACGGCGGCTAGGGGAAAAGATGATCGTCGTCGATGACGTGCACAAGCATTTCGGCGGGTTTCATGCGGTGGACGGGGCATCGCTGGAAATCCAAAAGGGCTCGATCACCGGTCTGATCGGACCGAACGGGGCCGGAAAAACCACGCTATTCAACGTGATCGCGGGCGTACTTCCACCGACCAGCGGTAAGGTACACATGGACGGTGAGGATATCACTGGCCTGCCCCCACACGAGCTGTTTCATAAGGGCCTGCTGCGCACCTTCCAGATCGCGCATGAGTTTTCGTCGATGAGTTGCCGTGAAAACCTGATGATGGTGCCCGGCGCACAATCCGGGGAATCGCTGTGGAACACATGGTTCGGGCGTAAGCGTATCGCGGATGAGGAACGCGCACTTAGGGCGAAAGCCGATGAGGTGCTGGAGTTCCTGACAATCGAACATCTGGCCGATCACAAGGCCGGTCAGGTCTCGGGCGGTCAGAAGAAGCTGCTGGAACTTGGCCGAACCATGATGGTCGATGCCAAGATCGTGTTTTTGGACGAGGTCGGCGCTGGTGTGAACCGCACCCTGCTGATGACCATCGCCGACACGATCCTGCGCCTGAACAAGGAACGCGGCTATACCTTCGTCGTTATCGAGCACGACATGGATTTCATCGGCAAGATTTGCGACCCGGTCATCTGTATGGCCGAGGGAAAGGTGCTGGCCGAAGGCACTCTGGACGAGATCAAGGCCAATGAACACGTGATCGAAGCCTACCTAGGCACCGGCCTGAAGAACAAAGACAAGCTGGAGGCGGGCGCATGAGCGACAACCCCTACCAGGACGACAAGGGCAACAAGGACGCCTCGATCACCAATACGCATGGCGTCGGCACCATGACACCAGCGCATCGCAAAAGCGGTGAAACGCATCGGGTCGAGGGCGGTCCTTTCCTGATTGGCGACACCATGACTGGTGGCTATGGCAAAGGGCCGGACATCCTGCATGACTGCACCATCGCCGTTGATAAGGGCGAGATCGCGGTGATCGTCGGCCCCAACGGCGCGGGCAAATCCACCGCAATGAAGGCTGTGTTTGGCATGCTGGACGTACGCCAAGGGTCTGTGCGGCTGGATGGCGAAGATATCACCAATCTCAGCCCGCAAGACCGCGTGGTACGCGGCATGGGCTTTGTCCCGCAGACCTCGAACATTTTTACGTCGATGACAGTGGAAGAGAACCTAGAGATGGGTGCTTTCATCCGGCGCGACGACATCAGCCAGACGATGGAACAGGTCTATGACCTCTTCCCCATTCTCCGCGACAAACGCAATCAGGCCGCCGGAGAGCTGTCAGGTGGTCAACGTCAACAGGTCGCCGTGGGCCGTGCGCTAATGACCCAGCCCAAGGTGTTGATGCTGGACGAACCCACCGCCGGTGTCTCACCAATCGTGATGGATGAGCTGTTCGACCGGATCATCGAAGTTTCGCGCACCGGCCTGCCGATCCTGATGGTCGAACAGAATGCCCGTCAGGCGCTGGAGATTGCGGACAAGGGATATGTACTGGTCCAGGGTCGCAATGCCTATACCGGGACAGGCAAGGAGCTGTTGGCCGATCCAGAAGTTCGCAAGAGTTTCTTGGGGGGATGACGCCAGTGACAGCTACTCTCGTGTTTGATCACTCTGAAATCAGGTCGAAAAGACGTACGAACTTGGAAAATGAGGTAACGAACTAATGGACTTCCTCAACGCCCTTGTGGCGCTCTCCAACTTCGTTCTTGTTCCCGCAATCGCCTATGGCAGTCAGTTGGCGCTGGGCGCTTTGGGGGTGACGCTGATCTACGGCATCCTGCGGTTTTCGAACTTTGCCCATGGCGATACGATGGCCTTTGGCGCGATGATCGCGGTGCTGGTCACTTGGGGCCTGCAAGCCGCAGGCGTCAGTTTCGGGCCGTTGCCAACGGCTCTGCTCGCCCTGCCCTTTGCCATTCTGGGCTGTATCGTTCTGGTGCTGATCACCGACCGGTTGGTCTATCGCTTCTATCGGGAACAGAAGGCCAAGCCTGTCATTCTGGTGATCGTCTCGATGGGCGTGATGTTCATCATGAACGGGCTGGTTCGTTTCATCATCGGTCCGGATGACCAGAGGTTCTCGGACGGAGCGCGTTTCATCGTCTCGGCGCGAGATTTCAAGGCGATGACTGGGCTGCGTGAAGGGCTGGCAATCAAGACCTCCCAGGGCATCACGGTGATCGTCGCGGTTGTCGCCGTGGCGCTGTTGTTCTGGTTCCTGAACAAAACGCGCACCGGCAAATCAATGCGGGCCTATTCTGACAATGAGGATCTTGCGTTGCTGTCCGGTATCAACCCCGAGCGCGTGGTGATGATCACATGGATCATCGTTGCCGCGCTGGCGACCACTGCTGGTGTGCTCTACGGCCTCGACAAAAGCTTCAAGCCATTTGTCTATTTCCAGCTTTTGCTGCCGATTTTTGCCTCGGCTATCGTGGGTGGCCTAGGAAACCCTCTGGGCGCTATCGCGGGCGGTTTCATCATCGCGTTTTCTGAGGTGACGATCACCTACGCGTGGAAGAAAGTGCTCACCTATCTGGCACCTGAAAATCTGGAGCCGTCAGGTTTGGTGCAGTTCCTGTCCACCGATTACAAATTCGCTGTCAGCTTTGCCATTTTGCTGATCGTACTTCTGTTTAAGCCAACCGGCTTGTTCAAAGGAAAAGTGATATGAGCGAGCCCGTCAAAAACACGCTGCTTTTTGTGGTCGTCGGCGCACTCATCCTGTTGACCGGATTCACCCAAAGCTGGAACGCCGCAATCCTGATCCTGAACATGGGCTTGATCTCGGCCATCATGTCGATTGGCGTCAACCTGCAATGGGGCTTTGCTGGCCTCTTCAACGTTGGTGTCATGGGCTTTGTCGCGCTGGGCGGGCTCGCGGTTGTGCTGGTTTCGACACCCCCAACCCCCGGCGCCTGGTCTGGTGGAGGATATGGCGTCATCCTGTCGCTTTTAATGGGCGCGGCAACCGTGGTTGCAGCTGTGATGGTGGCCCAAAAAATGCCCAAGGGACGCACACAAACCTTTGCAATCATCGGTATTCTGGTCGTAGGTTTTTTTGTTTACCGCGCAATTTTTGATCCCAACGTAGCTGCGATCGAAGCGATTGATCCTGCTGTCGCTGGTAATATCGGCGGTTTGAACTTTCCTGTCCTATTCGCTTGGCCTGCCGGGGGACTTTTGGCGGCGGGCGCAGCATGGCTGATCGGAAAAACAGCGCTGGGCCTGCGCTCGGACTATTTGGCAATCGCCACACTTGGTATCGCCGAGATCATCATCGCCGTCATGAAAAACGAGGACTGGCTGGCACGTGGGGTCAAGAACGTCTACGGCATTCCACGCCCCTCACCGGTGGTTGGCTACGAAGTTGAATTGCAGCAAGACCCAACTTTCCTTGCAAGGGCCGAGTGGTTCGGGCTGGATCCGGTTACTGCCTCGACGCTTTCCGTCAAGCTGGGCTACTCTTTGCTGTTCCTGATCGTGCTACTGGTGCTGCTGTGGATGGCTCAGATGGCGTTGAAAAGCCCTTGGGGCCGCATGATGCGCGCCATCCGCGACAACGAGGTTGCCGCCGAGGCGATGGGCAAGGATGTCACCCGCCGCCATCTACAGATCTTTGTTCTGGGCTCAGCCATCTGCGGCATCGCCGGTGCGATGATGACCACTTTGGACGGGCAGCTGACGCCGGGCACTTACAACCCGCTCCGCTTTACCTTCCTTGTCTGGGTTATGGTGATCGTCGGCGGGTCGGGCAACAATTTCGGAGCCGTACTGGGAGCGTTCCTGATCTGGTTCCTGTGGGTTCAGGTTGAACCCATGGGCCTGTGGCTGATGAACCTGATAACCTCAGGCATGCCTGACGGCAGCGCACTTAAGACGCATCTGATCGATAGCGCCGCACATATGCGCCTGTTCACCATGGGACTGATTCTTTTGATTGTTCTCAGATTCAGTCCAAGAGGGCTGATCCCCGAGAAATAAGCAAAATTTCCTGCGAAATTCCCCTAACGCACCGTTAATCGGTGCGTTTTATTGTGCGGCGAGTCAGAACGCTCTAAATCGGTGTATCGTGATCCACCACATCGCGCTGTGCCCCATACCATGTTTGTTTGGTGCGGAGTTGTAACGATCTGACAGTTAACCAAGATGAGAGCACCGTAGTCGCAATGATTAAACCACTCAGAGTTTTCGCAATCGGGATCCCGCTGATGGCAACGCTATCAGCGTGTATTCCCTCACCTGAACAATTAGAGACCACCCCGGTCAAGGTCCAGACGCCCAAAGGTGTTGTGACCTGTCAGCTTTACCGCCAGGACCGCGTCACCTGGGACCGCGCAATCGATTTTCCGGCCACCAAAATGTCGGTGCCCGAGGCGGATAATTATTGCAGACAGGAAGGCCTGCGCCGGCTTAATCGATAACAATATGGGCGCGCGACTGGTTCGGCGCGCGCCGCACTCCGGATCCTAGCGATTGCGGAACAAGCCGCCCAGTATGCCCCTGACGATGCGGCGGCCAGTTGTTCCTTTCAGCTCTTTGATCACGGCCTCGCTCATGGCCGTGGCGAAGGTATCCTTTTTGCGCGAAAGACGAGATGACGATCGCCCAACGCGGTTGCCCGAATACCTTCGGGCCGAGGCGTATTCGCGTTCTGCCGGGGTCTGCTGTTCCAGAACTTCGTCGGATTCCGCCTGTTCCGCCGCATTCGCAGCGGCATCCGCGCGCGCCTGCAGAATCTCAAACGCCGATTTGCGGTCGATACGCTTGCCGTATTTTGCATCCATCGGCGAAGCTTTGATCACCGACTGACGCTCAGCTTTGGTAATCGGACCAAGTTGTGAGCCCGGTGGCCGGATCAAAGTGCGCTCGACCACGCCCGGTACACCCTTCTTTTGCAGCATCGACGTCACGGCCTCGCCCACGCCCACCTCTCGGATTGCGGTCTCAGTATCGAAAGCTGGGTTTTCACGATAGGTCTCAGCAGAAAGTCGCAGATTCTTGCGGTCGCGCGCTGTGAAGGCCCGCAGCGCATGTTGGACCCGGTTGCCCAGCTGACCCAAAATATCTTCCGGGATGTCTGCCGGATTCTGCGAGATGAAATAAACGCCAACGCCCTTTGATCGGATCAGGCGCGCCACCTGCTCGACCTTGTCCACCAGCACCTTGGGGGCGTCCTCGAACAGCAAGTGCGCTTCGTCAAAGAAGAACACCAGCTTCGGTTTTTCAGGGTCCCCCACTTCGGGCAGTTCTTCAAACAATTCGCTAAGCAGCCACAACAGGAAAGTCGCGTATAGGCGCGGAGAGCCCATCAGCTTGTCAGAGGCCAGAATGTTCACCATCCCCTGCCCGTTCGCATCTGTCCGCATCAGGTCGGCCAGGTCCAACGCAGGCTCGCCAAACAGATTGGTACCGCCCTGATTTTCCAGAACCAGCAAGCGGCGTTGAATAGCACCGATCGAAGATGTCGAGACATTGCCATAGCGCAGCGATAGTTGGGCGCGATTCTCGCCTATCCAGACCAGCAATGCCTGCAGGTCTTTCAGGTCGAGCAGCGGCATGCCTTCTTCGTCTGCGACCCGAAAGGCGATGTTCAGAATGCCTTCCTGCGCCTCACTCAGTTCCATCAATCGCGATAGCAGCAGTGGGCCCATCTCGGTTACTGTGGTCCGGACCGGATGCCCCTGCTCGCCAAACAGATCCCAGAACGTGACTGGACACGCGGCGTAAGAGAATGTGCCGAACCCGATCTTCGCGGCCCGATCCAAAAAAGCCTGGTGTAATTTGTGGGTTTCGCTTCCAGGCAGCGCCAGCCCCGACAAGTCACCTTTCACATCGGCCAGAAACACTGGAACCCCCGCCTGTGAGAAGCCTTCAGCCAGAATTTGCAGCGTAACCGTTTTGCCCGTACCGGTCGCACCAGCAATCAGGCCATGGCGGTTCGCATATTTCAGCGACAGCCCCTGTGCCACTGAATAGCCGTCGCCACCACCGCCTACGAAGATCTTGTTGTCCATTGAAAATCTGTCCCGAATTCTACCGATCTGCTGCAAGCATACAAAGTTAACCTTTCGCTGCGAGAGTAAATGTTGCTTCTCGTGGCTTGGCTGCGGGGGCAAACTTCCTCCCTGTCGACTGGCCGTGCCTTTGGGCACGGCTTTTTTTAAATTCTACAAAAACCGAAAGACGCAAGAATAGTTTTTTAGGGTTAGGAGTTGACCAACGGGTTCCCCTTTCGTAACGTCTGCGCATAACTAAGTCGGCCAGTCCGACGGGGAGAAAATATTCAGGAAGGGAGCCGCTCCACCGGCTCCCTTTTTCGTTGCAGATCGCGGTGTTTCCCACGCATTTCGGCAAAAAACGATCAATTCCCGGTCTGGAATTCGGATTTACCCTGACACCACTGAATTGCGGTGATAGAGGAAACAAAAAACTGGATCAGTTAGATGAGGCATTCATGATCAGGAAACTTGTCCCTTTTAATGTGGCGGCCGCAGCACTGTTATGCGGAACAGCATTTGCGCAGGAAACCACACAGCAACCTGAAGCCGGTGCTGAAGCCGAAGTTGGCAGCGATCTGGATCTGGGTGAATCCGGTCCCCGTGTTGGCGAGCAATACGTCAAAGAACAAACGGGTGAATGGAATATTTCCTGCATCAAAACCGAAGGCGAAGACGATCCCTGCGCGATGGTTCAGATCCTCAATAACCAACAGGGTGATCCGATTGCCGAAGTTTCGATCGGAAAACTGCCCGAAGGCGGTGCCGCTGTTGCTTGGGCGAATGTTGTTGTACCGCTCGAAACCCTGCTGCAGGCGCAATTGGCTATGTCGATCGATGGGGCACCGCGCAAGCTTTACAATTATCACCACTGCATTCCAGTTGGCTGCGTGGCGCAACTGGGTTTGACACAGGGTGATATCGACGCGATGAAATCAGGCCAAAAGGCAGTGCTGTCGCTGGTTCCTGCGCGCCTGCCAGATCAGGTTCTGAATATGGACATGTCTTTGTCTGGCTTCACAGCAGGCTTTGACGGACTGAACGTTTCCATAAACTAAGCCCCGCAAAAGCATCGAATAAGAAAGCCGCCGTGATAACACGGCGGCTTCTTCATATACGCTTCAACGCAAGAACGGCGTTCAGCCCACCAAAGGCGAAAGCATTGCTAAGGGCGACATTAACTTTCGCCTCACGCGCCTCGTTTGGCACCACATCCAGCGCGCATTCGGGGTCGGGCTCTTCATAGCCAATGGTCGGGGCGATCACCCCGTCGCGCAGGGCCATGATACAGGCTAATAGCTCAACTGCGCCGGTACCGCCGATCAGGTGTCCGTGCATGGACTTTGTTGACGAAATCATCAGATCGTCGGCGTGCGGACCAAACACACCAGCAACGGCTGCACATTCGGTTTTGTCATTTGCAGCCGTGCCGGTCCCATGGGCATTTATGTAACCCACATCGCTTGCATTCAGCCGTGCATCCGATAGCGCCCCGGCCATGGCCCGTGCTGCACCCTGTTTGCTCGGCATAACTATGTCGGCCGCGTCCGAGGACATGGCGAAGCCCACGACCTCGCACATGATATCTGCTCCGCGCGCGCGCGCGTGTTCGTATTCTTCGAACACAAAAACACCCGCACCTTCGCCTTGCACCATCCCGTTTCGGTTTGCGCTAAAGGGCCGACAGGCATCTTTTGACATGACGCGAAGCCCTTCCCATGCCTTGACGCCACCAAAGCACAGCATCGACTCGGACCCACCGGTCACCATTGCGGGCGCTGCCCCGCTGCGCACCATCTGAAATGCCTGCGCCATTGCATGGTTCGAGGACGCACACGCTGTTGATACTGTAAAGCTAGGGCCTTTTAGGTTGTGCTCCATCGAAACGTGGCTGGCCGCCGCGTTGTTCATCAGCTTGGGCACGACAAAAGGATGCACGCGATTTTTGCCATCCTCGTAAACCGAGCGGTAGTTGTCATCCCAGGTGGAGACGCCACCACCGGCCGTTCCCAGCACCACCCCCGACCGCGCGGCTGTGTCACCCGAGAATACGATACCGGATTGATCGATCGCTTCTTTGGCGGCGGTTAACGTGAACTGCGTGAACCGATCATACAGCGTCATCTGTTGGCGGTTGAAACGGCCCTCGGCCTCAAAACCCCGGACTTGACCGCCGATCTTGATCGACAGGCGATCCACATCACGAAACTCAAGCTCGGAGATACCACAACGACCCTCGCGCATGGCTTCCAGAGTGTCGGGGACGGAATGGCCCAACGCGTTAATGGTGCCAGCACCCGTAATGACGACGCGTTTCATACCAGCGGTCAGACCTTTTCAGACACGAGTTTTTCGATACCCGCAATGATCGCTGTCACATTCGAAATGTCGAAATCGCCGGATGTGGGCTCGTTTGCGTTGAAGGGCACGGTGATATCGAACTCTTCCTCGATGGCAAAGATACTCTCAACTAGACCCAGGCTATCGATGCCCAATTCTTCGAGCGTACTGTCGGGCGTCACATCCGAAGGCTCAAGCACGGCCTGTTCGGCAATGATTGCTATGACGCGGTCGCTGATGCTCATCTCGATCCCCTGATTTTCGCCTTGGGGATGATTTAATCACTTGAAGGCTGTTTGAAAACAGCCTTTTTCAACGCCTCGACGTCGCGCGACAATCGGGGCAGACGACGTTGGGCTTTATATATCTCGGTATGGCTTTCCATTTTAATGCCCGGGTAGCCCATGATCACGCGACCAGCAGGAACATTTGACAGAATCTTGGTGCCGCCACCGGCAATCACGCCATCACCTATGAAAATATTATCGACAACACCAGTCTGACCACCCAGTACTACGTTATTACCAATCTCGACCGAACCAGAAACGCCGGTTTGCCCACATAACAAACAATCCTGCCCGACTCGGGTGTTGTGTCCCACGTGGACAAGATTATCCAGTTTCGATCCACTTCCGATTACAGTATTGCGTATGGTCCCGTTGTCTACAGTGCAGTTCGAGCCGACCTCGACGTCATCGCCAATCTCGACCGCACCCAGCGAATGGATGCGCAACCAGCTTTGCGCCTTTGCACCCCCCTGATCACCCAGAGTTTTCCGCGCATTTTCGGCACCCGAGACTTCTGGTGTGACATAGCTGAAACCGTCCCCGCCGATACGGGCACCCGGCTGCGCGATAAAGCGATCACCGATTTGAGCCCGCGCACCGATGCTGACCATTTCGCGCAGCAGAGCGTTTTCACCAAGCGACGCATCCATACCGATCACGCAATGCGCGCCGATAACCGAACCCGCGCCGACGCGCGCGCGCGCACCGATAACAGCAAGCGGGCCGACCGATACGTCGCCCCCGATCTCGGCGGTTTCATCAATGACAGCCGACGGATGAATTCCCGGCGCAATCCCCTGCCCGCGATCCAGCATCGCGGTGATCCCTGCCATCGCCATGCGGGGGCGTTGCACAAAAATGGCGGCCTCAAGCCCCAGTGCTTTCCAGTCCGCGCCATCCCACAAAACCGCGGCCCGTGCTGAACCGGTCTCCAAAGCTTCAGCATATTTTGGCGACATCGCCATGGCCAGATCGGTTGGCCCGGCATCTCCCGGCTCGGCTGCCCGCAAGATGGTCAGGCCAGTCTGGCCTTCTGCGACGACCCCCAGGGAATCGGCGATTTGTTGAACGGTAAACTGCATGTCGGGCGTCCTCGTGGCGGGATTTGCCTCGTGATTACCCTTGAACGTCCGGCAGGACCACCCCTGCCTTTTGCAGCGCTTCCCAGATCTTGCGATCCCGGTCATACACGTCGCGGCGATACTGCACCTCGCCTTTGGGGCCAATATAGGCCGTGCGATAAATCAGATGCACCGGAATTTTTTTATCCAGTTCAACCTTCGTTTCTTTGCCCGTGTTCAGCACGCGGTGGAAAAACGCCTTTGGATCCTCTTCCTGCTTGGCCAGCAGCTTATAGGCAAACTCGAACGGTTGCGCCAAACGGATGCATCCATGCGAGAATGCCCGAACCTCGCGTGCGAACAGAGATTTCTGAGGCGTATCATGCAGATAGATGTTGTACTTATTAGGGAACATGAACTTCACTAGCCCCAGTGCGTTGCTTTTGCTCGGGGGCTGACGCATGGAGAACGGGAAATTACGTGCAGTGAACTGGGTAAAGTCAACCGCTCCACGATTTACCTGACGGCCACGGCGGTCGGTGATCTGGATATGGCCGACAGCATTTGGATTGGCCCGTAATTGCGGCAGATATTCCTTCGTGATGATCGAGCGTGGCACATACCAACTTGGGTTGATCACCATATGCTCCATCTCATCCGAGAACTCTGGGCTACGGCGATCATGTGTGTTTTTGCCGATCACGGCACGAGTCTCAAACGTGACCTGCCCGTCATCGACGATCTTGGCAGAAAAATCGGCCAGATTCACCAGAATATGCCGCTCACCACGGTCTTTGGGTAACCAGCGCTCCCGTTCAAGCGCAACGTAAACAGCTTTCAAGCGGTCTGAAACTGGGCGATTGATCTCGGAAATAGTGCCTTTGCCAGCTACGCCATCCGCCTCAAGACCATGAGCAGCCTGAAAGGATTGCACCGCCGCAAACAGCGCATCATCATAGTTTGGGCTGGCATTAGGCTTCAGATAACCCATCGCGACAAGTCGATTGCGCAGCCTGATGACATTGCTCCCTGTGTCCCCAAGCTCAAGCTTGGAGACAGGAACGGTCTCGCCCCAGCCACCTTGTATCATCAGCGCTTCCAGCGCCTTCTTCTGTTTCAACAGCGCAAGATACTGGCGCGATTGAGGCATCATATCCCTGAAATAGGTATCACCCTGGCTGGAATCGAGCAGTTCAAGATGCTCTGCGGCGCTGCGTCGTTCCACTGCCCGCACTAGGCCGGGATCAATCTGCGAAGGCGTTACAGAACCGGAATGCAAGTCTCTGGCATATTTGACAAAAACCCGAGTCAGCTCGGCCTCGAGCATGCCCAGATCACGGGTGTTGCGCGCGTCCTGCATCTTTGTCACCAAAGTCTGGACGTCGTATTGTGCCCCAGGCAATCCATGCAGGTCGGTCGTCGAAAGCGCTTCGATCAGAGCTTTGCGTCGTGCAGCGTGTTCGGGCGTATCGCCAACCCAAACCGGATCAAACCCGTTTGTGCGATAAAACTCAGCAATTGCCGGGCTGTTGGACACACGTTCCGCAACGGCCAATTGAAACGCTGTGCCATCCGTCCCCGCCTGCGCGACTGAGGCCGAAGCCACAAGGAAAGCGGCGATAAAAACACTTGAACGAGCACGGGTAACAAATGACATAGGATGGCCCTGTTTCTTCAATGACTTGGCACGCCCTATAAGCGGCGTCTGAAAATAATGTTTTGCTGAGCGCCTGATGTCTATTCACAAATTCATCACCAGACCGCTTCTTTGACCCCTGGTGCGCGTTTGCATCGCCGACGCGCGAACTGCGCCAAAAGCAAGCATACTTGCATCAGTTGCGCAAAAAACTGCCGAAATTTCCCCCTTGATTTGACTGCGACCAAAGATTTCTTGGCTGTTGAATCCTACTGTGCCATAAATCCCGCATCTGGGATGGGAAAAAATTAATACGGCGCGCGTAACATCGTGTGCAGGCAGGAACAGTACGGGACGAAACAAAAAATGACCAAGAGCAGTACCTCGGGCCTGACCCGGCGTGCCCTATTGGGCGCATTCGCCGCAACCGCAGTTGTTGCAGCCCCCACATATTCCAACGCAGCAGGTTTCCTTCGCGGCGGAGGTGATATTCGCCGTATCCGCATGTATTCCGGCCGTACCGGTGAACGTATCGATATGGTCTATTGGGTTGATGGCAAATACATCAAAGACGCGGTGAAAGAGGTCAACCACTTCATGCGCGACTGGCGCAGCGATCAAGTCAAGTCCGTGGACCTGAGGACCATCGACATCATGGCTGCCACCCACAATCTTCTGGATGTCAGCGAACCCTACATGCTGCTGTCGGGTTACCGCTCACCGCAAACCAACGCAATGCTGCGCCGCCGCTCGCGGGGTGTTGCGAAGAATTCGCTTCATATGAAGGGTCAGGCTGCTGATCTGCGACTGTCATCACGCTCGGTCTCGCAAATGGGCAAGGCAGCGATGGCCTGTCGTGCCGGTGGCGTTGGACAGTACTATCGTTCGAATTTCGTTCACATGGATTGCGGTGTCATCCGCTCGTGGCGCGGCTAATCGAGCATTTCATCTTTCGCTGTTGCACAACCCCCATCAGATAGTTCTGGCGGGGGTTTTGTTTTGCCTGGAAAAACAGGTTCGTGCACCGTCAGTTCTGCGTAATATGACGACTAGCAAGGGTGAAATGGCGCACCTGAGAGGATTCGAACCTCTGGCCTCTGCCTTCGGAGGGCAGCGCTCTATCCAGCTGAGCTACAGGTGCCTTGGCCGTTAGCTACCCTCGTTCCAATCCGGGTGCAACTGCAAATCCGCAGTACGATCAGGCAAACAGATCGTGGGCAAGCTCCAACGCATCGATCAGAGTGTCGACCTCATCCGTCGTGTTATAGAGCCCAAAGCTGGCACGACAGGTAGCAGTGACCCCCAAATGATCCATCAGCGGCCCGGCGCAGTGGTGGCCTGCGCGCACGGCGACACCCTTTTTGTCCAGAATGGTTGAAACATCATGGGCATGCCCTGCCCCATCCAAAGTAAAGCTGAATATCGCGGCTTTGTTCGCTGTGGTGCCTTGAACCTGCAGCCAGTTCAATCCATTCAACCGTTGCATCGCATAGTCGCGCAAGCCGGCCTCATGCGATGCGATGCTCTCCATGCCAAGGTCCATCATATAGTCAAGCGCCACACCCAACCCGATGGTCTGCACGATGCCGGGGGTTCCGGCCTCGAACTTCATTGGCGGATCGTTGTAGATCACCTGATCTTTTGAAACCTCTTTGATCATGTCACCGCCACCAATAAAGGGGCGCATTTCAGCCATGCGGTCCGATTTGATAAAAATTGCGCCAGAACCGGATGGGCCGTACAGTTTATGACCCGTGATGGCATAGAAGTCACATCCGATGTCATCGACATTGACGGGCATATGAACCGCGCCCTGGCTGCCATCCACCAGAACCGGAACGCCTTTGACGTGGGCGGCTTGCGTGATTGCTTTGACATCAACCACAGAGCCCAGCACGTTCGAGCACTGGGTCACCGCAACCAGCTTTGTCTTGGGGCCAATGGCGTCGATTACCGCCTGAGGGTCAAGATGGCCGGTCGCATCGACGTCGATCCATTTCAGCACCACGCCCTGCCGTTCGCGCAGGAAGTGCCACGGCACGATGTTGGCGTGATGTTCCATCACGCTGAGGACAATCTCGTCCCCCGCCTGCAGGCGTGGCATTGCCCAACCGTAGGCGACCAAATTGATTCCCTCGGTCGTACCCGAATTCAGGACAATCTCATTCTCGTTTGATACGCCCAGAAACCGCGCAACCGTGCCACGGACGGCCTCATATTTCTCGGTCGCGAGATTTGACAGATAGTGAAGCCCTCGATGCACGTTCGAATATTCGTGCGCATAGACCTGCGTGATCGCGTCGATCACTACCTGGGGTTTCTGCGCGGAGGCCCCATTGTCTAGATAAGTCAGCGGCTTTCCGTTGACCTGACGTGACAGGATCGGAAAATCTGCGCGGATTTTTTGTACGTCATACATAGACAGGACTTCCCTATACAGACCCGGCGGGGATCAGCCAAAGAACAAACGGGACGGCCACAAGACCAGAGATCAGGATCACAACAAACGACTTTCCCAACGAATTAAATCGATGCGCCTCGTTGAGAAAATGCAGGGTGATGTATAGGCTAAGACCCAGCATCGCCAGACTGGCCGGTAAGAATAGAAACGGCAGCGCTGCAACCAGCGCTAGAATGATTGCTTGCCCCGCAATTTGCAGGATTTGCAACCAGACAATCAGCGTCATGAAGTCATTGAACGTTCCCGTTCCACCCAGGACGCGGCCCACTAATAGGAACGTCACGACGCTGATCATGATTGCCGCAACGGAAACAAAAAGCGTCCTCGATAGTGGCTCAGCCAGTTGCTGAACATCCGGACTGATAAGCGGCAGGACGAAGCTGGACGCAGACTGGACCAGAGCGTTCAGGATCACCGCAAGAGAAAAGGAGAGCCATAGTACCTCCGTACCCAGCCGCAACGCGAGCAATTGTCTTGCGGCTTCGGCTGGATTGGACAGGGTCAGAACGACCAGGTTGAGCAGTGCGGTGGAATTCATTTAGCAGCCTTTTGCGATTGCTTGAGGCCCGACAACCAGAACCAGAGAAAAACCGCAACCCATAACAGCCCCACAAGTGTTTGCGCTGACCCGGGGCCGATGAAACCGGACACCAGCCCATTCAGCAACACCAAAGGCGCTGACGCGAGAAGCGCCCAGAACAAGGCTAGCCGCGCGCCATAGCTGGTGCCAACGCCCCCCATCATCCGCGCGATGAAATGGGTGAGCCAAGCAAGAAGATAAAAGCACAATGGCAGAATAAAGACCGAGCCCAACAGGGCCCCGCCCATCAGCATGTTCAGCTCTATCCCTTCCAGATGAGCCCTCCGTGCAAGGCCGGGCAACTGTGCGATAAAGCCTATTACACAGAACGCCATCACAAACGCCAATGCGCGATCCTCGCGCGGCCCCATATCAAGCAGTCGACGCACCACACGCCCCGGTCCGCGATACGTGGCCACGATATCAGTTGTGACAGGCATCAGCGGCGGCGTGCCAGCCAATCTTGCAATCGGGACACGATATCAGCTGCCAGATCCTCATCCTCGATTTCATCAACGGCTTCAGCTAGGAAGGCCAGTGTCAACATGTCGGTTGCTTCTGCCGTTGGGACGCCACGGGAGCGCAGGTAGAACAAAGCCGTTTCATCGATGGCGCCCGAGGTCGAACCGTGCGAACACGCAACGTCATCGGCGTAAATCTCAAGCTCGGGTTTGGCGAGGAACTGACTGTCATCGTCCAGAAGCAATGACTGGCTGATCTGGTAACCATCGGTTTTCTGGGCACCTTCCTTCACCAAGATCTTGCCCTGAAAAACACCCGTCGCACCGTTGCGAAGCACCTTCTTGAACACTTGGCGGCTCTCGCAATTCACCGCATCATGGGTGACAAAGACCGTGTCATCATGGAGAAAATCACCGTCTCCAACACACGCACCCGCCACGTGCGCGACCGCATCGTCACCCGTCAGTTCGACGACTTGCTCGTTACGCGTTAAAACTCCGTTCACGGTCAGCGTGAAGGATTTATAGACGGATTCCTTACCAAGCCGCGAGAACATATGAGTCGCCGCACGGCGTTGATGATCCCTGCCCTGCGCACGGATATGATGCAGCGTGCCATTGTGGGCGATATCGATCTCCATGCATTTGTTGAAGCGCGACGCTGCGGGTCCGTTTTCAAGGATCGTGACTTCGGCACCGCTTTCAACCCGAACGACGTGATGCAGGATCGCATCCGACGTTTCAGATTCATGGCGATAAATCAGGTTAATCGGTTTGCTCGGCTTGCCGGATACATGAATGGCAACTCCATCTGACGCATAGGCCGTATTCAACGCCGCCAATGGACGCGGCACCGGTTGTTGGCCTTTTGCTTCAAGAACGCCGTATAACTCTTTGGCCCAATGGATATCTTTGCAACAGATATCTTCCAGCCGATCGATCGTTACACCCTCCAGAGACAGATCATCAGACTCTTCCGGGCTGAATACGCCATCAATGAAAACGATCTTCAGCCGGTCGAGCGCGTGGAACAGAGCCGGTTCATCCGTTTTGAACAAAGCAGCGCTGGGAGCTTCCGCAGAGACCAGAGTGTCTGGACGGGTATATTTCCAGTATTCATCTCGACGACTGGGCAAACCCATCGCGCGTACACGTGCAATTGCGGCTTCGCGCGCTTTGCGTGTGCATCCCGCATCCGGCATGGTCAGCGCTGCCAGCCGTTCCTCGGTCGCCGTTTGTTTCGCTTGGGGCAAAGCCATCAGTTCACCTCGGCCAGAATGTCGGCATAGCCGTTGTTTTCAACTTCCAGCGCCAGTTCGGGACCACCGGATTTCACGATACGACCATCCGCCATGATGTGAACCACGTCAGGTTTGATGTGATCGAGAAGCCGCTGATAGTGCGTGATAACAAGGAACCCGCGCCCCTCATCACGCAACGCGTTTACGCCCTCGGCCACCAGTTTCATCGCGTCCACGTCAAGGCCCGAGTCTGTCTCATCCAGGATGCACATCTTCGGCTCAAGCATCGCCATTTGCAGGATTTCGTTGCGCTTTTTCTCACCACCCGAAAAGCCAACATTGACCGGACGTTTCAACATTTCAGCGTCGATTTTCAGCGCCTTGGCCTTGGCACGAACCTCTTTCAAAAAATCCGTCGCCGACAGCTCTTCCTCGCCACGTGCTTTGCGCTGCGCATTCACGGCGGTGCGCAGGAAGGTCATGTTGCCCACACCGGGAATCTCGACCGGGTACTGGAACGCCAGAAACACACCTGCGGCTGCACGTTCTTCCGGTTCCATCTCAAGCAGATCATCGCCATCAAGCGTCGCGCCGCCCTCGGTCACCTCATAGCCATCACGACCAGACAACACGTAGCTGAGCGTTGATTTGCCCGAGCCATTGGGCCCCATGATCGCATGCACCTTGCCAGGCTCGACCGTCAGGTCGACCCCTTTCAGAATTTGCTTGTCTTCTTCCTCAAGTTTGACGTGCAGGTTATTGATTTCCAGCATTTTCTGTCCTTTAGCATCTCGCAAGGGGCGCATTGCGGCCCCGATAAGTTCTTATCCCAGCACCTTGCGGATCACGCGGGCGATGATCCATCCAAGCAACGCGCCTGCGCCCACTGCCCAAACCGGGTTTATGAAGTCCATGTACTTGGTATTGACGTAAGCAACCCCCAACAGGCCGCCAAGCACCGGCAACGCATAGCCAAGCACGGTCAGGACATCGTCCTTTCGGATTCGCTGTTGGGGTTTTGGTGTCATCAGCCGACTGATCCCTCAAGGCTGATTGCCACAAGCTGTTGCGCTTCCATCGCAAATTCCATCGGCAGCGCCTGCAGAACGTCCTTGCAGAACCCGTTGACGACCAAGGCCACGGCTTCTTCCTCGTCCATGCCACGCTGACGGCAATAGAACAGCTGATCGTCGTCTACCTTCGAGGTAGTCGCCTCGTGCTCGACCCGAGATGAGTTGTTCTTCACCTCGATATACGGAACCGTATGCGCCCCGCATTTGTCGCCAATCAGCAAGCTGTCGCACTGCGTATAGTTGCGGCTGTCCTTGGCCTTTGGATGCATCGACACCAGACCACGATAGGTATTCTGCGCCTTACCGGCACTGATCCCTTTCGATACGATCCGCGACTTGGTGTTCTTGCCCAAATGCACCATCTTGGTGCCGGTGTCGGCTTGCTGCATGTTGTTCGTGATTGCGATCGAGTAGAACTCACCCTGGCTATCGTCGCCACGCAGGATGCAGGACGGGTATTTCCAGGTCACAGCCGAGCCGGTTTCGACCTGCGTCCACATCACCTTGGACCGATCACCTCGACAATCGGCGCGCTTGGTCACAAAGTTGTAGATACCGCCTTTGCCATTCTCATCCCCGGGGAACCAGTTCTGAACGGTCGAGTATTTCACCTCGGCATCTTCTTCGACGATAATCTCGACAACCGCCGCGTGAAGCTGTGCAGTGTCGCGCTGAGGCGCCGTGCAGCCTTCCAAATACGAGACGTAAGAGCCCTTGTCGGCGATGATCAGCGTGCGCTCAAACTGGCCGGTATTTTCTGCATTGATGCGGAAATATGTGCTCAGTTCCATCGGGCAGCGCACGCCCGGAGGGACATAAACAAACGAGCCGTCCGAGAATACAGCTGAGTTCAGCGTGGCATAGAAATTGTCCGAGACCGGTACGACCGTCCCTAAGTATTTCTTGACCAGTTCCGGATGCTCTTTGATCGCCTCGGAAATCGAGCAGAAGATAACGCCGGCTTTCTTCAACTCTTCCTGAAAAGTCGTCCCGACCGAAACCGAGTCAAATACTGCATCAACAGCAACTTTACGGCCTTCTGCCGGTGCATTCTCAGCGCCCTCGACACCTGCCAGGATCATCTGTTCTTTCAGAGGGATACCTAGCTTTTCGTAAGTCGCCAGAAGCTTTGGATCGACCTCATCCAGAGATTTGGGTTTATCTTCCATCGATTTCGGACGGGCATAATAATACTGGTCCTGAAAGTCGATCGGCGGGTAGTGCACCATCGCCCATTTAGGCTCTTCCATCTGCGTCCAGCGCTCGAACGCGGCCAGACGCCATTCGGTCATCCACTCAGGTTCATCATTTTTGTCCGAGATCAGACGAACGATATCGGGATTCACGCCTTTTGGCGCATACTCCATCTCGATATCAGTTTCCCAGCCGTATTTATAAGTGCTGACCTCGCGAACCGCGTCTACGGTTTCCTGATCGACACCCTCTTTCACCTGGGTCTGGTCCAAAGCGGCCATAATTCACCCTCCGTAAGATCACGCGGCCCGCGCGCGATGCTTTTTCTCTTTTTCAAGCCACGTTTCCGCGAAACGCAGCACATCTTCTTCTGCCGTCTCCGGCCCCAGCGATACGCGGATTGCGCTATAGGCCGTCATCTCATCAAATCCCATGGCCGTCAGTACGGCGCTTGCACGAACCTTGCCACTGGAACAGGCCGAGCCAGCACTGATCGCGAAGCCTGACAAATCCATCTGCATGACCTGTGTCTCGCCCTTCCATCCCGGTGTGGCGAAGCACAGAGTGTTGGGGAGTCGCCTTTGGTCTTTCCCGACAAAAATAGTAGCTTTCGTACCAGCCTCAAGAGCGTTTTCTAGAATATTTCTAAGTTCTGCAACGTTTTCCCAAACGCCATTTGCTAAATCACGGGACGCGGCTTCAGCTGCTGCTCCGAACCCCGCAATTCCAGTGACATTTTCTGTACCCGAGCGACGCCCCATCTCCTGCCCGCCGCCCTTGATTTGCGCAGCAAGATCGGTGCCGCGTTTCATCACCAACGCCCCGATCCCTTTTGACCCGCCAAGTTTGTGGGCTGAAATCAGCGCCATCTCAGCCCCCAGCCAGTTGAAGGCTATCGGCAACTTACCAAAAGCCTGAGTCGCGTCGGTGACCGCAAGACCGGCAGGCAAAGTTTGAACAATTCCAGTTTCCGAATTGGCCAGTTGCAGCGTGGATCGGGAAGCGTCCGGCACGTCAACGTAACCGCCTTGGGAGACAGGCAGAACCTCATTAATCCAAGCTCTTACCGCGTCATGTTCAATCGCTGCACCTTGAAGATCGCGCCCCGCCATGGCCAAAGCCGCTGCCTCAGTCGCGCCGGATGTAAACACGATGTCGGCACCATCGGCCCCAAACGCTGTTGCGATTTGAGCCCGCGCTTTCTCGACCACCGCTTTTGCGGCGCGCCCTTCGGCATGGACCGAGGACGGATTGCCCACCAAATCCATCGCCGCGATCATTGCATCGCGGGCCTCGGGCCTCAGAGCGGAGGTTGCGTTATGGTCGAGATAAACCCGTTTCATAGATGTATCTTTTCCAAGATGGGTTTTGACAGAACACAGAAAAACGTCATCAGATCAATCGTCCACGACTGCGAACAAGCTAGGAACAGCGGGACACGGTGCAAGATCATTCCGAATTACATCCGACAGCCGCGTTTGATGCAGGAATACGTAAACATTCGCGCTCAGGCTTTCCCACAACCGATTGGTCAGTGATTGCGCCCGGCTGCCCGAAGACGCGCCCGAGGCACCTGCCCCCTTGTGCATCGCATCCACCGTCTCATCAACCGCGGCCAGTATCTCGACCACACGGATTTCCGAGGCTGGTCGCGCCAGGCGATAGCCCCCACCCGGTCCGCGTACTGAACTGACCAGATCAGCTCGGCGCAGTTTCACGAAAAGCTGCTCCAAATACGGCAGTGAAATATCCTGACGTTCGGAAATCTCGCCCAACGTGACGAGTTTGTCCGAGGACTGAAGGGCGATATCCGCCAGCGCAACCATCGCATAGCGGCCTTTGGTAGACAGCTTCATTTTGTTTCCTTCAGGCAAGAACTGCGCGAAAACATTGACGTCGCCCGAGCCAGTGCGTATCTCCCACTGACAGCGTTTTCACGCGACACAATGTAATTAGAACCGTTCTAAGGTACCTGAGGATTACCGTCAAGATAATCTCGGGGCCGACGCGTCAAAAAACAGGACCAAAGCACACATGCCCGAGGTGATTTTTCCCGGACCCGAAGGCCGCCTGGAAGGCCGCTACCACCCGCAAAAGGAAAAAGACGCACCGATCGCTATCGTGCTTCACCCGCATCCACAATTTGGCGGGACCATGAACAACAAGGTGGTCTATAACCTGCATTACGCCTTTTACAACATGGGCTTCACGGTTCTGCGTTTTAACTTTCGCGGCGTTGGTCGCAGCCAGGGCGAGTATGACCAGGGTGTAGGTGAGCTGAGCGATGCAGCATCAGCGCTGGATTACCTTCAGTCGATGAACAACAACTCCAAGCATTGCTGGGTCGCTGGGTTCTCGTTCGGTGCATGGATCGGAATGCAGCTTCTGATGCGCCGCCCCGAGATCACTGGCTTCATCAGTGTATCGCCGCCCGCAAACATGTACGACTTTTCGTTCCTGGCACCCTGCCCGTCTTCTGGCTTGATCATCAACGGATTGGCGGACCGTGTAGCGCCACCTGCAGACACTGCGTCTCTGGTCGGAAAGCTGCATGAACAAAAGGGTATCACCATCACCCATAATGAGGTGGAAGGTGCCGATCACTTCTTCCAAGACCGCCACATGGACACACTGATGACAGATGTGACGGATTACGTGAAACGTCGCCTGACAGAGAATACGCGCTGATGTCCGATACCATCACTACCCTGGCCGCCAGATTGGCCGAGGACACGATGAAGGTTATGGACGAGACGGGCGAGGATCGATTCTTTGTGGAGGTTGGAGACGTTCTCGGTGCAGCCTCGCAATCTCTGGAAGAAGCGTTCTTGACCGAAATCCGGGTTAGGCTGGCGGAACGCAAGGCGCGGCAATTCGTGGTGAAAAGACTGTCTGAACATCGATCCAAGCTGAAAGCGATCGAAAAGCAGTAAAGATTGCTCAGCGTCTGAAGAAAAGAAAAGGAGCCCGAAAGCTCCTTTTCGAGGATATCGCTCGGTGGGCGCCTAAACCGGAAAACCTGTGAACCGCTCAACATTTTGGGCTGCATCAATGTCGACGGACCCCCCGTCTGCAAGCCACCCCAACGCCACAATCAAAACCGAAACGATAATGACCGATTTTGCAAAAGTCGTCATCTTATCAAACTCATTAAAAACACACTAAAAACAATCGAGTGTTTAGCACGAATGCAAAAGCCCGAATAGTCGGGTTTACCTGACCTTTGGTAAAGTTAGGGTTTTGATCATCTGCATGTGAATCCCCTTGCCCAAATGATCGCAAGTATGCTCAACCTTTCGCGATAATTCAGAGAGGCATCGCTCGTGCCAAAGACCTACCTAATCCTAATGTTGGCTGTTATCGCGGAAACCATCGGCACGACTGCGTTGCAGGCTAGCCATCAGTTTACGCGATTTTGGCCGTCGGCTCTTGTCGTGGTTGGCTATGGGTCGGCCTTTTATCTTATGGCCCTCACGTTAAAGGTCATGCCTGTGGGCATTGTCTATGCAATCTGGTCGGGCCTTGGTATTGCCCTGATCGCACTGATTGGATTTCTGGTTTTTGGCCAAAAACTCGATTGGCCCGCAGTCTTGGGTTTGGGCATGATTTTGAGCGGCATTCTGATCATCCACCTGTTTTCAGCTACAGCGGGCCACTGACCGCCGGTTAGGGCTGGTATATTTTGTCGCGCCGCGTTATGCGCGCGGCAACTTCCCGTTCAAAGGCTGACCTCTCATGGACCTGCGCAACATCGCAATCATCGCTCACGTGGACCACGGCAAGACGACCCTGGTGGATGAGCTGCTTAAACAATCCGGCGCGTTCCGGGAAAACCAGGCCGTGGCAGAACGCGCCATGGACAGCAACGACCTGGAACGCGAACGCGGCATTACCATCCTGGCCAAAGCCACCAGCGTTGAGTGGAAGGATACCCGCATCAACATCGTCGACACCCCCGGCCACGCTGATTTCGGTGGGGAAGTCGAACGTATTCTCAGCATGGTCGACGGCGTTGTACTGCTGGTCGACGCCGCCGAAGGCCCGATGCCGCAAACCAAATTCGTGACCTCAAAGGCGCTGGCTTTGGGCCTGCGCCCGATTGTCGTGCTGAACAAGGTCGACAAACCCGATGCCGAGCCTGATCGCGCTCTGGACGAATGTTTCGACCTTTTCGCCAACTTGGGCGCCGATGACGATCAGCTGGACTTCCCGGCCATGTATGCTTCGGGCCGGTCCGGCTGGGCCGATATGGAGCTTGACGGTCCGCGCAAGGACTTGACCGCCCTGTTCGATCTGATCGTTGATCACGTCCCCGCCCCCAAGCAGATCGAGAAAAAGGACGAACCGTTCAGGATGCTCGCCACCACTTTGGGCAGCGATCCATTCATCGGTCGCATTCTGACCGGTCGCGTGGAAAGTGGAACTCTGAAAGCAGGTGACAGCCTCAAGGCACTCAGCCGAGACGGCACCCAGATTGAAAGCTTCCGCGCGTCGAAAATCCTGGCATTCCGTGGATTAGCTCAACAACCCATCGACGTCGCTGAAGCAGGCGACATTGTCACGATTGCGGGTATGAGCAAAGCCACCGTGGCAGACTCCCTTGTAGCCCCGCAAGTCGAAGAGGCCCTGCCTGCCCAGCCTATCGATCCGCCAACCATCACAGTGACCTTCGGCATAAACGATTCCCCGCTGGCCGGTCGTGACGGCAAAAAGGTTCAGTCTCGGGTCATTCGTGATCGCCTGATGAAAGAAGCCGAATCGAACGTAGCCATCCGCATCAGCGACACGCCAGGCGGCGAAGCCTTCGAGGTTGCTGGTCGCGGCGAATTGCAGATGGGTGTTCTGATCGAAAACATGCGCCGTGAAGGGTTCGAGCTCAGCATCTCGCGCCCACAGGTTTTGTTCCGCGAGGAGGGCGGCCAGCGCCTTGAACCTATCGAAGAAGTCACGATCGATGTGGATGATGAATATTCTGGCGCGGTGATCGAGAAAATCACGGGTGCGCGCAAAGGTGAACTGGCTGAAATGCGCCCTGCAGGGGCAGGCAAAACCCGGATCATCGCCCACGTGCCGTCTCGTGGCCTGATCGGCTATCACGGAGAGTTCCTGACCGATACGCGCGGAACTGGTGTCTTGAACCGTGTCTTCCACGGCTGGGCGGCCCATAAAGGACAGATCCCCGGCCGACGCGCAGGTGTTCTGATCTCGATGGAAAACGGCCAGGCGGTTGCCTATGCGCTTTGGAATTTGGAAGAGCGTGGCCGCATGTTCGTTGGCCCGCAAACTGATGTCTATCAGGGCATGGTGATCGGAGAGCATTCGCGAGACAACGATCTGGAAGTGAATCCGCTGAAAGGGAAGAAGCTGACAAACGTGCGTGCCAGCGGCTCGGACGACGCTGTAAGGCTGACCCCTCATATTCAGTTCTCGCTTGAAGAGGCAATCGCTTATATCGACGACGATGAACTGGTCGAGGTTACGCCCAATGCGATCCGGCTTCGCAAACGTTATCTGGATCCGCATGAGCGTAAACGGATGTCAAAATCAGCCTGATCATTGCTGTGAACTTGTTCACGTTTTGGAAACATTGCCACATTCGTGACATTTTTGCGTCAGGCTAGAAACAACACAGAAAAAGAAGACCTGGTGCAACAGCAGGTCTTCTTTTTGTTTCTTATGGGTTAATCTTCATTTGAGTGAGCCAGCTCACTGTGATCAGATAAATAGCTTGTTTGATAATAGGCGGCAGAAAGTGGGCATTGTCTCAAGAGTGATACGCCGCTCGAGTCTACGGCAGTTTAGTTAATGAGCGTTTGAGCAGTGTCCTATGCGCATTGAATCCAAACTGCTATTAATTGCTTTGCCTTAGCAATCATACACTTCATCTTCGTGAATTCGCTTAGGCAACTGATAAATGCGCCGTGAGAACGACAAAAATCTGTATCGTCGAACACTATTTGTACGTGCGAAATGATTACTGCGGGCATACTCCGTTGCATCCAGAGACGCGCAGATATTAAGTTGACTTTGGAGCGTACCATTCTTGATTGTCCTCAATTTGTGGCAGTCTTGACTGACTTGCCAACTTTGAGCACCGGCTTTGCCAACCTAAGATCAGACGATGGTCCATGGGATGAATCAGAGCGGGAATGTTCATGTTCCGGCCCGAGCCGTATTCCTTCTCCAGACAACGACCCTGGTTTCTTGACGCCGGAAAGCGAGGACAACGGAAAAAACAAAGATCCTGATAACAATCAAACCAAAGACAATAATTTACACAACTTAAAGCTGAAGGAGAAAAGGTCTGAAGACAAAAGGTAGAAAAAAATTCGAATACCAGGGTAAACACTAGTATTTTGTTAACTATTACAAAGATACGGGCGCTGCTAATAGCAGGCGCCCGTATCTTTGTTTCACGATTTTCTAGCTCTTACCGAAAACCCCGACCCAATTTCGTGGCTGCTTTGGGTCTTGCATCCTCAAGAACAGATAGCGCGTCGCTTTCCAAGGCTTGATCTGATTGGTCAAATTATCCAGGACCAGATCGCCGCCGCTCGACCGATAAACCAAAACAGCATGAGAGTTTCTGCGCGTATCCAACACTGTCGCGAGCAGTAGTTTACGAGGGTCGAAACCAGCCTGGATCAAATCTCTTTTCTTTAGAAGCGCAAAATCTTCGCAGTCACCACCGCGCGACGTTGGAAGCGCCCAAAGTTCACTGGTTTTGTATTGCGACTGATCCGTGACCTCTCGCGTGGATCGATTAACGCGGCGGTTGATCTCTTTGACAAGCTTCAATTCTTGGCTGGTAGATAAGGAACCGATACCTTTTTGCGCACATGCCCAGGAATACTTACCGCAAAGCTGACGCGCACCGGAGGGTGGTGGCGAGGCAGCGATACTCGGGATAAACGCGGCATCTTTCGCCGATGCTTCAGTCCCAAACAACAGCGAACCGTTAATCAGGATAGCCAAACCAAACAGCCCGCCAAGCTTGGCAGCGCTCTTTAAGTGGGCATCTATGGTCGTACCAAAGAATTTCATGCTGTCCCTCGAGTCCTATTAATCCCTGCAAACTGCGTGGATCAGAACCCATCTGTATACCGGACCATATCCGCAAACCGTGGTTGTCACGCAATCAAATCCGAGATTGAGCGGAAAAAACGGCGGAAATTCGTCACATTTCGTGACCATTTCCGCGCAAGAAAGTGGCGCGAAGTGCCACAATCGGACAGAGAAATATGTTCAAAATCAACAGGAAGTACGCACAACCCATTGTAATAATGTGTATAAATTCAGAGCGATCGTGAAGAGCCGCCCACGCTAAAATGCATGGCAGGACGCACGGCTCGGGGCCGGGCAGAATTTGCAAATTTCATGCGAAGGTAGATTTAGCCTGATTCTCAGTCGGTAATTTCAACGACCACCAGCTCTCGCTCGCTGGCGCCACGGGCATGACCCAATGCCTGCTGATATGCGGGAGAATTGTAGCACTCTACCGCAGCCTCTACGGTTGGAAAGCGGGCGACCACATTGCGTGGTCGCTCTTTGCCCTCTAACTGCACGTAACGTGCCGCGCGGGCGATGAATTCACCCCCATGCGCCGCAATTGCCGGCCCTGCAAGCTCGGCGTATTTTCCATAAGCATCGGCGTCTGTCACAGTGACGTGTGCGATCCAAAGTGCTGGCATCTTATCCTCCCAAAACCTGTTCAGCGGCCTTGATTGCAGCCTCTGCATTCGAGGCATCCTTGCCCCCCCCCTGTGCCATGTCAGGCCGTCCGCCACCGCCTTTGCCGCCCAGTTCAGCGACCGCCGCCCGGACCAGATCCACCGCAGATACCGTGTCTGTCAGGTCCGAAGTGACACCCGCTGCGACAGCCGCTTTGCCGCCGGTATCAGCAATCAATAATACTGCGCCCGTACCCAGACGGCTTTTGTGCTCATCAATCAACGCAGGCAGATCCTTTCCGGAAACACCCGTGAGCGACTGCGCAAAGAACGCCACACCGTTCACATCGCGCGCTTCAGCGCCACTGCCCTGCCCCGCACCTCCGGCCATCGCCAGATCGCGGCGCAACTGCGCAACTTCGTTCTGCAGCGATTTACGCTCGTCCAACAGAGTCTTCACACGCGCCACAACGTCATCCGGCTGGGCTTTCAACTCAAGCGCAATTGCTGAAAGGCGATGATCCTGTTTCGACAGATACTTAAACGCGTCATCACCGGTCAAAGCCTCGATCCGCCGCACGCCTGCGCTGCTGGCACTATCGCCCAGCACGACGAAGGTTCCGATATCACCGGTCTGGCGCACATGGGTGCCGCCACACAGTTCAATCGACCATGTCTCACCATCCTGGCCTTTGCCGGTGGGTGCTTTGCCCATCGAAACCACGCGCACCTCATCCCCGTATTTCTCACCGAACAGAGCTTGAGCACCCAGTTCACGGGCGTCATCCGGTGTCATAATCCTGGTTTCCACGGTTGAGTTTTGGCGGATGAATGCGTTCACCTCTCGCTCAACTTTCTGCACTTCTTCCAGTGTCAGAGCCTTGGAATGGCTGAAATCGAACCGCAAACGATCTGATGCGTTGAGCGACCCGCGCTGCGCTACGTGGTCACCCAATGTCTCACGCAGGGCTTCATGCAGAAGGTGCGTCGCGGAGTGGTTGGCACGAATGGCCGTGCGGCGCGCGTGATCGACTTCCAGCTCAACTGCGTCACCTTTTGAGATCGCCCCATGATCAATCGTGACCTTGTGAGCATAGACTTTGCCATCAGCAAACTTTCTGGTGTCTTCAACACGGGCGATATCGTCGCGCTCATCCAGCCTGCGAATTTCACCGGTGTCGCCGACCTGGCCGCCGGCCTCGCCATAGAACGGTGTCTGGTTGACTACGACCCAGCCGGTACCACCCTTCTCGATCTTGTCGACCAATGCACCATCGACCACCAACGCAGCGACCTGCCCCTCGGCCTTTTCAGTATCGTAGCCAAGGAAATCGGTCGCACCGGCCGCATCCAGCACATCGAACCAAACCACCTGATCGGCAGATTCGCCAGATCCGGCCCACGCCGCGCGTGCCTTGGCTTTTTGTTCGGCCATCGCCACGTCAAATCCATCGGTGTCGACGGTTCGACCTTTCTCGCGCAGCGCATCCTGCGTCAGATCGAGCGGGAAACCATAGGTATCATACAGTTTGAACGCCGAGTCTCCGGGTAGTGGATCGCCTTCAGGTAAGCCCGAGACTTCCTCATCCAACAGCTTCAGACCGCGATCCAAAGTTTGCTTGAACCGAGTTTCCTCAAGCAGCAGTGTCTCTTCGATCAGTGGCTGCGCCTGACCAAGCTCTGAATATTGCGCACCCATCAATTGCACCAGCGTGGGTACCAGGCGATGCATCACCGGATCTTTGGCCCCCAACAGATGCGCATGGCGCATCGCGCGGCGCATGATACGGCGCAGAACATACCCTCGCCCATCATTTGACGGCATCACACCATCCGCGATCAGGAACGAAGTTGAACGCAAGTGGTCCGCAATCACGCGATGATGCACGTTTTGATCCCCATAAGGATCAACACCGGTCGCATCCGCGGAGGCTTCGATCAGCGTTTTGAACAGATCGGTGTCATAATTGTCGTGGCTGCCTTGCAGCAACGCACCAATGCGTTCCAATCCCATGCCGGTATCGATCGACTGCATATCGAGTTCGACCATCGAGCCGTCTTCGAACTGCTCATTCTGCATAAAAACGATGTTCCAGATTTCGATGAACCTATCGCCATCTTCCTCAGCCGAACCCGGAGGCCCACCCCAGATATGATCACCATGGTCATAGAAAATTTCGGTGCACGGGCCGCAGGGGCCGGTAGGGCCCATTTGCCAGAAATTGTCATTAGTAGCGATGCGGATGATCCGGTCTTCAGGGACACCAACCTTTCTCCAGATTTCAAATGCCTCATCATCGGTGTGATAGACAGTGGCCAACAGACGGTTCTTATCGATACCAAATTCTTTGGTGATCAGTTCCCAAGCGAACGGTATCGCCTCATGCTTAAAGTAATCCCCGAATGAGAAATTCCCCAGCATTTCAAAGAACGTATGGTGGCGAGCGGTATAGCCCACATTGTCCAGATCGTTGTGTTTGCCGCCTGCACGCACGCATTTCTGTGCAGTGGTAGCACGGCTGTAGTCGCGGGTTTCGACGCCAGTAAACAGATTCTTGAACTGAACCATACCCGAGTTGACGAACATCAGTGTCGGATCATTGCGCGGAACCAGCGGGCTAGACGCAACCACTTCGTGCCCCTGCTTGGCAAAGTAGTTCAGGAAGGTAGATCGAATGTCGTTCAGCGTTGGCATAAGGCTCTCTCGGCGCGCAGTCGTTATGGTCAGCAAAGGTTTAGCCCCACCCCCCGAGAGTGTCCACAGCATTGGCCCATCCGAAACGAAACAAGGCGGCCCCTAGGGGCCACCCTGTTCCAGATAGATTCAGCACTACCGGGGTGCCGGGGGATTTCTTTGGTTCCCCCTCAGGCACGCTTTAAGCTTCGAGGATGTCATCCTCTTCCGCCTCGGGTGGCATTTCAAAGTCTAACCCATGGGCGGCACGTATTTTGTCTTCGATCTCGAGCGCCGCACGGGAATTGTCACGTAGATATTGCTTGGCATTCTCACGCCCCTGCCCGATCCGCTCATCACCGTAGCTAAACCACGAACCCGACTTTTCGACCACACCGGCCTTGACGCCCAGATCCAGAAGCTCACCCATTTTGCTGATGCCTTCGCCATACATGATGTCGAATTCCACCTGCTTGAACGGCGGTGCCACCTTGTTCTTGACGACCTTGACGCGGGTCTGGTTGCCCACAACTTCGTCCCGATCCTTGATCGCACCGATACGGCGAATATCCAGACGGACCGAGCTGTAGAATTTCAACGCATTACCACCGGTAGTGGTTTCCGGGCTGCCAAACATCACACCGATCTTCATCCTGATCTGGTTGATGAAGATCACCATGCAGTTCGAGCGATTGATCGAGCCGGTCAGCTTGCGCATCGCCTGGCTCATCAGCCGGGCCTGAACACCCACGCTGCTGTCACCCATGTCGCCTTCCAACTCGGATTTCGGCGTCAGCGCCGCAACCGAGTCGACCACGACCATGTTCACGGCCCCCGACCGCACCAAGGTGTCGGTGATCTCAAGGGCCTGCTCGCCGGTGTCGGGCTGAGAGATCAGCAATTCATCCAGATCCACACCCAGCTTGCGCGCATATTGAGGGTCCAGTGCATGTTCTGCGTCGACGAACGCGCAGACTCCGCCGCGTTTTTGCTGTTCAGCGATGCAGTGCAGCGTCAGCGTGGTCTTACCCGAGCTTTCCGGGCCATAAATCTCGACGATCCGGCCCATCGGCAAGCCGCCGATCCCCAGAGCGATATCCAAGCCCAGCGATCCGGTCGAACTCGCATCGATATCCTGCTTGGAATCTTCGCCCAACTTCATGATCGAGCCTTTGCCGAACTGCCGTTCGATCTGGGCCAATGCGCTGTCGAGCGCCTTTTGCTTGTCTGCGTTTTTCTTGTCGCTCATCGTCAGAAGATCCGCCATTGTCCTGTCGCCTTCTCTTTTGTCACACCCTTGATCGGGCGGCAATCGCTGCTTTGTTCGCCTCTTGTTCCTTATGGGACCAAAAAGAGAACATTTCAACTAAAACTTATGAAAACTACTCTTCAGCAATTGTGTTAAAGAGTCGTTTACGACAATCTGAGACATGAAAGGCATTGAAGAGAAAAGATAAATGCTTGTTTTCTATGAAAAGCGGCTTGCGCTTCTGTCTGTTCCAAAGACCGGCTCCACCGCGTATCAATCAGCTTTACGCGATAGGGCCGATATCGTCGTGTCCGGACCAACAGACCTGAAACATGCGAACATGCGTCGCTATGATCGTTTCTTCCAGACCATGTTTCGCAAGATGTTTGATGCAGAAATGGACGTCATGGCCATTGTGCGCGAACCTGTCGATTGGTTGGGAAGTTGGTATCGATATCGAACGCGCGCCGAATTGGCAGGTCATCCGCATTCCACAAAAGGTTTAAGCTTCGAGGCATTCCTTGACGCCTATATGCAAACCCCCCGCCCGGTCTACGCAGATGTGGGATGCCAAACCGATTTTTTGCAACCCCGCAGTAACGGTAAAGGTGTTGCGCATATCTTCAAATATGACAGCCAGCAAAAGATACTGGATTTCCTTCAGAATCGGCTGGAATGTAAAATCGATCTACCGCGTGAGAACGTCTCGCCCGCTTGCCCGATGGACTTCTCAAAACAAACTGAACTCCGGTTCCAATCATTGAACGCCGCAGAATACGCATTGTATCGTGCTGCCGAATAGCGTTTTCAATTCATTTGCTGAAACACCGCTTCGGTCAGCTGGGTCAACGAAAACGGCTTGGGCAGGAAGGTGGAATTTTCGATCTGAGGACCAGATTCGCCGAACGCCCCTTCAGTATAGCCTGACATGAAGACCACCCGCACGTCAGGCCGTGTTTTCATGGCCTCGCGCACCCAGGTCGGGCCGTCCATTCCGGGCATGACGACATCGGTAACAAAAACATCCACCAGCAAATTGGGGTCGTCCAACAATTGCAGCGCATCTTCGGCTGATTCAGCTTCAAGCACAGTGTAGCCTTTCAAGCGAAGCGCCCGCGTCGCGAAGGCGCGCACCGGGGCTTCGTCTTCGACCAACAAAACCACGCCTTCACCCAATCGGGAACTTTGCACCTCTGACGTATCGGGTACCTCAGGCTCCGATTCTTGGACCCGGGAACTCACAGGCAAGAGCACGGTGAATTCCGTTCCCCGGTCCTGCACACTGTCGACAAATATGAAACCACCAGTCTGTTTTACGATCCCGTAAACAGTCGATAGCCCCAGCCCCGTCCCCTCGCCTGTGCGTTTGGTCGTATAAAATGGCTCAAACACCTTTTGCAGTTTGTCTGCAGGAATCCCGATGCCGCTATCGATGACTTTGACCGTAACATATTCCCCCGGCTGTACCGTAGCCCGATCGCGCGTGATCGATTGATCCAACGTCACTACTTCGGTCTCGATCCGAATCTCCCCACCCTCGGGCATCGCATCACGCGCATTGACGACCAGGTTCATCAAAACCTGCTCTAACTGGCGCTTGTCCGCGCAGACGGATTTGAGCACCGGATCATGACTGAGCGTCAGGCGGACCTTCTCGCCCACAAGACGGTTTAGCAAATGGATAAGGTCTGAAATCGTATCTCGCAGATCCAGCACTTCGGGCCGGAGCGTTTGTTTGCGCGAAAAGGCCAGAAGCTGGCTGACCAACGCTGCAGCACGGTTGGCGTTCTGATTGATCTGTACAAGATCGCCGTAATTCGGGTCATCTTGGTCATGGCGCAACAGCAACAGATCACAATGCCCCGAAATCGCCGTCAGCAAGTTATTGAAATCATGTGCCACCCCGCCCGCCAATTGCCCAACGGCTTGCATCTTCTGGCCTTGAACAAACTGCGCCTCCATCGTTTTCAGTTCGGTGGCATCGTTCAGAACCGCAATAAGACAGACCTGACCATCCCTGAGAATCCGCGACAGCGTAACTTGCACAAATACCTCTTTGTCCTTGCGCACCAAACGCAGGAATTCAGACCGCGGTGCTGCGCCTTGTTCGGCAGCACTCGCCAGCCAGTCCCTGATCGGATAGCCGAGCCCCTGCATCATGCTTTCGATATTCGTCCGCCCCGGTTGGATCTCACCGACCAATTCAACCGCGAGGTGGTTTGCTTCGCTAACATCTCCATCGGGAGACATGCACATGATCGCAACTGGCAAATCTGCAAATGATGTCGTGTGCTGCGGTCCTTCGGCGTGCTGCAGCGGCGTTAAAAGCAACTCACGCACAATACCGCTGTGCCTTAGCGTTGTGACAGCGAATGGTGCTTCAGTTTCCCCGGTTTTAATCTGTATGATGCTACCATCAACTGCACCGCCAGCCTGAACCATCGGCTTGAGGCATGTGGGAATCTGACCAAAAAGCTCGATAGCCGCATCATTGGCATCCAGCACCACGTCATTTCGTCCGACCGTCAGAACCGGCCGCTGCACGCTGCGCCAGATCTGGGGTGCATCTATCCTAAAACGCCAGCAAAACCGATTTTCACCCAGCTTTGAAACAGACACCGGTATTGTTTGTCCGCGCGTGACAACATCTTCTTCCCAAAAACCCCGTTTCAGGGCATGAGACTGCAAACGCAACAGCGCCGCCGACGGGTTTGCAAATACGGTACGCAGAGACTCATCTAGTCGCGTACCCGCGTTCCGAATAAGACGCGCATTGGCCTGAGCGTTTGCAACTAGCACCTCGCCCGTCGCATCCGAAATGACACAGGCATCGGTTTCTTGCTCTAGAAAACCCGTCATCGCAGCGTATGTTTGCGCTTCGATCTGATTCAATATCCAAGCACGCGCCAATGCAAAGACCACTACTACCAGGAAGGACAAGCCAACGGCTGCGACCCCGGCACTTAACCGTGGCGGCAAGACGTCAAAGAAGGAAAGTACGCTCAATAAAATGGCGATCAATGCCAGCGAGGCATAGCGCCCACGATCGATGCCCCATCCACTTGATCGAGAGGGGGTAAATTCAGATTGAATAGACATAAACAGCCCGGATTATTACAATTTCTGATCAATATCTGCCTGCAATGGTTAATTGCTGCTTAATGATCAGTGACATAAACTTCTTAAGGTTGTGTTTTAAAGTTTATATTCGCGTCAAGTGTGCTGTGAAAAATCCATCGGTCCCGTGTGAAACCAGCCACGTTTTGCGGTATCCGCTCTGCCATTCGGGATTGCTGGCCAAGAATCCATCAATAATGCCGTCGTTTTCAATCGTCAGCATCGAGCAGGTCGCATAAGCAAGCACGCCTTTGGGCGCAACGAGAGGTGAAACATCTTGTAGAATAGCGGCCTGAATCTGCGTCAGCTCGTCCAAGCGCTCCGGTGTAAGCGCCCATTTCCCTGCCGGTGCGCGGCGCCACGATCCGCTGCCGGAACAGGGCACATCTGTCAAAACGACATCGAACGGCGCCTGACTGGAGACTTGGCCTGTGGTCAAGATCGTGACATCTGCGCCCGCCCTTGCCGCGCGTGCTGACAAATCCCGCATGCGTTTGGGACTGGCATCATGGGCAAAGACGTGAACGCCGGGGGCCCTTGCCGCCAATGCCAAAGCCTTACCACCGCCGCCTGCACAGTAGTCCAGAACTCGCATGCCTGGCTGCAAATCAAGCGCGGCAACAACCGCCTGGCTTGCGGCATCCTGCAACTCAACCAGCCCATCTGTATACGGACCGCTCTGAGATATCTTGCGTGCGCCCTCGGTAACTTCCAATGCAGTATCGCAGGCCGGATGTGGATGCGCCGTGATCTCCTCGGCAGCCAGTCGTTGAATGGCTGTAGGCAGGTCAGTTTTCAGCAGGTTGACCCTCAGATGAATCGGAGCGCGCGATTGTAGCGCGGCTGCGGCAAGTTCAGCTTCGTCCTTCAACGCGGCCTGAAATTGGGGCCACAACCACTCGGGGATATCCAGACGTTCTGCGTCGCTCCGAAATGACCTGGGTTGGTCAGCCTCGGTTACCTCTGCGGGTGCATATCGCGCGCTCGAAAATACTGACGTTAGGTCTGAGCCCAAGGATCGGGCGGCACCGATCATCAGGCCGCGCCCCGTCTCGGATCCACCGAGCGCCGAGAAGGATCGCTTGCACCGCAATGCATCAAACACATGATCCCGGATCGCAGCGCGATCCTTAGATCCCGCGAACCGACTGCGTCGAGCCCAGCCGGTCAACGCCTTCTCGACCGGTGCACCGGCAAGAATGTCATCGAGGATCTCGATCGAGGCCTGTACCCGAGCAGCAGGTGTCATCGCGTTTTCCGTTCGTCTACACGATCAATTTCGAGAGACCCCCTGAAGGGTCTCACAAACTTACATCACGCGATAATTGGGGCTTTCCCGTGTGATCTGAACGTCATGCACATGGCTTTCCTTCAAACCTGCGCCAGTGATTTTGACAAAGTTGCAGTTCTGGCGCATCTCATCGACGGTGGCACAACCGGTATAGCCCATCGCCGCGCGCAAACCTCCAACCAGTTGGTGCACAACAGCACTTGCGGACCCTTTGTACGGCACCTGGCCTTCGATCCCTTCGGGCACCAGCTTGTCATTCGCGGCGTCCTTCTGGAAATATCGATCCGCCGAGCCGCGCGCCATCGCACCCAGACTTCCCATGCCGCGATACGATTTGAACGAGCGGCCTTGATAGAGGATCACCTCGCCCGGGCTTTCATCCGTGCCCGCAATCATCGAACCCACCATGGCGCAAGATGCCCCTGCCGCAATCGCCTTGGCGAAATCGCCCGAGAATTTGATGCCACCATCAGCAATGACCGGAACTTCCCCCGCCGCAGCGGCACAATCCATGATGGCCGTCAACTGAGGGACGCCAACACCCGCGACCATCCGTGTGGTACAGATCGAGCCGGGCCCGATGCCCACTTTGATCGCGTCTGCACCTGCATCGATCAGCGCTTTGGTGGCCTCGGCAGTGGCGACGTTACCGGCGATGATCTGAACCTCATTCGACAGCGTCTTGGCACGTTTCACCGCGTCCAGAACCCCTTGCGAATGACCATGTGCGGTATCCACAACAATGATATCGACCCCGGAATCGACCAACTGCTCTGACCGCTCGAACCCAGCGTCTCCGACCGAGGTTGCAGCAGCCACACGCAGACGGCCCAACCGGTCCTTGCAGGCTGTAGGGTTCAGCACGGCCTGCTCGGTATCTTTCAGCGTCAGTAAGCCCGTCAGCTTGCCCTCGCCATCGACGACCAGCAATTTTTCGATCCGACGCGCACGCATGAGGCTTTTGGCCTCTTCCAGATCGGCGGGCTCTTGCAGCATCGCCAGATTGTCAGAGGTCATCATCGCTTTGATCGGCGTGTCATCCGAGGTCGCAAAGCGCATATCTCGGTTGGTGACAATGCCGACGACACGACCGCTTTCTTCAACGACCGGGAAGCCGGTGAAGTTGTAGCGCTCTACCAAAGCCTGAGCATCTGCCAATGTTTGATCCGCGCGCAGCGTGACCGGGTTATAGACGATACCGGATTCGAACCGCTTTACCCGCCGAATTTCACGAGCCTGTTCCTCGACCGAGAGGTTTTTGTGCACCACGCCGATGCCTCCAGCCTGCGCCATGGCGATAGCCATACGCGCCTCGGTCACCGTGTCCATCGCCGAGCTTAGCAGCGGGATGTTCATCGTAATCTCACGCGTCACGCGCGTGGTGGTATCAGCGGTTGCCGGCAGCACAGAAGATGCGCCCGGAACCAGAAGAACGTCGTCGAAGGTGAGTGCCTCACGAATCTGCATTTGATAACCCCATGCAAAAGCCCGTTTGACGGTGACCCTATTGCATGGATTTCACCAGAGGGAAAGCCCCGAACCCAAGTTGTTTTCCCCTGCGGGCTTCTGCCACGCCCGAAAACGACGCAAGCAATGCAAAACGTGCCGCTGAATGCCCTTTCCCTTTGCGTTCAAACCCATATGTTCGCCGGCATACGCGCGAATACAAAGGCAGGCCATTCATGACCACCGATCCTCTTGTCGTTTTTACCCCGTCCGGCAAACGCGGACACTTTCCCGTTGGCACGCCAATCCTGACGGCAGCGCGCCAGTTGGGTGTCGATCTTGATTCAGTCTGCGGTGGACGCGGTATTTGTTCGAAATGTCAGATCACCCCCAGCTATGGCGAGTTTCCCAAGCATGGCGTGACCGTCTCGGAGGACGCGCTGAGCGAATGGAACGCGGTTGAACAGCGATATGACGACAAGCGAGGCTTGAAACCCGGGCGCCGTTTGGGCTGTCAGGCCTCGGTTCAGGGTGACGTGGTGATCGACGTGCCTCCTGAAAGCCAGGTTCACCGTCAGGTGGTCCGCAAGGCCGCCGCCGCCCGCGCCATCACCATGGACCCTGCAACACGCCTGTATTTCGTGGTGGTGGAACAACCCGACATGCACTCGCCCACAGGCGATCTGGAACGGTTAGAACGCGCCTTGCGCGAACAATGGAAGATCGATGCGATTACCGCCGACCTGTCGCTGATGTCCAAGCTGCAGCCAGTGCTGCGCAAAGGGAAATGGGAGGTCACGGTCGCCGTCCACAAAGGCCACAAGGACAACGTAGCCCGTATCGTCGAAATTTGGCCCGGCCTGCACGAACATGGGCTTTACGGTCTGGCTATCGACCTCGGCTCGACCACCATCGCTGCGCACCTGACCGATCTGGAAACAGGTGAAGTCAAGGCTTCTTCCGGCCTGATGAACCCGCAAATTCGTTTCGGCGAAGACCTGATGAGCCGCGTGTCTTACGCCATGATGAATCCCGGTGGCGACAAGGAAATGACCCGGGCCGTGCGCGAAGCGATCAACGATCTGACCACTTCAATCGCTGATGAGGCCGGGATCGATGCCGCTTTGATCGTCGAAGCGGTGTTCGTCTGCAATCCGGTCATGCACCATCTTTTGCTGGGTCTGGACCCAGTCGAACTGGGTCAGGCGCCATTTGCGCTCGCGACGTCTGAAAGCATGTCCCTGCCTGCGCATGAGATGGACCTGACCACGATGAATCCGCGCGCGCAGGTCTACATCCTGCCGTGTATTGCGGGCCATGTGGGTGCGGACTGCGCTGCCGTTGCCCTATCCGAGGAACCCGGCAAGTCCGACGATCTGGTACTGATCGTGGATGTGGGTACCAATGCGGAAATCTTGCTGGGCAACACCCACCGCGTTCTGGCCTGTTCGTCACCCACCGGCCCCGCATTTGAGGGTGCCCAGATTAGCTCGGGCCAGAGAGCCGCGCCCGGTGCGATTGAACGAATCGAAATCGATCCTGTCACCAAAGAACCGCGTTTCCGCGTGATCGGGTCCGAGAAATGGTCGAATGACGAAGGCTTTGATCAGGACATTGCCACCACGGGCATCACCGGTATCTGCGGCTCAGGCATTATCGAGGCCGTGGCCGAGATGCGCATTGCAGGTCTTCTGGACGAAAGCGGGCTGATCGGCTCGGCCGCGCAGACGGGCACATCGCGTTGCGTTCCCGAAGGCCGCACCAACTCCTATCTGATCCACGACGCCAGCGCCGAGGGCGGTCCGCGTATCACGGTAACTCAGGGTGATATCCGTGCCATCCAGTTGGCTAAATCCGCGCTCTACGCCGGAGCGCGTCTCCTAATGGATGAGATGGAGGTTGACCGTGTGGATCGCGTGGTACTGGCCGGTGCCTTCGGCGCACATATTTCGACCAAACACGCGATGGTGCTGGGTATGATCCCTGATGCACCGCTGGAGAAGGTCTCCAGCGCGGGTAATGCCGCTGGAACCGGTGCCCGGATCGCGCTGTGTAACATCGGATCGCGGGCCGAGATCGAACGCGTGGTGCGCGAGATCACCAAGGTCGAAACGGCAATCGAACCCAAGTTTCAAGACCATTTCGTCGCCGCCAATGCGATCCCGCACAAAACCGATCCGTTCCCTGAATTGGCCCAGGTCGTCACCCTGCCCGCTCCGTCCTTCAATACCGGCGGCGGGGATGAGGAAAAATCTGGCCGCCGACGCCGCCGGAGGTCATAGTCGCCCCATCCACAGGAGGCGAACATGACATCAGTGAACGAGGAACAGGCGGAATTCTGGGGAAACTCGGAACAAGGCACCAAATGGCTGACCTATGAGGATCAGCTTGACCACGCCTTCGCGCCCGTTCTTGATCTCGTTCTGGACCGGGCCGCCCTGTCGGCGGGTATGCAAGTGCTGGATATCGGATGTGGCACGGGCGTCAGCGCAATCGCTGCCGCCCGCGCGGTAGGACCGAACGGGCACGTTCTGGCCGCTGACATTTCACAGCCCTTTCTGGACCGCGCAGCCAAACGCGCTGAAAGCAACGGGATACAGACTATCACTTTTCAGCACGCGGATGCGCAAACCTACGCGTTTGAACCAGGACAAATGGATGCCGCAATCTCCCGGTTTGGTGTCATGTTCTTTAACGACTCGATCGCAGCATTCCGAAACATCGCCTCGGCACTGAAACCCGGTGGGCAAATGACGTTCGCTTCCTGGGGGCCATTGGACGTCAACCCTTGGTTCAAGATACCCCATGTCGCCGCCGTTCGGCGAATGGGTCAACCGCCCCGCGTAGACCGCTATGCGCCCGGGCCGCTGGCGTTCCACGACATCGACCATGTCAAAGGTCTGATGACCCAAGCGGGGCTGTCTGAAATAACCGGCGACGCGATTACAGCGAACCTGACGGGTTTTGGCGGCGTTGAAGGCACGGCGAGGCTGGTGACACGTGTTGGTCCTGCGGGCCGTGTTGTTGCTCATTTCGAAGGGAGTGAGGCTGATACTGACGCTATTCAAGAAGCGGTCGCAAAAGAGTTCCGACAGTATAAGTCTGGTTCGGAGATCCTCATCCCGGCGATGATCAACCTCTATCAGGCCCGACGCGCAGAATGATTGGAGCGGGTAGCGGGAATCGAACCCGCGCGTTCAGCTTGGGAAGCTGACAGGCTACCATTACATCATACCCGCCGCTGAGCATTGATTAACACTGCTCTTTACTGGGGTTCAAGGGTCAACAAACGCTGACGAATCGAAAAGGCCGGATCAAAAAATCCGGCCCAATCCATTGTTTTATTTACCTTAAGCGCGGCGACGACGACCACCGCCACGACGTCCGCGTGCACCCTCGCCTTCGGCTCCGGCCTCGGCGGGTGGTTTGTTGAACCTGATCCACTCACCGCCATGTGCGTCGTTGTTGGTCAGCAGGTTGGCGGCGCGGATGGCCTCCATCTCTTTGCCCGCACGCGGAAGGGTCGAACCCAGACCGAACATCTGTACAAAGGTTTCGTCGTCCATATCCTCGGGCAGAATGATACCGGCGGCAGCAACGGCCTCTTTCTTTTCAGCAATCTTCTTCTGCGTAACCGGCAGAGCCACCGGGTTCATGATCGCTGAAGTCATTCCGGCACCCATTGCCATCGGCAGGAAGGCGTTGTTGATACCGTGACGGTTCGGCAGGCCGAACGAGATGTTGGACGCACCGCATGTGGTGTTCACGCCCAGCTCTTCCCGCAGACGACGGACCAGAGCAAACACCTGCTGGCCAGCAGTTGCCATCGCACCAATCGGCATGACCAGTGGATCGACCACGATGTCATGAGCCGGGATGCCGTGATCGGCTGCACGCTCAACGATGGTTTTGGCGACGGCAAAACGCACATCAGGGTCTTCCGAGATTCCGGTGTCATCGTTCGAGATCGCCACAACGGGTACGTTGTATTTCTTGACCAGTGGCAGAACCAGTTCCAGACGCTCTTCTTCACCGGTGACCGAGTTCAACAGCGGACGACCTTCCGCCGCCTCAAGACCGGCTTCCAAAGCGCCCGGAACCGAGGAATCGATGCAAAGCGGTACATCAACAAGCCCCTGCACCAGCTCGACGATCTTGGTCATCAGCGGCGGCTCGGTCTCGTTCGGGTTGGGGTTCGAGTTGTAGACGACACCTGCGTTGATATCCAGAACGGTCGCACCTGCAGCGACCTGCGCCAGAGCATCCTTTTCGACTGTCGAGAAATCGCCTGCTTCCAATTCGGCAGCCAGTTTCTTACGGCCCGTTGGGTTGATCCGCTCACCGATAACGCAGAACGGTTCGTCAAAGCCCAGAACGGCAGTTTTTGTTTTTGATTCTACGACTGTACGGGTCATGTCCGTTCCTTAGGAGTTAACCGGCTTTGCCGAAGCGCCGCCGTTGTTGATCGCCCAGTTGGCGTTGGTCTTGATCCCGCCCAGCGGGAAGAAGTGAACCTTGGTGATGTTGAAATCCGGGTTGGCCGCTTTGTGATTGGCCAGTTCGGTGACCACATCGGTTGGCTCGTAAGGCAACAGCAGCTTGGACACGTCCATGGCGCGCTTCTGCAGGACTTTCAGCGATGGACCAACGCCGCAGGCGATAGCGAATTTGATCAGCGTCTGCAGCTTCGCCGGGCCCGCGATACCGATATGGATCGGCAGATCAATACCCGCTTCTTTCAGGCTATCTGCCCAAGCGATGATCGGCTTGGCGTCGAACGCAAACTGAGTGGCCAGCGCCATTTCGGCGTCGGTGGTTTCCGAAAACTTCTGCTTCCAGCGCAGCGCGTCATCGACATTCTTGGTCGAGCCGTCGGGATCGATATCCTTGTTGCCTTCGGGGTGACCGGCTACGTGCAGTCGCTTGAACCCCGCCTTGTCGAACAGTCCGGTTTCCAGCAGCTGCATCGAGCTGTCGAAATCACCATGCGGTTTGGCGACCCCACCGGCCAGCAGAAGCGCCTGCTCGACACCCGCTTCACCCTGATACATGGAAATCCAGTTTTCCAGCGTTGCGGCATCCTTGATGATCCGTGCCGGGAAATGCGGCATGACAGGGTAACCTTCGGCCGCGATGCGCTTGGCAGTTTTGACCATGTCTTCGATTGGCGTGCCCTCGATATGGGCGATGTAGACACGGGTGCCTTCTGGCAGCAGCGCGCGGAAATCTTCGACCTTTTCCGCAGTGCGCGGCATCACCTCGATCGAGTAGCCCTGCAAAAAGGCTTCGACGGTCGGGTTCACAGGGCCGTTTTCGACCGCATCACGTTTCTTGAAGTTCAGCAAAGCCATAGCGGCCTCCCATAAAGATCTGGGGCTCATGCCCAACCGTCATTGGCGATCAGGGTCTTGATACGGTCCTGATCGTACTCTGTTTCCAAACGCGCGGCCTCGGCTTCGGCAATTTCGGACGGGTCGCCCTCAACTGCGAAAGGCTCGGCTTTGCGCCACTCGGCCAGATAGGCATCACTATCTTTGGCGTTCACCTTCATTGCGGCCCGGTCGATGGCTTGTTCAAACCGCTCTTCCAACTGCCGCTTAGCGCCACGACGGCCCTTGCCGACGATGACTTGGGCGGGAATATCGCGCCAATATACGATGGTGACGTCAGGCATTACCGTGATTCCTCCTAACCAGATGGACCGGTTCTAAACTTCAATGTGGGTCCAAGTCGGTCGATTTTCGACATACGGCGTATTTGCAGCGACCTTTTTGCCCACGGCTGCGTACCGCAGCTTTTAATGCCTTGGGGGGCAAAACCGAACATCAAAATCCTAATGACTTTAATGAGCGTCTTGCGTGATCCAATTGCGCGACCTATGGTCGGGGTAACTCGAAAATCGGAGGGCGTTTAAGATGGCGCCCAAGCGTCCCAGAGGTGCGGGCGCGTTCCCGAAAGCGGTCGAAAGCCCCGCGCCGGCAAGACCCGATCCAGATGCGTTATATGCGGCACTGGATTTGGGGACAAATAGCTGCCGCATGTTGATCGCCCAGCCCAAGGGCAGTGGATTTCATGTGGTGGACAGCTTCTCCAAATCGGTGCAGTTGGGTGCCGGTCTGGAACGCACCGGGCGGTTGTCGCGGGCGTCTATGGCACGTACCGTACAGGCGCTGCGGATTTGTCAGCAAAAACTCAAACGTAACAAGGTCAAGCGCATGCGCTTGATCGCAACCGAGGCTTGCCGTCGCGCCAAGAATTCACGCGATTTCATCCGGCAAGTTAAACGCGAAACCGGCCTGACGCTCGACATCATCCAGCCCGAGGAAGAAGCACGTCTGGCTGTGATTTCCTGTGCACCGCTGGTGTCGACCAAGACCGAGCAATTGTTGGTCGTCGATATCGGCGGCGGCTCAACCGAATTGGTCTGGATCGACATCTCCTCTGTTCCTCGTCGGGATCGGCCTGCCGCGATTATGAGATTGCATAACGGGTTCCACACGCCTGAAAGCCCTTTCCCTGCGGCCAAGGTGGTTGATTGGATCAGCGTCCCGCTGGGCGTGGCAACATTGCGTGATCAGTTCAACGACGTCGAAGACGATGCCGCGCGTTTTGCGCTTATGAGCTGGTTTTTCGAAGAAAATCTGGCCGATTTCGCACCTTACAAGGATGAACAGGCCCGCGAAGGGTTTCAGATTGTGGGCACCAGCGGAACGGTGACCACTGTCGCCGCCTCACACCTTGGCCTCAAGCGCTATGACCGGACGAAGGTGGACGGATTGCGGATGACCAGCGATCAGATTGACAAGGTGATACGAGGCTATCTAGAACTCGGCCCTCGTGGGCGCCGCCGTGATCCCCGGATCGGAGAAGATCGGCAGGCCCTGATCATGTCCGGCTCGGCCATCTTGCAGGCCCTGTTGCGCTGCTGGCCCACCGATCGCCTTTCTGTGGCGGACCGTGGGCTGCGCGAGGGTTTGCTTTATGCGCAAATGAGTGCGGACGGTGTATTGGAAGACGGACCGTTCTGATGGCGAAGACACCAACTGGCAAAAGCAACTCGGGTCGCGGACAACGCGACCTGAAGGTGAAGGTCAAGACAGCGCGCGGGCGCAAGCTCAGCTCGACCCGCTGGTTAGAACGGCAGTTGAACGACCCCTATGTCAAACGCGCGCAGGTCGAAGGCTATCGCGGACGCGCGGCATTCAAGATACTTGAGTTGGACGACAAGTTCCGGTTTCTCGTACCCGGCGCGCGCGTGGTCGATCTGGGATGTGCGCCCGGTGGCTGGCTGCAAGTCGCTGTGAAACGCGTCAATGCACTCGGCGAGAAAAGCGGCAAGCGCATCGGCACCGTCCTGGGGGTTGACCTTCAAGAGGTTGAGCCCGTCGCCGGTGCCACCGCGCATGTCCTTGATTTCATGGAAGATGACGCCGATCAGAAGGTCAAGGACTGGCTGGGTGGCAAAGCGGACGTGGTCATGTCTGATATGGCGGCTGCATCCTCGGGCCACAAACAGACTGACCACCTGCGGATCATGGCCCTGTGCGAAACGGCGGCTTATTTCGCGTTCGACGTGCTGGAAGAGGGCGGCACCTTCGTTGCCAAGGTGCTTGCTGGCGGGGCTGAGGGGGACCTTCAGAAACTGCTCAAGCAGAAATTCAACAAGGTTGCCAATGTGAAGCCTCCGGCCTCACGTTCTGATAGTTCCGAGAAGTTTGTTGTCGCCACCGGCTTCCGGGGTTAAGCGGCGTTAATCCAGATCGATCTTTCCCGGCGCTATACTCTGTTTCCGCAGAGACGCTGCAGCTATGCCTTGCAGCAATAGTGCTTCGCCATGATTGATATCGACAGGCTTGCGCGCGCGCAGCTCTTCAATACGCTGGTCAAGCGTTGTTTTACGAGCCGCCGTCAGCGGCTTTGCGAAGGTAGCGGTGCGATCCGGCATACATCACCTGTAGCAATCCGAGTGCTGATACCGGTTGGCTAACCGTAGAATGCGCCGCGAAGATGGCGCAATTCTGCCAGTTCCATGCCAGCTATCTCCCGAGTTCCTGCGCAAGTTGCATTAAGTTCGGATCATCGGGAAGCACTAACAAGGCCTCGTCCAATGTCGCCAACGCAGCCTGAACACCGCGATTGATGTGGGCAAGTTGAACCAGCATCGGCCAAGCCTCAACGCGCTGCGGGTCGAGCGTTACAACCTCGCGGAATGCACGTTCTGCAGCCGGCGCGTTTCTGAGCGTAAGCGCCCAACCACCCAGCACCAAATGGGTCTCAGGAAAGTCCAAACGATTGGAAATGCTACGTTGCCAATCCGCCATGCCCTGCTGCGCGCTTGCGCGTTGGTCTTGCGTCATGGCCTGCGCTGGGATCGATAAGAACTCTTTCGCAGCCGAGATGCGTACATTGCGCATGGGGTCGGATAACAACGGCTCTAACCGCGAAGCGCGCAACTGGGCAGGAACCTGACGCTGCAGTACCGGTCCATTGGCCCGTATCAGTGGGTCCGGATCGGCCAGCAACGGTGCTAGACGCTCGGCAAGATCAGGCGTTGCAAAAGGTTGCAACAAATACAGAGCGGTTGCGCGAACGATACCTGCCTGCCCTTCATCCAGAGCGATCGCGACCAGCGTTTCAGGGTCGTCCAATTGACCACTGCCTGCTGCTGCAAATGTCGTGCCATAATGCGCCACTCTATAGGATGATTCCGGGAACCAGAGTTCAATCTGCTGCGCCGCCCAAGACTGATCTTCATCCGCATGGCAATCGGTGCAGGCATCAGTTCCGAGCCCCAGATCAGGGCGGGGAATGCGGAAGCTGTGATCGTGCCTGCCATCTACCCCCATATAGACACGCTCGATCATGTGGCAGTTCTTGCATTGGCCACCCGCAGAATTTTCAGCATGTTGGTGATGCGCGGGCGTGTCATATTCGGCCAGCCGAAGGGTCGGGAAATCCGGGTTGCCAGCGGGGGAGTGGCATTGGGTACACAACCCATTACCCTCGGCTTTCACCTCAGCCCGGTGCGGATCGTGGCAATTCATACAACCCACCCCTTCTGCATACATGCGCGACTGCAGGAATGAGCCATAAACATAGACCTCGTCCAAAATCTGGCCATCTGGGTGATACAAACCCGGTCGCAGCAACGCCAGGTTATAGGCGTCGTGATACGGCTTGCCGGGAAGCGGATTACCATCTTCCAACGCCTCGCGCCGGGAATGACAGCCGGCGCATTGCTGAATTTCCGCTTCTGTCTGCCCCCTGCCCCATGTCGTAGGGAATCCGAACTCGCTCAAACCGTCTTGCAACACTTTTCCGGTCGTCCACTCCAAATGCGCAGAACCCGGCCCGTGGCAAGCCTCGCACCCGACACCAATTTCGACCTGTGTCGAGGCATAGCGCCTTTCCTCAGAGTCGTAGTTCTTCACATAGCCGGTCGCATGACACTCGGCACAGCGGGCGTTCCAATTTTTGTACGGACCGGTCCAGTGCAGCCCATCATTCGGAGGCAGATCCTGATCCGGGTAAAGGTGGAACCAACGGCCCTTTTCGACGTCCCAAACCACATCAAAACTCTGCAATCGGCCGGGTTCGGTTTCGAAAAGATATTGCTGTAGCGGCGCGATACCAACCACTGAATGGACCGGATAGGTCGTTGTAACGCCGTCCTTTTCGGTGACCTGCGCCGTAAGAGCTCCATCTTGATCCGCAAAGGCCACGCTCATTCCGTCATGCGAGAAGCGTGTTCCATCGAAATCAGCCTTAACATGGCCGTCCTCCACCTCGGTCCAGGCAAGCGCATGGTATGAGCTTTCCCAGGCTTCGGTTTCTTCCTTATGACAATCCGAGCACGCGTCTGATCCAACATAGTCCTGCGCCTGCGACTGCTGCGCGGTCGCCCAAAGGATCGCGGTCATCACGATAGCGCGGAGATACATCATTGCCCCTCTTCGTTTTGCAAATCGATAAGCGCACCGTTGTATTCGGCCCCGAGGATCAGCATGGCCGAGCATAAGTACAGGAAAATCAGCGCTGCCATTGCCCCTGCAAGCCCGGCATACGTCGCGCTATAGGTCGCAAACTTGGCGATGTAGATTGAAAAGCCCCATCCACCTGCAGCCCACAAAGCCAATGTCAGGATTACGCCCGGCAAGATTTGTAGTAGGCTGTGCCGTCGGGTGGGCAAGATCAGATGGGCCAAAAGAACGGTGCCAGCTGGGACAGCCACGGTAAAGGTCCATCGCAGACGATCCACCGACAGCCAGTTGTCCACATCCACTGCCGTCTTTTCCGAAACCAAACGGGTATAGACCGGCAGAACGACTTCGACCGCCGCGATGGCCAGAATGGCAGCACCGCCGATTATGACCAGCACAAAGCACAGCAGTCGGGTCTTCCAGAAGGGCCAATTGTCCGTGTCGTGATAGGCCTGCGCCATCGCCTTTCGCACGGCGGCGACTCCGTTCGAGGCAAAGTAGATCGCCAACAAGCCACCCAAAGTGATCACGCCCGAGCCCGCACCGGCCAGAACAGCACGCAGTTCTGAAACGATGGGATCGGCCACGTCTTTGGGCCAGGCGCCAAATATCAGTTCGATCAGTTCATCGGTCACATAGCCCTGTGACAAGGCCCCTGCCAGCGCAACCGTGAACAGAACGAATGGAAACAGGGCCATCATCAACGACATGGCGACGTGGCTGCTCATGACGAAGCCGTTTTTGTCATTAAATCGGCGCACAGCAAGCCAGAGCGCACGCAGGAATTGGCCGAACGAGGGAATCAAAACAGTTGGCATTGCGCTAGCCTAGCCTGCCTTTTCCTTTGGCAGAACCGCCAATCGGATCAGGCCACCGATTTCATGCGTATAACCTTCTGTATGGATTGCATAAACCCGCCAGCCTGTGCAGGATCAATCAAAACACATCCAGGCAGCACTCAGACCAAGGCCATCTTATGACCTCTGACCCAGAAAACAGCCCATCCCGTGCGCGTCCGCAACTGAGCGTATTGCGGGATGTAGCGATCGTGGCCACGCTAATGGTGCTTGGCCTCTATGCAGGGGCAAACTTTCTGGTGCCGTTGACCATGGCGTTACTGGTCAACGTGCTGATCCTGGCCCTTAGCGACCGGGTCATTGCAGTGACGCGGGTGCCAATCTGGTTGGCGAATGTCGCGGGAGTAACAGTTGTATTGGCCGGTTTGTTCATGATCATGTACATTCTGGGCAGTCAGGCCACGCAATTTGCACGCTCGATCAACACCTACGAAAGCCAGTTTGACGGGGCTGTTCATAGAATTACCGGGTTGGTCGGCAACGATGTCACAAGTTTTATCCGAGACAATCTGGTCAGCATCGATATGTCCTATGTCGCTCGGATATTGCTGGGCAGCGCCACATCACTGCTTAACCAGTTCTTCCTAATCAGCCTCTATGTCGCCTTTCTGATGGCCGAGCGGTTGGCCTTTCGCAAGAAAATCCAGCTTGCCGCCGGCAACCCACGGCTGGGGGCTGACCTGGCCTTGGTTCTGGATGCGATTTCGTACAGCCTGCAGCGATATGTCGGCGTGAAAACCTTTATCAGTCTGATCACCGCCACCATCAGCTACGCCGTATTCAAAGCGCTGGGTCTGGAATATGCTGAAACCTGGGCCGTGCTGACTTTCGCCCTGAATTTCATCCCGTCAATCGGTTCGATCATCGCCGTTATCTTTCCCGCAATGATCGCTCTGGTTCAGTTTGAGACGATCGGGCCATTTCTCGTGATCGTTCTGGGGTGCGGCACACTACAGTTTCTAATCGGCAACTTTCTGGATCCGGCTATGCTGGGCCGATCGCTGAACATGTCGACCTTCCTAGTGATTTTGGCGTTGACCTTCTGGACTACGGTCTGGGGTCTGATCGGAGCGTTCCTGAGTGTGCCTTTGACCGTCTGCATCCTGATCATCTTCAGCCACATCCCCGCGCTGCGCCCCGTCGCGATCTTGATGTCTTTGGATGGAAGGCTTGGCGAGGATGATCGGTCGTCAACCGAACATTCGGCTTGAACGTCCGTCAACTTTGACAGCTAGCGACGAGGGCGCGTCGATCTTTCAACCTCAGCCGACCATACCCGCCTTCGATCAAGTCCAATTCGATAAGCCTGTGTAATGCTCGGTGAAGCGTTGGCGCAGAGACTGCAATCATAGCCGCCAGCTCTTCCTGCGAAACCGGTATCCAACCCTCTGCATCGGATGTCACCTCATCCAGATGCAGCAGCCTCAAAACCAGCCGTTTCTCGGTGCCGGTCACCGCAAGATTGGCTACGATACGCAGGGCTTTTTGCATGTTTTCATGACTCAAGGCGTAGAAATCCCGAACAAAGTCAGGAGAATCCTGCACCAAGCGTTCTAGCCGCGAGGCCGGCAAGAAAAGCGTCTCGGTTGGCCGAGTCGCTACCACGCTGATCAGCCGATGTGCAGTCGCAAACAACGCGAGATCGCCGATCCAAAAGCCACGTCCCTCTTGGTGTATGACAAATTCCTGACCGTCATCTGCGGGGACGGTGATCTTAACACTACCATCCAATACAGCGTGGATCCCGTTGGCGGGATCACCCTGGACAAACAAAGCTTCGTCAGCACCGTAAGTTCGGCGCACGGCGCTGCGCATCAGAGCATCCTGAAAGGCGGGAGATCTGGTTTTGAACCAGGAACTTTCCTGCAGCGCGTCTAGATCAGTTTCAATTAGTGCCATCTATATATTTAAACTTCATCATATGATAAATTTCAATCAGGCTCACTGGCCTACATTACTTACACACGAATCCCGCAATCTGGCTATTTTCGCGGGATATCCAATGCTTAACGACTGCAACTAATCCTATTCTGGACACAAGTCTCAGATAGTTCACAGGGACAAATTGTCCACAAGTTCAGGAGTAAAACATGTTAACTACAACCCGGTTCTTGGAAAGCTGGCGTATCGGACTGCGCCGTACCGCAGCAGCGTCGATTGCCGTTCTGGTCGCACTGCCCGCATGGGCGCAGGATCAAAAACCCAACATTCTGGTCATTTGGGGCGATGACATCGGCCAATCCAACATTTCGGCCTACACAATGGGCCTTATGGGATACCAGACCCCCAATATCGACAGGGTCGCCGATGAAGGCATGATCTTCACCGATTATTATGGCGAGCAATCCTGCACAGCTGGCCGCTCATCTTACATCATGGGCCAATCGGTGTTCCGGACTGGACTGTCCAAGGTTGGCTTGCCTGGCGCTAAAGAAGGGATGCAGATCGAAGACCCCACGATTGCAGGGTTGCTTAAGGATCATGGGTACGTGACCGGCCAGTTTGGCAAGAACCACCTGGGCGACAGGGATGAGCACCTGCCGACAAATCACGGATTTGATGAGTTTTTTGGGAATCTCTATCACCTCAATGCCGAAGAAGAACCCGAGCATGAAGATTATCCCGGGGACGCGGTTCTGCCCGACGGGCGCACGTTCCGCGAGGCCTATGGTCCGCGCGGTGTGATCAAGTCCAGCGCAGGCGGCCCCATCGAAGACACCGGTCCACTGACACGCAAACGCATGGAAACGGTGGATCAGGAAACCCTGGAAGCTGCCGTTGAGTTCATTCGTGAGGCCAACCAGAACGGCACACCATTCTATGTCTGGTGGAATGGCACACGGATGCATTTCCGCACCCATGTCGGGGAAGAAATGCGCGAAACAGCCAACGAAATTCTAGGTAGTCCGGCCGATGAATACACGGCGGGCATGATCGAACACGACATTCAGGTCGGCCAACTGCTTGATCTGCTGGACGAACTCGGCATCGCCGACAACACGATCGTTCATTATTCCACCGATAACGGCCCGCATTACAACACATGGCCGGATGCCGCTTCGACACCGTTCTGGGGCGAAAAGAATACCAACTGGGAAGGCGGCTGGCGCGTACCATCCATGGTGCGTTGGCCCGGCAAGATCGAAGCGGGTTCGATCTCGAACGAAATCGTGCATCACATGGACTGGCTGCCCACCTATCTGGCGGTCGCTGGCGACCCCGAAATCAAGGAAAAGCTGAAAGCCGGCTATTCCTCACCTGCCATGGGTCGCGACTACAAAGTGCATCTGGATGGCTACAACATCTTGCCGTTGCTGACCGGTGAGACCACTGAAAGCCCCCGCCGTGAAATCTTTTATTTCACGGATGACGGCGACCTGTCCGCTTTGCGTTTTGACGACTGGAAGCTGATCTTTTTGGAGCAAAAAGCATGGGCCACCCTGCGCGCATGGATGGAACCATTCACGGAGCTGCGCGTGCCGATCATCGTGAATCTGCGCCGCGACCCTTATGAGCGTGGATACCGGACATCCAACACATACTATGACTGGATGATTGACCGGGTGTATTTCCTAGTACCGGCGCAGCAATATGTGGCGAGTTTCCTGAGTACTTTCCAAGAGTTCCCACCACGCCAGAAGGCGGCAAGCTTCAGTCTGGATCAGGTAATGCAGAAATTGGCCACACCGACTTCGAACTAGAAAACAAGACAGGGGCCGCCGTAAAGCGCGGCCCATTTTTCCAGTATCAGAGGCTATTAAATGAGATTTCTCAAACTCACGGCGTTTATAGCCACCGTCCCCTTAGTGGCGTTCGCAGACCCCCTGCCCAGCTGGACCGACTCGGCATCAAAACAGCAGATCATCGACTTTGTTGACGCGGTCAGCGACCCGGCGAATGAACTCTATGTCACTCCCGCCGACCGGATTGCGGTGTTTGACAATGACGGCACGCTCTGGGCTGAACAACCGGTCTATTTTCAGTTCATATTTGCCATGGACCAACTGGCAGAGCTTGCTAAACAAGACCCATCGATCTTATCGACTCCAGCGTTGAAAGCGGCTGCTGAAGGTGATCTGAAAACCATTCTGGAAGGCGGGCACGACGCTCTGATCGAAGTGGTCAACGCATCGCATTCCGGCAGCAGCGTTGAAGTATTTCAGGCGTCGGTGGCCGATTGGCTGGACACTGCACGACATCCCGAGACCGATCTGCCCTACGACCAGATGACCTATCAGCCGATGGTCGAGCTGTTGCGCTATCTGCGGGATGAGGATTTCAAAACTTATATCGTTTCAGGCGGAGGCCTGCATTTCATGCGTGTCTTCGCCGAACAGGCCTATGGCATCCCGCCCGAACAGATTCTGGGCACCTATGGTGAGACCACGTATGACAATGTGGACGGCACGCCTGTAATCAACAAGGCCCCCGGCATCGCCTTCATCGATGATAAAGAAGGCAAACCTATCAATATCGAGCGCACCATCGGCAAGCGCCCCATATTTGCCGGGGGAAACTCGGACGGGGATTTTGCCATGCTTGAATGGACCACCGCAGGCGACGGGCCACGGCTGGGCGTTTTGATCCATCACACTGATGCGGATCGTGAATGGGCCTACGACCGCGAAAGCCCGATTGGACGGCTGGTCGATGGGTTGGACAAAGGCCCGGATATGGGATGGGTCATTGTTGATATGGCCAACGACTGGTCCCGCATCTACACTGGGGCAAACTAAGCAACCCGGATCGCTGCGCCCCGATGTGGACATTACTCGTCTCGTTTTTTCTGTTTTCACTCTATTGCGTAGCGGTCGTCTTTGCAGTTCGCGCTGCGCAGACTGCACGCACACCACAAGGAGCGGTTGGCTGGGTTGTGTTCCTGCTGTCGGCCCCGATGTTTGGCGTGCCGCTGTATCTATTCCTCGGTCACCATCGGTTCAGAGGATACCGGATCGCTCGGCAAGAAAGTGAGCGCGTCGTCGAAGGGATCAAGACCTTTGCCGATTTCTCGAAACCCGACCCTCAGACGATGCGAGTCAATCCTCGCGCGTTTGAAGCGCTGGCCCATTTGCCCGTCTCACGTGGGAATGGAGCCGAGCTGCTGATCGACGGCAAAGCTACGTTTGATGCCATTCTCGACGCCATAGATAAGGCCGAGAATTACGTTCTGATCCAGTTCTACATCGTCCGGGATGATGATCTTGGGCGAAGGGTGCGGGACCGGCTGATCGCCGCGGTCAAGCGTGGCGTACATGTTCGGTTCATGACCGATGCAGTGGGTAGCTATGGCTTGCCGTCCAGCTATTTTGAGACGCTGCGCCAGGCCGGTGTGGATGTTGCAGATCCCCGCGAACAACGCGGGCCCAATTTCCGGTTTCAACTGAACTATCGCAACCACCGAAAAACTGTGATCGTGGACGGCAATGTCGGCTTTATCGGTGGTCACAACATCGGCGTTGAATACTTGGGGCAAAGCCCTCGGTTCGGTCGCTGGCGGGACACGCATATCAAGATGACCGGCCACGTTGTACGGCAACTGCAATTGATTTTTACCGAGGATTGGCACTGGGCGCGCAACGAAGATCTGATCGACCAACTCGATTGGGCTGGAAATGAATCTGATCAGGACATGAATGCGCTGCTGGTGGCAACGGGCCCGGGCGACGAAACAGAAACCGGCGCAATGATGTTCTTTGCGGCCATTTCTGAGGCGAAAGAACGGCTTTGGATCGCCTCGCCCTATTTTGTGCCCGACATCGACATCATGACCGCGCTACAGCACGCGGCGTTGCGTGGTGTGGATGTACGAATACTCGTGCCGGATGTCATCGACCATCGTCTGCCCTGGCTGGCCGCTTTTGCCTATTTCGACGAAATCCGAGACTGTGGCGCCCGGGTGTTTCGCTATACCGACGGCTTCATGCATCAAAAAGCGTTTGTTGTAGACGATACCTTGGCCGCCGTTGGCACCACCAATCTGGACAACCGATCTTTCCGTCTGAACTTTGAGGCGATGGCCCTGTTCTTTGATCGTCGCGCAGCAAACGCAGTGGCTGCGATGCTGGAAACCGATTTTGAAGCAAGTTACGAATTGACCCGCAATTTGCCCCAGCAACCGTTCCACATCCGTTTTGGTGCGCCGCTTGCTCGGTTGTTTGCACCGATCCTCTAGTTCAGGAACCGTTCTTCAAACACCCGCGTCATGAGGGCCACCAGGAACGCGGTCGACAGCCCAAAGGCCAGTAGGCCCGTGACCGATGCAAATGCTCCGAAGATGCGCAGCCCTTCGCCCAAGACGATGTCGCCGTAACCCAGCGTTGTGAACGTCACCAATGAGAAATAGAGGGCCGAATTCCAATCCGGCAGCACATCACCCCACACCCAGACAATCGCCCAGATCCAGACCTGAACCGTATGGGTCAGCACGATAAACACCAGCGCCACGCTGATCGGGCCTGCGGTTGCGAGGATAGTGCTGCGCGTCTCCCATTTCGCAACCAGTTTTCGGATGACCAGAACGCACCATGTCAGCAGCATGATTTCGATCAGAAAACAAATACCCAGATAGAAGCTGCCCCAAATGATTTGTTGCGACAATGTCATGTAAACGGCCTTTGTTCTGATCGCTGAAAACTGTGCAAGCATGGGGGTTTCGCGCGTTGCCGACAACCCCATGCGATGCGTAAGGCTGCGGCGAATAGAACCGATCTCGGCTCTGGACACTGGCGCGCCGCGTTGCACATTGTGACGAGACCAGATGAGAGTTTGCATGTTGCTATCAATTGATCACGTTCGAAAATCCTATCCCGGTGGGCGACCTGTCCTGACTGATGTTTCATTGACGCTGGAACAGGGACAGACCTTGGCGCTGACCGGAGAAAGTGGCAGTGGCAAAAGCACATTATTGCATCTGGTGGCGGCGCTGGATGGGTTTGATGGCGGAGAGATTACTCTGGACGGGCGCGCCATGTCGGCCCTGAATGATGCGGAACGCGCCGAATTGCGTCGCGGCACCCTGTCTCTGGTCTTTCAGCAGTTCAACCTGATCCCGTCGCTGACCGTTGCCCAGAACCTCTCGATCCATGCGCGACTTGCGGGTCGGAACGACCCGGATTGGGTTGTCCACCTGACCGAGCGCCTTGGCCTGAGAGAACTGCAAGACCGCTACCCCGAGAACCTTTCGGGCGGACAGCAGCAGCGGGTTGCCATCGGACGCGCCATGGCGATCCAACCACGATTGCTGCTAGCGGATGAGCCGACGGGCAATCTGGACGAAACAGCAAGTGCGGTGGTGCTGGACCTGATGCTTTCATTGGTTGCCGATACCGGCGCTGCGCTCCTGCTGGTCACCCACTCGAATGACATCGCCAGCCGTCTCGACCGGCGTGCCCACCTGACGGGCGGGCATATCGCATGACACGCGCTGCGGTCCTGGCGCTGGTGTCCCATTGGCGGATGCACCCATTGCAATTGATGACGCTTCTGACGGGTATCGCGCTGGCAACTTGTCTGTGGTCGGCCGTGCAAGCCATCAATGCCGAAGCGCGCGCGAGCTATGAACGCGCCAGCACCCAGCTTGCCATCGGACAATTCGACGAACTGCGCGCCTCCGGTTCCACGATCCCTCTTTCCCGCTACGCCGAGCTCAGGCGCGCAGGTTGGCAAGTGGCGGCCGTCTTAGAAGGCACGCTTCGCATCAAGGGCCGTTCCGTACGTCTGATGGGGGTGGATTTGGTGGCCTACCCTGTCCTGCCCGCGATCACCCAGATCGAGCAAGGCGCGGATGCCCCCGACCCGGCTGATATGCTGACAGCTCCGGGGCGGCTGCTGATGTCACCCGCCCTGACCCCGCTGTTTCAATCTAGTGACGACTTCCCACCGGTGCTTTCCAGCACCGCGCTGCCACCTGATCTGGTGCTCACCGATATTGGAGTGGCCGAGCGTCTTCTGAACCGTCCCGGTCAGATTTCCCGTCTGGTGATCTTGCCCAATCAGCCCCGTGGTGTCCCGTCTCTGTCAGAACTTGCGCCTGAACTTCAACGCATTAGCCCCTCGGCCCAGTTGGATACCGCGCAGCTTACCGACAGCTTTCACCTGAACCTCTCAGCTTTCGGCTTGCTGTCTTTCGCCGTCGGCCTGTTCATCGTTCACGGAACGGTCGGCCTCGCCTTCGCGCAGAGGCGTGGCACTATCCGTACATTAAGGGCGTTGGGCCTTCCCATGCGGGGCCTGATCTGGATCGTTCTGGGTGAATTGCTTCTCTTGGCCCTGATCGGTGGCCTGTTCGGGTTAATCCTGGGGTATTTTCTGGCTGGAGCCTTGTTGCCTGATGTCGCCGCCACGTTGCGCGGCCTCTACGGGGCAACAATCGACGGGCAGATGTCATTACGCCCCCAATGGGTCGCCGCAGGTCTTGCGATGGCAACAGGCGGCACGTTGGCGGCCAGTGGCCACGCTCTTTGGCGACTTTCGCGCATGCCCATCCTCGCAGGGCCGGGCTTACAAGCTTGGCGTGGCAGTAAAGCCTCGGCCCAGATTACAGGCGCATGTGGCCTAGCCTTGCTAGCAGTGGGCTTTATCGCATATTTCACAATCGGCGGACTTATCGCAGGATTTGCCTTGCTTGCCGGGATGCTGACCGGAGCGGCCTTGTTGCTGCCGCTCGCACTGTCAGGGATATTGACCTTGTGCCTGCGCCGGGCCCGCACGCCTGTTGGTCAATGGGTGCTCGCGGACATGCGGGCGCAATTGCCCGGTCTGTCACTTGCGCTGATGGCCTTGCTGCTGGCGCTCGCCGCGAATATCGGCGTCGGCACAATGGTTTCAAGCTTCCGCCTCACCTTTACTGGCTGGCTCGATCAACGGTTGACCTCCGAACTTTACGTGACCGCAGCCGACAATGCACAAGGCGCAGCCCTTATCGATTGGCTCGACCCAAGGGCGTCAGCTGTCCTACCCATTCGCAGCACCGAATTGCCGCACGAGACCGGGCCGTTGTTTCTGTACGGGATTGTTGATCACGATAGCTATCGCAACAACTGGCCACTGATCGCCAAGGGTCCTGACGTCTGGGACAACGTCCTGTATCGCGGCGCCGTACTCATCAACGAGCAACTCGCACGACGCGCGGATCTATGGCCTGGAGATACCATCTCGATCACACCCGAGCACAGCTTGCCGATTGCAGGTGTCTATTCCGATTACGGGAACCCGACAGGTCAGGCCATCGTCGCTATGCCGATGCTAGATCAGATTGCCCCGGATACGGATACACGCCGCTTCGGCATCCGCATCATACCGGATCAGGCCTCGGAGCTGGCACAGGCGTTGCGTGACCAATTTGACCTGCCTCCATCGGCAGTTGTGCAGCAGGCCGCTATGAAAGCGCAATCGATGGCTGTTTTTGAAAAAACTTTCGTCGTCACCTCAGCGCTGAATGTCCTGACACTGGGCGTTGCGGGGTTCGCGATACTCACCAGTTTACTGACATTGTGGACCCAGCGCCTGCCTCAGGTCGCACCGGTCTGGGCGCTGGGTCTAACGCGCGCGCAACTGGCCAAGCTAGAGCTTCTGCGCAGTGTCCTGCTTGCGGTGATGACCGCTTGTCTTGCCCTTCCATTAGGCCTTGTCTTGGCATGGGTGCTGCTGGCCGTGATCAACGTGCAGGCCTTCGGATGGCGCTTGCCCATGTATTTGTTCCCAACTGATTGGCTGAGCTTATTCCTGCTGACTTTGGTTGCCGCCGTGCTCGCAGCGGCCCTACCCGCATTACGACTGCTCCGCCTGCCACCTGCTGCGCTATTGAGGGTTTTTGCCAATGAAACTTAAAGCCTTCATTCTGTTCATCCTCCTTCCAATTACCGGTTGGGCGCAGGGTTATGCCGGTTTGGGCGGCAATGCGGATGGCTTTACGCGTCCTGAACCGGGCTACAGCTTTCAGTTTCCACAAGATCACGGCGCCCATCCGGATTATCGGATTGAATGGTGGTATCTGACGGCAAACCTCAAAGACGCAGAGGGTCGCGACTATGGCATACAATGGACCCTGTTCCGATCGGCCCTGAAACCGTCCGAGGCTGACGGCTGGCAAAACCCACAGATCTGGATGGGCCATGCCGCGCTCACAACGCCAGAAACACACTATTTCGCCGAACGACTCTCTCGCGGCGGTGTTGGACAGGCTGGCGTTACGGCCCAACCGTTTGAGGCATGGATCGATGAATGGCACATGCGCGGCGATGATTTGGAAACCCTGAGCCTGACAGCAAACGGATCAAACTTTGGATATGATCTGACTCTGAAGGCCCAAGGCCCATTGGTGTTTCACGGGGCCGAGGGGTATTCGGTGAAATCCGCCGATGGTCAGGCCAGCTATTACTATTCACAACCCTTCTACTCGGTCGAGGGCACGCTCCACCTGCCCAACGAAGATGTCGAAGTCGCCGGCCAGGGTTGGCTGGATCGCGAATGGTCTTCGCAACCCTTGGCCGAAGATCAAAGCGGCTGGGACTGGTTCTCGCTCAGCTTTGACGACGGTGACAAGCTGATGGCCTTCCGCCTACGCGGGGATCGAGGGGATTTCACGGCGGCTACGTGGATTGAGGCCGATGGGCAAACGACCACCCTACCTGACGGCTCAGTCCTGCTAGAACCCCTTGAAACCGCCCGCGTGGCACAACGTGACGTTCCGATCAAATGGCAGGTGTCGTTGCCGGATCGCGGGATCGATGTTGAAGTCGATGCCATAAGCCCGAAAGCCTGGATGGGAACCCGGTTCGAATACTGGGAAGGCCCAATCACCATCACAGGCAGCCACACAGGGCGCGGATATCTTGAGATGACGGGGTATTGAAGTTGAAATTTCGTGTTCTTTCAAGCTAGCGGATGTCCCCAAACGGGGTCAGAGCTTGCTGTTCAGGGTCATGCAATACCCAGCGCCCACTTATTCAAATTCGAGACCATGTAGAAATCCAGTTCCCACTTCTGGTCATATTCAGAAACACAAGAAACAACACGCCGAGCCGTCCCACACATCATAGTGATATTCCCGAGCTGTTTGCAGGACGTTGCTGGTATTTGATGTCGGAGCTGAAGATCAGTTTCACGACACTGAACCTCGTCGTATTATAACATACTCTGCTATCCTGAGTGCGATAAACACCCGGTCAGGATTGCACATATTTTTAATCGATGGGAGGCGAGGGAATCAGAAAAATCGCTATGTCATAACACGTTAACAAAACACGCAAGGAATAGGCAGAAGACTTGCAATAGCTGTCTGGTCTGAGCGAGGCGCAAGCCAAACATTTTTCCATTTCGCTCATGCGGTTGTGCGGAAAATTGAAAAATTCGATCAAATCCACTAGTGTTCAAAACACGGCAATTTCGCCCGTTTCAACAAAACTATTTTTAACTAATCGAATTCGGGCGTTGCCTGTTACACACACTTATTTGAAAGGAATTGAAAATGGCTAATGGCGTTGAAGTGAGCCGCGAAGAGATCGAAGCCTATTTGAACTCACTCGATCTAGGGCAACCAGAACAGGTAAAAGGTATCGATTTTTGCGATGCGTGGCCTGTGGTACGAGTGGTTCTGGAAAAGATCAAAGAAAAGGCGAACGGTGCAACCAAATTTATCATCAAGTGGATCATTGAATTACTTGATGCCTACTACGAGCAAAAGTGTAGCTAACGCTCTGCCCGCTGCGTTCTAAGCAGCGGGTCCCACCCACAGGTCAATTACAAAGCCGCCATCTCGCGCGACTGGGCATCAGAACTATTAAGAATTGCTGGATGTGACTACTTCAGAGTTCCGCGATTTAGTGGGCAATGGCGCGTTGCCTCAACCAATATCGCACTGGCGGGATCGAGCGCTGGAACGCGCGTGATTAGCACCCATTCTGAATAACGAAACCGACCGTCCAGAAAATGTTATGGAAGTGTGAAATATCTGCATAAACCTAGAATTGTGAAGCCACGGCTTGTCCAGAAATGGCGATATGACTCGTGCATTCAAAGCAAACTCGTTGATGAATCAAAACAGTTCAAAGTAAATGTCCCCCAAAAGAAAAAACAGCGAGCCGGCAACCCTAACTCACTGTTTTTACTTTGGTACCCAAGGCCGGACTCGAACCGGCACGGTATCACTACCGGGGGATTTTGAATCCCCTGCGTCTACCATTCCGCCACTTGGGCCACGAACACTGGATTAGCGCCCTACCGAGAGAAGGTCCAGAGGCAAAAAACAACCACTGCTCTGAATGTTTCATCGAAGGAGGTTGACGGTCAGTCGGGTGCATGGTTTGGCTTGCCGCAGCGGTTACCAGGATACTTATTCTTCATGTTGCGATCCCTTTATGACTGGACCATTCGTCTGGCCGAACATCCTCATTCGCTCTGGGCGCTGGCTGTTGTGGCTTTTGTTGAAAGTTCGTTTTTTCCGATCCCACCCGATGTTTTGATGATTCCCATGATCCTTGCACGTCCGTCGAGGGCCTGGCTGATCGCGACGGTCGCCTTGGTTGCCTCGGTGCTGGGTGGGATATTGGGTTATGCAATTGGGGCATTCTTTTACGAAAGCCTTGGGCAGCCTGTTCTGGAAGCCATGGGCAAAGCTCACGCAATGGAAGAATTCAATACCCGCTTCAATGATTTCGGCTTCTGGGCCGTGCTGGCGGCTGGTGTGACGCCTTTCCCATATAAGGTCATCACCATCATGTCGGGCTGGACCGGGATGCCGATTGGGACGTTCATAGCCACCTCGATCCTGGCGCGCGCCTTGCGCTTCTTTCTTGTGGCCGGGCTGCTGTGGAAATTTGGGGAACCAATCCGTGACTTCATCGAAAAACGGTTGGGTTTGATGTTTACCTTATTCACAATCCTGCTGTTTGGCGGCTTTCTTGTGGTGAAATACTTATGACGCGCAAAAGACTTCTGGTTCTGGTTGCCGCATCCGGCTCGGCCGCGTTGCTACTTGGGGCTTGGGGCTTTCAGTACATCGGTGGGCTCGCGCCGTGCAAAATGTGCATCTGGCAGCGGTATCCTCATGGTGTCGCAGTGATTCTTGGTGCTCTAGCCTTTGCCTTCCCGGGCGTCCGCCCCCTGCCCCTACTAGGCGCTCTGGCGGCGGCCACAACGGCGGGAATAGGGTTTTACCATGCTGGGGTCGAGCAAGGCTGGTGGGAAGGCCCATCGACCTGCACATCTGGTAATATCGGCGGCCTGAGTGCAGAAGAGTTAATGGATCAGATCATGTCCGCCCCGCTCGTGCGTTGCGATGACATCCCGTGGGAGATGTTCGGGATTTCCATGGCGGGCTGGAATGGATTGATTTCGACGGGTCTGGTCCTGATCTGGATAGCAGCTTGGCGCGCGCGCTAGGGTTTATAGCTGATCCAGTTCGGCATCCCAGTAGAGGAAGTCGATCCAGCTTTCGTGCAGATGGTTCGGGGGGAACTTCCGACCGATATTGCGCAAAGCCTCAGCATCCGGCTGACGCGGCGGTTTATTCAGTGACATTCTGGCCTGTCGCAGGGATTTTGAGCCCTTGCGCAGATTGCACGGGCTGCACGCTGCAACGACATTCTGCCAACTTGTGACCCCGCCCGCAGCGCGCGGTACAACATGATCAAAGGTCAGGTTTTCACGGCTGCCGCAGTACTGGCATTTGAATTCGTCCCGCAAAAATAAATTAAAGCGCGTGAAGGCCACGCGCTTTCTGGGTTTTACATAGTCTTTCAGGACAACGACCGAGGGTATTCGGATCTCGGTACTGGGACTGCGGACAACCTCGTCATATTCCGCAACAATATCCACCCTGTCCAGCCAGGCAGCTTTGATCGCCTCCTGCCACGGCCATAAAGACAACGGGTAGTAGGAAAGAGGTCTGTAATCGGCGTTCAAAACCAATGCCGGATGATGCTTGAGCGCACCGGTTTCCCTGACAAATTCGGTCCTGAAGTCTCCGTCCATAACAGAATCGCTCCTCGCTCTGTACTGCCCGTTTGTGACATCAGAGCGGGGAACACCCGCCCCGGCCTTAAGTTAACTATATATCGTGTTAAATCTCTGACAAGTGCCGAGTTCACACAACATCTCGGGTATTGGTTAGGCCGAATACGTAACAGATAAGTGACACTTATCCACAGGTTGCGCAAATGTGGTCTGCAAGCTATGGCGGGGCATGTCCTGGTTCATCCGTTTCAACAAACCTTACGATGTATTGCCGCAGTTCACCGACCGCGCCAATTCTGACTCGCCCCGTAGCACGCTGTCGGAATTCATCGACCTGCCCGGTGTCTATCCTGCGGGACGCTTGGACCGGGATAGCGAGGGTTTGATGCTGCTGACTGATAATGGGCGATTGCAGGCGCAGATATCAGACCCCAAGCACAAGATGCCTAAGACATACTGGGTTCAGGTCGAAGGCGTTCCCGATACAGCGGCACTAAAGGCGTTGCGGGAAGGTGTTGAACTTAAGGATGGTTTGACGCGCCTCGCCAAGGCGCGGCTGATTGACGAACCCGAATGGCTGTGGCCACGCACCCCGCCGATCCGGGTTCGCCAAACGGTGCCCGACAGTTGGGTTGAACTGACGATTAAAGAGGGCCGCAACCGTCAGGTTCGCCGGATGACAGCCGCAGTCGGGCACCCAACTCTGCGCCTGATCCGAGCCCGTGTTGGAGATTGGTCTTTGGACGGCCTTGACCCCGGTCAGTGGGAAAGCCTGCCGATGCCAGCTGTTGACGCAGCACCGTCGCGCAAGCGGGACCGCCGCCCGCGCCGGTGACAAAAACTGCGTGATGTGATAGGCTTAGGGCATGAAGGTCACACCGGATATCCCTGCCCCGTCAGCCATCCTGGAAGCTGCGCTGTATGTCGACGATCTAGATGCGGCCGAGGATTTCTATGGTCAGATATTGGGGCTAGAGAAAATCCAGCGCGTCACCGACCGCCATGTGTTCTATCGGATCGGCGGGTCCGTCCTATTGCTGTTCAATGCCAGCGAAACCGAGAAACCGCCAGGAAACCCCGATCTGCCGGTCCCACCGCATGGGGCGCGCGGTCCCAGCCATGTTTGCCTTGTCCTAACCCGAGATGAAATCACTGTGATGCGCAAACATCTTTTGGACTGGAACATCCCTGTCGATGCCGAGTTCGACTGGCCCAACGGAGCCCGGTCGCTCTATGTACGAGACCCTGCAGGCAATTCGGTCGAATTCTCGGAAGGAAGGCTTTGGGAGTGATCGATCAGCGAAGCGGCTGCTTCTCGCCCCCGATCACACGGTAGATTTCGCTAGAGACAACGCCGACCTCACCAAGTGCCGCCTGAAAAGCAGCCATATGAGGGGTCGCGAAATGGGCCTCAAGCGCGGCCTGATCCTGCCATTCCTCATAGACCCGAAAGCGGGTCGCCTGACCCAGGATTTGACTGAATTCATAGATCAGGCATCCGGGTTCTTTCAGAGTTTCCGCAACCATTTCCTGCGCGGCATCAATGGCTTTCTCGACCGCTGCATCTGAAACTTCGACCACTCCTGTCACGATCAGCATCATGCTCTCCTTAGATCGCCCTGCAAGTCAGAGGCTCAGCTTATCCCGCATGAAGGCCAGCGCAACACTCAAGCCATCCGGAGCAATCCCGTGGCCGGTGCCCTTCATTATATGGGCATAAACCTCTTTGAACCCGGCCGCCTGAAGTGCCTCAGCTGCTTCTGGCAACGATTGCGGCGGTACAACGTCATCAGCATCGCCATGCACCAGCAGGATTGGCATGCGACTTACGGTTTCGTCCGGCAGCAAATCAGGTTCCAGCAAACGTCCCGAGAACGCTACGATCCCCGCCACTGGGTCCTCGCGGCGCGGGGCTACATGTAAGCTCATCATCGTGCCCTGGCTGAAACCGAACAGCACTACCTGCTCTGGCAGGACATCCTCATCCACCATCAGCGCATCAAGGAACGCGTTGAAATCCTCAACTGCCATTTCCATACCCCGTCGGGCTTCCTCCTCGGATGAGCCATCAATCCACGGGATCGGGAACCACTGGAAACCGTTGGGCATACCGATGATCTGTTCAGGCGCGTCCGGAGCTACAAACAACGTATCCGGCAGATGCTCGCCTAACGGATCAGCCAGCCCCAAAAGATCGGCTCCGTTTGCACCATAACCATGCACAAACACCACGACCGAGCGTGTGTCGCCTGAAACCGGCTCTTTCCTGAGCGCGTTCAAAACCCGTGTCATCTGATCCCTTCTCTGTCTTTTGCAACCCGGTAATAGGCCCACAGCACCCGCGCCGCAACCGATCGCCACGGCGACCATGCTTCAGCCATCTGGTGTAACTCTTTGTCTTTTGGTCGTTCTGGCAATTCATAGAGGATGCGTGCAGCTTCCTGTAAGGCCAGATCGCCTGGTGCAATCACATCGGCGCGACCCAGTGAAAACATCGCATAAATCTCGGCGGTCCAGACACCGATTCCCGGTACCTCGGTCAGAATTGCGACCACTTCGTCATCTGGCGCATCACGCAACGCTTTGTAATCGATCCGCGCCTCAGCCAAGGCGCGGGCATAGCGAATTTTCTGACGGCTGAGACCCACAGCGCGCAGATCATCATCAGTGGCCCACATAATCTTGCGCGGACCGGTCAGTTTTGCGTCCTGCAGCCTCTTCCAGATTGCGTTTGCCGAGGCCACGCTGACCTGCTGACTGACAATCGCGCTGAGCAATTGGGCGAACCCGTCAGGCTTGCGCCTGAGTGGCAGGGGTCCGGTTTGCTCCATCGCATAAGCCATCCGGGGGCAGGCCTCAGCCAACCACTCGGCCCCTTCGGTAACGCAGTCCGGTGTTTCGATGATGCGTCCGACGGACATGCGCTCTCCGATAAGTGATCCTTGTCCGCACGTTAGGCGGATGTGCCGCATATGCAACCCGCTTGTGCCAAGTCTCAATCGTAGATAACCATTCGCCCATGACAATGATCGCTGCCACCCCTGACGATAGTCAGGCCAAACGCAACGTTGCCGTTTTGGTGGCAGCACAGGCAATCCTGGGTGCACAGATGCCCATGATGTTCATCGTCGGCGGGCTGGCAGGCCAATCGCTGGCCAGCAACGCTTGCCTTGCGACGCTGCCGATTTCACTGATCGTTCTGGGTTCAATGCTGGCGGCCACGCCGATTTCGGCCATCATGCAACGCTGGGGACGCCGTGCCGGGTTTCTTGTGGGATCAACCGCAGGTGCCGCAGGGGGCGTTATCGGGGCTTACGGCCTTTATCTCGGCTCGTTCCCGATCTTCCTGATCGGCAGCTTCCTGACCGGCATATACATGAGCGCACATGGCTTTTATCGCTTTGCAGCAGCAGACACCGCCTCTGATGCATTTCGGCCCAAGGCGATCTCATACGTCATGGCCGGAGGGCTTGCGGCGGCGATCATCGGCCCTCAGATCGTCAAGCTGACCTCGCAGGCGTATGTGGTCCCGTTTTTGGGCACTTATCTGGCGGTGATCGCGATCAACGTAATCGGCTCAGCCCTGTTCTTCTTTCTCGACATCCCTACTCCGCCGAAACCGACCGAAGATGAACCCAAAGGTCGCACACGGCTGGAGTTGCTGAAAACTCCACGCATCGCAGTAGCGATCATCTGCGCAATGGTTTCCTACGCGCTGATGAACCTTGTAATGACGTCTACACCTTTGGCCGTCGTCGGGTGCGGATATACCGAAGGTGATGCCGCGGATATCGTCACCAGCCACGTACTGGCGATGTACATTCCCAGCTTCTTCACCGGCCACCTGATCGCGCGGGTTGGGGTCGAAAAGATCGTAGCTCTCGGTTTGGCAATCCTTGGCGGCGCAGGCATTGTCGCCCTGCAAGGTGTTGATCTAGGTAACTTTTTCGTCGCCCTAATCCTGCTTGGCATCGGATGGAACTTTGGCTTCATTGGCGCCACCAGCATGTTGGCAGACTCGCATGAAGTGCACGAACGCGGGCGAATGCAGGGCCTGAATGACTTGCTGGTGTTTGGCGGCGTTACCTTTGCCTCGCTTGCCTCTGGCGGATTGATGAACTGCTCGGGCGGCTCAGCGGTCGAGGGTTGGACGGCCGTAAACCTCGCCATGATCCCGCTGCTGACCCTTGCAGGTGGCGCACTGCTATGGTTGGTTCTGAGACCTTCAGACCCCCAGACGGCCTGACCCTACCAACGACCGGTCGCTGCGGTTTTCATCAGCGTAAACCGACGTCGGATTTCACCCTGAGCCAACGCACCTGCGGCCACCCGGTCCGGTCTGGCCAATGCAGTCCGCAACACCCATTCCGTCTGCCACCCCGCATAGAGCGCAGGCCGTGCTTGTGCCGAGACCTCGTTGCGGGCGGACCGCGCTTGCGCCATTCGGTCCAAAGCCTTCTGCGCCAGCGCCCGAACCCCGTCATGGGTTCCGTCCAGCAAAGGAATGCGCCCACGTGCCTCAAGCTCGGGAATTGCGCGCAGCCAATTCGCGATCCCCGCTGCATATCCGAAATCACGCAGAACAGTTTCATCCGCCGAACCCAGAGCCTGCGCCGACACCACCATTAATGTTCCAGCGCTATGGGCAATATAGGCGTCAAAATGCGCCTCATCCTCGAACGGATCACGATAGATATCCCAACGCCTTACGGCCACATATTCATCCAGCAGCGCTGCCAGATGCGGAGAAATCACGCGCGACACAGGTGTGACAACCTCGTGCCGGCGAACAGATGGACCTTCGGCAATCTCTTGCAAGGCATCGCGCCACCATTGCAGCCGCATCTCGGCGATCATGCTCTCTTGCGTCACCCACGGGGCACGGGCCACCTCGACGTTCAGCGCATAAACCGGGAACAAAACTGCCCGTGCCTCAACTGGTGCGGCCATGGCAGCCATAAAGCGATCGGGATCGGCCCGATGAACCAGCGCAGCACAAGCCTTGATGTCGTCGTCGAACTCCACCTTATTCGGCGGCCGCTGACTGCGGGGCGCAATCGCTCACCAGTTTCCACTGAATCGCATCCAGCAGCGCTTCGAACGAGGCATCAATTATGTTCGCGCTCACCCCAACCGTAGACCAGCGCCGCCCTTGCCCGTCTTCGCTGTCAATGATCACGCGCGTGACCGCCTCGGTCCCGCCCTGAGTGATGCGCACCTTGAAGTCGACCAGCCGCATATCCGACAGTATCTGCGAATACTGCCCCAAATCCTTGGCCAGAGCTTTGGCGAGCGCGTTCACCGGACCGCGATCACTACCGCTTTCGTCCAACGACTCACTGACCGACAGCTTCTTCTCACCATCCACTTTCACAACAACAACCGCCTCGGACAGGCTGACCATCTTGTTGTATTTGTTCTTCCGGCGCTCAACGGTCACCTTATAGCGCTTGACCTCAAAGAATTCGGGCAATTGCCCCAGCTCATCCCGCGCCAGCAGCTCAAAACTAGCCTGCGCGGTGTCGTAGGAATACCCCTCGGCCTCGCGCAGTTTTATCCGCTCAAGGATACGTCCCAACGCCGGATCGCCCGCTTCTACGACCAATCCCGCATCGGTCAAACGTTTGCGCAGGTTCGATTGCCCGGCCTGGTTCGACATCGGAATGATGCGCGCATTTCCAACACTTGCCGGATCGATATGCTCATAGGTTGTCGGGTCCTTGAGGATCGCGCTGGCATGCAGCCCGGCCTTATGCGCAAAAGCCGACGCGCCTACATAGGCGCTCTGCTTGCTGGGCACTCGGTTTAGGATATCGTCCAGCATCCGGCTGATGCGCGTCAGCCCGGCCAGCGCCTCGGGCTTCACTCCGATCTCATAGCGCGAGGCATAGGGTTCTTTCAGCATCAGCGTTGGGATCAAAGCGGTCAGGTTGGCATTGCCACAGCGCTCTCCCAACCCATTCAACGTACCTTGAATCTGCCGCGCCCCCGCATCGACTGCAGCCAGCGAGCACGCCACTGCGTTCTCGGTGTCGTTATGCGTATGAATGCCCAGCCGATCCCCCGGCAGACCGGCCGCAATCACCTCGGATACGATCCGCCCGACCTCTGCCGGCAATGCTCCGCCATTGGTGTCACACAGAACCACCCACCTTGCCCCTGCATCGAGCGCAGCGCGGCAGACTTCAACCGCATATTCCGGGTTGTCCTTGTAGCCATCAAAAAAATGCTCGGCATCAAACAGAGCCTCCCGCCCCTGCGCCACGATATGCGCGACCGAGGCGCGAACGTTCTCGGTGTTTTCCTCCAGCGTGATACCAAGTGCGTGGGTCACGTGGTAATCGTGCGATTTCCCAACCAGACAAACGGCTGGTGTTCCCGCGTTCATTACAGCCGCCAGAACGTCATCATTCTCAGCCGACCGGCCCGAGCGTTTGGTCATTCCAAACGCCGTCATACAGGCCGACGTCTCAGGCGCGCTTTCAAAAAACGCACTGTCGGTCGGGTTCGCTCCGGGCCAACCCCCTTCGATGTAATCAATCCCCAGCGAATCCAACGCCTGCGCGATCTGCACCTTCTCGGCTGTCGAGAACTGCACACCCTGAGTTTGCTGCCCGTCGCGCAACGTGGTGTCATAGAGGTAAAGGCGTTCTTTGGTCATCTAGAACTCTCCAATTTTAATTTGAGAGCTGTTAGTGTTGCTTGGACAAATTCTTTCTTAGGCTTCGAACGCCAGGCTGGCGCGATATCTAGCGACTGCGAAACGGAAAAATGGACACCGGCGTTTTCTGCTTCTGCCAGAGCAATATCTAGTTCTTCCTTATCTCCGGAGGCATAGGCAGCTCTAACTCTCTGAAAATATGGAATGGAGTCGAGTTCATCTTTTTCCAGTGACCACGTAGGGCCGCTTGGTCCATCCGTTACTCGAACACCAGCGGCCTTAAACGAATCGCGAATTAAGTCTGCTGTTGTCCAATTCTTTTCCGACCGAGCTCGTGATCTTGCAGCCAGCAAAATGTTAATCAAGTCATCTAAATCAGTCTCGAATTTCGTTACTGAAGCCCAACCACCTAGCTCAGGCGTTAACAAACCAAGCAACTGTGCGCTCGCAAGCAATTGTTCCGCCTTGCCGTAAGAGGCCAAGCTAAACAACTCCGCGATGGCTCCTGCCGTATTCAAATCATCTGCAAGCGCATCGATGACCGCTGGTGCCGCGGTGGCGGCGGGCTCGATGCCCGCTGTCAACGCCCGCCACTTGCGCAATGTTGCCTCGGCTTCGCGCGCCTTCTTCTCGGTCCAGTCCATCGGCTTGCGATAATGGGTCTGCAGGAACACAAATCGGATCACTTCACCCGGCACACCCTGCTCAAGCAGATCATGAACGGTGAAGAAATTGCCCAGCGATTTGGACATTTTCTTGCCCTCGACCTGCAGCATCTCATTATGCATCCAGACACGCGCGAATTCGCCATGCGGGTGGGCACATTTGCTCTGAGCAATCTCGTTCTCGTGGTGCGGGAACATCAGATCGTTGCCGCCACCGTGAATATCAAAGCTCTCGCCCAGCAATTCATAGCTCATGGCCGAGCATTCGATATGCCACCCCGGACGCCCCCGGCCCCATGGGCTGTCCCAGCCGGGCAACTCATCGGTCGACGGCTTCCACAGCACAAAATCCGTCGGGTTCTTCTTGTAAGGCGCGACCTCGACCCGCGCCCCGGCGATCATGTCATCAACCGACCGCCCCGACAGCGCACCATAGTGTTCCTTCCAGCTGTCCACCGCGAACAACACGTGACCCTCGGCAGCATAAGCGTGCCCCTTGGCCATCAGGTCTTCGATCATCGCAATCATCTGCGCGATATACTCTGTGGCGCGCGGCATCGCGTTGGGTTCCAACGCCCCCAGCGCGCCCATGTCGTGCAGATACCAGCCGATGGTTTCGTCCGAACGTTCCTGCACCAACTGTTCCAAAGACCCGTCAGCCCCAGCCTTCTTGCGCGACAATGCGGTGGCGTTGATCTTGTCATCCACGTCGGTGAAATTGCGCACATAGGTCACGTGATCAGCACCGTATACATGCCGCAACAAACGATAGAGCACGTCGAACACAACCACAGGCCGTGCGTTCCCCAGATGCGCCCGATCATAGACCGTCGGACCACAGACATACATCCGCACATTATCGGGATCGATCGGCGCGAAATCCTCTTTCGTCCGTGTCCTTGTGTTGTGCAGTTTGATCGTCGTCATCGGGTCGTGCTCCTGAAACAGCATATACGTCACGCGTTGGCGCGGGCTTAGCAACTTGTCTCAGAGATGAAAACGAAAGAGACCGGCCCGCTTGAGAAATCAGCAGGTAATGCAGCAGATAATGATGCGAGTTTTCCGGTTCATGCGCTTTGCCTAGCACGGGATTGATGCTGAGCCAAGCCTTGAGTTTCAACCTCCACAGAGGCAGTCTGCCCACCATGACCCGTGATTACGTCAATTCCGTATGCGCAGACCTGCCCGGTGCCGAACTTTCGGACCCTTGGGGTGGCGGCCACGACGCATGGAAAGTTGGCGGCAAGATGTTCGCCTGCGTCGGTTCGGTCGGGGATGGTGTATCGGTCAAGACTCCCGACATTGAGACCGCGCAGATGCTGATCGACGCAGGGATTGGCACCAAGGCCCCGTATTTTCACCGCAGCTGGGTTCGCCTGCCGTGGGAAACTGACGCCGACGAGATGCAACATCGCCTGATCACCTCATACGATATCGTCCGTGCATCGCTGACCAAGAAGATACAGGCGAGTTTGCCGCCGCGAAGCTGATTGACAAAATTGCTGTGCTTTGCCCCATTCGGCGTCATAGCCGGTCGGGAGAATCCCTTGAAACTATCGCATCGCATTACGCATCTGACCGAGGGTGGATCAGACGGCTGGGAGGTGTTCATCCGCGCGCGTCGGATGATTGCCGAAGGCCATGCCGTTACCGAGTTGACGATCGGCGAGCATGACATTCGGACCGATCAGTCAATATTGTCGGCCATGGAAAGTTCGGCCCGCAGCGGGCACACAGGATACGCGATGGTTCCGGGCACTGATCTGCTGCGTGATACTGTGGCCGCCCGTGTCCAAATGCGAACAGGTGTAGCGACCACTCGCAACAATGTCATCATAACCCCCGGCGGTCAGGCCGCGTTGTTTGCGGCGCACACCGCGCTTTGCGATCCGGGCGATATCGCGCTCTACCTGGATCCGTATTATGCCACCTACCCCGGCACGATCCGTGGCGTTGGAGCGGAAGCCAAACGCATAGAAACACGCGCCGAAGATTTGTTCCAACCTCGTGCTTCCGATATCGATGGCGCGGCAGGCGGGGCGGTGTCGCTGCTGATAAACTCCCCAAACAATCCAACTGGTGTGGTCTATTCCGCCGAAACACTTTCTGCCATCGCCGAGGTTTGTCAGCGCCGCGATCTATGGCTGATTTCCGATGAGGTCTACGACACGCAAGTTTGGGAGGGTGAACACCTGTCACCGCGCGCCCTACCCGGCATGGCTGAGCGCACTCTGGTCGTGGGTTCAATGTCGAAATCTCATGCCATGACTGGCTCGCGTTGTGGGTGGATCGTTGCTCCGGAGGGCGTGATCGACCACCTGATCAACTTGGCAACACACACAACCTATGGTGTGCCCGGCTTTATACAGGATGCGGCCAACTATGCGCTGAGCGTGGGACAACCTCTCGAAGACAAAATCGCCGCGCCGTTTCGCCGCCGCCGCGCTCTGGCGATTGAAGTGCTGGCTGCGCAGCAGGTCGTCACCTTAATACCGGCGCAAGGCGCGATGTATCTGATGCTGGATATCCGGGCTACGGGTCTTAGCGGCGATGTGTTCGCAAATGCGCTGCTGGACACGCATGCCATCGCTGTGATGCCCGGTGAGAGCTTTGGTTCTGCCGCCGCAGGTCACATCCGCGTGGCCATGACAATCGATGACGAGAAATTCGTCACATCGCTACAGACCCTATGCGAATTTGCCGCTCAATTGGCAGATGGATGACAATCGACCACCGAGTTTCAGAAGCGGAATGTGGTGCGCAAGTTGAACACATTTGCGTCGAGGCTTCGACCAGACTCCGGTATATCATCGAAGTTCTGCCGCAGCGCTTCGCCACTGATTACAAACCGATCGCCAAGCGGATAGGCAACACCGATCCCGTAAACGGCAGCCGTATCACTGTCACCCGACGTACTGGCCCGCGCGGTTCCCAAGACAACATAGCCAAGGGCTGATCCAAAATCGTAGCCGCCGCGCAACTTCAATCGCGACATACTATCAAGGCTTCCTTCGGATTGTCCCAGATCAAGATTCAGGCGGTTATATTCCAACTCACCGCCAAGCACGAAATTTCCAAAATCATAGTCGTATCCGATCAGCGGGCCAAAACTGCCCCCGCTTCCGCCTGCCCCTCCGGACCCATCAACATCTGCATAACCAAAGCTGAAACCAGCGTACGCGCCTGTCCAGTCTTCTGCCACAACCTGCCCTGCACCTGTTATCAGTGCTGCGGCGAGTGCGGCCAGTAATGACTTCATGCAGACCTCCAAACATCCGTTGCCGGTTTGGGCGCATCCCCGAGGCAGCGATCTGCTGATCAGCCAACCCCAGTATTTACTTAAACCTAAGGTACAAATCCAAATAACTACGTGCAGATTAACAGATTCTTACCGCAATTGGAAAAAAACATTTAGTCACGAGGATTTGCGCCCAGTTCATTTTGACTGATGGCCCAATAAAATTAGTCCAAAGTCGCAAACAGAACAGATTTTCCAAAAGTGCATTGAAACAATGGGCGCATCAGACTGAGGAAGTTGATGCATAACGAAGTTTGGAAAATTCGGCTGGTCAGCCGCACCATTGGTGCGGATCGCGGTCGTGCGGCACGAGGACGGCCAGCACTGGTCTAGGTACACTCACCCACAACGTACTTTTTTGACCGGACACACACATGAACGAACAAACGCGAAACTCATCCCGCAGCGGTGGCCGCGCCGCGCGTCGTGCCGCCCGTGCGTCAGCTCTTCCGGAACATCTTCGCCCGATTCGGCCTGGTATGGAGGGCGGAACCCTGAAGGTTCTGACCCAAGCACAGATCGAACGCATCCACGAGGCCGCTCTGACCGCACTGGAAACCATCGGCCTTGCTGATGCGCCACAAAGTGGGATCGACTATCTCGTGGCTGCGGGATGCACCTTGGGCGACGATGGCCGCATCCGCTTTCCGCGCGCATTGGTCGAGGACACAATCGCCAAGGCCAAACGCTCGATCACTCTGCACAGCCGGGACGGCAAATCGGATCTGGAGCTGTCGGGAACGCGTGTCCATTATGGCACCGCAGGCGCAGCGGTCAGCATCGTCGACGTGCATGGGCAGGAATATCGCGACTCGACCCTGCAGGACCTGCATGACGCGACTCGCATCTGTGAACAACTTGAAAACATTCACTTTGTTCAACGCCCCATGGTGTGCCGAGATATCGCCGACAACCTAGAGATGGATCTGAACACGGTCTACGCCACCACCTCAGGCACGTTCAAACACATCGGTACGTCGTTCACAGAGCCCAGCCATGTGGCCCCCGCCATCGAGATGCTGCACATGATCGCGGGCGGAGAGGACAAGTGGCGCGAGCGGCCCTTCATGTCCAACTCCAACTGCTTCGTTGTGCCCCCGATGAAATTCGCCACCGAAAGCTGCGAGGTGATGGAAGAATGCATCAAGGCCGGAATGCCGGTTTTGTTGCTTTCTGCGGGCATGGCAGGAGCTACCGCACCCTCGACCGTTGCCGGAGCGATCACACAAGCCACCGCCGAATGTCTGGCGGGTTTGGTTTATGTAAACGCCGTAAAGCCCGGTGCACCCGCGATTTTTGGCACTTGGCCTTTTGGTCTGGACCTGCGCACCGGTGCTATGTCCATCGGATCGGGTGAACAAGCTCTGCTAACCGCGGGCTGCGCGCAAATGCACCAGTTTTACGATCTGCCCGGTGGTGCCGCAGCTGGTGCATCGGACGCGAAATTGCCCGACATGCAGGCCGGTTGGGAACAAATGTGTTCGAACGTCATGGCTGGGCTGTCAGGCCTGAACATGGTGTATGAAGCCGCAGGCATGCATGCCTCGTTGCTGGGGTTCTGCCACGAGAGCCTGATCCTGAGCGATGACCTGATCGGACAGGCACAGCGCTGTGTGCGCGGAATCGAGGTAACGGACGAGACGCTGGCACTGGACCAGATGGCCGAAGTCTGCATGGGTGGTCCTGGGCATTATCTTGGCACCGATGCGACGCTAGGCCGTATGCAGGCAGATTACGTCTATCCTACCTTTGGTGACCGATCATCTCCGAAGGAATGGGTTGAGCTTGGCAAACCAGATCTGATCGAAAAGGCAGTGAAGCGGAAGGAAGAGATCCTCGCCGTGCCATCCCCGGCCAGATTCGACCCGCTTTTGGACGCGGAAATTCGCGGCAAGTTCAACATTTACTTACCCGCGTAAGCCGCTGAAAAATAAGCGGCCCGGATATTCCGGGCCGCCAGCATTCCTGCTTGATCAGCCGTTGGACGGCGGCAGCAGGCCCGCTTGTTCAGCGATGGTGATCTCATCCTGATCTAGCGCACCGTCGCCGTTTGCGTCCATCTGCGCAAAGCCTTCGGCATCAACGTCAGGCACGACGGCCTGAACTTCATCGATCGTCAGTACTCCGTCGCCGTTGGTATCGGCGGCGCTTTGGCCGACGGCCAATGTCGGCAGGCCAAGTGCGAAGGTTGAGATAAGGGCCAGAATTTGCGGTTTCATGTTATGCCTCCTGATTGCGTTTTCTTGAGTGTTTGCGTCCGGACAAGCGCCAAAAAAAGGCCATCCTGAAGGCGTGTCACCCGCTCAGATTGATGTGGCCGCTTTCAAGCCAATCTCTGCGTGTTTGACTGAGTCGCATCTGCGGAGGCTTGCTGGGCGAAATGGCCAGGACAGGTTTCGGCAACTCTTGCCCGATCCAAACAGGATGATCCGGCAATGCCCTGCTCAAATCCACGACTCGGGGTTGAAAAAAGAAAGGGGGCCGAAGCCCCCTGTCAGTTTCGCCTTCCAGGCTCATTTCGTTGACCGCCCGGTGTTTTTTTGCCTGCGGCCTGGACTGCGCATGGGACGAGCGCACCCGTCCCGTGAGAGAGTGGGAGGGAGCAAATATTCCGCCCCACCCTGTTCCCGGCCGACACGGGCATGTCGGCCGAGTGAAACAAGGCATCGATGGTAAGTCTCAGCGCCTTGCTTCGTATTCGTCGGGGCCGGTTACTGTGGCAGCATCCGACCCCTGCACCCCGGGTTGCCGGGGCGCTAAACTCAGCTACACCCGCTTGTCGCGCCGCAGGTGTTGCATTTCATGCAGGTGCCGTTGCGCACCAGCGTGTAGTTTCCGCATTCGCCGCAGGGATCGCCCTCGTACCCTTGCATCTTGGCTTTGGTACGAGCGTCCATTCCGGTCGCAACCGCCGTCTCAGCGGGTGCTTCGAATGTCGCTGCGGTTTCGGCCATACCGGACACGTCGGCTTGACCACCATTGAAGACCATCAGATCCTGCGGTAGCCGCTTGCGCAGATACCCAGTCGAGCTGATTTGTTTCAGCACTTCCAAGGATTTGGTCGCCGCGCTTTCACTGATTTCCGATACGTTGGACAGACCATCCTCTTCGCCGCGACCCAGATCGTCGAAGGTTGCGCCTTCGGGTTTGACATGCGCCAGATCGGTGCGATCCAGATAGGACACGGCCAGTTCGCGGAAGATATAATCCAAGATCGACGTCGCGTTCTTGATCGAGTCGTTGCCTTGCACCATCCCCGCTGGTTCGAATTTGGTGAAGGTAAAGGCATCCACAAACTCTTCCAGTGGCACGCCGTATTGCAGGCCAACCGACACGGCGATGGCGAAGTTGTTCATCATCGCCCGGAAGCCAGCGCCTTCCTTGTGCATGTCGATGAAAATCTCGCCCAGCTTACCGTCTTCGAACTCACCGGTCCGCAGGTAAACCTTGTGGCCGCCCACGATTGCCTTTTGGGTATAGCCCTTGCGGCGATGCGGCAGTTTCTCGCGATGGCTGCGGATCATTTCCTTGACCACAACCTTCTCGATCACCTTCTCGGCCAGAACGACAGCTTTTTCTTGCGTCGAACCGCTTTCCAGAATTTCCGCCGCTTCGTCATCATCTTCGACCAGCGCCGCGGCCAGAGGCTGCGACAGTTTCGAGCCGTCGCGGTATAGCGCGTTCGCCTTCACACCCAGCGACCAACTGAGTTCGTATGCCTTTTGGCAGTCCTCGATGGTCGCGTCATTCGGCATGTTGATCGTCTTGCTGATCGCGCCTGAGATGAAGCTCTGCGCCGCCGCCATCATGGTGATGTGGCTATCAACCCCAAGGAAACGCTTGCCTTTTTTACCGCACGGGTTGGCGCAGTCGAAGATCGAATAGTGCTCTTCCTTCAGATGCGGCGCACCTTCCAGCGTCATGGTTCCGCAAACATGGTCGTTGGCCGCGTCGATATCCGCCTTGGTAAAGCCCAGATGGCGCAGCAGATCGAAGGTCGGGTCATTCAGCTTGGTCGCCGGGATGCCCAGAACACCGGTGCAGAAGTCCTCGCCCAGCGTCCACTGGTTGAAGACGAACCGAATGTCGAACGCGCTTTCCAGTGCGGCATCTACTTTTGCCAACTCGTTCGGGCCAAAACCATGACCGGTCAGCGAGGTGTGGTTGATCCCCGGCGCGTTGCCGATGGTGCCATGACCAACCGCATAACCCACGATCTCTTCAATCTGAGCCGAGGAATAGCCCAGCTTTTCCAGCGCCGAAGGCACCGAGCGGTTGATGATCTTGAAGTAACCACCGCCGGCCAGCTTCTTGAACTTGACCAGAGCAAAGTCCGGTTCGATCCCGGTCGTGTCGCAATCCATCACCAGACCGATGGTGCCGGTTGGTGCGATAACTGTGGCCTGCGCGTTGCGATAACCGTTCTTTTCGCCGAGGCTCAGCGCTTCATCCCAAGCTGACATGGCCAGATCGATCAAACGCTTATCCGGGCAATTGTCGTGATCCAGAGGCACCGGCTTAACAGCCAGTTTTTCATACCCCTCGGTCACTCCTTGCGACGCACGACGGTGGTTGCGGATGACGCGCAGCATATGGTCTGCGTTGCGCTCATATCCTTTGAACGGGCCAAGCTCGCCTGCAATCTCTGCCGAGGTCGCATAAGCCACACCGGTCATGATCGCGGTCAGCGCGCCACAGATCGAACGCCCCTCATTCGAGTCGTAGCTGTAACCCATGTTCATCAGCAGACCGCCAATGTTGGCATAACCCAGACCCAGCGTACGGAAATCGTAAGAGAGTTTCGCAATTTCCTTAGACGGGAACTGCGCCATGGTCACCGAGATTTCCAGCGTCAGGGTCCACAGACGCGAGGCGTGCATATAGTCCGCCGCCTGGAACTCACCGTCCTTGAAAAAGGTCAGCAAGTTCATCGACGCCAGGTTACAGGCCGTGTCATCGAGGAACATGTATTCCGAACACGGGTTCGAACCGCGGATTTCACCGTCTTCGGGGCAAGTGTGCCATTCGTTGACAGTATCATGGAACTGGATGCCAGGATCGGCACAGGCCCATGCGGCGTGGCCGACCTTTTCCCACAAATCACGTGCTTTGACTGTACGAGCAACCTTGCCGTCGGTGCGGTTGATCAGTTCCCAATCCGCGTCTTTTTCGACTGCGGTCAGGAACGCATTGGTCACCCGGATCGAGTTGTTCGAGTTTTGGCCCGAGACCGAGCTATAAGCCTCCGAATCCCAGTCCGTATCGTAGGTCGGGAATTCAATGCTATCGTGGCCCTGCTTGGCGTAGTCCAGAACGCGCTTGATGTAAGTTTCTGGGATCGCGACCTTTTTCGCTTCGCGAACCGCATTTTTCAGGGCGTCGTTTGCGTTTGGATTATAGGCATCATCGGCAGAGCCGTCCCAAGACCGGATGGCCTCGAAAATGCCGTTCAGCATCTTCTCGTGCATCTTCGATCCGGCAACGATCGAGGCCACCTTCTGCTCTTCGATCACTTTCCATTCGATGAATTGCTCGATGTCCGGGTGATCTGCATCGACGATTACCATCTTTGCTGCTCGACGGGTTGTACCGCCTGATTTGATCGCGCCAGCGGCGCGGTCGCCGATCTTGAGAAATCCCATGAGGCCCGAAGACTTGCCGCCACCCGAAAGCGCTTCACCCTCTGCACGCAGATGGCTGAAGTTGGTTCCGGTGCCCGAGCCATACTTAAACAGGCGCGCCTCACGCACCCACAAGTCCATGATGCCGCCTTCGTTGACCAGATCATCGTCGACCGACTGGATGAAGCACGCATGCGGTTGCGGATGCTCATAAGCGGATTTCGATTTGGTTAGCTTGCCGGTTTTGTAGTCAACATAGTGGTGCCCCTGCGCCGGGCCATCGATCCCATATGCCCAGTGCAGACCGGTGTTGAACCACTGCGGCGAGTTCGGAGCTGCACGCTGGGTCGCCAGCATATAGCGCATCTCGTCAAAATAGGCGCTCGCGTCCTCTTCAGTCGAGAAATAGCCGCCCTTCCAGCCCCAATAAGCCCACGCGCCGGCCAGACGATCAAAAACCTGTTTCGATGAGGTTTCGCCATCAAATTCAGCATCTTCCGCAGGAACCGATCGCCACAGGAATTCGGGAACGTCCTTTTCCTTAACCTTCTTCAGCTTGGAAGGAACACCGGCCTTGCGGAAGTACTTCTGTGCGATGACATCGCTAGCCACCTGGCTCCATTTTGCAGGCACTTCGATCTCGTCCAGACGGAACACGATTGTGCCATCCGGATTGCGAATCTCGGATGTTGCGGACACAAAATCCAGATCGCCATATGCATCCTGTCCCGGTTTGGTGAATTTTCTTTCAATCTTCATGTCCGCTGCCCCAGCTTCGATCTGTCCAAATTTCAAGTCCCGGCACTAAATCTTGATGCTGCGGGGTGCCGCCCGCACTACCGACGAATTTGAGACGCAAGGGACCGGACGCTGCCTAGAACAGCGCAGAACCGCGAATACGGTCTACGTCATAGTGGTATGCTTTCCGTCCCTCGCCCGATGCCTTTTCCGGTCATAGCCTACCAGATTTAGTGGCTCGTCTTTCGGCCCATACAATCTGACGTATATTCCCATAGTTGGTCAACGGGCTTTTTCGGTCATTTTTGGAATCTTTTAGCTTGACCTGTTTTGCTGAACCGGCGGAATTTCGCCGCATCGCGATTCCTCCACAGACATGTCCCGGACGACCAGCCCATTCCGCCTTGATGTGTCAGAGTGATTTCTCGTGTTTTCCGCCACAGTTAGAGGTCATTGATCAACCGATCCCGCGTTAAGGACATGTTCAGAGAATCATCGTCACGACATCGCAGCGCGTGCCATACTTGAAATCACACGACATTTCTGGATGGGAAATCTACTCTACATGCGTTTGATTTCATTGTTAACTATTGTGGCGCTAATCGTGTCCTGCACATCACAGGAAGCACCACCTGCATCTCGCAGCGCGCAATTCGACGGTTATCCGCAGAACCTTTTCAATTCCTTCAGGACCGACTGCGCGGGGCCGGGCGACAAGTATATCAAGACCACCGCAAGCATCTTTGAATGCCGCGAGACCTTGCCGCCCGAGGCAACGGCGTATTTGATTCTCAGCTTCAACGGCTATCCGCAGAACTTGCCGCAAATCGTAACGCGACTGAGCTCGACCAAGAATCAGGCCGGGTATCGCGTGGACGCAGAGTTGTACTTTCTGGTTCCGCAGAAAGATGGTTCAACTCTTAGAATACCTATTGAAAGCAAAGATTTGGACAGGGATTTTTCCAAACTCTACACCGACTATGGCGGAACGCCAGTGTAGAGGAAAAATGGTCGGGGCGGCAGGATTCGAACCTACGACCCCCTGTACCCAAAACAGGTGCGCTACCAGACTGCGCCACGCCCCGGACCGTGCGCCTTCCTAAACGTGCCGATCTGATTTGAAAAGCCCTAACAAGGCCAAATTGCAGGACCTTGCGAAAAAACTTCGTGGCGCATCTGCGATCCAGGCCGAATGGCGTAACGCTCGGCTAGGCCAGCGTTGATTTCCAAGACTGCATAAACCGAATCGCCGCCTTCGATTGGGCTCAGATCCCCCGGAATTGCACCTTCGTGCACACGCGTCACAGTGCCCGCGCGATCAACAAAGATCATATCAAGCGGAATCAGGGTATTCTTCATCCAGAACGCAACAGGTTGAGGGGGATCAAAAACAAACAACATACCAGATCTGTTGGGCATGCTTTCGCGAAACATCAATCCGCGCGATCGCTCTTTCGGTGTGATGGCCAGTTCAACGTCGAAGCGAACCTCTGCCAGATCATTTCGAAGCTCGACACGATCCGGACGGCATTCAGCCCGCGCGATCCCGCCAATCAAAAAACTCAGGAGCGCCAGTACGAAAGCCGTTCTCATCATTCAGAACCTAGTCGTTCAGGGCCGCTTCCCAGGCCAGAACCTGCGCGGCCATTCTTCCACGCTTGCCATCAATGACCCGCATGGCAAGCGCTTCGCCCGGTTGCAGATCTGCCAACCCAGAACGACGTAGCACCTCAATATGCAGGAATACGTCTTCACTGCTGCCGAAAACATTGGCAAAGCCAAACCCTTTGCCCTTGTCGAACCATTTGACGCGCGCAGCCTCAAGCGGAGCGCTGCCGATCACGGTTGGATCAAGCTCGGCAAAATCGGCCAACATCATGGTTTCCGCGCGAACAGGCGGGTCAACACTGATCACTTCGACCGCTTGAACACCGCGATCAGTTTTGTGGGTCATGATCTCGATGCCGGCGCCATCCGCGACCGAGCTTTGCCCGAAGTTTCGCAGCACGTTGACGTGCAACAGAATGTCCGGGCCGCCTTCGTCAGACACAACAAATCCGTATCCCTTGGCGGGATCGAACCATTTTACGTGTCCACGGACGCGGTACATGCTGTTCAGATCTTCTGGCACTGTTTTCCCATTACGATAGGCAAGTCGTTAAGGGTTTCTTGTTTATGTTTTGGCTCGCAAATTCAAGCTGAAAAAAGCTATTGTCTGCAAACAGTTGCATTTCACGCAACGCGAACGTCATGGATTTAACCTCAGCACTTGCCAGTCGGAATCGACATTTTGTCGCTTCCACTGAAACCTGTCATGCAACCTGAAGGCACCATCGGCCCAGAACTCGACTTCGACAGGTGTTACACGGTATCCCCCCCAAAATTCAGGGCGAGGCGGGTTGGTACCCAACTTTGCGGTCACTTTAGCCACTTCGGCCATCAGGGATGCACGACTTTCCAGCGGTTGCGACTGGTGTGACGCCCAAGCACCCAAGCGGCTTTTGAGCGAGCGCGAGGCGTAGTATGCGTCCGCCTGCGGCCCATCTTCCTTGGTGATTGTACCACGAACACGGATTTGTCGCCGCAAAGATTTCCAATGCATCACAAAAGCCGCTTTGTGGGCGCTGTCCAACTCCTGAGCCTTGGCGCTGTGATAGTTCGTATAGAAAACAAACGCGTCCTTCTCGATTTCCTTCAGCAGAACCATACGGGCGTTCGGCAAACCTTCCGGGTCCACGGTTGCCAAAGCAATCGCATTAGGATCATTCGGTTCGGTCTTTTCTGCCTCGGCCAGCCACCGATCCGCGATTTCAAACGGATCAGCCCCGGCGAAGATGCCATTATGCTCGTTCATTTCCATCCCCAGGAAACAATTAACATGACCCTAAGGCGAGAACCCGCTGCGGGCAAGAGCGCATGGCCTTGAAGCAGGACAATCAATGGCATAAACCAACCGAACACAATGCGACGACAGGCGGAGAACCGAAGATGTCAAATCAGTTGATGGCCGGAAAACGCGGCCTCATCATGGGACTGGCCAATGACAAATCAATCGCATGGGGTATCGCCCGCGCCTTGTCCGACGCCGGGGCCGAGCTGGCCTTTTCCTATCAGGGGGACGCCCTGAAAAAACGCGTCGATCCATTGGCGGCGCAGTTGGGCAGCGAGATCGTTTTGCCCTGTGACGTCAGCGACGAAGAATCAATTAATGAACTCTTCAGCGCGCTGGAAAAGAAATGGGGTAAACTGGATTTCGTCGTCCACGCCATTGGCTTTTCTGACAAGAACGAATTGCGCGGGCGCTACGTCGACACATCGCGCGCGAACTTTAACCTGACGATGGATGTTTCGGTCTACTCTTTCACCGCCGTTATGCAGCGCGCGGAGAAAATGATGAACGAAGGCGGCAGTGCGATCACCCTCACCTATTACGGCGCTGAACAGGTCATGCCACACTACAATGTAATGGGTGTTGCAAAAGCCGCCCTTGAGGCATCCGTAAAGTATCTGGCCGAGGATTTGGGCAAAGACGGCATTCGCGTGAATTCGATCTCGGCAGGCCCGATCAAGACGCTCGCGGCCAGCGGCATCGGCGATTTCCGTTACATCATGAAGTGGAACGAGTATAACTCGCCCCTGCGCCGGAATGTGACCATCGATGATGTTGGTAAATCGGCCCTGTATCTGCTGTCTGATCTCAGCAGCGGAGTGACAGGTGAGAATCTGCACGTGGATTCAGGTTATCACATCGTCGGAATGAAGGCCGTCGACGCGCCGGACGTTGAAAAAGGATAATAGACAATGAGCGCCAAGGACCGCCTGCCACACGAAAAAGGCTTCCACATCAGCTGGGATCAGATTCATCGCGACTCGCGCGCTCTTGCGTGGCGTCTGGATGGGCAAGGACCAGATGATGGCGCTTGGCGTGCGGTCGTGGCAATTACACGTGGCGGCATGGCCCCCGCAATGATCGTCAGCCGCGAACTGGATATCCGTACGGTCGATACCGTCAGCGTGAAATCCTATCATCATCAGGCGCAGGGCGAAGCAGAAATTCTCAAAGCGCCCAATGCTGATCTGATGGGTGATGGCACCGGTATTCTGATCATCGACGATCTGGTCGATAGCGGCAAAACGCTGGAACTGGTGCGCGAGATGTTCCCCAAAGCGCATTTTGCGACCGTATACGCCAAGCCTAAAGGCCGTCCGATGGTAGACACCTTCATTACCGAGGTCAGTCAGGACACATGGATTTTCTTCCCATGGGACATGGCCCTGCAATATGTCGAACCCTATCGGGGAACCGATTAATCAAGCGTTTCAACTAAGCGCTGAAATCACGGACTCACCATGACAATGACCCGCACTGCCGCCACCTTTGCCCCTCCGGTGATGGAGGCACGCCGTTGGCTGGACGGGGTCGAGTTCGCGGTTGACCGTCCGTTGATCAATGTCAGTCAAGCGGCTCCAGTCGATCCGCCCCCGTTAGCGCTGCGGCAAGCAATGGCCGAATTCGCAGTCGAGCAGGACAGCGCACATCTTTACGGCCCGGTCTTGGGCAACGATGACCTGCGGTCCGAGCTCGCGGCTCAGATCAGCGCACATTATGCGGCTGAGGTAACGGCGAATCAGATCGCAATCACCTCGGGCTGCAATCAGGCCTTTTCAGCCGTGATTTCGGCAATTACCGATCAGGGGGATGAGGTGATCCTTCCGACCCCTTGGTACTTCAATCACAAGATGTGGCTGGATATGGCTGGGGTAAAAACCGTTGATTTGCCCACAGACGATGATTTGCTTCCCGATCTGGAACGCGCCCGCGCCCTTATCACCGAAAAGACACGGGCGATTTCGTTGGTGACGCCGAATAATCCCGGTGGTGTCGAATACCCTGCGGACTTGGTGCGCCGCTTCTATGATCTTGCGCGGGAAACGGGGCTTCGTCTTTTGGTTGACGAAACCTATCGCGATTTCGACAGTCGATCAGGCGCGCCTCATAACCTGTTCCAGCAATCGGGTTGGGACGATACGTTTGTCCATCTCTACTCGTTCTCAAAAGCCTATCGCCTGACCGGTCACCGTGTCGGCGCGATTTCAACCAGCCCCGCCCTGTTGGCGGAGATCGAGAAATTTCTGGACACGGTCGCGATCTGCCCCGGCCAGATCGGCCAGTTTGCCGCGCTTTGGGGCATGCGGAACTTGACCCAATGGGTTGCGGGTGAACGAGATGAAATTCTCGACCGAAGAGCCGCCATTGCAGAAGGAATGCCACGCCTTGAAGACAAAGGCTGGCGTCTTTTGGGACTTGGCGCTTACTTTGCCTACCTCGAACATCCCTTTGGCATCGCTTCCGACGAATTGGCCCGACGGCTGGTACCCGAGGCAGGTATACTGCTTTTGCCGGGTACCATGTTCATGCCAGAGGGCGATTCCGCGGGAAAGCGGCAGGTTCGTGTAGCATTTGCCAACCTCGACCGCGCCGGTATCGCGCAATTGTTCGACCGATTGCAGGGCTTGTCCTTCTAAGCTTGCCCCCCGGCTGCACGCATCGTATTCAGGGCCGCAACCGACTGGGCAGATATTTGCCGACAAAACCAAGAGGGCACCATGGCCGCAGGCATGAAAAACCTATCCAAAACCTTTGTCTGGATTCTCATGGGTCTTTTGATGCTGGGCCTTGCGGGCTTTGGCGCCACCAGCCTGACCGGAACCGTTCGTACGGTTGCGCAGGTCGGTGATGAAAGCATTTCGGTCGACGCGTATTTTCGTGAGCTTCAGCGCGAGATCCGGGCCGTCGAAGCGCAAACCGGACAGGCAATGCAGATTTCGCAGGCACATGATCTTGGCCTCGATCAACTTGCCCTTTCGCGCCTGATCGCGCTGGCCGCAATCGATAACGAGGTCGGACAGCTTGGCATTTCGATCGGTGACGAGAACCTGCAGGACGAGATTGTACAGATACCGGCGTTCCAAGGTGTAAACGGTACATTCGACCGCGAAGCCTATCGCTTTCAGCTGGAACAGGTCGGAATGACCGATTCCGAATTCGAATCGGATCTGCGCAAAGAATCTTCACGCACCATCGTTCAGGGTGCGGTCATGAGCGGTGTTGAAATGCCCCGTACGCTGACCGAGGCTTTGTCGAACTATGTGCTGGCCCGCCGCAGCTTTACCGTGGCGACCCTGTCAGCCGACCTTCTCGAAACGCCCGTGGCCCAACCCACAGACGCGCAGATTCAGACATATTACGATGAGAATACCGATCAGTTCACCCTGCCCCGCACCAAGCAACTGACCTACGCCATTCTGTCGCCCGACATGCTGCTCGATACGATCGAAGTGGACGAAGATTCTCTGCGCCGTCTATACGACCAACGCGCTGACGAATTTTTCCAACCCGAGCGCCGCTTGGTCGAGCGCCTTCCCTATCCCAGCGAAGAATCCGCAACCGAGGCGCTGGCACAACTTGAAGTTGGCGGGGCCGATTTCGAACAGTTGGTCCGCGAACGTCAGCTTGAGCTGAGCGATGTTGATCTGGGCGATGTCACCCGTGAAGATCTGGGCGATGCAGCCGACGCCGTGTTTGCCGCAAAGATCGACGATGTGGTCGGCCCGCTTCCCACGGTGTTCGGCCCTGCCCTGTTCCGGATCAATGGATCGCTGGCCGAGAACAATGTCAGTTTCGAAGACGCCGAACCCGAACTTCGTGCAGAACTCGCCGCCGACCGAGCGCGCCGTCAGATCGAAGCACAGGCCGAAGACATCAACGACCTGCTTGCAGGCGGCGCAACACTGGAAGAACTGGCCGGTGAGACCGAGATGGAACTGGGTCAGATCGACTGGACCCAGCAAAGCGACGATGGCGTTGCCGCGTATGACGGCTTCCGCTCAGTCGCTGAGGCTGTGCAAGAAGGTGATTTCCCAGAGGTCGCGTTCCTTGAAGATGGTTCGATCTTTGCGCTGCGCTTGAATGAAGTGCTAGAGCCGCGCCCGGAACCTCTGGAAAGCGCCCGTGACCGTGTCGCCGAGGCATGGCTGCAGGTAGAAACTGCGAAAGCGCTGCAAAATCAGGGCAACACGGTTCTGACCCAACTGGCAACAGATGGCGACTTTACCGCCACAGGCCTGCCCTTCCGCGTCGAAAATGCGCTGACACGTACCGCATTCCTCGAGGATGTTCCCGTGGACTTCATGACTCAGGTGTTTGAAATGGACCCTGGTGAGCTGCGTGTCATTCCCGGAAACGGTAACGCCCTGATCGTGCGTCTGGATGAAGAGCTACCTCCGGCGGAAACCGATGAGCAACGCCAGATGCAGGATGCACTGGCTGCGCAATTGAGCCAGGCGCTGGCGCAGAACATCTTCGACATCTATGTGCGCAATGCCCAGACACGCGCACGCCCTGTGCTGGATCAGCAAGCGCTGAACGCGGTACGGGCCAGTTACTAAAAGAGACAGAACATGGCCCTGACCCCGGATTTCGAAAGTTTCGCGCGCGCTTATGATGCAGGCGAAAATCAGGTCGTCTATACCCGCCTCGCCGCTGATCTGGATACGCCGGTTTCACTGATGCTGAAACTGACAGGCGCTCAGAAAGACGCCTTCATGCTCGAGTCGGTAACCGGGGGTGAAGTGCGTGGGCGCTATTCGATCATCGGAATGAAGCCCGATCTGATTTGGCGCTGTCAGGGCGAGACATCGGCCTTGAACCGATCAGCCCGCTTCGATGCCGAGGCCTTCGAGCCACAGGATGGCAAACCGATGGACAACTTGCGCGCCTTGTTGGCTGAAAGCCGCATCGCGCTTCCCGATGACCTGCCGCAGGCCGCCGCCGGGCTGTTTGGCTATCTGGGCTACGACATGGTCCGGTTGGTGGAATATCTGCCGGATGTGAACTCTGACCCGTTGGGCCTTCCCGATGCGATCATGCTGCGCCCCTCGGTCATTGCTGTATTGGACGGCGTCAAAGGCGAGGTTACCGTGGTGTCGCCCGCCTGGGTCAGCGAGGGGCAAACCGCCAAAGCCGCCTATGCGCAGGCTGCCGAGCGTGTGATGGATGCCGTGCGCGATCTGGAACGCGCCATGCCCGCCGAAACCCGCGATCTGGGCGACGCGGTCGAAGTTGGGCCTCCGGTGTCGAACTTTACCAAGTCGGGCTATATGGAGGCCGTTGAAAAGGCCAAGGAATATATCCGCGCGGGCGATATCTTTCAGGTCGTCCCGGCCCAACGCTGGACGCAGGATTTTCCACAACCGCCATTTGCTCTCTATCGCTCGCTGCGGCGCACTAACCCGTCGCCGTTCATGTTCTATTTCAACTTCGGCGGCTTTCAGGTCGTAGGTGCAAGCCCAGAAATCCTGGTGCGTGTCTTCGGCAATGAGGTCACGATCCGCCCAATCGCGGGTACCCGCCCGCGTGGCGCGACGCCCGAAGAAGACAAGGCCAACGAAATCGACCTGCTGGCCGACAAGAAAGAACTGGCCGAGCACCTCATGTTGCTGGACCTGGGCCGCAATGACACCGGGCGTGTTTCTAAGATTGGAACCGTGCGTCCTACCGAAGAGTTCATCATCGAGCGCTACAGCCACGTGATGCACATCGTATCAAACGTGGTCGGCGAACTGGCCGAAGACAAGGATGCACTGGACGCGTTCTTTGCCGGGATGCCTGCAGGCACGGTTTCGGGCGCGCCCAAAGTGCGCGCGATGGAGATCATCGACGAGTTGGAGCCTGAAAAGCGCGGCATCTACGGTGGCGGTGTCGGGTATTTCAGCGCAGGCGGCGACATGGATATGTGCATCGCGCTGCGGACGGCCATTGTGAAAGACCACAAACTGTATATCCAAGCTGGAGGCGGCGTTGTCTATGACAGCGATCCAGAAGCGGAATACATGGAGACCGTCCATAAATCGAACGCCATTCGCCGCGCGGCTGCGGATGCGGCGCGGTTTACAGGCAGCGGAAACAGCTAGTGGGGTGGCGGATGGTCGCTGCCGTCACCCGTCCGTCAGCGATCCGGCAACGCCCTGCTGGACTTCTTTCATCATCACGGCAGAAATTGGGGCCATCGCCACGCGGCTGCCGCGATCCTCAAGCCCCCACAGCAACAGAGCCGAGATCGTCTCGGGACGCAGACGACCCAGCATCACCACGGCACCTTCCTGTCCGGCGCGGAAGGCTGCCTGATCCAGAAAACGCCGCATGATCTTGGGGTCCTGTTTGGCACCATCGAAATCGCGGAACACTACGCTGGATGGAATGCCGTTGCGCGCTGCAAGCTTTTGCGCAGTGTTTAGACCATTGTCCTGCGTCACCAGCCCGCGCCCGGTATCTCCGGCAATCGCCGCAACCTGATCAGCCAGCTTTCGGTTGCCCTGAATGCCGCTTCCGACACCTTCCAGAATGCCAACGGTTTGAGGCAATTGATCCAACCACACTGACAACGACACCTCAGCGTCTTGAGCACTGGCGGCTTCGTGCATGTCAACCAAGGCCAATACTTCAAATCCAGCCTCGCGATGACGGGCCATTTTTTCCGCTGCATTCGGGTCAGACGGGCTGACGGCAAAACTTAGCGGGTATGGGAAATCCTGCAACGCCTCGGCCCCAAAAGCCCCTTCATCATCGATCAGAATGATCGACATCAATGGCTTGGATTCTGGGTTTTCGAAGGTGGCAGCATGTGCTTCGATGGGCTTGGCCGCCACTTCTGGAGTAATCACGGCTTGTTCGACGGGCGGGTCATCCCTCTCGGTTAGGGGCACGACACGCTTGCCGATCAACGAACCGGAACCTGTGGCTCCCTCTCCGCCAATTTGCGGCAGGGTCAATACGCGCGGCTGACGTACAGGGCGGGTATCTTCTTCACCCTCAACCGCGATTGGATTTTCATCAGGCACGGGTTCCGCTTCCTGAGCCTCTGGAGCTGCATCCGGCACATCCGCGATCTCAGGCTGCAAGGCAGCGACCTGAGGGGCCTCCTTGGGCGTTTCTTCCGCAACCTGCGGTTCCGGGGCTTCCTCGGGCGCAGGCGCTGCTGGAGCGTCCGCGAGCGCTGCCGGTTCGACTTCCTGTTGTGGCGAGGTCGGTTCGGCAAGTGGATTTGGCGGTGCCGCGGGCGCTTCGGTTTGAACGGTCACGTCAGAAGATGAGATCGCTGCGGGTGCCTCGGCTACGGTCGGTGCTCCACCCGCCTCAGGACGGGCACCGGGCTCAAGCTCGATACCTGCCAAGCCATCCAGCGAATCTGATGATAGATCGGGGGTTTCAGGGCCGGATGGTGGCAACTGAACCAGATCGGCATCGGCATTGCTTTCTTCAACTTTCGCAGCCTCCAGAGGCTGCGGAGTATCAGCCACTTCGGGCGCGGTTGCCGTCACATCTGGTTTACGTGACAAAGGAGTTGTCAGCGAAAGAACCGCGCCCAGTGCCAATACCGAGACCGCCCCGGCGATCACTCCACCGTAAAATCCGCTCATCGAAATCTCGCCTCTCGCGTTGTTTCGTGCCTCATCCACCCAGACGCCATCTTCCGCGGCGCTCACCCGCACGGTGTCAAGTTGGGTATGTCCTCTTGACGCTGCCGCACAAGCCTGAGCATGTATGTCCCGACATTATACCGCGCTCAGGGACTGCATCGCCAGCCCGAAATGCCCATAGGAAGATAAGTGCCCAAATGCTGCTGCTGATCGACAACTATGACTCGTTTACCTACAACCTCGTTCATTATCTGGGTGAGCTCGGGGCCGAGATGGTCGTGCGCCGGAATGACGCGCTGGATGTACAGGAAGCAATGGCGATGAACCCGGCTGGTATTCTGCTCAGCCCCGGCCCTTGTGATCCCGATCAGGCGGGCATCTGTCTGGCCCTGACCGAAGCCGCGGCCGAGACGCAAACACCGCTGATGGGGGTCTGTCTGGGGCATCAAACCATCGGTCAGGCATTTGGCGGCAAGGTTGTGCGCTGTCATGAGATCGTGCACGGGAAAATGGGCACGATGAAACACACCGGCAAAGGTGTATTCGCTGGCCTGCCCTCGCCCTTCGAGGCCACCCGGTATCATTCGCTTGTTGTAGAACGCGAAAGCCTGCCCGATTGCCTTGAGATCACGGCCGAGCTTGAGGATGGCACGATTATGGGTCTGCAGCACAAAGAACTGCCGATCCACGGCGTCCAGTTTCACCCGGAATCCATCGCGTCCGAGCATGGTCACGCCCTGCTCAAGAACTTCCTGAACGAAATGAAAGTCCCCGCATGAGCGACGCTCTGAAACCGCTGATCGGTGCTGCGGCCGATCGACCTTTGACCCGTGCCGAGGCGGAACAGGCCTTTGGCATCCTCTTTGAAGGGGCCGCCACGCCCAGCCAGATCGGCGGGTTGCTGATGGCAATGCGCACGCGCGGCGAGACGGTCGAGGAATACGCCGCTGCCGCTGCCGTAATGCGCGCGAAATGCAATGCAGTGAAAGCTCCCGCTGGCGCGATGGACATCGTTGGCACGGGGGGCGACGGCAAAGGAACACTCAATATCTCGACAGCCACGGCTTTTGTGGCGGCGGGCGCCGGTGTCACCGTTGCAAAACACGGTAATCGGAACCTGAGCTCGAAATCCGGCGCAGCAGATGCTCTTGGGCAGCTTGGTATTAACGTTATGGTCGGCCCGGAAGTCGTTGAAAAAGCGCTGAAAGAAGTCGGTATCGGTTTCATGATGGCCCCGATGCACCACCCGGCGATCGCCCATGTCATGCCTTCGCGGCAAGAACTTGGGACGCGCACGATTTTCAACATTCTGGGGCCCCTGACCAACCCCGCCGGGGTGAAGCGCCAACTGACCGGTGCGTTCAGCCGCGACCTGATCCGCCCGATGGCCGAAACTCTGGGTCTGCTTGGGGCTGAACATGCCTGGCTAGTCCACGGCTCAGACGGTACGGATGAGCTTACGATCACCGGGGTCAGCTGGGTCGCATCAGTTGAGGACGGCTTTGTCAAAGAGGTCGAGCTTCACCCCGAAGATGCAGGCCTGCCGGTGCATCCGTTCGAAGATATCATCGGCGGCACCCCCGAAGAGAACGCCGTCGCCTTCCGCGCCCTACTGGATGGGGCACCTTCAGCCTACCGCGACGCGGTGTTGCTAAACTCGGCAGCGGCGCTGGTCGTTGCAGATGCGGCAAGCGATCTGCGCGAGGGCGTTGCGATGGCCACAGAAAGCATTGACAGCGGCAAGGCCCGTGAAAAGATCACCGCGCTGGCGCGCATTACACAGGAAGCCGCATGACCGAGACCGTTCTGGACAAAATCAAAGCGTACAAGCTGGAAGAGATCGCTGCGGATAAGGCGCATAAGCCTCTGGAAACACTAGAATCTGAGGCACGGAACGCACCCGAGGTACGCGGTTTTGCCGAAGCCCTGCATTCGGCTATGCGCAAGGGGTACGGATTGATCGCCGAGGTCAAAAAGGCCAGCCCGTCCAAAGGTCTGATCCGCGCTGATTTCGATCCGCCCGCGCTTGCCAAAGCTTATGAAGAGGGCGGCGCGGCTTGCCTGTCGGTTCTGACGGACACGCCTAGCTTTCAGGGCGACAAATCCTTTCTGACCGAAGCGCGCGCGGCCTGTTCGTTGCCAGCATTGCGGAAGGACTTCATGTACGACCCCTATCAGGTGGTCGAAGCGCGTGCATTGGGTGCGGATTGCATCCTGATCATCATGGCATCGGTCAGCGATGCACAGGCCGCCGAGCTTGAGCAAACCGCGTTTGACTGGGGCATGGATGTTCTGATCGAAGTGCACGACGCCGATGAACTTGCACGCGCATCGCAGTTGAAAAGCCCGCTTATCGGGATAAACAACCGCAATCTCAAGACGTTCGAGACGACCCTCGATACCACCCGCCACCTTTCAAAGCTGGTTCCAGCGGATCGCACGATCGTCTGCGAGAGCGGCCTGAGCACTCCGGCGGACCTCGCCGATATCGCCCGCTACGGTGCGCGCTGTTTCCTTATTGGTGAGAGCCTGATGCGTCAGGATGATGTAGCTTCGGCAACTCGAGCACTGCTCGCCAACCCGCTCATTCCCGGAGTGATGTGATGCCGCTGACCCATTTTGATGCCAAAGGTGAGGCCCATATGGTGGACGTGTCCGACAAGGCTGTCACCGACCGGGTTGCGGTTGCATCTGGATACATCAAGATGGCGAAGGAAACCTTTGATATCATTTCAGAAGGACGCGCTAAGAAAGGCGATGTTCTTGGTGTTGCCAGACTTGCGGGCATAATGGGCGCCAAGAAAACGCCTGACCTGATACCTCTGTGTCATCCGCTACCCGTGACCAAAGTCGCCATTGAACTGAGCTTAGACCCGGACCTTCCCGGCGTTCAGATTGAAGCGACTGTAAAGACTTCCGGCCAGACTGGCGTAGAGATGGAAGCGCTGACAGCAGTCTCGACAGCCGCACTGACGGTTTACGATATGGCGAAGGCCGTGGACAAATCGATGGAGATCGGCGGTATTCGTGTTCTACTGAAAGACGGCGGAAAATCAGGGCGTTACGAGGCATCATGATCTCGGTTGAAGAAGCGCGGGCTCTGCTGTTCGATCTGGTCTCACCGCTGCCCGCAGAAACGGTTGCCCTTGCCGAGGCTGCCGGTCGTATCCTGGCAGAAAACGTTGCAGCAACGCGTGATCAGCCGCCCTTTGCTGCGTCATCGATGGATGGGTACGCCGTCAAGGCGGCCGAAGTCGAACTGCATGCAATGTTCAAAGTGGTTGGCGAAGCTGCGGCCGGACGTCGCTTTGCTGGAAGCGTCGGACCCGGCCAAGCTGTGCGGATATTCACTGGTGCGCCTGTGCCGGATGGTGCAGATTTCGTCGTCATACAGGAAGATGTCGACCGACGCGGTGATCTGATCACCATAACCGACGCCCCCGGTGAAAAGGCCAATATCCGCCCTGCGGGGATCGATTTCAGCATCGGTACGCAGATCACGGCCCCACGCCAGCTCAGACCCGAAGATGTCGCATTAATGGCTGCGATGAACATCGCTTCGGTCCCTGTGAACCGCAAACCCGTGGTTGCACTAATCTCAACCGGTGACGAACTGGTGATGCCCGGAGAAACACCCGGCCCCGATCAGATCGTCGCCTCAAATACCTTTGGTCTTAAGGCGTTACTGGAAAACGCTGGCGCACAAGTTCGTGTACTTCCTATCGCACAAGATACTTTAGCCTCACTAGAAACAGCTTTTGGCTTGGCGCAAGGCGCTGACCTCGTGGTGACCATCGGAGGGGCGTCGGTTGGCGAGTACGACCTGGTAGCGGATGTCTCGGAAGGTCTTGGGCTGAAGCAATCGTTCTACAAGATTCGCATGCGACCGGGTAAACCACTGATGGCCGGGCGGCTTGGGGGGGCTGCAATGGTCGGTCTACCCGGAAACCCGGTCAGTGCCATGGTGTGCGGTTACCTGTTCCTCATCCCAATGGTGCGCCGCATGTTGGGGATTGAACAGGCCCTACAGCCATTCCAACGCGCCCGCCTTTCTGCCCCGCTCGGAAAAAATGGCCCGCGTGAGCATTATATGCGGGCGGTGTTGGACAACGGCGGCATCCGCGCCTGTGATGATCAGGACAGCTCGCTGCTGAGTGTTTTGGCGCAAGCCAATGCACTGTTGGTACGCCAACCACACGATCCCGCACGCGAGGCCGGGGATGAGGTCCTTTACCTGCCGATCTAGCAAATCCGTTGACACAAAACGTGAACATGCGTAGAACAAAAGAAAACGCATGAGCGACGAGGTATGAGCAATGCTGACCAAGAAGCAATTGGATTTGCTGGAATTCATCCACAAACGCGTGCAAGCGGACGGTGTTCCGCCCAGTTTTGATGAGATGAAGGCCGCGTTGGATCTACGGTCAAAATCCGGGATTCATCGACTGATCACCGCGCTGGAAGAACGTGGCTTTATCCGCCGCCTTGCCCATCGAGCCCGTGCCATCGAAATTGTCAAGCTGCCAGAAAGCCTTGGGGGAGAGCCCACGGCAGGTTTCAAACCCCGTGTGATTGAAGGCGATCGCCCTGAAGGTCCACGCCCCGCGAACTTTGAACCCGTCACAGTTGATGCGATGGAATTGCCTGTTATGGGCCGGATTGCTGCCGGTGTACCGATCGAAGCGATCAGCCATGTTTCGCACCGCGTTGCGGTACCGGGCTCGATGGTTTCGGGCCGTGGTGAACATTATGCGCTTGAGGTTCGTGGCGACTCGATGATCGACGCCGGTATCAACGATGGCGATGTCGTGGTGATCCGCGAAACAACGGCCGCTGACAACGGTGACATCGTGGTGGCATTGGTGGAAGATCAGGAAGCCACGCTGAAACGGTTTTTCCGCCGAGGTCAGGCCATTGCGCTGGAAGCGGCGAATCCGGCCTATGAGACCCGCGTGCTGCCAGAGGACAAGGTGAAAGTTCAGGGCCGCCTGGTAGGCTTGATCCGAAGCTACTGAGGCAGCTTGGGGGACCATAGGCGGCGGCCTGAGATATCAGAACTCGCGAACAAACGCCCCTTGGATAACGCAAGACTGCCTGTCTTCCGCAGAAATTCCGTATCGTAAACGCTGCATGCACCGGTCAAAGTCAACGACACCGGGGCGACAATGATCTGATCTTTCCTGCATTCCTGAAAGGCGCTCGCAGCCCGCTTGCCAGTCAAGTGGACAAGCTCTTTGTCTCCCAGAAGAAAACGTTGAATTCCCGCTGATGCCTCTGGCCATCGCAAAGCGGCCTTTGGTTGATCTGCCCCGTCCCCGTCATTTTCCAGCCACACCGACGCGACAAATCCGCTGCCTTTCGGTTTGCTCAGCGCGCGCCCGTGTTCAGTCATCACTCCGACCAGCCCGCCGGTATCGGCGATCAGCACGTCTGGGCGGCTTCCCTGACCCCACAGCGCTATCGCTAGTGCTGCCGGAGCGATGCCGAGCCACCGTGCGCGCCCTTGCCACAGCATTAGCCACAGAAGAGACAGAGCCAGAGCAGGCAATACGAAATAGTCTGGGCTTACTACGTACCCGCGCGCGCCCTCCAGTCCCGCGACCCAATTGGCAACGGTAAGGATCCATCTCAGCCCAAGACCCATTACGTGCAATGCAATCGCTTCAAGCCCAAAAGGTGCAAGAAGGGCGGCGACCACCGCACTTGGAACGACCAGCGTTCCCATGACGGGCACGGAGACGAGATTTGCCAACAACCCATAGTGCGAAATAGCGTTAAAATGCGCCGCCCCGATCGGAGCTGTCGCGATCCCCGCGATCGCCGAGGATGTCAACAAGGCCAGCACAGGCCGCAGCCACTTTGGGCCTGGCATTGGGCCATAGTCCCGCAATGCGCCGAACCCTGCGACCAAGGCGGTTGTAGCAGCAAAAGACATCTGAAATCCGGGGCTCAATAGAGTTTCCGGGCGCAAGGTAAGAACAATCAGCGCAGCCATGGCCACCGCCCGCAATGAAATCGCGCGCCGGTCCAACAATACGGCCCCCAGCATAACGCAGACCATCACAAAGGCGCGCTCAGTCGCGACGTTCCCACCAGACAGAAGCAGGTAGATTGTCGACGCGAATAACGCACAGAGCGCGGCCACCTTGCGTACGGGCATGCGAAGCGCGATGACAGGTACCATTGAGAACCCCATGCGGCACGCCACAAAAACGAAACCGGTCAACAAACCCATGTGAAGGCCCGAAATCGCCAGAAGATGAGCCAGGTTGGACGCGCGCAACGCCTCTAACGAGGCCTGCCCCATCCCGCTGCGATCACCGGTAGTTACGGCGGCGGCAAAGCCCCCGACTTCGCCCGGCAGGATCGTGCGCACCCGATCCGAGATCTCCATGCGCAAGGCCGTGATACGCACTCCGTCCAAACCATCTCGCGCCGCAGCCGACGTCAGGACCGGAGCCCGAGTGTATCCAACAGCGCCGAGTTGCTGGAACCAGGCGTGGCGGCGAAAATCAAAACCTCCGGGTTCAACTGGCCCTTGCGGCGGCGAAAGATGTGCTGTGGTCATAATCCGCTGACCCGGGGACAGCGCAACTGACTCACCGTGAATAGAAAGCCGGATGCGCCGGGGTCTTTGATCAGCAGGAACGTCCCCGATCCGCACCTGATCCAATGTCACCCTCAGCGCATCCGACGCAGAGCGGTCCAGCGCTACGACCCTCCCCTCGACCGGGCCATAGTAACGCCATTGCAGGACCGGCTCCGCAACCATATGTGCCCGCGTCCCGGCCAGAGCGAACCCCATCGCGATCAGGGCTAAGCCAGTGGCCAGCGGTGACCACGCGGCCCCCATCCAACGGGTGGAGGCAAGCGCCAGCAAGGCAAGCGCCAGAACGCCGACATAGAGCTCAACCTCGGGTTCGAACCTGAGGCTGAAATACCAACCAATCCCGACCGCCAGGCAGATCGGGGACCACGGAAACAAGTGTCCCCGCTGGGTCAGCAATGCGGTCTCGACCCGTGTCAGAACACGCATGGTTGCCCCCGTCCTTCGGGCTGGGTAGATAGTCGCCAAACTATGCCCGCTAAGGTTACCAAAAGGTTAATCCACACCATGTCCGATCAGGTCGTCACCCGTTTTGCCCCCTCTCCCACCGGATTTCTGCATATCGGTGGCGCCCGCACTGCGCTGTTCAACTGGCTTTATGCGCGGGGTCGCGGCGGCAAGTTCCTGTTGCGGATCGAGGATACCGATCGGGAACGTTCCACGCCGGAAGCAACAGCGGCCATACTGCAAGGCATGGACTGGCTAGGGCTTGATCATGACGGTGAGGTCGTCAGCCAATTCGAGGGTGCCCCTCGACATGCAGAGGTCGCGCATCAATTGCTGTCCGACGGCAAGGCATACAAGTGCTTTTCGACGCAGGAAGAAATCGCTGCATTCCGTGAACAGGCGCGGGCCGAGGGGCAGTCGACCCTGTTTCGCAGCCCGTGGCGCGAGGCTGACCCTGCCACACATCCCGACGCACCTTACGTGATCCGCATCAAGGCTCCGCAAGACGGTGCCACTGTGATCCGCGATCAGGTGCAGGGCGATGTCACCATTCGCAACGATCAGTTGGATGACATGATCCTGCTGCGTTCGGATGGGACTCCGGTCTATATGCTGGCCGTTGTGGTTGACGATCATGATATGGGCGTGACTCATGTGATCCGGGGCGACGATCACCTCAACAACGCCGCCCGTCAGATGATGATCTACGAGGCGATGGGTTGGGAAGTACCAGTCTGGGCGCATATCCCTTTGATCCATGGACCAGATGGTAAAAAGCTCAGCAAACGTCACGGTGCGTTGGGGGCGCAAGAATATCAGGCTATGGGATATCCGGCATCCGGAATGCGCAACTATCTGGCTCGGCTGGGCTGGAGCCATGGGGATGATGAGTTCTTTACCGATGCCCAAGCTAAAGAGTGGTTCGATCTGGATGGCATCGGCAAAAGCCCGGCGCGATTTGATGTGAAGAAGCTTGAAAACCTTTGTGGACAACATATTGCCGTCGGGGAAGATGCCGCGCTGCAGCATGAAATTCAGGGATATCTGAAGTCAGCTGGTTTGCCGCCGCTTTCCGAAACACAATCCAGTGATTTGATCCGTGCGATGTATTGCCTCAAGGACCGCGCACGCACGTTCCCGGAACTCATTGAAAAAGCTCATTTTGTGCTTACGTCGCGACCTATCCAGCCAGATGAAAAGGCCGCAAAGGCGCTGGCATCTGTATCCGACGGTATACTGAAAGAATTGACGCCGCAGCTGCAAAATGCTAGCTGGTCCCGGAACGAACTGGAGGAGACCCTGAATTCGTTCGCAGAGGCGAATGGGGTTAAGTTCGGCAAATTGGCTGGTCCGCTGCGGGCGGCACTAGCGGGCCGGGCAGTTACACCTTCGGTATTTGACATGATGCTTGTGCTTGGGCGCGATGAAACCCTGGCGCGGCTTTCTGATGCAGCGAACCCGGCCTGATTTCACATAAGGGTAACGCTGCTCCGTTAAGAACGGACTGCGCGACGGAACGCAGTCGTTGCCTGCTTTGTCGGACAGCGATCCGGCATGCGCACGAATGAAGAAGGGACAAACATGACCGAGAGCAAAAAATCAGCCAAACTGACTGTCCACGGCGAAAGCTATGATCTGCCGGTGTTTTCTCCGACCGCTGGGCCCGATGTGATCGATATCCGCAAGCTCTATGGTCAGGCTGGCGTCTTTACTTATGATCCGGGTTTCACGTCCACCGCAAGCTGTGACAGCACCATTACATTCATCGACGGTGACAAGGGCGAGTTGCTGCATCGCGGTTATCCGATCGAACAGATCGCCTCGAAGTCGCATTTCCTCGAACTCAGCTATCTGCTGCTGTATGGCGAGCTGCCTTCGGCGAAGGATCTGGAGAACTTCGAGACCACAATCACCCGCCACACGATGCTGCACGAGCAGATGCAGTATTTCTATCGCGGATTCCGCCGGGATGCGCATCCGATGGCCATCATGGTGGGTGTGGTTGGTGCCATGTCCGCGTTCTATCACGATTCGACCGACATCGCGGACCCGCGTCAGCGTGAAGTAGCTTCGCACCGTTTGATCGCAAAAATGCCGACCATCGCGGCCTGGGCCTACAAATACCATATTGGTCAGCCCTTCGTGTATCCGCGCAACGACCTGGACTATGCGTCAAACTTCCTGCGCATGTGTTTTGCCGTTCCTGCCGAAGATTACGAGGTGAACCCGATTCTGGCACGCGCCATGGATCGTATCTTCATGCTGCAGGCGGATCACGAACAGAACGCCTCGACTTCGACGGTGCGTCTGGCATCTTCTTCGGGTGCAAACCCATTCGCCTGTATCGCGGCCGGTATCGCCTGTCTATGGGGTCCGGCCCATGGTGGTGCGAACCAGGCTTGCCTTGAAATGCTGGAAGAGATCGGCAGCGTGGACCGCATCCCCGAGTTTATCGAGCGTGCCAAAGACAAAGATGACCCGTTCCGTCTGATGGGCTTTGGCCACCGCGTCTACAAGAACTTCGATCCACGCGCGAAAGTGATGAAGCAATCGGCAGACGAAGTACTTGACCTGCTGGGCGTAGAAAACAATCCCAAACTACAGGTCGCGAAGGCGCTGGAAAAACAGGCGCTGGAAGATCCGTATTTCATCGAAAAGAAACTGTTCCCGAATGTCGACTTCTATTCGGGCATCGTGATGGAAGCGATGGGTTTCCCAACCTCGATGTTCACGCCAATCTTCGCATTGTCACGCACCGTTGGCTGGGTTAGCCAGTGGAAAGAAATGATTGCCGATCCACAGAATAAGATCGGACGCCCACGTCAGCTTTATCTGGGCGCGAGCAACCGCGATTACGTGGACATCGAAAACCGCTGATCCACACACAATATCGATGTTAAGACCCCGGTTAGCCGGGGTCTTTTTTTCCGTAGCGTTACCAAAATGAGACCGTTCGAAACCAATCGTAAATGACTGTTTCGATGCATCTTTCCGCGTTACCTCAGTCCGCCTAATGTTGCCGCGTCCGACGAATAGTGTTTGGTTCTCATGCGTTTCATCTTCTTGTTCACCATGTTGCTACTTGCGCAATCGGCATCCGCTCAAAGCGTGCTGGAACGTGCTTTTGAGAAGCAGCAGCAGGAAAACGCCGCCGGGTCGTTGGCAATCTTGGGGCTGGCAGGCATCCCGGACGATTCTGCCAGCGCAATCTCACTGCAATCAAATACAGACAATCGCGATTACGATTTCAAATCCGCCCAGCTGGGCGGCGGGTTTCGCCTTGCTGAGGGCGTGCCGATCTATCTTGAGGGGTATTTAGGCTACGCGCGCTATGACCCCGTTCTGACCTTCAGCGGCACCGGAGATACCACGCGTATTCCGCTGAAATGGACCAGCCTCGCCATGACCGGCGGTGTCGGCTATCAGTTCGACATCGGCGAGTATTGGAAAATGACCCCGATGGCCCATATCTCGGTCGGACGTACGCAATCCGACGCATCTGTCGGTGCGCAAGCCATCGCCAACCGCCTGGGGCTTGATCGAGACTTTCTCGAAAGCGGCGGCATCTGGGCTGGTGGCGCAGGCGGATCGATGACGGTCTCGTACGAGAGAGCTCTGTCCAACGACCGGGAATTCGAGGCAAGCCTGCGCTATACCCATATCGAATACTGGCCTATCGGAGACAACGAGGACCTGTTGGTTGAATCAACTGCCGCAAATGCAGTTCTGTGGTCACGCTACCGCTTTCCAACTGGAAAACGCATGTTCGGTCGCCCGGTCCGCTGGGTGGGCGATCTGTCCCTGTCCTATCTGATCGGGGATCAGGCACTTGTATTGGGCACCGACTGGCTGGCACGCGTAGGTGGTGGGATCGAGGTCGATCTGTCTGACACATGGGTGCCTTGGGTATCAACGACACGGTTTATGGTCCGCTACTACGGCAGCGATACCGTCAACGGCTTCTCGGCCGGTATTGGCATTAGTTTCTGAACCAAGGCTTCAAAACAAAGCCAGTTGATCACCGGGCTGGGGTGGAGGTGCAAACGCCGCACAGTTCAGTGGCGGCATGTCTGTCGACAGCCCGAGACGTTTGACTGCGGCCTTGAACCGTTGCGCAATCATCTCGGCATAGGTCCCTTCGCCCCGCATGCGGTGGCCCCACCGGGGGTCATATTCCCTACCCCCATGCATTTCGCGCAGCCGCGCCATCACCTTCTCTGCTCTGCCTGGCTGATGTTCACTCAGCCATTCGCGCCAAAGCCCGGATACTTCACGCGGTAGCCGCAGCATGATCCAGCTCGCGGAATCTGCGCCGGCCTGCTTTCCGGCCTCCAGCAGATTTTCCAGCTCATGATCGGTTAATCCGGGCACGATTGGAGACGTCATAACGCGCACAGGCACGCCAGCCTCGGTCAGGTTGCGGATCATTCCGAGCCTGCGCTGTGGTGAAGGCGCCCGGGGTTCCATCCGCCGGGAAAGATCCCGGTCCAATGTGGTCAGCGAAATGCCAACCCGGACAAGACCATTGCTGGCCATCGGTGCCAGAATATCAAGATCACGCTCGATCAGAGTCCCCTTGGTCACAATACCGACCGGATGTTGAAAATCTCTCAGAACCTTTAGACAGCTTCTTGTTATCTTGCGGTTTTTTTCGATGGGTTGATAGGGATCGGTGTTGGTGCCCAGTGCAATCGTGGCCACCTTGTAAGAACGTGCCGAGAGTTCGCGACGCAATAGCTCAGCCGCATTGGGTCGTGCAACAAGGCGGGTTTCGAAATCCAAACCCGGAGACAGCCCCAGATACGCATGCGTTGGCCGAGCAAAGCAATACACGCATCCATGCTCGCAGCCCCGATATGGGTTTATGGATCGGTCAAAAGGTAGGTCCGGCGACTTGTTATAGGTGATCAGATTGCGCGCCATTTCTTCCCGAACTTCGGTCCGCAACGGGGGCAGTTCGTCTGGCAAATCCCAGCCATCTTCGGTCAACTCGGTTGTAAACCTCTCGAATCGACCTGCTTCGTTTGAGGTTGCTCCGCGCCCAGGGCTTTTGATGGCAGCAGTCATTTGTTCGCTTTTTGTTCCTATCACTAGATGTAATTAAAACCAGTTTCACTGGCAAGATTCATGTTTCGATTCTCAAAAATCATCAGATGCTCGAAACCGGCGACGCATTAGACTGCAGGTGAATTTACCGTGGCTAATGAAACCAATGCAGGATGATCTTGCAAAATTCGATGTCGCTGAGTGCGAATATTCGGCCTATAGGTCGGTCTCAGAACGACCTAGGTCGCAATCGTCACAGTAGACCTGCGACGAAATGGCCAAAACGGTGAAAATGCCACCACGGGCCGCAGGCCCGCACAGCTCAGGGAAATACCCATGTCTGATGAAGAAGACATCGTCCTGTCCGAACTGAATGACGACGAACTCGTCGAACAGATGTTCGATGACCTTTATGACGGCCTGAAGGAAGAGATCGAAGAAGGTGTGAACATCCTGCTCGAGCGCGGATGGCAACCCTATGACATCCTGACCAAAGCGCTGGTTGGCGGCATGACAATTGTCGGCCATGACTTCCGCGACGGCATCCTGTTCGTGCCTGAGGTTCTGCTCGCGGCCAACGCCATGAAAGGCGGTATGGCGATCCTGAAGCCTCTGCTGGCTGAAACTGGTGCTCCGCGCGTTGGCAAGATGGTGATCGGCACCGTAAAGGGTGACATCCATGACATCGGCAAGAACCTTGTTGCGATGATGATGGAAGGCGCCGGGTTCGAAGTTGTTGACATCGGCATCAACAACCCGGTCGAGAACTACCTCGAAGCGCTGGAAAACGAACAGCCCGACATTCTGGGCATGTCCGCTCTGCTGACGACGACGATGCCTTATATGAAGGTCGTGATCGACACTTTGGTCGAACAGGGCCTGCGTGATGAATATACCGTTCTGGTTGGCGGCGCTCCGCTGAACGAAGAGTTCGGCAAGGCGATCGGCGCTGACGGCTATTGCCGCGACGCAGCCGTGGCGGTGGAAATGGCCAAGGACTTTATGTCGCGCAAGCACAACCAACTGGCCGGCTGACGCGCGATACCATATCGCGAGACAGGCCGCCCTTATTGGGGCGGCCTTTTTTGTCCGAACCTCGGGCACATATTTAGCTAAAGACCAGTCAGAGAGATCAGATGACCGACTCAAACATGCCAGATGATGACAGCCTGACCCGTCAGGGCTATGTCGCACCGCACAGCACCGAGTCAATTCTTCTGATCGCATGCGGCGCACTGGCGCGCGAGATTTTGGACTTGAAAGAACGGAACGGCTGGGATCACATGGCGCTGACTTGCCTGCCCGCCATTTTACATGTGCACCCGGAAAAGATTACACAGGCGGTCGAGGATGCGGTTGCCAAGCATCGGGACTCCTACGATCGCATCTACGTTGTCTATGCTGATTGCGGAACCGGTGGGTTGCTACAAGCAGCGTGCGAGCGACTGGGGGTCGAGATGATCCAAGGGCCCCATTGCTATTCCTTCTTCGAGGGCAATTTGGCCTTTGCCGCGCATGGAGACGATGAAACCACCGCTTTTTATCTGACAGATTTCCTTGCGCGGCAGTTTGATGCGTTTGTCTGGAAACCGCTGGGTCTAGACCGGCATCCTGAATTGCGAGAGATGTATTTCGGCAATTACACCAAGCTCGTCTATCAAGCACAAACTGATGATCCCAACCTCACTCGCCGCGCGCAGGAGTGTGCCGAACGGATGGGGCTGGAATTCGAACGTCGGCAAACCGGCTATGGCGATTTGGAAACCACGCTTGCTGACTGGGCAGCACGCAAATCCACCTAAAAGTCAGGCGCTGGCCAATGCCACTTCGCGAATACGTTCTATCATAGCGCGTAACCCGTTCGAACGTTGGGCAGACAAATGATCCTGCAACCCCAGTCGCGCGAGTTCTCCACCGGCATCAACACTGGGCACCTCGGCCACCGGCAAGCCGTTATACAGGCTACGCAGAACCGCAATCAGGCCCCGAACAATCAGGGCATCGCTGTCACCGTCAAATCGGAATTGACCGCCCTCAATGGTTGGATGCAGCCAGACCTGACTGGCGCAACCATTCACCTTGGTCGCAGGGACTTTGAATGCATCATCCAGAGGCTCCATCGCTTTGCCCTGCTCGATCACATGGCGATAGCGGTCTTCCCAGTCCTCCAGGAACTCGAAATCCTCGACTATCTCTTCGAAGGCTGGCGTTGCCATATCGGGTCCGTCCTTGCGTTACGCGTTCACAATTGTGAACTATGCTCAGCGCTACCGACTGTCCAGTCCCCAGCGTGGCTTTTCAAACGATCGAATTTGCGTTAACCCGATGCAGGTAAAGTTGCACAAAGTACTGGGTCCATGCACAAAACTCTGCCTGTTCTGATGATCTCCACAATGGCTCTGTCCGCTTGTAGCAACTGGAGCAACTCAAGCGCGAATCCATCGAACTGGTTTGGCAGCAGCACACCCAGCCCATCCGAAGTATCAGCCGATGACGCTAATGCCTTGGTTCCCGAAAATGCCGACAAAAAAGGCCTGTTCGAGCGTCCGGACGCCGAGGATAATAGCGTTCCAATCGCCGTGATCAACGAATTGCGGATCGACCCAACCTCGACGGGTGCAATCATCTATGCGGCTGGCACAGCCATTCGACAGGGTGCGTTCAACGCACAGCTCGCGCGCGTAAGATCGGAAGAACTCAGCAAAAATGGCGTTATGGAGTTCACCTTCCGCGTGGATTACCCGGACTACGCCACTGCGCAGGGCACCGAACGGTCGCGGATGGTTTCAGAGGCCGTCAATGTAAGCCGAAAAGAACTGGAAGGTATTCGTTTAGTTCGGGTCAAAGGCCAGCAGAACGCGTTGGAATCTCGTCGCCGTTAAAGCGAGACAACCTGCACTGCCTGTCCCTTGGCGGCCAAAGCAATCTTGCCTTCGCAAAGCTTCAGCGCGTCCTCGCCAAAAACCTCGAACCGCCAACCGGACATGGCGGGAACTTCTCGTTCGCCTGCAGCGATCTGATCCAATTCCGCGCTGGAGGCGATCAATTTTGCGGCAACGCCTGCGCTTTCGGTCTTTGATTTCAAAAGAACGCGCAGCAAATCTGCAAGTGCCGGGTTGACCTTCAGCTTGTCACGGCTGTTGTCAATTTTCGGCAATCGGTCTTGCGGGCAACCTACGCCCCGTTTTACCGCCTCCAGAATGCCTTCTGCGATCGCCCCTTTGCGCGCTTCGCGCAGCAACAAGCGCGACCCGCCCAGATCAGAGGGCGTCTTGGGCTTGGTCGAGGCCATCTCGATTAACGCATCGTCTTTGAACACACGGCTTCGTGGCACATTGTTCTCTTGCGCATAGGCCTCACGGAACTGCGCCAGCTCTCGAACCACGGCCAGAAACTTGGCAGAGTTGGTCCGCGTTTTGACCCGCCGCCACGCCTCTTCCGGGCGAATGTCATATGTCTCGGGTCGGGTCAGTATGCGAAGCTCTTCTGCGACCCAGTGATCCCGGCGCGACTTCTTAAGTTCTGCAGCCAGATGCTCATAGATTTTCCGAAGATGGGTTACATCTGCCAGTGCGTATGTTTTCTGCGCATCCGTCAGAGGGCGCCGTGACCAGTCGGTGAAGCGAGAAGTTTTATCGACCCCTTCCTTGCAGATCTTCCGGACCAGAGTTTCATAGCCAACCTGTTCACCAAAACCGCAGACCATCGCAGCGACCTGAGTATCAAACAACGGAGTCGGAAAGACGCCCGCGTCGACCCAAAAAATTTCAAGATCCTGCCGCGCGGCGTGGAAAACCTTGACCACGCTTTCGTCGCTGAACAGCTGGTACAAAGGCTCCAGCGACATGCCGTCAGCCAATGGATCAACCAGAACGGCGCTGTCTTCATCTTCCGATGGCACTGCAAGCTGCACCAGACAGAGTTTCGAATAATAGGTCCGTTCGCGCAGAAATTCGGTATCTACAGTGACATAAGGATATTGTGCAGCAGCCGAGCAGAATGCGGCCAGCTCTTGCGTCGTCGTCAGGGTTTTCATGCGCGGTGCTGTTCTTGCTTTTGGTTATTGTGACTGCCCGTGCCGTCCTCGTCCCGAGCGATATGCGACCATAAGACGAATAACCTTTGCGTGTAAATCACCCCTCCGCGTTAGGGCAGAAGAACTGGGTCTTTGTTGCCCATACAATAACGGCGAAGCACGGCAGGGTAGAGTTTGTGCTCCCAGGTCAACACGCGGGCGGCGAGCTCCTCAGGCGTGTCCCCTACCCGTACACCCACGCGCGCCTGACCCAGAATCGGCCCGTCATCCAACGCTGCAGTAACTTCGTGAACGGTGCAGCCATGTTCGGCGTCGCCTGCTTCAATGGCGCGGGCATGGGTGTTCAAACCCTTGTACTTAGGCAAAAGCGATGGGTGGATGTTCAGCATCCGGCCCTGGAAACGCGATACAAATTCACCCGTCAATACACGCATGAAACCGGCCAGACAGACAACATCCGGCTGGGCTGCCATAAGCGGTTTAAGCAGTTCTGCCTCAAACGCAGCGCGATCTTTGCCAAAGGGCTTGTGGTCGACGGCTGCGGTCGGAATTCCGCGCTGTGCAGCTTTCTTCAGCCCTCCGGCATTTGCATCGTTCGACAATACCAGACATGGCCGACCGGGATGATCGCAATTCATGCTGTCGACCAGCGACAGCATGTTCGATCCGCCCCCGGAGATCAGGATCGCGACGCGCTTGTGGCTCACAGCAGTTTGCCTGAGTAGGCCACACCCGGCGCTGCGGTGACTGTTCCGATGCGCGCAACGGATTCGCCTGCCTCTGCAAGCAGTGTTGTAAGATCATCTGCCTGATCTGCAGCGCAGACAACAATCATGCCGATGCCGCAGTTGAAGGTCTTCAACATCTCAGACTCGGCGATGCCACCGGTCTCGGCCATCCATTTGAACACAGGCGGCAAGTCCCAAGCATTCAAATCAATCTCGGCCCCGAGCCCTTCGGGCAATACGCGCGGCAGATTTTCGGTGAGGCCGCCGCCGGTAATATGGGCAAGCGCGCGAACACCGCCAGCCCGGATCGCCTGCAGCGCTGGTTTCACATACAGCCGCGTGGGGGTCAGCAGAGCCTCACCCAATGTTCCGCCACCGAAAGGCGACTCTTCCTCCCAGCCCAGCCCGGACATTTCAACCAGTTTGCGCACCAGCGAATAGCCGTTGGAATGCACCCCGTTCGAAGCCAGCCCCAGCAGGACATCACCCTGTTCAACGCCCTCGGGCAATGCGGCCCCGCGTTCCATGGCACCAACCGAGAAACCGGCCAGATCGAAATCGCCGTCAGGGTACATACCCGGCATCTCGGCGGTTTCACCACCAATCAGGGCGCAGCCAGATTGGACACACCCCTCGGCAATTCCTTCGATAATCCGCGCGGCAGTATCGGTGTCCAGCTTACCGGTGGCAAAATAATCCAGGAAAAACAGCGGCTCAGCACCTTGGCAGATCAGATCATTGACGCACATCGCCACCAGATCGATTCCCACGCCATCGACAACGCCGGTATCGATTGCGATCCGCAGCTTGGTGCCCACACCATCGGTTGCGCCCACCAGAACCGGGTCTTGATAGCCAGCCGCTTTCAGGTCGAACAGAGCGCCAAAACCGCCTAGCCCGCTCATCACGCCCGAACGGTTGGTGCGCTTGGCCGCAGGCTTGATCCGATCGACCAGAGCGTTGCCTGCATCGATATCTACACCTGCGTCGGCATAGGTGATTCCGTTCTTGCCCGCTGTCATGGCCAATCCCTCATGAGTGCTTTGCGCGCGGGTTATTCGATTGTGGGCCATGTTGCAACGGTCAGGCTTGACGCGGCCAGTGATCGTGATACCCAAGGCGGGACGGTGGGCCTGTAGCTCAATTGGTTAGAGCAGAGCGCTCATAACGCTTTGGTTGGGGGTTCGAGTCCCTCCGGGCCTACCAAATCACCGTCCAATCACGATATCCGCGCTTAATCCGCCCAGCCTTTCGCTGCTGCCCAGTCGCAGAATACCACCATGTACGCGGGCGATATCGGCAACAATGGCAAGGCCCAAACCCACGCCGGTGCCCTGATTCTGGTTTCGCGCCGGATCAAGTCGCGTGAAGGGTTTGACGGCCTCGGTGCGTTGTTCGATCGGGATACCGGGGCCGTCATCTTCTACCCGAATGCGTAGTGACTTTGGCGTCATCGAAAGGCTGACCTCGGCGCGTGAACCATAGCGATTCGCGTTTCCAATCAGATTCTCTACTGCCCTGCGCATGGCCGATGGGCGCAGCATTGTCGTTCCACGCCCCTCGACCGAGATTAGTTCAACGTGCTGGCCCGCGCGCTGTGCATCGTCAACGATTTGGCTCAGCCAATTTTCGGGTTCAATCTCTTCGGGTGCGCTCTCTGCAGCGCCACGCGAGAAGTCCAAGAATGCATCCAGCAGCGATTGCATCTCGTCCACGTCTTGCAACAACGGTGCGGCCTCGTCCTCGGGCAACATAGCTAATCCAAGTTTCAGACGCGTCAGAGGTGTGCGCAGATCGTGGCTGACCCCCGACAACATGAGCGTGCGCTGCTCAATCTGCCGCTCGATTCGGGCGCGCATGTCAACGAAGGCATTGCCCGCAGCGCGTACCTCGATTGCACCACCGGGTGAATAAGGCACGACCCGCCCGCGACCAAAGGCCTGCGCCGCGTCCGCAAGGCGCGTGATCGGGCGCAACTGATTGCGCATGTAGAGAAACGAGATCGTTGTCATCAGAGCCGCAAAGAACACCATCGTCACAATCAGCTGATGCGGTGCAGTCGGCGACAGGCGTCGGCGATCAAACTCTAGCTCAAGCATGCCCAGATTGGTTGCCAGAAAAAGACTCACTTCCTGTCCATTTGGCAGAGCCACATACTGGGTTTCAGGCAACAAGCTGCGCATTTCCGCATCCACCTGCGGGGCAATGAAATCGTACCATCGACGCGGACTGTTTTTCGGCTCTTCATTCGGCGGCAGAAAGCGGGCGGTCATGTTCAAGACCGACAAGTCCTGCCGCGCAGCTGCCAATGCCTGCTGCTGGGTTTCCGCACCCTCCATCACGTCCAGCACCAGTGTCACCTCGCGCGCCGCCGTGCGGGTCATCTGGGCGGTCACTTCTTCAAGATGTTTTTGCAAAAAGGCAATCGCCACCACCAAAAGCACGACAATGACCGGCAGTACCAGAATGAGTGCGGCACGCGCATATAGGCTACGCGGCATATAGGGTTTGAGCCATTGGGTCGACATGCGCTAAACCTAGCGGGCTGCTCGGGCAAGAGGAAGAGGTCAGAATGCAAGCCCCCGACGATTTCAACCCTCTCCCTGGACAGGTTGCCGTGCTCACCCCGGGGCTAAGGCGCATTCTTGCTCCCAATCCCTCGCCAATGACTTATCGTGGTACGAATACCTACCTTCTGGGCGATGAGGACATTGCTGTCATCGACCCTGGGCCATTGAGTGATGCCCATTTGCAAGCCATTGTTGACGCGCTGGAACCCGGGCAGCGGATCAGCCACATATTTGTTACGCACACCCATCTGGATCACTCGCCTTTGGCCGCCCCGCTCGCATCCCGCGCCGGCGCTCCGATTCTGGCTTTTGGTGGTCCGCAAGCTGGACGCAGCGAAGTCATGACCGAGCTGGCCCAGAACGGGCTTGCCGGAGGTGGTGAGGGAATCGATGCCGATTTCCGCCCTGATATCGAGCTTGAAGACGGTGAACGCGTCGCGGCAGAAGGCTGGCAACTCGAAGTGATCCACACACCCGGCCATCTGGGCAACCATATCGCGTTGGCCTGGGGGGATGTCTGCTTTACGGCTGATCACGTCATGGGCTGGGCCAGCTCTCTGGTCTCGCCCCCGGACGGAGACCTGACGGATTTCATGGCGGCCTGTCGCCGCCTGCGTGCGCGCGAGTGGTCGGTTTTTCATCCGGGCCATGGTGCCCCTATCACGAATCCTGCCGAGCGCCTGGATTGGCTGATAGACCACCGATTGCAGCGGGAATCACAGATACTCGACGCCCTGGAAAATGGCCCAGAAACGGCCCAACAGCTTGCCCAGCGAATCTATATCGAAACCCCCGCCGCGCTGCTTCCCGCGGCCGAGCGTAATGTCTTCGCCCATCTGGTTGATCTGACCGGCAGATCCCGTGTAGCGCCCTTGGGGGATCTGTCAGTTGCGTCTCGTTTCAAGCGCATCGCGTGAATCGGAAAAAATTGACGGCCCGTGCGCTTCCCCTCTGGACGCCGAAAATACGGGTTGTTATACGCCCCTCAGTTCCGGCGTAGCTCAGCGGTAGAGCAGTTGACTGTTAATCAATTGGTCGTAGGTTCGATCCCTACCGCCGGAGCCAAATCACACCAAATTCTTCATAATTAGCTGCGTGAGCCACGGCGAAGTTTTTTCGCAGAAAAAACTCCACTACCCCACTGGACGCCGCAATTTGAGGTTGCTATACGGCGCGGACCGTTCCGGCGTAGCTCAGCGGTAGAGCAGTTGACTGTTAATCAATTGGTCGTAGGTTCGATCCCTACCGCCGGAGCCATTCTTCCCAGACTGGCACTTATACCATCAGCGCATCACTGAAATCCGAGCGCAACGTGCGTTTCAGGACCTTTCCGGTCGCGTTAAGGGGCAAGGCGTCGACGAACACGACCTTGTCGGGCACCTGCCATTTGGCGATTTTGCCGTCGAAGAATGCCAACAAATCCTGCTCGGTCGGTTCTTCGCCCTCGGCCTTCACTGCTACTAAAAGCGGGCGTTCGTCCCATTTCGGATGCGGCACGCCCACAACGGCAGCCGTCGCTAGTTGAGGGTGTGCGACCGCGATATTCTCCAACTCGACAGAGCTGATCCATTCACCCCCCGATTTGATGATGTCCTTCGATCGGTCGCGGATGGTCATGTACCCATCCGGGTCCAGTGTGGCAACGTCGCCAGTCGCGAACCAGCCATCCTGCAACAAGGCCTCATCCTGCATGTGGAAGTAGCTGTCCAGCACCCAATGGCCGCGCACCATCAGATCGCCCTGCGTTTCACCGTCATGGGGAAGATCTCTGCCATCATCATCGACGATTTTTAGTTCAACCCCAAAGGGCGGGCGGCCTTGGTTTTCGCGCAGCTTGTGCTGTGCCTCCATGGGCATGTCCAGATGTTTGGCCATCGGATAGTTCGTCGTGCCCAGCGGGCTCATTTCGCTCATGCCCCAGGCGTGGACGGTATCGACGCCATAAGTTTCGCGGAACGTTTCAATCATTGAGGGCGGGCATGCCGCACCACCGATTACAGTACGATTGAGGCTTTTCAAGTTGGTCCCGCATGTCGCGGCATGGGCCAGCAGACCTTGCCAAATGGTCGGTACGCCCATCGCCAGCGTGACGCCATATGTGTCGATCAGATTGACCAATGCCTCGCCATGCAATCCCGGCCCTGGCATCACCATTCGCGAACCAGACATAGCGCTGGCATAGGGCGAGCCCCAAGCGTTGACGTGGAACATTGGCACCACCGGCATCACCACATCCATGGCGGAATAGCCGATTACGTCGCGCGTGTTCGACGCGAAGCTATGCAGAACTGTAGAGCGGTGGGAATAGAGAACGCCTTTGGGGTTCCCAGTGGTACCCGAAGTATAACAGAGGCTGGAGGCAGTGTTTTCATCAAAGCTGGGCCACGCGTAGTCTGTATCACCGGTTTCAATCATCTCGTCATAAAAAACCAACCCCGGCACCTGAGACAGCGCAGCCTCGTCCCGCGCACCCATCAGCACATAGTACTGCACCTCAGTCAGATGCTCTTGCAGCGCGGCGACCAAAGGTAGGAAGGTCGCATCGAAAAACAGGACCCGGTCCTGCGCGTGGTTGATTATATAGGTTAGTTGTTCGGGAAACAGACGCGGGTTTATCGTGTGGCAGACAAAGCCCGCGCCGGACACTGCATAGTAGATCTCAAGGTGGCGGCGGTTATTCCAGGCCAGCGTGCCCACGCGATCCTGCGGTTGCAGCCCCAGCTTTTCCAAAGCCGAAGCCATCCGTCGGGCGTTCTGCGCGATCCCGGACCAATTTGTCTCGGTCACGGTTCCGTCGGTCTCGACCGAGATGATCTCGGTCTGCCCGTGATAACGTTCAGCATGTTCAATCATCGACGAAATCAGCAAAGGCTGCGTCATCATCTGTCCCAGCATGGACATTCCTCCCATCGTCAGCGCTTGGCCGCGCCGTTATGTCTTGGCAACAACCCTGCCAAGAATTCAATTGTCTGACAATAAGAGAGTGCGGCAGGGTGCCGCGTCAACCGCGATGTCGCAATGCGTATCCAACCAGCGCCGAGGTCGAGCCATCTTTGCCATCGGCGCTGACCTCACCGTCCACGATCGGTCCCAGAGACGTTGCCAGTTCCTTGCCCAGCTCAACACCCCACTGATCGAACGAGTTGATTCCAAGCAGCACGCCTTCGACAAACACACGGTGTTCATAAAGCGCAATGATTTGACCCAGCACAAACGGGGTAAGCTGCGGATAGATCAGCGTGGTTGACGGGCGGTCGCCCGAAAACACACGATGGCGTGCCTGACGCTCCAACTCGTCGCCTGTCAGGCCCTTTTCGGCCATGCGTGCGCGTGCAACATCCAGCGACCGCCCCCGCATTAGCGCTTCGGACTGGGCCAAGCAATTGGCCAATAGAAGGCGATGATGATGGGCCAGTTCCGGCTCATGCCCGTTTGCCGCCACCATGAATTCGCAGGGGATCACGTCGGTGCCCTGATGGATCAACTGATAAAATGCATGCTGCCCATTTGTGCCGGGTTCGCCCCAGACAACCGGACCTGAAGGCATGGTCAGCGCGCTGCCATCCATCGCGACAGATTTACCGTTCGATTCCATCTCAAGCTGTTGGAAATAGGCAGGCAGGCGCAGCAGACGCTGATCATATGGCAGAACTGCGCGGCTGGCATGCCCAAGCACCTGACGATGCCAGACCCCCACAAGCGCCAGCATAACTGGCAGATTTTCTGCCCATTCGGCGGATTGAAAGTGCAGATCCATCGCCTGACCGCCCCGTAGAAACGCGTCAAACGCGTTCGAGCCAACGGCGATCATTACCGGCAGTCCGACCGGCCCCCAGACCGAGTACCGCCCGCCGACCCAATCCGCGAAGCCAAACACCCGCGACTCGGGAATCCCGAAGGCCTGAGTCTTGTCAACAGCGCTGGAGACCGCTGCGAATTGCCGCGCCGGATCACCACCACCATCGACCATCCAAGCCCGCGCCGTGCGTGCATTGGTCATCGTCTCGATGGTCGTAAAGGTCTTCGAAGCGACAATCACCAGAGTCCGTGTCGGATCAAGCGGGCGCAGCGTATCCGCAATATGCGCGCCATCCACGTTTGAGACATAATGCAGCCTTGGCCCGTCGTGATAAGGTGCCAAGGCATGCGTCGCCATCACCGGCCCAAGGTCCGAGCCGCCGATGCCAATGTTGACCACATCCGTAAAGCTGCCCCCTGCCCCTTTGATCGCCCCGCCACGCACTTCTTCGGCAAAGACGCGCATTCGCTGCAAAGTGCCCAGTACGTCCGGCATTACGTCCTGACCATCGACCTCGACCGGGCCTCCGTCGAGATTGCGTAGCGCGGTATGCAATACAGCCCGGCCTTCGGTTTCGTTGATCTTTTCACCGGAGAACATCGCGGCCCGACGCTCTGCCAATTCGACTTGATCGCAAAGCTGGATCAGTGCCGCGCGGATATCTTCGTCGATTTGTGTCTTCGAATAGTCAAACAGCAGATCTCCGGTCGAAGCCGAGAAACCCTGCGCCCGGTTTGGATCGGCGTCAAACAGATCGAGTATCCGACGGCCCGTCTGTGTGGCTGCGAGTGAGTTCAATTGATCCAGCTGCATCGTGATTACTCCGCCCAATGTACGGTCATGCCGCTGAGCACGGCCGCGATCGGAGCTTCCTCGGGTGGCAGTGACATGGCACGATCCAGGGCATTCCGTTTAGTTTCTCCGAATATGACGAGATGCTTGGACAAAGCGCCGTCCAGAACCGGACCCGTCAGCGTGATACGCGCTTCGGGCTGCACGTCGGTCCGCGCTACCGCCAGTGTCGGGGCGTTGTTGTTCAGAGCAGCAGACAAGCCCTGCATCCCCGGAAAGAGCGAGGCGGTATGCATGTCCTCACCCATACCTAGCACCAGAACCGATAGCGGCAGATGCGGGTTAATCAGGCTTTCGATCTCGGGCAAAACCGCCTCAGGCTCATGTTCCGCAACATAGAGCGGCATGTATTGTGCAATGGATGCGCGACTGGTCAGCAACCGTTCCCGGATCAACCTCTCGTTCGAACGCTCGTGATCACCCGGCACGCATCTTTCATCGGTCGGCAGTATGTGCACACGATCCCATTCCAGATCCGCAGCGCACAATCCATCAAAGATCGGCCCCGGTGTGGTTCCGCCCGGAACGGCCAACGAGACAGTATCATGATGTAGCAATGCGGCCTCAAGGTCTCCGGCCAATGCATTCGCGACATCAATCGCCAGCATGTCGCGATCGGCATATTCTTTGATATTCATGGATTTATTCCTTGCCAGCGGCGGTGGTCTCGTTTCATCAGCAACTCAGCGTCGCCCGGGCCGGTGCTGCCGTTTTCATAGGGTTTGGGAACATCACCACGCGCCTCCCAGCCCGCGATAATCGGATCGGTCCAGGCCCATGCGGCTTCTACCTCATCGCCGCGCATGAACAGGGTTTGGTTGCCGCGAATGACATCCATCACCAGCCGCTCATAAGCGTCGGGTGGGTCCTGGTTTTCAGGCCCAAGCGCTTCGGCAAAGCTCATGTCCAGCGGAACGTCAACCAGACGCATGCCTCCCTGCCCCGGCTCTTTAATTGTCACTTTCAAAGTGATGCCTTCATTGGGCTGCAACCGGATCGACAGGGCATTCGCATGACGCCCGGCCTCTTCGCCAAAAATCGAATGCGGAGCATCCTTGAACATCACATTGATGACCGAGGACCGCGCCACCAGCTCTTTGCCCGTGCGCAGATAGAACGGTGTGCCCGCCCAACGCCAATTGCTGATATGTGCGCGCAATGCGATGTAGCTTTCCGTCGTCGACCTTTGATTGCCGACAACTTGACGATACCCTCGGCCATCGGCACCGCCTGCAAACTGACCTCGCACGATATGGTGCGGCTCAACCGAATCCAACGCGCGTATGACCTTGAGTTTCTCATCGCGCACCGCGTCCGGATCAAATTTTGCGGGTGGTTCCATCGCGATCAGACACAAAAGCTGCATCAGATGGTTCTGCATCATGTCGCGCATGGCGCCAGCGCGCTCGTAATACTCTTCACGACCGTCAATGCCGACGGTCTCGGCCACAGTGATCTGAATGTGATCGACATACTGGCTGTTCCAAAGCGGTTCGAACAGCATGTTGCCGAACCGAACGGCCATAAGATTCTGAACGGTTTCCTTACCCAGATAATGATCGATCCGATAGATTTGCCCTTCGTCAAAATGCGCCGCCAGTGTCGCATTCAACGCGCGAGCACTTTCCAGATCGTGCCCAAAAGGCTTTTCGACGACGATACGGGTTTGCGGGGTGGCCAGATTGTGCGCCCTGATCTGTTCGGCCAGCGGGCCAAACAATCGGGGGCCTACCGAGAAATAGAAGGCCCTGATACGATCCGCATTCAGCATTTCGGCCAACTGGGCCCAACCATCTTCGGACAATGCGTCAAGCGGGACATACTCCACACGCTGCAGAAAACCGTTCACTGCCTCCTGATCATTTGCCCGCTTCGGTGCGTGCTGCCGCAACGATTCGGCCACCATCTCGCGAAAGCCATCAACGGTCAGAGCGCCCCGCGCTGCGCCGATGATCCGGGTGGCCTCGGGCCACTGCCCGGCGCAGTAACGCCGAAACAGGGCCGGAACGATCTTGCGCTGTGCCAGATCGCCGGTTCCGCCGAATATGACCAGATCAAATGGGTCAACAGGTATGACACGAGAAACCATGGCTTTTCCTTACCTTGCCGCTTGGGGCATGTCCAATGTTAGCGCAACCAATCAGCAACTTTCTTCCCACATCAAAACTCTGTCAGCGAGGGGTAGATACTCTTAACTAAACCGGCACAAACGGTTAAGTCGGTTTGGCACAAGCACAGAACCGGATGCCGGAATGAAAGACAACGCCCAACAGGCTGCGAATATCGGGAAGTTTCAGAACAGTTTAGTGACAGCAGACGGGCAAACGCGCGCGTCCGTCGCGCTGACTCATCCCGAAACCCTTTGGTTCAACACCGGAACGCTGTGCAACATCGAGTGCGTAAACTGTTATATCGCCAGCAGCCCAACCAACGATGCTCTGGTTTACATCACCGCCGACGAAGTCCGCGACTATCTGGATCAGATCGAACAGCGCCAATGGCCGATCCGCGAGATAGGCTTTACAGGTGGTGAGCCCTTCATGAACCCCGAGATGATCGAGATGACGCGCGTTGCGCTAGAGCGCGGGTACGAAGTTTTGATCCTGACCAATGCAATGCGGCCGATGATGCGCCGCAAAATGCGCGAGGGTTTGCTGGAATTACAGCGCGATTACGCAGAAAAACTGACGCTGCGTGTCTCCGTCGACCACTACCGCCCCGATCTGCATGACGAAGAACGCGGCAAAGGCAGTTTTGCCAAAACTCTGACGGGGATGGAGTGGTTGCGGGACAACGGCTTTAGGATGGCAATTGCCGGGCGCTCAGTCTGGGGGGATAGCGACGCTGAAAGCCGCGCGGGGTATGCAGCATTCTTTGCCAAGCACGGCTTTGACATCGATGCGCAAAATCCGGGCCAAACAGTTTTGTTTCCCGAAATGGACGAAACAGTTGAAGTTCCTGAAATCACAACCGCTTGCTGGGGCATCCTGGACAAAGCCCCTGATGCGGTGATGTGCGCCAGCTCGCGTATGGTCGTCAAACGCAAAGGCGCCGAGCGTCCGGTGGTGCTGGCCTGTACGCTGCTGCCTTATTCGCCGGAGTTTGAATTGGGCGAAACCCTTAAAGAGGCCGAGGCCGACGTGCATCTGAACCACCCGCATTGCGCCAAATTCTGTGTATTGGGCGGCGCGAGCTGTTCGGCCTGAGGGCTAATTTACCCGAAACTCACCCACCATGTTGCGCCATTCCCCCGGCGCGATCATTTTACGGTGCGTGAACCTGACCGAGTGCAGCGGACCTTCAATCTCTTTCTGCCAGAATTCTACGAATTCGAACAGCTTCGGATGGTCCGGAGCAAGGTCGTAATCCTGCCAAATAAACGTGTTCAGTACGTGAATATAGTCGGGCATGTGGTAGAAAAATTCCGCCGTGGTCAGCCCGTACCCCTTAAGCATGAGTTCAGTTTCACTTTGCGCCATGCAGACCTCCAAATTTGTTACAAGGTCTAGTCAGAGTAACACGGAACTGCCCTAATACTTAGATAACAATATGTTACTCAGGTGTTACCGACCTAATTTGGCCGGGGAACGGTTGCTTGCTTGCACCTTATATGCCGGGTCTGATAAAGTGTATCCACAAGATATAGATCAAGAACAAGACACGGGCAGCCTACGTGAGCGATACGCCAGAAATCCCTGAAAACATGGACGAAACCCCGCCCGAGCGCCCCGTTTATGACGGCCCGACGGTATCCATCGAATCCGAAATGCGCACGTCCTATCTGGACTATGCGATGTCGGTCATTGTCAGCCGTGCGATCCCCGATCTGCGCGATGGGCTGAAACCGGTGCATCGGCGTATTCTCTACGCGATGCATGAGACCGGGAACACTCATGACAAGTCCTATCGCAAGTCGGCCCGTCCGGTTGGTGACGTGATGGGTAAGTACCACCCGCATGGTGATAGTGCGATCTATGACGCGCTGGTGCGGATGGCGCAGGATTTCTCGATGTCGCTGCCGCTGCTTGATGGTCAGGGCAACTTTGGCTCAATGGACGGCGATAACCCGGCGGCGATGCGTTACACCGAAGTACGGATGGACAAACCCGCCGCGTCCCTGCTGGCCGATATCGAAAAAGAGACTGTCGATTTTCAGGACAACTATGACGGCAAAGACAAAGAGCCGACCGTCCTACCCGCCCGTTTCCCGAACATGCTGGTCAATGGTGCCGGTGGTATCGCCGTGGGTATGGCAACCAACATCCCACCGCATAACTTAGGCGAAGTGGTCGATGCCACGCTGGCGCTGATCGACGACCCGGATCTGACATCAGAACAACTGATCGAATATGTGCCCGGCCCCGACTTCCCGACCGGCGGTGTGATGCTGGGCCGCTCAGGTGCGCGCAAAGCGTACCTTGAAGGCCGTGGCAGCGTTATCATCCGCGCCAAGACCCGCGTAGAAGAGCTGCGCAAGGATCGGTACGCCATCGTTGTGGACGAGATCCCCTATCAGGTGAACAAAGCCTCGATGATCGAAAAGATCGCCGAAGCCGTGCGTGAAAAACGCATCGAAGGCGTCAGCCACGTACAGGACGAATCCGACCGCAATGGTGTGCGTGTCGTGGTCGAACTGAAACGCGATGCAACGCCCGAAGTGGTGCTGAACCAGCTCTACCGCTTCTCGCCGATGCAGACCTCATTTGGTTGCAACATGCTGGCGTTGAACGGTGGTCGACCCGAACAGCTGACCCTGCGCCGCTTCCTGACCTCGTTCATCGACTTCCGCGAAGATGTTGTTGCCCGCCGCACAGCCTATGACTTGCGCAAGGCGCGTGAGCGCAGTCACATCCTGTGTGGTCTGGCCGTGGCCGTTTCGAATGTTGACGAAGTGGTTGCCACGATCCGCTCGTCGGCAGACGCTGCTGAAGCGCGCGAGAAACTGATGACCCGCCGCTGGCCTGCATCCGAGATCGAAGGCTATCTACGCCTGATCGACGATCCGCTGTCCAAGATGAATGACGACGGCACCTATAACCTGACCGAGGTACAGGCCCGCGCCATTCTCGAACTGCGGCTGCAGCGTCTGACCCAACTGGGTGTCAAGGAAGTCACGGACGAACTGGAAGAACTGGCCGACAAGATCAAGGAATACTTGGATATTCTGTCTTCGCGTGAGCGCATCATGGGCATCATCGCCGATGAGCTACGCAGCGTGCGCGAGCAGTTCGCCGTCGACCGCCGCACCGAGATCGTTGACTGGTCCGGTGATATGGAAGACGAAGACCTGATCGAACGCGAAGATATGGTCGTGACCGTCACCTCAGGCGGCTACATCAAACGCACCCCTCTGGCCGATTTCCGGGCGCAAAAGCGTGGCGGCAAAGGCCTGTCGGGTATGCAGACCAAGGAAGAGGATGTTGTCACCAATCTCTTCGTGGCGAACACGCATACGCAACTGCTGTTCTTCACCACCGAAGGCATGGTCTACAAGCTCAAGACCTGGCGTCTGCCGCAATCCAGCCGGACCGGTAAGGGTAAGGCGATCGTCAACATTCTTCCGATCCCGACCGGTGTCTCGATCGCGGCGATCATGCCCGTGGATGTGCCGGATGAAGAGTGGGAGAACCTGCAAATCGTCTTCGCCACCAGTGCAGGTGACGTCCGCCGCAATCGTCTGTCAGATTTCACAAACGTCCGCCGCAATGGCAAGATCGCGATGAAACTGCCCGAGGATGTGGAACTGGTAAACGCTCGCATCTGTTCAGAAGATGAAGACGTGATGCTGGTCACCAATTCGGGCCGTGCGATCCGCTTCCGGACCACTGATGTACGTGTCTTCAACTCACGCGAATCTACCGGTGTGCGCGGCATCAGGCTGAGCAATGGCGACCGTGTCGTCTCGATGTCCGTAATTCGCCATTTCGAGGCCGACCCGGACGAACGCGCCGCCTACCTCAAGATGCGCCGCGCAGTCGCGGGCATTGCGGATGACGGCGAAACGGACGAGGACGAAGCCGCGCCTGGCAGTATCACGCAGGAACGCTATGCCGAGATGTCGGCAGCCGAGAACCTGATCTTGACCATCACGTCGGGCGGCGCGGGCAAGCTGAGCTCCAGTCACGACTACCCTGTCCGCGGTCGCGGTGGCATGGGTGTGGCGGCGATGGACAAAGCCATGCGCGGCGGCGAGCTGGTTGCCTCCTTCCCCGTAGAAATCGACGATCAGATCATGCTGGCTACCTCGAAAGGCCAATCGATCCGGGTGCCGGTCGAGGGCATCTCGTTCCGCTCCCGCAGCGCGGGTGGTGTGCGGGTATTCAACACCGGCAAAGGCGAAGAAGTCGTTAGTGTGGCCTGGATCGCCGACCAGGGTGACGAAGAAGCCGAGGAATAACAAAGCACTACAGAAGTGTAACAAAACGCCCGTATTGCGGGCGTTTTGTTACTCAGGGTCACGTTCCTGCCAACGGCACTGGGCTGGGCTTGCCCCAGCAGACCCGGCGCGCCTAGCATTTCGATATGTGGTCATTCGCCCATATCCGACCTGCCTACAGCCGTGCTGAACGAATAAGTGACGGTGTTGTTCATGTGCTGGGTGTTTCTTCGGCGGTGATCGCAGCGCCTATGCTAATCATCATGACAGTCTTCTATCGGTCAGACCCGGCGGCGGTTTTGGGCGCCTCGATCTATGGAATAACTCTGGTTTTGATGCTGACGTTCTCGGCGCTCTACAACATGATCGAGCATGATGAGTGGGCAGAGTTTCTGCGCCGCCTTGATCACTCGGGTATCTACGTGAAGATCGCAGGAACTTATACGCCGTTCCTGCTGCTCTCGGCTTCACAACCTCCGGGACTTTTGCTGGGGCTGTGGTCTTCTGCGACGCTGGGCTCTGTTCTGAAGATGATCGACCCGAACCGCTTCCGCTGGTTCGGGCTGGCGCTGTATCTTCTGATGGGATGGGCCGCGGTTTGGGCCGGACAATCCATGTTGGCCGAACTTTCACCCCTTACCCTTACTTTGATGATCGCCGGAGGCCTCATCTATACCGCAGGCGTGGTATTCTACCTTCTGGACTGGCTGCCCTACCACAACACCATCTGGCACGTATTTGTATTGGCAGGAAGCGGCCTTTTCTTCGCCGCTGTTGCCTTGCGTATCGAAATGGTACCGTCAGGGCCAGTGTAACGCCGGAGCGCCACGAACACGCCTCAAAGCCCGTACAACGCCCCGAACTTCTGCTCCAGATAAGCCAACAGCGGCTCCGGCCCTGGTTCCACCCCACTGGCGCGCTGGATGATTTCGCGGGGCGCGTACAGGCCGCCATGTTGCTGCACATGCTCTCGAAGCCAGCCTGTGGCCTCGGATGTATCGCCAGCTGCCAACTGCCCCTCAAGTCCGGGAATTGCCGCGCGCAGTGTTTGATACAGGCATCCCGCATAGACATTACCCAGCGAATAGGTCGGGAAATAGCCAAACAGGCCAACCGACCAGTGTACGTCCTGCAAGCATCCATTCGAGGGCTTGTCGACCGCATAACCAAAATCTGCTTTGAATCGGTTGTTCCAGGCGGCTTCAAGGTCGCCGACCTGCAAGTCACCGGCCATCAGTGCGCGTTCCAAATCAAACCGCAGCATGATGTGCAGATTGTACTGCACCTCATCCGCCTCGGTCCGGATATAGCCGTTGTGGACGCGGTTGACGGTGGCATAGAACGCATCTGCATCGGCGATTCCAAAATCACCGAACGCCTCTTTCATCTGGTCAAACAGCCATCCGGTAAAGGCGCGCGAGCGGCCCAACTGGTTTTCGTAAATCCGGCTTTGGCTTTCATGCACACCCATCGACACACCACGTCCCAGCGGGGTCAGCAGGTAATCGCGGTCGATGCCCTGCTCATAGGCGGCGTGTCCAACCTCGTGAATGGTCGAGTAAAAGCAGTTGAACGGATCGGTCTCGCTGGTGCGGGTGGTGATCCGAACGTCCAGCCCACTGCCCGAGCTGAACGGATGCACCGCTTTGTCGATGCGGCCATTGTTCAGGTCATAGCCGAATGTCGTTGCCAGTTTCTGCGTCAGGCGCATCTGGCTCAGTTCGTCAAAGTTGCCGGTCAGCGCGACAGGTTCCGGGCGATCCAGAACGGCGGCGCGAAGAGCCACCAGACGTGGGCGCATTTCGTCAAAGATCGCGGCGATCTGAGCGCCGGTTGTGTAGGGCTCGTAATCCTCAACCATCGCATCATAAACGTCGCCACCCTGTGCCAGCGCTTCACCTTCTTGCCGTTTCAGCGAGACAACTTCTTCCAGCACCGGCAGGAAGGCTGAGACATCTTCGTCCGCTCGCGCCTGGGCCCATGTGCCCTGCGCGGCGGATGTCACGCGTGCAATCGCCGTCGCCAGATCGGCGGGCACCTTCACCGCGCGGTCATAGTCGCGGCGTATCTCACGCAGTTGTGCCTTGCCGACCTCATCTTGCGGTGCGGCCTGCTCCAACCATTCGGCAACGCGAGGGTCAGAGCGGCGAGCATGCAATACAGCCTCGATCGCTGCCATTTCCTCGGCCCGTTGCGGCGCGGCACCGCGCGGCATCACCGTTTCCTGGTCCCAGCCGAGCCTACCGGCAATCTGGCCCAGGGCCGAGGTTTCGCGCTGAAAGGCCATCAGGTCATTGTATGCTGTCATGGGATCATGCTCCGCGCACAGATGTTGCGATAGGGTAAGCTGTCAGGAAGCGGGCGCGCAGGATCAGTGTCCAGACGATCACGGCCATGAACTGGTGGAAAATGGCAATCTGCCAAGGTGCCGCATAGACGACTGTGATGATGCCCACGACCACTTGCAGTGACAAAGCCGCGAACATGGCGTTGAAGGCAAAGCGGGTCTGTGGGTGCGCGCTGCTGCCACCGCGCCGCCAGACTATGATGGCGAAAATAAAGAGCAGATAGCCGACGCAACGGTGGATAAACTGCACCAGACCGGGACTTTCAAAGAAGTTACGCCACATCGGTTCCAGCATGGCCGCATCGGGCGGCAGCAACTGACCGCCAATCAGAGGCCAGTCAGTGTAGGACCTCCCCGCGTCGATCCCGGCCACCAGCGCACCGATGAGGATTTGCAGGAAGGTGAAGTGCAGCAGTCCGGTCGATATCGAGAAAAGCTTAGCCTCTTTCGCGCGGCGGGCCTGCATCAGGTCGCGTTCGTCACGGCCAAGTTCAAAGATGTACCAGGCAAGAAAGCCGAGGATCACGAAGGCCAAGCCAAGATGCGTTGCCAGACGATAGCTGGCAACGGCGGTCATTCCTTCACCCTGTGTGACGCCCGAGGCGACCATCCACCAGCCTACAGCACCCTGAACACCGCCAAGCAGGCCGGGGATCAGCAGCTTACCAGCCCATCCTGTCGGAATCTTGCGGGTCACAAGGAAACCGATAAATCCAACGGCCCAAACCAATCCTATCACGCGGCCCAACTGGCGATGGCCCCATTCCCACCAATAGATGGTTTTGAAATCATCCAGCTCCATCCATTGGTTCTGAATGCGCCATTGGTCAATCTGCTTGTATTTGTCGAATTCGGCTTGCCAGTCGGCAGCGCTCATCGGTGGGATCGCACCCGTAATAGGTCGCCATTCGGTGATCGATAGTCCACTGTCGGTCAGCCGCGTGAGCCCGCCCACGGCAATCATGATCACGACCAGCGCGAACAGGATCATCAGCCAAACCCGGATCGCGGCCCGCGCACCGCCACGCCCCCGGTCGATCATACCGGGTTGGACGGCCTGTTGTTTTTCGCTGTCCGAGACCTCTTCGAAGATGCTGCGCTTACCGCTCATGCTGTCCTCATGTCCTGTTTTCGTCGCAAGCTATGGTTTGGCGGAAGATAGGTCCAGCCTCAGCTTTTGTCTTTCCAGCGGACCATCTGCCGCATGATCCCGTGAAGCATCTGTACATCGGCCCGTGTCATCCGCATCCGCGACCACAGATTGCGCAGGTTCACCTTCATTCCTTCAGCTTTTTCCGGCGGATAGAAGAACCCGGCCTGTTCCAGACGGTCCTCATAATGCTCGACCAACTTTTCAACCTCGATCCCGGTCGCCCAATCGCCCTTGCCCAGATCAGTTGCCTCATGCACGACATCCCCGGTCTGGCGCATCCATTCGTAGGCGGTCAGCAGAACGCACTGCCCGAGGTTCAACGACGCATATTCCGGATTCACTGGCACCGAGATAATCGCATTGGCCTTGGCGATATCCTCATTCTCAAGCCCTGCCCGTTCCGGGCCAAACAGAACAGCGACCTTTTCGCCCGCCGCCACTTTCTGCGATGCAAGCTGCATTGCGCGCTCCGGGCTATAGACAGGCTTGGTCAACCCACGTTGCCGCGCTGTGGTGGCGAAGACAAAGGTGGTGTCCTCCAGCGCGCCCGCCAGATCGTCAAATAACTGCGCCTCATCCAAAAGCCGCCCGGCCCCGCTGGACATCGCCACCGCCTTGGGGTTGGGCCAGCCGTCGCGCGGTGCCACGATCCGCATCCGATCCAGCCCAAAGTTCCACATCGCCCGCGCGGCAGCACCGATGTTCTCACCCATCTGAGGGCGCACCAGAACAAAAGACGGCTGTGATGTATCGCTGGGCATGGCTAACTCCGAAAAACTCCGCTTGCTCTAATGGCCGCATGGGTCGAGGGCAAGTCGGCCCGGCGTCTTCTGTTCGCAAAAGGGTACGTAGCCGGCATAAAAGTTTGCTTCCCCCGCGCAATCCGCTAAACCGCGCGAAAGATGACAAACCCGAAGGACGCGCCATGGACACCCCCGAGCAGCCGCAGATTTACCTGATCACGCCTCCTACCATCGCGCTGAGTACATTCCCTGATCAATTGGGCCACGTATTGGACGGGTCTGAAATTGCATGTATCCGCCTCGCCTTGGCTGGAAGCGACGAAGATACCATCGCGCGCGCCGCCGATGCTTGCCGCGAAGTTGCGCATGCGCGCGATGTAGCCATCGTGATTTCCAACCATGTATTGCTGGCGCAGCGGTTGGGTCTGGACGGGGTGCATCTGGATGACGGCGCGCGGTCTGTCAGGGCAGCCCGCAAGGAGCTGGGCACGGATGCGATTGTCGGCAGTTTTTGCGGGTCTTCCATTCATGACGGGATGACTGCTGGTGAAAGTGGCGCGGATTACGTGGCCTTTGGCCCGGTTGGTTCAGCCACGCTGGGCGATGGTACTCAGGCCGAAAAGGACCTGTTCCAATGGTGGTCCGAAATGATCGAGGTTCCCGTCGTGGCCGAGGGCGGCCTGACGTCCGATCTGATCCGAGACCTCACCCCCTGCACCGATTTCTTCGGCATCGGAGAGGAAATCTGGTCGCAAGATAACCCGTTGGAGGCGCTGAACTCTCTGATTGCCGCAATGCGCTGAGGGATGCGAGCGTTAACCCTTGCACCCGCGTCGGGGCTGCGGCATGACACAAGGCATGAACAAGAACAGCGAAATTTTGTGCATCGGCTCGGTCCTTTGGGACGTGATCGGACGCTCGGCCAGCGCCATGCGACAGGGCTCGGATGTACCCGGCCGCATTACTCGCCTGCCGGGTGGCGTCGCCATGAACATCGCCATGACGCTGGTGCGGTTCGGAATGACCCCGACTTTGCTGACCGCAATTGGCCGCGACGCTGAAGGGGATGAACTGGTCCGGTCCTGCGCGCGTTTGGGGATGGTCACCGATCACATCTATCGCTCGCAAGACCTGCCAACCGACAGATATATGGCGGTTGAAGGAGCCAACGGGCTGATCGCCGCCATTGCCGATGCGCATTCGCTTGAAGCTGCCGGAGCCAAAATCCTGCACCCCCTGATGCACGGGCCACTGGGCTACGAGAATACCCCATTTGAAGGACCTATCGCGCTGGACGGCAACCTGACGCTGACCTTGTTGGAAGAGATCGCCCAAAGCCCCGCCTTCGCTAAAGCCGACCTGCGCGTCGCCCCGGCCTCGCCCGGCAAGGCAGAACGGCTGCTGCCCTTCCTCAAACACGCCCGTGCAACGCTCTATGTGAATCTCGAAGAGGCCGGACTGCTTTGCCAGCGCGAGTTCACCGATTCCGAGAGCGCCGCCAAAGGCCTGCTGGACCGTGGCGCGTTGCGGGTTCTTGTGACCGATGGCGGCAACTCGGCCACCGTCGGGGATGCTGATGCTGTCTTGACCCAAACACCCCCTTCCGTTCTGGTCACCCGCGTGACCGGCGCGGGTGACACTTTCATGGCCGCCCATATCGCGGCCGAGGCGAATGGTGCCGACAGCGACGCGGCACTCAGCCGCGCGCTGCGCGCCGCTGCAACCTATGTTTCCGGAGAAACCCCACTGTGATCACCATTCATTATTCTGCAGAGGTCCGCGCCGCCAAGGATGCGGGCCAACCGATCGTGGCATTGGAAAGCACCATCATCACCCATGGCATGCCCTACCCCCAGAACATCGAGGTCGCGGCACAGGTTGAACAAGACATCCGCGATGCGGGCGCCGTTCCAGCAACGATTGCCGTTATTGACGGAGTTTTGCACGTCGGCCTCGAAGCCGACCAGCTGAGCGCACTGGGTCAGGCGCAAGGCGTCGCCAAACTGTCACGCGCTGACATGGCCGCCTGCCTCGCCACAGGCGGCACCGGGGCCACCACCGTCGCCGCAACAATGATCGCCGCACATTATGCAGGCATCGAGGTCTTCGCCACCGGAGGCATCGGTGGGGTGCATCAGGGGGCCGAAACCTCCTTCGACATCTCCGCTGACCTGCACGAGCTCGCGCAGACCCCGGTGACTGTGGTCGCGGCCGGGGCCAAAGCCATCCTCGACCTCGCCAAAACACTTGAAGTTCTGGAAACGCTCGGCGTCCCCGTCATCGCCCACGGACAGGACGAGTTCCCGGCCTTCTGGTCCGCAAAATCACCCTTGGCAGCCCCGCTGCGCATGGATGATGCCGCTGACATAGCAAAAGCCCACGCAGCACGGCGTGCGTTGGGGCTGCCGGGTGGTCAGTTGGTCGCTAACCCGATCCCGCAAGCCGACCAGATCCCGTCCGAGGAGCTGGCCCCGATCATCGCGTCCGCACAGGCCGATGCAGAAACTCACCGGATCACAGGTAAAGGCGTCACACCTTATCTGCTACAGCGTATCTATGAACAGACCGAAGGCCGTTCGCTTACCGCCAACATCGCTTTGGTACGCAACAACGCCCGACTGGCAGCGGTCATCGCGCGTGCGCTAACGGAATCAGCCCACTGACCCCAGCTATTGCACCAAGCGCCCGGACTGCTTACCTAATTCCGCAAACCACTCAGGACCGCAATGAACACTCCGTTTGACGAAGAACCCCACCGACGCCCCGGCCTGTTCTCCCGGCTACGCGCGTCCTTTCTGACTGGTATCGTCGTCATTGCTCCGGTGTGGCTGACCATCTGGTTGATCTGGTCTGTGGTTGGCTGGATCGACAGCGCCGTCCTGCCACTGATCCCGCAACGGTTCCAACCCTCGGAATATGTCGGCATCAACCTGCGCGGCGTTGGCGTGGTCATATTCCTGCTGTTCACGATTATCGTCGGCTGGATCGCAAAGGGCATTCTGGGCCGTTCTCTGATCCATTTCGCCGAGAGTGTCGTCGACCGCATGCCCGTGGTCCGTTCGGTTTATTCCGGGATCAAGCAAATCTCGGAAACTGTGTTCGCCCAGACCGAGCGGTCTTTCGAAAAAGCCTGCCTGATCCAGTATCCGCGCCGGGGCATCTGGGCAATCGGCTTCGTCTCGACAACAGCGCGCGGTGAAGTGAGCGATCGCGCCGAAACCGGGGGCGAGTTGCTAAGCGTGTTTGTCCCGACAACCCCAAACCCCACATCCGGGTTCCTGTTGTTTTTCCCCGCAGAGGATGTGATCCTGCTGGATATGTCCATCGAGGACGCAGCCAAGCTGGTGATCTCAGCGGGCCTGGTTTACCCGAATGACAAAGACCCAACCCAGCCGCCTGAATAATCAACCAAACATTGCGGGCAAATCGACCGTGCTTCGCTGACCCAGATCGTCCTTATGCGCGCTCAGAAACTGATCCGCCGCATCGCGCCCGGACTGTTTCAGCCGGTTCAGCACAACCGGGTTTGGCACGATCTTGGTGGCCGCCGAAAGGTCGTTCATCAAGGCGTCATCAGCGATCATATGCACCAGCACCCGGCTCATCTCACCAGCCTTCAGCTTGCCTTCGGCCAGAAGCCGTTGAACGAAATTGATCGCACGCAGCTCGCGAAACAACGATGAGTTAAAGCTGATCTCATTGATCCGGTTCTGAATCTGCTGCGGCGTTTTAGGCACCTCATCGCGTTCCAGCGGGTTGATGTTCACAATCACCACATCATCTGGCAAATCTCCACCGAACAACGGATAAAGCGCCGGGTTTCCGGTATAGCCGCCATCCCAATACGCTTCGGTCCGCTCGGATTTCGGGTCATAGATTTCAACCGCCTGAAACAGGTTCGGCAAGCAGGCCGAGGCCAGAATCGCATCGGTCGAAATCTCCTCGCCTGTGAACACGCGAATCTTGCCGCTGCGCACACAGGTGGCGCAGACAAACAGCGCGGGCCCTTCGTCTGCACAAATCTCATCAAAGTTGAACCGATCCACAACCGGGGTGAGCGGATTGCGATAAAACGGCCCATAGGCGTAAGGCGATACCAGCCGCGACCATGCTTCGGCCATCGAGAACGGAACGGAGTACTCTAACACTTGTGCAACATGAGCAGGCTCAATGCCCCGCATCCAATGGGCAATTCGCATATCGCCGACGGCACCCATGCGTTTCCAAAGCCCATCCAGACACGCCCGCGCCCCGTCGCGCCCTGCATGCACCATCCCTGATTTGAACGCTGCCCCGTTCAGCGCGCCGGCCGAAGTCCCAGTGATCGCGGCAACCTCGATATCCTCTTCATCCAGCAATCGATCCAGTACACCCCAGGTAAACGCGCCATGCGCCCCACCGCCCTGCAATGCCAGATTGATCCGTTTCATGGTTCCGCCTCTTCATCTGGCCAGAAATACCTCGGGGGTATGGGGGCAGAGCCCCCATGGTCCCTCACAATGCCGTCCATCCCCCATCCACGGATATCGTCGTTCCTGTGATCTGTGCCGCTGCATCCGAGCACAAGAAGATCGTAGTTCCGCCCAGCTGCTCGACCGTGGCAAACTCCTTCGACGGCTGCCGCTCCAGCAGGATGTTCTTCACCACATCCTCACGGCTCATATTGTACTCTTTCATCGTGTTGGGAATTTGCGCCTCAACCAATGGAGTCAGTACGTATCCCGGACAAATAGCATTGCAGGTAATCGGCTCCTGCGCAGTCTCCAGCGCCACGGTCTTGCTCATCCCGACGACACCATGCTTTGCCGCGATGTAAGCCGCCTTGTAGGGCGAGGCCGTCAGACCGTGAGCCGAGGCAATATTCACGATCCGCCCCCAGCCCGCCGCGCGCATCATCGGAAGCGCTGCCGCCATCGTATGAAAGACCGAATTCATGTTGATCGCGATGATCGCATCCCATTTGTCCGACGGAAACTGATCGATCGGAGCCACATGCTGAATGCCGGCGTTGTTCACCAGAATGTCACAAGCACCTGCCTGTTCGATCAGTGCACGGCATTCATCGCCCTTGGACATATCTGCCTTGATATAGCGCGCGTTGGTTCCCGTCTCTTTGCCAATCTCGGTGGCCAGCGCATGATCTTCATCACGGTCGTTGAACGAATTCAGCACCACATCCGCCCCGGCCTTCGCCAGCTCACGCGCGATGCCCAGCCCAATCCCCGAATTCGACCCCGTGACGACGGCTGTTTTGCCCGACAGACTCATGGCACTCTCCTTATGAGTTTTTGTTTCTCAAACACAGTGCCATGCTGCACCTGCAAAGAAAACGGGGAATGATCTGATCCGCGCACCCGCACGAGTTTTGCCAAAAAAAAACGCCCGCACGAAGCGGGCGTTAAGTTATTGAGGCAGGTTTCATACAGGCAAGAAACCTATCGAGCAGTAGAACCTTTATAAGCAATTCCACGCCCTCGTCCAAGCTAAAAGTTTGATAATAAGAAAAATCATGGCTACGGTGAATCCCAAACAAAATAAGGCCAGAGCAGGATTGTTTCCAAAATGAGCCCCGATTATCTCCGCCCCCTTCGTCCCGCGATTGTGGGAATCACCTGTATTTTCGCCGCCTCAATGGCGTCAGCAGAATCGGCCCATGGCATAGCTATGTATGGTGACCCGGCCCTACCACCGGATTTTGTGTCGCTACCCTACGCAAATCCTGACGCGCCCAAGGGCGGCAAGGTCGTATTTGGCAATACCGGCGGCTATAACAGTCTGAACCCGTTTGTGCAAAAAGGTACCGCGCCGTGGCAGTTGCGATTTTGGACTCATGAAAGCCTGATGGGCCGCTCCTGGGACGAACCTTTCACTCTTTACGGGTTGTTAGCCGAATCAGTTGAGACGGATTCGGACCGCACATGGGTCGAATTCACGCTGCGCGAAAATGCTGAATTCTCGGATGGATCGCCGGTCACTGTCGATGACGTGATATGGTCGTATGAGACACTGGGCACCGAAGGCCACCTGCGATATCGCGGGCTGTGGGGCAAGATTGATAGCATTGAACAGACTGGACCGCGCAACGTTCGGATCACCTTTAACGAACCGGATCGCGAACTGGCCCTGATCGCCGGAATGCGCCCGATCCTGCAAAAAGCGCAGTGGGAGGGAAAGTCGTTCGCTGACGCTCAACTACACGATATACCCATCGGTTCCGGACCATACGTAATCGATGACTATGAGGCTGGCCGCTATGTGAACCTGCGTCGCAATCCTGACTATTGGGGTGCCGATATCCCCTACCGCAAGGGCACGATGAATCTGGATGACATGCGGATTGAGTTCTACGGAGACGGCACAGTCGCGTTTGAAGCGTTCAAAGCTGGTGAGCTTTCGGCCGTTCGTGAATTCAACGCGGATAAATGGAACACGCAGTACAACTTCCCAGCGGTTCAGCGCGGTGATATTGTGAAGACGGAAATTCCCCATCAAAAGCCGTCAGGCATGACCGGCTTTGTCATGAACACACGCAAGGCCCCATTCGATGACTGGCGCGTACGCGAGGCACTAACGCTGGCCTTCAACTTCGAGTTCATCAACGACACCATTACAGGCGGGGCGCAGCCCAGGATCATCTCATATTTCTCGGGTTCGGAATTGGGGATGCAACCCGGACCGGCCACTGGTCGTGTCGAGGAATTGCTTCAACCTTACGCCGCCGAGTTGGCACCGGGCACGCTGGATGGATATGAATTGCCTCAAAGCGATGGAACCGAACGCAACCGCCGAAATATCCGCAAAGCGCTTAAACTGCTGGAAGAGGCCGGATGGACCATTCAGGACGGCCAGCTTCGCAACGCCAGCGGTGAGCCGTTTGTGATTGATCTGGTCATCAGCCAGGGCAGCCTGAACGTGGTCCAGGATGTCGGCGTGATCGCGGAAATCTACGCCCGCGCCCTCGAACGCCTGGGTATCCAGTTGACAGTCGAGAAAGTAGATGACGCGCAATATACTTCACGCATCGATGCGCAAGATTTTGACATGACCCCGTTCCGTCGTGCGCTGTCGCTCTCGCCAGGCAACGAACAACGCCTGTATTGGGGCAGCGAAAACGCCAACGCTCCCGGGACGCGGAATGTCATGGGTCTGACCTCGCCCGCCGTGGACGGGCTGATCGACGCGATGCTGGCCTCGGAAAGCCACGAGGATTTTGTTGCGGCAACGCGCGCGCTGGATCGTGTTCTGACAGCGGGTCGCTATGTTATTCCTATCTGGAGCTTTGATGTCGGCCGTATCGCCCATGTCAAAGAGCTGAAACAACCCGACACTCTGCCAATTTATGGCGATGGGCCAGAATATATGCCACAGGTCTGGTGGTTTCAGGATTGACGAGTCCTTTCTATTTCCATATTTCATGAATTATGGAAATAGAGATTCATGACAGGCTGAACGCACTCGCACATCCCAAGCGGCTGGATCTGTTCCGGCTGTTGATGCGTCGCTATCCAGATTCCGTTGCTGCGGGTCAGATTGCCGAGGCTTTAGCGCTGAAACCCAATACTGCGTCAACCTACCTGAATGCATTGAAATCCGCCGGGCTGATCCAGCAGTCGCGCAGCGGGACATCATTGCAATATGCCGCCAACTTACCAGCGGTGCGCGGGCTGTTTGATGAGTTGCTGGGCGGTTGCTGTCAAAATCGTCCTGATTTGTGCATGCAACCCTCGGATGACCCCGTTATGGCGTCCCCTGACCGCGTAATGAATGCGCTTTTCCTCTGCACCGGAAATTCGGCCCGTTCGATCATGGCGGAAGCCATCCTGAACAATGAAGGTAACGGCTTGTTTCGCGCTTATTCGGCAGGAACGGCACCATCGGACGGACCAAATTCAATCGTTTTGGAACTCTTGAAGCAAAAAGACTACGACACGACCTCGCTCCGCTCAAAATCACTGGAAGAATTTGCCGCTGCTGATGCCCCAAAGATGGATTTTGTCTTTACCGTCTGCGACCACGCAGCGAACGAGGCCTGCCCCGCTTGGCCAGGACAACCGATAAGCGCGCATTGGGGTCTGCCCGATCCGGTCAAAGTTGAAGGAACCGACGCGCAAAAGCAGCTGGCATTCCAGCAGTCCTACGGATTGCTGCGCAACCGTATCACCACCTTTGCCAGCCTCCCGTTCGAAACGCTCGACCGCATCTCACTACAGCACAAGGTGGATGATATCGGCCGAATGGCCGAGTAGTCCTCGATCAATCCAAGGATACCCCCATGAACATACTGGTTCTATGCACCGGCAACTCGGCTCGGTCGATTCTGCTGGAGTCGCTCTTCAATCACACCGGCGAAGGGCGTGTACGCGCCTATTCAGCAGGCTCCAACCCGACCGGGAAGGTGCATCCGCAATCCTTGACGCTGCTTGGTGCCGAAGGCCATGACATCCGCGATGCCCGCTCTAAAAGCTGGGATGAGTTTGCAGCAGAAAATGCTCCGGAAATGGACATAGTGATCACGGTTTGCGGCTCAGCCGCCGAAGAGACATGTCCCGTCTGGCCCGGCGCCCCCGTACGCGCGCATTGGGGTGTCGAGGACCCAGCCGCCGCGTCTCAGTCAGACTGGGAAACCGCCTTTAGGACCGCATATGACATTCTTGGGCGCCGCGCCGAGGCACTTCTGGAGCTGCCCATTGAAACCATGGACAGCGTTGAACTCTCGGCCCATCTCAAACGTATAGGAGCCCTGCTGTGAGCGCCCGCCAATACTTTGCCGAATTCCTCGGAACCGCCTTCCTGCTGATCGGCGTTGTCGGATCAGGCATCATGGCGCAAACCTTGTCCGAGGGGAACATCGCGCTGGCGTTGCTGGCCAATGCAATTGCGACCGGCTGCATCCTTTACGCTATCATCACTACGCTCGGCCCTGTCTCGGGCGCTCACTTCAACCCTGCAGTGACATTGGCCTTTGCGCTGCGCGGTGAACATCCCTGGCGTGCGGTCACCCCTTACATGCTTGTTCAGATTGCCGGAGGTATCGCGGGGGTCTGGGCCAGCCATTACATGTTTGACCTGCCGATTCTGCAAACTTCGGAAACGATGCATCGTACCGGGGCACATCAGTGGTTTTCGGAAATTGTCGCCACTTTGGGTTTGCTGTTTGTGATTTTCGGCGGAATTCGGCACAAGCCGGACACGGTACCAGCCCTTGTGGGCCTCTATATTACCGGCGCCTACTGGTATACGTCTTCCACAAGTTTTGCTAATCCGGCCGTTACAATCGCAAGGGGCTTTACGGATACCTTTGCAGGGATATACCCTGCGCACATTCCGATGTTCATAATTATGCAGTTAATTGCTGTATTTATCGGACACAAAATACTGAACTGGTTATTCGAACCAGCAGAATAACGGACCGGCCGCCACTCACTTTACAGCAGGTCCGTGGGCCCGTTGCGGTATCTCCGCAGCGGGTTTTTTGCATCTTATCTCCCGACTCCGGCTGCGACATTTTGTCATGTCTGCAGCAACGCACGGCGCTCCGTAGGCTGTCTTGGGGGAGAGCAATCCTGAAACACCAACTAAGGAAGGCTCGCAGATGCTAAACTGGGCTGATCTGACGCAAGACTGGGACGCGTCATATGCGCGTGCAAAACGTAGGTTTCCGAACCTGCGCGATAGGGATATGGCGCGCGTTGGCGAAGATCGCAAACAGTTCGAAGCTTACCTGGCCGAGCGTCACCACCTGACCGTAAACGAGGCGCGCGAAGAGCTTGAGGATTTCCTGTTCACCGAAGCATTGAACCGCGAAGCGGCCCAAGCCCTAAGCAAGTGACGTCACCCACAGGATCGTCGCATCCTCATCACTGACCGAAATGACGTTATGCCCCATGCTGCCGTCGTAATAAGCGCTGTCGCCGCGGCGCATTTCGACCGGCTCATAGAACTCGGTAAACAACCGCACCACTCCGGTCAGAACATACAGAAATTCCTCACCATCGTGACGCACCCAGCCGTCAAATTCTTCCATCGAGCGTGCACGTACACGGGCGCGATAGGGCAGCATCTGCTTTTTGGTCAGCGTTTCTGCCAGCAACTCATGTTCGTAGGTGGTGGTCGCATGGGCCGCACCCCCGCCCATCTTGGTCACTGCCATTCGACCGATCACCTGATCGCGTTGTGGCGGCGTAAAAAGCTGAGGCACCGAAATCTCCAATCCGGTCGCCAGCTTTTTCAAAGCATCATAGGTCGGAGACATCTGACCATTTTCGATCTTGCTGAGTGTCGACCGAGCCAGACCCGCCTGACTCGCCGCCTGTTCCAGCGTCCAGTTGCGGGCTTTACGCAGTTCGCGCACGCGCGCGCCCAGATCGACCGGCTCCAACTCGGTGTTGACACCATTGTCGCGGGCAATTCTGACGATAGATTTATGATCATTGGTGGCCATGGGTCTTTCTATAGGGCGAGCATGCCCTGCTTGCAACGCGCCTCGCACGGGGATAGCCAGTTCTCATGTTGTCGATCTTTGATCAGGGGCCGCCTACGCCCTGCCCGCGCCCATTCAATCTTGCCGCGCATGTGCTGCGCCATGCGAAAAGTTCAGCTGAGAAGACCGCACTTTCGGTGCTGGGATCGGATGGTGCAACAGACTGGACCTATGGCGATCTGCATTCGGCGATAATGGGCACCGGTTCAGGATTGCTGCAGAGCGGCCTTCGCGCCCAAGACATTGTTCTCATGCGATTGGGCAATACCGTCGATTTTCCGATCGCCTATCTGGGCGCAATCGCCGTGGGGCTGGTCCCCGTGCCCACCTCATCACAACTGACCGAGCAAGAGACCGCAAAGATCGTCGACGATCTGAAACCCGCCGCCATTTTGCGAGATCCCCAGGTCGCCTGCGCGGCGCACCCGGATCAGATCATGCTGCCTGAACTGGCCCGGATGCGATCACTGCCGCCTGCAAGTTTTGCCATGGGTGATCCCGAGCGGCTTGCCTACGTGGTCTACACTTCGGGTACTTCGGGCAAACCCCGTGCGGTTGCGCATGCACACCGCGCCATCTGGGCTCGGCAGATGATGGTCGACGGCTGGTATGGCCTGAAATCCTCGGACCGGCTGTGCCATGCGGGGGCATTCAATTGGACCTACACGCTGGGCACCGGCTTGATGGACCCTTGGGCCATTGGTGCAACGGCTCTGATCCCTGAACCCGGGACAGACATACGCGATCTGCCTGCCCTGTTGAAACAACATCGTGCCACCATCTTTGCAGCCGCACCGGGGGTCTTTCGGAAGATGATGCAAAGTGACACGCAGCCCGGCCTTCCCGATCTGCGCCACGGCCTTTGCGCCGGGGAAAAGCTGTCGCGACACCTGCATGAAAAATGGGTGCAGTTCACCGGCACCGAGCTTTATGAGGCTTACGGCATGTCCGAATGCTCGACCTTCATCTCATCCAGCCCAAGCCACCCGGCACGCGGCACAGCGTTGGGGCAGCCGCAGCCCGGGCGTCGGATTGCCATCCTCGGGCCGGATGGCCCTGTGCCACAAGGTCAGGAAGGTACAATAGCCGTACATCGCGAAGATCCGGGCCTGATGCTGACCTATCTGAATGCCCCCGACGAGGCCGCTGCTCGGATGCAGGGGGATTGGTTCCTGACCGGTGATCAAGGCGCGATGGCGGTTGATGGGCAAATCACCTATCTGGGTCGAGATGACGACATGATGAATGCGGGCGGATATCGCGTTTCCCCGGTCGAAGTCGAGGCGGCCTTATCCACCCATCCCGAGATCACCCAGGTCGGGGCGGCTACGGTTGAGGTAAAACAGGACAGTTCGATCATCGTTGCCTTCTACACTGGCCCCGAAGAACTGGACGCGGCGGACCTGCACGCCTATGTGTCTGACAAGTTGGCGCGCTACAAACAGCCGCGTGCCTTTGTCCATCTGCCCGCCTTACCCACCGGAGGCAACGGCAAACTTCTGCGCCGCGCCCTGCCGGCCTATTTCAAGGCGACGTCCGAATGACACACACTGTAAAGCTCGACATCATGTCCGATCCGATTTGCCCCTGGTGCTATATCGGCAAGACCCATCTGGACAAGGCGCTGGCCGAAGTGCCAGACCACCCCTTTGTGATCGAGTGGCACCCCTTTCAGCTGAACCCCGATATGCCCGACGAGGGCATGGATCGGCGCGAATACCTTGAACGGAAGTTCGGCGGCAAGGACGGAGCAGTTCGCGCATACGCTCCCGTTGTCGAACATGCCGAAAACGCAGGTTTGAATATCGATTTCGAAGGCATGAAACGCACGCCCAACACGCTGGATGCCCACCGCCTGATCCACTGGGCGGGGATTGAGGGCAAGCAGGAATCCGTGGTCGATGCACTCTTTAATGCTTACTTCGTCGAGGCGCGTGATATTGGTGATCATGAGGTGTTGGCTGATGTCGCCGACAGCGTCGGCATGGACGCAGCGGTCGTACTGAAACTGCTGCAGTCAGACGCCGACCGCGAGGATATCCGTAACCGCGACAGCCATTCACGCGAAATGGGCGTAAATTCGGTTCCCACATATATCGTTGCAAACCAGCACGCTGTTCCGGGCGCGCAACCTCCTGAATTGTGGGCAAAAGTGATCGCTGAGATCATGTCTCAGATTGAGGCTTCCCCTGCAGAATAGCACATACCCCTGTGCATTTCTGATCTAGTCCAACCCGAAACGCCGTGATAGCGCATTCGGGAAGGAGTTCCCCATGGCCGACCGCATGTCCCGGGGCGAATTCATTGCGTTGATCGCGATGATGTTCGCCACGATAGCCTTTTCGATCGATTCAATGCTGCCAGCCCTGCCCGAGATCGGCGCAGAGCTCAGCCCCTACGATCTGAACAAAGCACAGTTGATCCTGACCTCTTTTGTGCTGGGCATGGGGATCGGCACATTCTTTACCGGGCCAATTTCCGATGCGGTCGGGCGCAAGCCGGTGATTTATGGTGGTGCCGCTCTCTATATACTGGCCTGCGCTGTTGCGTGGTCGAGCTCATCGCTTGAACTGGTGCTGGCTGCGCGCATCGCGCAGGGCCTCGGGGCGGCCGGGCCGCGCGTTGTGGCTATGGCGATCATTCGCGACTTGTTTTCAGGGCGCGAGATGGCGCGCATCATCTCGATTGCGATGATGATCTTTACTCTGGTCCCCGCCGTGGCACCGCTGCTAGGCGCAGGCGTTATTGCACTGGTCGGCTGGCGCGGCATCTTTGTGTCCTTCATCATATTCGCCACGATCATCGTGATCTGGATGGCCACGCGCCTGCCTGAATCTCTGGCGCCCGAAAACCGGCGCCCCTTCCGCCTGCCCCTGATGATTGCGGCAGTGCATGAGATGTTCGCACACCCCACCGTACGCCTCTCGATCCTGGTGCAGACCCTTTGCATGGGGTTGCTGTTCACCATGCTAACGATGGTTCAGCCGGTTTTTGACGTCATCCATGATCGGGCAGACAGCTTTCCCTTCTGGTTCGCCTTCGTGGCGCTGATCTCGGGTTCGGCCAGCCTTTTGAACGCCGCCGTGGTCGTACGCGTCGGGATGCGCCGTATGGTGACCTGGGCCTTGGGCGCGCAGATTCTGATCACAAGCGCCGTCATCATCCTGAACATGACACCACTTTCACCGGGCGCATCCTTTGCTGTTTTTGTGGCGTGGCAGACCTCGATCTTCTTTATGGCCGGTGTAACCATGGGCAACCTGAACGCCATTGCCATGGAACCTATGGGTCATATCGCGGGAATGGCTGCATCGGTCATTGGCTCGATCGCCACAATTCTGGCGGCTGCCATCGCGGCCCCTATTGGGCTGTTATTTGACGGGTCGATCACACCGCTGACGACCGGCGTGCTAACGATGTGCATCCTTGGCTTCGGCCTGATGCTACATATGGGCCGGATCGAAAACAGACTGCCCGCCTGATCTGTGCAGAGCCGCTGAAACACGCTAACCTTCCCGCAAATCGTGGGGAGGGGGCGCCATGAGCGACTATTATGATCTGGGCACGTATTCCTGTGCCGTCACCACAGCATCACCCGAAGCACAGCTTTGGTTCGATCGCGGATTGGTCTGGACGTATGGCTACAACCACGACGAAGCGGTCACGTGCTTTCAGAAAGCTGCCGAGATTGACCCGGATTGCGCCATGGCCCATTGGGGCGTCGCCTATGCAGCAGGCCCAAACTATAACCTGCCGTGGGAATTGCGGGACGATCAGGGCCGGGCCAAATCACTGGCCATCGCCTATGATGCAACACAGAAGGCGCTGTCGCTGCTCAACGGGTGCACAGCGGTTGAGCAAGCATTGATCCGCGCCCTACCCGCCCGATACCCTCAGCGTGACCCCATCGAAAACATGCACCAGTGGGACTATGACTATGCGGATGCCATGCGCGCCGCATTTGCCGAACAGCCTGATGATCTGGACCTGCGCACGATCCATGTTGAGGCGCTGATGAACCTCACCCCGTGGCAGATGTGGGACCTGAAAACGGGCCAACCGGCCGAGGGTGCCGCGACCCTTGAAGCGCAAGACGCTTTGGAGAGCGCTTTGGTCAATGACCCGGCGTCGATGTCTCATCCCGGTCTACTTCACCTATATGTGCACCTGATGGAGATGTCGCCGACGCCAGAAAAGGCGCTGCAGGCCGGAGACATCCTGCGTACACTCGTACCCGATGCCGGTCACCTGGTGCATATGCCGACCCATATCGACGTGCTGTGCGGCCACTATCACAACGTTGCCTACTGGAACGAAAAGGCTACCGAGGCCGATCTGAAATATTATGAGCGTGAAGGCGCGTTCAACATTTATACCGGCTATCGTCAGCACAACTATCACTTCACCATCTATGGCGCTCTGTTTCTCGGTCAGATGGAACCAGCCCTGCGTGCCAATCAGGGCCTGTGGGATACCACCCCCGAAGATATGCTTCGGATCGAAAGCCCGCCCATGGCGGATTATTTTGAAAGCTACATGTCCATGGGCCCGCATATCCTGATCCGCTTTGGCCGCTGGGAAGAGGCCAAGGCACTGAATTTGCCAGACGACCCTGACCTTTATCGCACTTTGACAGCAACAACACATTATGCTCGCGCCATCGCCCATGCGGCCACTGATGAGGTGGCGCAAGCCGAGGCCGAAGAGCAGTTGTTCCTTGCCGCAAAAACCTGCGTGCCCGAGACCCGCCGCCTGCACAACAATCGGGTCATCGACCTTCTGGAGATCGCAGCGGAAATGCTGCGCGGAGAAATCGAGTATCGCAAAGGCAACTACGAGATTGCCTATGCACATCTACGCCGCTCGGTCGAGTTGGATGACACGCTGCCCTATGACGAGCCATGGGGTTGGATGCAACCAACACGCCATGCGCTTGGTGCGTTGTTGTGCGAACAAGGGCATGTGAACGAGGCCGAGGCAGTCTATCGTGAAGATCTAGGCTTGGGTGGCACGCTCAGCCGCGCCTCGATCCACCCTGACAATGTCTGGAGTTTGAAGGGTTTGCATGATTGCCTGAAAGCACGCGGCGAGACAGTAGAAATCCGCCAAATCAAGCAACGCCTTGATCTTGCCTTGGCGCGCGCGGACCGCACCGTCGGCGCGTCGTGCTTCTGTGCCCAAGCCGCCATGAGGGCTGCGGAATGAAGCTATTCCTTTTGGTGGCAGGCTTGCTGCTTGCCAGTCCAGCGCTGGCACAGCGCCAGACCTTTCCACCTATCGACGAGGCAGGTCAAAATCCATCACTGGTCGCATTCCGAGCTGACTTGCTGGCGAAAATCGAGGCACGCGATACCGATGCAGTTGTCGCCGCCGCTTGTCCCGACATCTATCTCAGTCACGGCACAGCAGGTGGACCGGAAGAGTTTCGCACCAACTTGACTGTGCCTCCGGAAACGCTTGGTGAAGAATTTCAGGACGAGGCTGCGGAGCTACGTGATTTTTATTGGTCGCAATTGCAGCAAACAGTTTCCCAACCGGGATATTTTGACGATCAGGGTGAATTCTGGATGCCGCACTATTGGCGGATCATTCTTCCCGCTACAGTAGACCCTTTCACCGCCTTCTATGTTTCGGGCGAAAGCATCACACTGCGTCAGGCACCGTCTCGTGGCGCGCCCATCCTCGCGCTGATCAGTCATGAAATCGTGATCGTCCCTGACTATCAACCTGATGGGGAATACCAGAAAATCAGACTAACCGATGGGACATCGGGCTACTTACTCAGCGATTTTCTGACATCGATGGTTGGCTACCGCGCTGCGTTTGTTAAATCCGATACGGGCGACTGGCAAATCTGCACTTTTGTGACGGGGGACTAGGCTTTCGCCTTTTTCTTCACAGCCACGACCTTTTCGGCCAGATCACGGGCGATGGCAAACGCACCTTTGATCTTGTCGCTGTCCTTCTTCCAGTCGCGCCGCACAACGATCTTGTTGTCCTTGACCTTGGCCAGCCCGCGTTGGTTCTGAATGAACTCGACCAACCCCTCGGGTGAGGCGAATTTATCATTGTGGAACTGTATCGTTGCGCCCTTTGGCCCGCCGTCCAGCTTGGCGATCCCGGCACGTTTGCACATCGCCTTAATGCGCACGACAAGCATCAGGGTATTCACCTCTTTCGGCAGGCTGCCGAAGCGGTCGATCAACTCGGCAGCGAATCCTTCCAGTTCCACTTTCGTCGACAGTGACGACAGGCGGCGGTAGAGGCCCAGACGCACGTCCAGATCGGGCACATAATCCTCGGGGATCAGAACCGGGACACCCAGATTGATCTGCGGCGCCCATTGGTCATCGGCATCCGATAGCCCCTCCATCTCGCCGGCTTTGATCTTGGCAATCGCCTCTTCCAGCATCGATTGGTAGAGTTCGTAGCCCACATCACGCATCTGGCCGGACTGTTCCTCACCCAGCAGGTTGCCCGCACCACGAATGTCGAGATCTTGCGATGCCAGTGTGAACCCGGCCCCGAGCGTATCCAGCGAGCCCAGAACCCGCAGCCGTTTCTCAGCCGTCGCCGTCAGGCGCTGGCGCGGTTTGGTGGTCAGATAGGCATAGGCGCGGGTTTTTGAGCGCCCCACCCGCCCCCGGATCTGATAGAGCTGCGCTAGGCCAAACATATCCGCCCGATGCACGACCATCGTGTTGGCAGTCGGGATATCCAGCCCGCTTTCTACGATCGTCGTGGCCAGCAGAACGTCGTATTTACCGTCGTAAAACGCGTTCATGCGGTCATCAAGCTCACCCGCAGCCATCTGCCCGTGTGCGACCACGTAGGACAACTCAGGCAACTGCTCTTTCAGGAATTCCTCGATCTCAGGCAGGTCAGAGATGCGCGGCACCACATAGAAGCTCTGCCCGCCACGATAATGCTCGCGCAGCAGCGCCTCACGGATTGTTACCGCGTCGAATTCGCTAACATAGGTGCGGATCGCAAGCCGGTCGATGGGGGGCGTGCCTATGATCGACAGATCACGCACGCCTGTTAGGGACAGTTGCAGAGTTCGTGGGATCGGTGTCGCTGTCAGGGTCAGGACGTGCACGTCCGAGCGCAGTTGTTTCAGCCGTTCCTTGTGGCCCACGCCGAAATGCTGTTCCTCGTCGATGATCAGCAGACCCAGATTATTGAACCGTATCCCTTTGGCCAACAGCGCATGGGTGCCGATCACGATATCCACCGTGCCTCGCGCCAACCCATCGCGGGTTTGCTGCGCCTCTTTGGCCGAGACAAAGCGCGACAGTTGTCGGACTTCAAGTGGGAAACCCCGGAAGCGATCCTTGAAGGACGCCGCGTGTTGCCGCGCGAGCAACGTGGTCGGTGCCACAATGGCAACCTGTACGCCCGACATCGCGGCGACAAAGGCTGCGCGCATGGCGACCTCGGTCTTGCCAAAGCCTACATCGCCGCAGATCAGACGATCCATCGGCGCGCCGGAATGCATGTCTTCCATCACCTCGGAAATCGCGCGCAACTGATCGTCGGTCTCCTGATATGGGAAACGCGCGCTGAACTCTTCCCATGCATGCGGCGGTGGGTCCATGACAGGAGCTTTCCGCAGGGCTCGTTCGGCGGCGATGCGGATCAGCTTGTCCGCCATTTCGCGGATGCGCTCTTTCAGCTTGGCCTTCTTGGCCTGCCAAGCGCCACCACCCAAGCGATCAAGCAGCCCTTCGTCATGGCCATATTTCGAAAGCAGTTCGATGTTTTCGACCGGCAGGTAGAGTTTGGACTGTTCAGCATATTCCAGCAGCAGGCATTCATGGGCGGCCCCAGCAGCCGTAACGACCTCCATCCCCTGATACCGCCCGATCCCGTGGTCAACATGCACCACCAGATCACCGGGCGATAGCGACTGCGTTTCAGTCAGGAAGTTCTCGGCCTTGCGGCGTTTCTTGGGTTGGCGGATCAGACGGTCGCCCAGAACGTCCTGTTCCGAGATCACGGTCAGATTGGGCGCTTCAAACCCGTGTTCCAATGCCCAAACCGCAAGATGCAGGCCGCGCTTTCCAACCCGGGTTCCGTCGGTCACCGGGATTGCCTCGGCCAGGCCTTCATCTTCGATCAAGCCGGTCAGTCGTTCACGAGCGCCTTCGGAGTAAGAGGCAATGAGGACCGGCCCCTTGTCCATCTTTTCGGTGATATGCGCCGCCAGAGCGCCAAACAGGCTGATGCTTTCCTGCTGACGTTCGGGTGCAAAGTTGCGCCCGATCCGTCCGCCTGCATCGACCACGCCCGGACCACTCGCCTGCGGCAGCGGGCTGAACTGCAAAACGCGACGATCGCCCACTGCATCTGCCCATGCAGCATCGTCCATATAGAGCAGACCGGGAGGCGTCGGTTTATAAACCGTATCCATGCGCGAGTGGTTTTCCAAAGCGAGCTTTCGCGTCTCATACTGATCCGCAATCGTATCCCAGCGCGCCAGCCGAGCAGGCGTGACCTGATCGTCAAGCGAGATTGAGGCCCCTGGAAGATAGTCGAACAGCGTTTCCAGTTTTTCATGGAAAAACGGCAACCAATGCTCGATCCCCTGATGCTTGCGACCTGCGCTGACAGCTTCGTATAAGGGATCATCCGTACCCGCGGCGCCGAATTCGATGCGATAGTTCTGACGGAATCGGGTGATGGCGGCTTCGTCCAGTATGACCTCGGACACCGGGGCAAGCTCGACCACATCAAGTTTTTCAGTCGTTCGCTGCGAGACAGGATCAAACCGGCGTGCACCATCCAGAACATCCCCGAACAAGTCCAGCCGCACGGGACCGCTCTCACCGGGTGGGAAGATGTCGATGATACCGCCTCGGATAGCGTAGTCTCCGGGCTCCATCACCGTGGGGCTTTGGGTAAAGCCCATCCGCACCAGAAAGTTGCGAAGGGCATCTTCGTCTATGCGCTGATCTACGCGAGCGGTGAATGCGGCCTCTCGCAACACTGCACGCGCGGGTACCCGTTGGGTCGCGGCATTGAGCGTGGTAAGCAGCACGAACCGCTGCGGAATCTGATGCACCAAAGCAGCCAATGTTGCCACGCGGGCAGCAGAAATGTCGGCGTTGGGCGACACCCGATCATAGGGCAAGCAGTCCCATCCGGGGAATACAAATACGGGCATGTCCGGGGCAAAGAATGCCAACGCTGCCCGCATCGCCTCCATCCGTTTGTCATCGCGGGCGATATGACAGACTGGACCGCCCGAGCGCGCGATCTCATTCAGCACAAGCTGTGCATCAAACCCCTCGGGGCCGCCGCCGACTGTTACGTGGTTCGGAGCCGTCATTACCTTGCCTTTCAGGGACTACTAACCCAGGACACCAATCGAAATGTTCTGATACATTCCCCAGAACGCAGTGATCAAGATCGAGAACATACCGATGATCTGAGTAAAGGTTCGACTTCGCGTCAGCGTTTTGGAAACATTTTCTACGGTCGCTTCTTGAGTCTGTAATCGACGCGCTGCCGCAATACTGATCATCATTACAAAACACATCGGGAGCAGAAGGAGGAATACGGCCTGTGCAAATTCCACGTCGTAGAAGAAACCCAACGTCGCAAGGCCAGTCAAAACAAAACAGCAAATTGCCATCAATACCAGACCCGAGGCTTCAACGATGTACAACACTCTGTTCGAGTTGATCCGCGCGATATCCAAAAGGTCCTGTTCCGCTTGACCACCCACACGACGGGCGCGCATCACCAGATCATAGGGCACTCCCATGGTCCAATGGCTTGCAGATGACCAAAGGGCGGCCAAGCCGATCCAATACCACAGATTTGAGAAGCTCCGCATATCGATGAGTTCGAAAATCGACGAGTAAATGTCCAAGCGTCTGCCCTTTGTTCAACGTCCGCAGGGACCGTCATCGCAGCGATGCGTCCATTGTTACCCTTGAGACCACCGGGAATTCATGCCACCCAATGCGCAATTGTTCAAGGAGAGTGCGCCATGAAACCGACTATCGCCCCATATCCCCGGACCCGTTTCCGCCGGGCCCGCCAATCCGAGGCGATCCGGGGTCTGGTGCGCGAGAACACCTTGACCGTGAATGACTTTATCTGGCCTATTTTTGTGCGCGACGGTGAAAATATCGAAGACCCCGTCCCGTCGATGCCCGGGGTCGTGCGACGCTCGGTCGACCTGATCGCCAAAGCCGCGGTTGAAGCGCAAGCCCTTGGCATTCCTGCAATATGTATTTTCCCATACACCGATCCGAGCCTGAAAACCGAGGATTGTGCCGAGGCCTGGAACCCCGACAACCTGTCCAACCGCGCCATTCGTGCGATCAAGACCGCTGCGCCCGAAATCGCGGTGATGACGGATGTGGCCCTGGACCCCTACAACATCAACGGCCATGACGGCTATGTGGTCGATGGCGAGATTGTGAATGACCAGACTGTTGAGGCGCTGGTGAAAATGACGCTGGCGCAGGCCCAAGCCGGAGCTGACATCATCGGCCCGTCCGACATGATGGATGGCCGTATCGGCGCCATGCGCAGCGCACTTGAGTCGGCGGGTCACCAGAATGTCATGATCCTGAGTTATGCCGCCAAATATGCCAGCGCTTTCTACGGCCCTTTCCGCGACGCCGTTGGGGCATCGGGCGCTCTGACCGGTGACAAGAAGACCTATCAGATGGACCCTGCCAACTCGGACGAGGCCCTGCGTCTGATCGAGCGTGATCTGACCGAGGGTGCAGATATGGTCATGATCAAACCGGGGATGCCATACTTGGATATCTGCCGACGGGTCAAAGACAGCTTCGGTGCGCCGACCTATGCCTATCAGGTGTCTGGCGAATACGCGATGATCCAAGCCGCTGCACAAAACGGTTGGATCGACGGCGAAAAGGTGATGCTGGAAAGCCTGCTGGCCTTCAAGCGCGCAGGCTGTGACGGCATCCTGACCTATTTTGCACCCGAAGCCGCGCGCATCCTGCAGGGCTAACACCTCAGATTGTCGCAATTTTTCGCCGATTTGCTGCGTGCGCAGCACAGCTTTCCCGTGACAGGCCGGTGCAATCGGCGTATTCTTGCAGACAAGATCGGGAACACCCGACATATCAGGCACATACACAGAGACAGAGAAACATGAGCAGTTCAAACTCCCCCCGACTTAGCCGTCGCGGTTTTGCTTTTGGCATGGCCGGACTGACGCTGACCGCCGCTTGCGGCAACGGCGTTGGCAACTCCAACGCCGTCACACTCGACGCGCGTGTCGACGCGACACTGAACGAGATGTACAGCAAGTATCCCAACACCGTTGAGATTGCCAACAAGGCCAACGGAATGTTGGTCATGCCACTGATTACAGATGCCGGATTTATCTTTGGTGGCGCCTATGGTCAGGGTGCACTGCGTATTCAGGGCGCGACGGTCGACTATTATTCCGCCATCTCCGGTACTGCGGGTCTGCAGATCGGCGCACAGCAATATGCGCATGTTCTGTTCTTTATGACCGAAGAGGCATTGAACGATTTCCGCCGCTCCAGCGGTTGGACGGCCGGTGCAGATATCGGATACGTCGTCGACGCGACCGGAGAATCCTTATCGACCGACACCACTCAGTTGCGCAAACCCGTGCTGGCCGCAGTCTTTGGACAAGCGGGTCTGAAGTTCGGCGCGACGGTCGAAGGCACCAAATATACGCGCATCATCCCCTAAGACTCAAGATACCACCCTCCCCCCTCTGACGAGCCCCGCTACATCTTGTGGCGGGGCTCCGAGTTTTCGCGGTTTTCCACAAATTCCAGTGGCATTCCTCTTTCGGTCGGGCGGAGGTTCCAGTAACCTTGGCGCAAATGACCGCATAGAATTCTCGGGGGACAAATGGGCCTGGTTTTTCGCTGGCTGGTGAGACTTACGACAGGCCTGATCCTGCTGGCAATCGCTGCTGTGGGGTTGGTCTACTTTCTGGCCAGCCAATCCCTGCCTGAATACAATCAAACCCTTGAAGTTGAAGGAATAACTGCCCCTGTCGAGATCGTTCGCGACACTGCAAATGTGCCGCATATACTGGGCCAGTCCGACCCGGACGTGTTCTTTGGTCTGGGCTATGCCCATGCACAAGACAGGCTGTGGCAGATGACCATCCTGCGTCGGACCGCACAGGGCCGCTTGTCCGAAGTGTTCGGCCAGCGCACGGTAGCCATCGACAAATTACTTCGCCGTTTCGATCTTTACGGACTCGCCCATCGGTCAGTCGAGTTTCAGGACGACTATACCAAGGCCGCGCTTCGCGCTTATTCCGCAGGGATCAACGCCCGGCTTACCGAGATCAACGAACAGGCGCTTGGACGTGGCGCCCCCGAGATGTTCCTGTTCAACGCCCCCGTTCCCCCATGGCAGCCGGGCGACAGCGTAGCGATTATCAAGCTGATGAGCCTGCAGCTTTCCGGCCATCTTGCTGATGAAGTGTTGCGCGCACGCACATCGCTGATGCTGGATAATCCCGCACGGCTGGCCGACATTCTGCCCGACGTCCCCGGTCCCGGTATTGCCGCGCTGCCCGAGTATGCTGATCTGTTTCCAGACCTTCCGCGCTATGCCCAAGGCACCCCGATGCCCGACACGCCGCTGTCGCCTTTCCCGCAGCGCGGGCTGGCAGGTGCGTCAAACGCGTGGACCGCCGCGCCGTCCCGCTCGGCCAGCGGTGGCACGTTGCTGGCAAACGATCCGCATCTGGGCCTCACCGCCCCGGGTATCTGGTATCTGGCGCGGCTGGAACTGGCCAAAGGCGGCGTTATCGGTGCAACCGTTCCAGGCGTACCGGCAATCTCAGCCGGACGGAGTGAGCGCTTGGGCTGGGGCCTTACCTCCTCCTATCTGGACGATCAGGACGTTCACATCGAACAACTGAACCCCGAAAATCGCGAAGAATACCTTACCCCAGACGGCTACAAACGCTTTCAGACCCGCCCTTCGATTATCGAGATCAAAGACGCCGCCCCAATTACCCTGACCCTGCGCTGGACCGAGAATGGCCCGGTTCTGCCGGGCACGCATTATGATCTGGAAACCATCACACCACCGGGCCATGTCGCGTCTCTGTCGTGGAGCGCGCTAAGCCCCCGCGATACATCCATGAGCGCCTCTTTGGCGCTGATGAATGCCGATTCAGTTCGAGACGCCATCGACGCGGCCGAGGACTATATTGCCCCTTCGCAAAACTTGTCGCTTGTCGATAAAGACACGATCGGCATGAAACTGGTCGGCGCTATGCCCCGGCGCGATCTGAACAATCAAAGCCGAGGCCGTATTCCCACCCCCGGCTGGCTGGAACGGAACCGTTGGCAGGGCCGCCTGCCCTATTCAGACAATCCTGAATTCGTGGCCCCGGTCGGCGGAGTTCTGGGTAACACCAACAACAAGATTATCGACCGGCCCTTCCCGCGCCATGTGTCGTACGAGTGGGGCGACACCCAGCGGGTCAATCGCTGGGAACGCCTGATGCAATCGCGCGAGGTACATACGCGTGACAGTTTTATCGAAGCGCAGTTGGACACGGTTAGCTTTACAGCGCGATCACTGCTTCCTCTGATCGGCGCCGACCTCTGGTTTACCGGTGAGTCGGCACCCGATGGCACGCCCGAACGGCAGCGTCAGATCGCGCTGGATCTGCTGGCCAACTGGAACGGTGAGATGAACGAGCATCTGCCGGAACCCCTGATCTACGCCGCATGGTTGCGCGCGCTGCAAATCCGCCTGATCTCGGACGAACTTGGTCCGCTGGCTGCCGAATACAAGCATGTCGAGCCGCTGTTTATCGAACGGGTGTATCGCGATATCGACGGTGCCTCGGTCTGGTGCGACGTGGTTCAGAGCGCTCCCGTCGAAAACTGCACCGACATGGCACGACTGGCCCTGGATGACGCGATCATTTGGATTTCCGAACGCTATGGCCCCGCACTCGAATCTTTACGCTGGGGCGATGCGCATCAGGCCACCCAGGACCACCCTGCGCTGGGCCAGGTTCCGGTGCTGCGGTTTTTCGTCAACATTCGCCAATCCACCAGCGGTGGCGATAACACACTGCTGCGCGGGCGCACGTCAGGCGAAGGACCGGACCCGTTCCAGAATGTGCATGGCGCAGGTTATCGTGGCGTCTACGATTTTGCGGACCCCGATAGTTCGGTTTTCATCACCGCAACTGGCCAGTCAGGCCATTTCCTATCTCGCTATTATGACGATCAGGCCCAACTATGGCGGCGCGGAGAATACATCCCCATGTCGCTGGATATCGGGCTTGCCCGTGCAGCGGCGGTTGGTGTGACTGTCCTGAACCCGCGCTGATCTGATCGGCAAATCCCCGCCCCTTTTTGAACCTCGCGTGGCGCACCCCTTCGTTATCGCCTAAACTCGTCTGGCCGTCGCATTGCACGAAGGGGGAAAATGCATGGGCAGCTTTCGAGACACCTTAAACAATCTCGCACGCGATTATGCCATCGCCTGGAGCTCGGGCGATCCCGACTTGGTCGCCAGTTTTTTCGCCCCCGAAGGTCAGATCAGCATTAATCGCGGTGAGCCCCTGCGTGGCCATGCCGAAATCGCCGAAATGGCCCGCGGGTTCTATGCAGAATTCCCCGATCTTGAGGTGCGTTGCGATATGATGCGTTGGGCCGGAGGGCATGTCATTTTTGTCTGGACCCTCGAAGGCCATCACGCCGAGACCGGCAACCGTGTCGTTACACGCGGCTGGGAAGAGTGGGAGCTTTCAAAGGACAACAAGGTGCTATCATCGCTTGGGTGGTTCGATGCAGAGGATTACCAGCGCCAGATAGACGGTACCTAGAACGCCGCGAAGCGGGACGCCTGCTTGTCAGTCCAGAGCACCGTGATCTCGAACCCCTCTTCGGTCTGATCTTCAGACCTGACCACATCCTGACGATAGAGCCACGCGCGTTTGTCACCATCGGCAAAGCCCAGTTTCAGGATAGTCTCATGCCGCGCGCCCTGCAGGATCGTGGCGATTTCAGACAGCAGCGGATCAACACCTTCGCCCGTTACGGCCGATATGGCAAAGATCGCCGGATCACGCTCGGCCCGGGCAAGCGCGGCTTCGCGGTCTTCCGGGCTCAGCAGATCGATCTTGTTCCAAACCTCCAACCGGGGGCGACTGTCCTCAACACCCAAAGAGTTCAGGATCGCCTCAACATCCCGTGCCTGTGCCTCGGTTTCTTCGTGGCTGATATCGCGGACATGCACGACCAGATCAGCCCCCAGAACCTCTTCCAGCGTGGCGCGGAAGGCCGCAACCAGTTCCGTGGGCAGGTTCGAGATGAAACCCACGGTATCGGACAGGATCACCTCGGGGCCATCCGGCAGCTCAACCCGTCGCATAGTTGGGTCCAACGTGGCGAACAGCATGTCTTTTGCCATCACCTCGGCCCCGGTTAGGCTGTTGAACAGCGTGGATTTCCCGGCGTTTGTATAGCCAACAAGTGCAACAATCGGGTATGGAACCTTCGCGCGCGCTGCGCGGTGTAGGGTGCGGGTCTTCACCACTTTTTGCAATTGTCGGCGCAGGCGGACCAGTTGTTCATCAATAGCACGCCGGTCGGCCTCGATCTGAGTTTCACCGGGACCACCCACAAACCCAAGGCCACCGCGCTGACGTTCCAGGTGAGTCCAGGCCCGAACCAGTCGCGTACGCTGATAGCTAAGCGCGGCCATCTCAACTTGCAGCACACCTTCACGGGTACGCGCACGGTCGCTGAATATTTCCAGAATCAAACCGGTCCGGTCGAGGATTTTGACCTTCCACGCCTTTTCCAGATTGCGCTGCTGAACCGGAGTTACTGGCCCGTCGATCAGAACCAGCTCGATCTCATTGTCGTGGACGCGTTCGGCCAGTTCCTCGATCTTGCCGCTGCCGAACAGAAAACCAGCCTGCGCGCGCGGTAGGCGCACTATTTCGGAACCGACCACATCCAGATCGGGCAAAGCGGCAGCTAGTGCCACCGCCTCTTCCAGCGCTGGTTCGGGGACACGGCGCTGTTCATCTGATTTGATTTCGGGATGCAGCACCCAAGCCCGGGTGCGCGCCCTCTCATGTTCCATCAAGAGGCGTCTTCGCCCTCATAAAGGTTGATCGGCTGTGACGGCATGATGGTCGAAATCGCATGCTTGTACACCAACTGCGACTGTCCGTCGCGGCGCAGCAGCACGCAGAAGTTGTCGAACCAGGTGATTACACCCTGCAATTTCACACCGTTGATCAGGAATATTGTGACCGGGACCTTTGCTTTCCGTACATTGTTCAGGAACGCGTCCTGCAGATTCTGTCTGTCCGAAGCCATATTTTGTTATCTCGCCATTGTTCTTGCTACGCGCTGCGGACCAACGCGCTCCCTCCGGCAGAGTATGGAGTGCCGCGCACAGATATTCCAGATGAAAAATCAGGCAGTAACACCAGGTGCCTGACGCAGGGTCAATCGCGCCACAGCGTTGGCGTAATCAGTGCCACGATCGCCAGAGTTTCCAACCGCCCGATCACCATCGCCGCGCAGACCGTCAACTTGGCCCCGCTGGAAAGATCAATCAGACGTATGGGCACATCCGTTGCCAATTCTATCAACGGCCCCGTGGTGCTGAGAGCGGCAACGCTGAGCAACATGGCCTGTTCAAAACCTACGCCCATGACGGCCAGCAACAAATCGAACAAGGCCAACGTCAGGGCGAACATCATCAGGAAGATCCAGGCGATGAAGGCACCGTCGCTTTGAATGCGGCGGTTGCCGCCACCCTCTCCGCTGACCGAAGAAGGATAGATCAGTCGGTCAATCTCGCGCTTGCCATTCAGATAGAGCGCAAAAACCCGCAACAGCTTTACCCCACCCGCAGTCGTCGCCACGCCTCCTCCGACAAGGGCTAGCCCCATCAGGATCAGGCCCGGTGTGCTCAAGCCCGACAATTGCTGCGCGTCGTTCCAGTTGGCGCTTTCAAATCCGGCCGTGGTCAGAAACGACATCGCCGTAAACATGAACCCCCAAAAAACGCCAAGTGCTTGCCGCACTTCGACGGCAATGTTCAGTTCGGCCGTTCCAGCCAAAAACCGGATGAACAGCAGCACAGCGACCGCCAGCACGATGAAGATGCCAATCCGAAATTCTGGGTCTTTGTCCAGCCGCGAATACCCTGAGGTCGCCGTATCGGTCGAAAAGGTCAGCCGCGACAGGGCAAAGAACAGGAACAAGAACAGGATCGCCTCGCCAGTGATTCCTGCGGTCGATCCTTCCAATCCGCCGACAGGTGATATGCCGGACGTCGCAATCACTGACATCGCGTGGCTCACGGCAGTAAGCCCTTGCTCACCTGCGATCAACAGCAGGATCCAGATCACAGCTGTCAAACCCGCATAGACGGGTGCCAATGTGCGCGACACGCGGATCAGATGGCCGCGTGGATCGGACTTCTCGCTCTGTGCCACGCCCGAGACGGGACGCCCCGGTTGCCCCCGGGCTGTGACTTCGAAACCGCCCAACGACAAGGGCGCCAGAATCGCGGCCGCCGAGATCCACATCAGCAATCCGCCCATCCAACCGACCAACGCGCGCCATAAGTGCAACGGCGCCGAAAGGCGTGCGGGATCGGGGAACAGATCAGCGCCGGTTGTGGTCAGCGCGCTGACCATATCGAAATAGGCGTTCAGGAAGCTGGTTGTCCCCAGCGCATCATGAAACGGAATAGCAAGAAATATCGGCAGTACGGTAAAGGCGGCCAGCAGAACCGCCAATTGACCAAGCGTTCCCCGCCGTGGTCGTCGGTTCGACATGGCCAGAGCTATGATCGACACCGCAAAAACACCCAGCAATCCGGAATAGAAGAATGACCGTGAGGTGGCGTGATCATCCAGCGCCAGCGCATAAACTGCGGGTATCCACATTGCCAGCGACACGATACCCCAGATCATCAGCAGCAGCGGCAATCGCCGCAATACTCCGATCCGTTGCTGTCCGCGTGCTTGCAACATCAGAAGAAATCGATTGAAACCTGCATCAGACGCTCAACCTCGGGCACGTCTTTGGCCATTGCAAAGATCGCCACCACGTCTTTCTCGTCGATGCGCAGGCTGCCGGTCGGGCGCAGAACCTCGTCACCTTTGCGTACTGCGCCGACCAGAACGCCTTCTGGGAAATCGATGTCGCGCAGTTTTTGTCCAGCCATGGGCGAGGTTGATAGCACTTCGGCCTCGATTACCTCGGCCTCGGCATCACCAATGGAATACACCTGACGCACGCGCCCGTGCCGAATGTGACGCAGGATCGAACTGACAGTGGTGGCGCGCGGGTTGATATATGCGTCAATCCCCAGCGGCCCCATCAAAGCGACCATGCTGGGGTCGTTGATCAGGGCGATGGCCAGTGGACAACCCTCTCCCTTGGCGCGTACCGCGGCCAGCATGTTGGTGCGATCGTCATCCGTGACCGCCAACATCGCGTCGGCGCGCTCAATCCCTGCTTCGCTCAGCAAAGATGAATCTAGGCCGTCGCCGTTCAGAACAATGGTCCGCTCCAATGCTTCGGCGGCGATTTCGGCGCATTTGCGGTCACGCTCGATAATCTTGGCACGCACCCGGCTTTCGCGCTCTTCTAGTGTGCGGGCCACTTCCAACCCGACATTACCGCCGCCGACGATCACCACACGATCTTGCTTACGCTGGGCCTTGCCGAACACCTCCATCGTACGTTCAACGTCCTTGACGCTGGTAAAGACGTAGCATTCGTCGCCTACAAACAGCTGGTCCTCGGATTCCGGTGCAAACAGCGTCCCTTCGCGGCGCACACCAACCACAATCGAGCTGAGCGTGGAAAACAGGTCGGTCAATTGTCGCAGCGGTGTGTTGACGATTGGGCAGTCTTCCTCGACTCGAATGCCCAGCAGCTGAGCCTTTCCATCCATGAATATCTCAGTATCGAAAGCAGAAGGCGCCGAAAGACGGCGCATCGCTGCGGCGGCAACTTCGCGTTCCGGGCTGATCACTACATCAATGGGCAGATGATCGCGGCGGTAGAGATCGGAATGGATTGCTTCAAGATAGGATTTCGACCGCAAACGCGCGATCTTGCGCTGGATCGAAAAAACCGAATGCGCCATCTGGCAGGTGACCATATTCACCTCATCCGAATGGGTCGCGGCGATGATCATGTCGGCGTCGCGGGCACCTGCACGATCCAGCACATCCGGATAACTGGCGAACCCCGCGATCCCCTGCACGTCCAGCGTCTCGGTCGCGCGACGTACCAGATCGGGATTGTTGTCGACCACCGTCACATCGTTCAGTTCGCCCGAAAGGTGACGCGCAATCTGCCAGCCGACTTGACCGGCACCGCATATGATGACCTTCATGCTCTTGGCCTTTCTGCCTGAAATCTTTGAATGACAGATGCCCCCAAAGCGGTCAATTGAATTGTCATGCCTCCTAAGCTGCGCCAAAGTAAGCATATGAAAACCATTCTGCCTGCTCTGATTTGCCTGCTGACGCTGTCCGCCTGTGGTCCGCTTTCTTTGTATTATCGCGAAGGTGAGAGCGTCTCGCGGATGCAGACCGAGACCACGAACTGCCAGGTGCAGGCGCTAAAGGACGCCCCTGTCGCCAATCAGGTCCGGCAGAGCCCGCCAGTCTATTGGCCCGGGCGCACCTATTGCGATGGCCGAGGACGCTGCTATCGCAACCCCGGATGGTGGGAGCCTGGGCGGGTCTATACCGTCGACGTGAATCAGGGGCTGAGAAACAAGGTCGAGGCGCAGTGCATGGCCCAAAAGGGCTATCGCCCGGTCAGCCTTCCGCCTTGCAAACAAGGTGTCAAATCGCGGGTCACGCCCACGCGCACCACGACGCTCCCACCGCTGAACAGCGCGTCCTGTTTCGTGAAATTCGACGACGGGTCATTTCAGATCATCACTCCGGGACAAGCCGGTTGATTTGCGACGCCGCGCCAGCAGCAGATGCGCTATGATCGCGATGCTATAGAACGCGGCGACGGCTACAAACATGCCAGCCTCATCGACGCCCAGCAATATCGCCAGCAATACCGGGGTTCCAAGCAGGTTTCCGGCATTGCCCATCTGCGCCATCGCACCATAACTCAGAGCTTGGGCTTCGGTGGTACCGTTTAACTCTGGCACTGCGGCGAAGCTGCCGCCCTGTACAAGCCCGAGCACGGCAAACAAGGCGATACATCCGAACGTAAGGGGCGCCCCCAGAAACAATGCGATGATCGTCGCGATCCCCAGCATAAAGCCCAGATTGACGACGCTGACGCAGGACAGGACGGTCAACAGCAAGGGCACCAGCAGCCATGACAGTACAATCCCTGCCAGGGGCATAAGTGCCGCAATCGATGCGCCCTGCCCTTCGGGTAAACGCCCCGGCAGGATCGCTAACAGCGAAACAAATGTCAGCGTGTAAAAGAACCAGCCAATTGCCGGGGCCGAAATAAAGGGTGAGCGGTAGGTCCTGATATGCACATCAAGGAAGGCGAAGAGTCCCCACCCGGTACTCTCCGTCTGGCCCATGTCGGTTTTCAGATTGCTAAGCGCGATCAGCGCGGCGATCAGCAGCATCAGACCCCCGTGCATGGCAAAGTATGTGGGCAGTCCCAAACGATCGACGATGGGCAGCCCAACCCAAGCGTTTAATGCGAATGCAACGCCAAAGAATGTACTCCACAGCACCATGGAATTATACCTCGCCCGACCGGATGTGATCTGAGCAATCAGCGTCGGTGCCGCCACCACAATCGCAAGATGGGACAGCCCCTCGATCACCCGGCTGAGCAGCATCAGTTGAAAAACCGGCAAGCTTGCTTGCAGCAAAGATAACGCGCCGCCGAGCACAAGCCCTAATAGCAATAGACGATTTGGCCCAATACGCGCTGTGATCGCTCCGGATATCGCGCCCAAGGCAGCCCCCATTAGACTGATAATGGACAGCAACCAGCCGATCACGGCAGCATTGTCCGGGTACAACAGCCCCACATCAGAAAATGGTACGGCAATCTTTGCAAATTGGGTTGCCGCACCGAGGCCAGCAAACCAGATCAGCATGACCTGCAAAAATGTGCGAAAAGAGTCACTCATGCAGCCGGTCTATCGCGCCTAACCTGTCAGCGGAACACATAAATTATGCGGTGACTTCGCGCCGCCCGCTGACCAGACGGACCGGAGTACCATCACCCAGATACAACCGCTCCCACACGATTTGCCCGGCGCTGATCCTGATTTGATCGTGCACAGCCTCGGAAGTCAGAAACGCTTTGGGTGAAGGCGAATGCAAATCCCACCAGCCATCTTTCTGCAGTTCTGCTTCGGCTTGCCTGATCTCATCCGTTGCAAATTGCCAAAGCGAAACGCCCAGCAAGGCGCGCTGTGAGGTCTTCCAATCCCGCGCCCGGCTGCCCGAATAAGCAAGGCAGGTATGGCTGGCCTCTTCGACAAGGTGCAAGCACTCTGCCGAATGAACGACCAGACGTTTCAGCGCAGAATCCTGCACCCGAACCGGCCCCAACGCCGCAAAAACGGACTGTTGAATATGCGGCGATGGCGTTTGACCCCCGTTTTCCCACCGGGAAATCGTGGTTTGGTCGACTTCAATCAGATCTGCGAGGGCGGATTGCTTAAGTCCAACCGACCGCCGCAACCGCTTCAACCGTTTACCAAAGGCGGGAAAACCGATGGAAACGGCTGCGGTCTTTTTATTCGGCGCAGCAATCACTCGGCTGGTTCGGGCTCGTCAATTTGAGCCACCCGCGCACCGGATTTGTTCGAGGTCACGACGCCCAGCGACTTGAGCTTGCGGTGCAAGGCGCTGCGCTCCATGCCGACAAAACTGGCCGTGCGGCTTATGTTGCCACCAAACCGATTGATCTGGGTCAGCAAATATTCACGCTCGAACGCTTCGCGCGCCTCACGCAGCGGCAGCGTCGCCAGTGCGCCAGACAGTACCACGCGCCCGGACTCGTCGGATTTCTCTTCTTCGTTGGGCAACTCGCGGGCCTCGATCGGGCCAGTGCTGTCGCCTAGGATCAGCACCCGCTCGATCAGGTTCTTCAGCTGACGCACATTGCCCGGCCATGTCATCGTTTGTAGCAAAGCAATAGCCTCATCCGACAGCTCGCGCATCGGCAGACCCTGTGTATCGTTGCACATCTCGATGAAGTGTTGCGCCAGAACCGGGATGTCCTCTCGCCGTTCCTCCAGCGAGGGAACCGCAATCGGCACCACATTCAGCCGGTGATACAGTTCTTCGCGGAACCGTTCGGCGGCGATCTCTTCTTCCAGATCGCGGTTGGTCGAGGAGATGACCCGCAGATCAACCCGCACCTTGTCAGAGCCACCAACACGCTGGAATTGCTGATCAACCAACACGCGAAGAATCTTGGACTGCGTCCCCAGCGGCATGTCAGCGACTTCGTCGAAGTAGACAACGCCGCCATGCGCCTCTTCCAGCAGGCCTGACTCGATTCCGCGCTCAGACGATTCTCGTCCGAAAAGAACCTCTTCAACCCTCTCAGGTTCAATCCCCGCACAATTGACCGTCACAAATGGGGCATTCGCCCGGTTGGAATGGGCATGGATATAGCGCGCGGCAATTTCCTTGCCCGACCCAGCCGGCCCGCTGAGCATAACCCGGCCATTCGACTTTGTTACCTTGTCCAACTGCCCCTGCATCGCTCGGAACGACGCAGAATTGCCAATCATGTCTGAACAGCTGACTTCCTGCCGTTTCAGCGAGGCATTCTCGCGACGCAGGCGCGAGGTTTCCATCGCGCGACGGATCACAACCATCAACTGGTCAATATTAAAGGGCTTTTCGATAAAGTCGTATGCCCCCTGTTTGATCGCGGCCACCGCAATTTCGATATTACCGTGGCCCGAAATGATCACCACCGGCACATCCGGGTTGTCCCGTTTTACAGCTTTCAGGATATCGATCCCGTCCATACGGCTGTCTTTCAGCCAGATATCCAGGATTAACAATCCCGGAGGTTCAGCATTGATCGACGACATGCACTCGTCCGAGTTTGCCGCCAACCGGGTGGAATAGCCTTCGTCCTCCAGAATGTCGGACACCAATTCGCGAATATCGCGTTCGTCATCTACGATCAGAATGTCGCTCATCTTTGGCCTGCTTTCAGTTTGTTTGTTTTAATCGCCTGTTTTTCCGGCGCATTTGTCGGGCCGCCTGAGGCCCCGGGTAGACGAATGACAGCCATTGCGCCGAAATGGTCCTGTCCGTCGAATGTGGGCGCGTCTTCCAATGTCAGCGCTCCGCCATGTTCTTCGATGATCTTCTTTACGATGGGCAGGCCAAGGCCTGTGCCTTCGTCACGCGTAGTCACATAAGGTTCGAACAGCCGTGCCCTGTCCTCGGGCAGACCGATGCCATTGTCCGCAATGGTGATCTGCGTTCCTGCATCGTCAGTGGAGACTACGACTTTGATCTGAGGTTTCAGATTGTCCGGTGCGCCTTTTTCTTTCAGCGTTTCAATAGCCTCGCCCGCGTTCTTGATCAGGTTCGTCAACGCTTGGCTCAACATGGTCGAATCCACATCCGCCAAAATGGGCTGTTCAGGTAAATCCGCATCGATCTGAACATCAGGCTGACCCGCCTGCTGCAACAGAACCGCCTCACGCACTAGCGTCACGATATTCTCTTCGCGCCGTTCCGGTTCGGGCATGCGTGCGAATTTCGAGAACTCATCAACAATCCGCCGCAGATCATTGGTCTGCCTCACGATCACGTCGGTCATCGATTCCAGGCTATCGCAATCGTCCTCGTCCAGCTTGCGCGAGAATTTGCGCTTGATCCGCTCGGCGCTCAGTTGGATCGGTGTCAGCGGATTCTTGATCTCATGCGCAATGCGACGGGCCACATCGCCCCAGGCCGCCATGCGCTGCGCGCTTACCAGATCGGTCACGTCATCAAAGGCCACAACGTAGCCTTCCAGCCTTCCATCCTCGCCACGCCGCGTCGCCATGCGTACCAGTAAGTTCTCCAACCGGCCTTTGCGGGTTACCTTGATCTCCCCCTGGACCGCCTCTTGCCCGCTGTCCTTAAGGGCTTCGAACAAAGGCAAAAATTCGGGAACAGCGATACCGATAGCCAGGTTCTGCTCTCCACCAGACCAGCCCAGAAGACGTTCCGCGGATCGGTTCACGAAGGTCACACAGCCCTCTGAATCAACGCCAACGACACCGGATGTCACCGAGCTTAGAACTGAATCAAATAGCCGCCTTCGACGTTCGATATGGCGAGTGTTTTCCAACAGCGTGTCGCGCTGCCCCTTCAACTGACGAGTCATCTGGTTGAAGTAGCGGCCCAGCATCGCGATTTCGTCATCGCTGGCCTCTTCGATGACCTGAACACTCAGATCACCAGCACCAACGCGCTGCGCCGCCGTTGTCAGCCGTCCAACAGGGCGAGAAAGACGTTCGGCGAACCACATGCCCAGCGACATCGCGGCCAGAATCAGGATCACAGCAAAGCCGAGATAAAGAAGGCCGAATTCGAACAGGACCCTGCCCCGCTCACTTTCCAATTGGCTGTAGAACTGTGCTGTCTCTTTGGTTTCATCAAGCAGGGTCAGAAGCTGCCCATCAACCTCGCGACTGACATAAAGATACCGGTCAAGATAGGCATGCAAAGGAACAAGCGCGCGGAATTCGCTGTTCTCCCAATCGGCAATGATGGCCACGCCCTGATCATTGGCCTCGATCATCTCTTCGGGAGTTGGTGCCTCGTAGTCGAACAGGTAGGACCGATCACCGCGCGATCGGATTTCGGCGCTGCCATCGATCACATAGGCCTCGCGCAAACCGCGTTGTATCTGGGCCTGCCCCTGGGCCAGAACCTCTCGCAATTCGGCGTCTGAGACAAAATAATCCAACGATCGCGCGTTATCGAGGAAACGCGCCAGAACAACCGCATCCTGCGTCAGGCCCTCGCGGTGTTCCTGTTCGTAAGCTTCGGCCGCAGTCAGTGACGACCCAACCACCTGCCGCACACGGTCCGAGAACCAACCTTCAAGGCCGATATTCACCGTCAGCCCGGCGAAAATCGCCACCGTGACCGTCGGTACCAGAGCCAACAGCGTGAAAGCGCCGATCAGGCGCAGGTGAAGACGGGAGCCCGCAGATTTTGCGCGACGCGCGGCGATCAGACTGAACAATTGGCCCAACACCAGCGCAGCTACGACCAGCACGTAGACCAGATCAGCCAACAAAATCAGCCGCAGTGTCGGTGCCGCCGCGCCAAGATCAAAAGGGCCAATGACGAGATAGGTTGCAAGCGCCAGAACCGGGCCCAGCATAACCAATCCCAATGTACTGAAATTGCGCATCCTCCGGGACTTGCGCCACCGGTTGATCGATAGGATCGGCCCGTTCTGTGCCCGGGTTGCCACCGTCTGCCCTCATTCTGATGTGCCGCTTGCGCGGCTTACCGCCATATATCGTGGTCGTTCTCGGGGTCGAACCCGAATGCCACTGTTTGTGTGGCGATATTACATCAGTTTGCGACGGCGTGTCACCTGAATATCGAGGTCAGTAATCTTTTTCCGCAGCGTATTCCGGTTAATCCCCAGGAGATCAGCACATTTTGCCTGATTTCCACCAGTCGCATCCAGCGCGATTTCGATTAACGGTGCCTCGACCTCGCGTAGAATACGTTGATAGAGGCCGGGAGGCGGCAGGATGTTTCCGTGCAGATCAAAATACCGGCGCAGGTGACGACCAACCGAAGATGACAGCTTCTCACGCTCGCCATCACCCAGAACTGGTTCGGCCTCGGGCTGGCTACCCAGCACCATCTCTACTTCGGTGCGCGAGATTTCATCAGAACGGCTGGTTAGACCAAGACGCCGGATCGCATTTTCAAGCTGTCGGACATTGCCGGGCCAGGAATACCGGCGCACCAACTCGACCGCTTCGGGGCTGAGGCGACGCTGCGCGCCGCTTTCCCGCTCCTCCCGCGCCAGAAAGTGATCGGTCAGCAAGGTGATATCATCAACCCGCTCGCGCAACGCAGGCACGTGGATCGTCGCACCGCAGAGACGGTAATAGAGATCTTGTCGTACGCGACCACTTTCCATCGCGTCGGTCAGATCTGATTGACTTGTGGCCATGAAACGCGGCACGTGATCGCCCGGCGTGTCCATCATGCGCACGATACGGGCCTGAATCTCATCATCAATATCGGCAATTTCATCGATCAGCAGCGTACCACCACGTACGCGCGCCATAACCCGTGCCGGGCCTTCCAAATCGCTCAGATCGGCAGCAGTCACGGTGACAAAGGGCAGTGTCCTTCGGTCAGAGAAATCGTGAATAGCGCGTGCTATCAGAGATTTACCCGTCCCACTTTCACCAGAAATCATCACAGACAGATCCGTGTTCATCACCCGAGCGACCAGACGATAAAGCGCCTGCATCACCGGGGTGCGCCCGACAAGCGGCAGTTCATCAGGTCGGTCTTCGCTGGCCATCACCGGCTCAGCCTGTACCCGCTGCTTTTGATCCAGCGCCCTCGCGGTGCGCTTCATCAGATCGGGCAAATCGAAAGGCTTTGGCAGATAATCGTAAGCTTCCGCCTCAGCCGCCTGAATGGCTGTCATGATGGTGTTCTGGGCCGAGATCACGATGACCGGCAAACCGGGACGGTCCTGCGCGATCTTTGGCAGCATCTCCAACCCGTTTCCATCCGGCATTACCACATCCGAGATCACAACGTCGCCCTTGCCTTCGGCCACCCAGCGCATCAGCGTGGTCAGCGAAGATGTCGCGTGAACCTTGCACCCCGCCCGCGTCAGGGCCTGTGTCAGAACCGTGCGGATCGTGCGGTCGTCATCGGCAACCAGAACTGTGCCATCCATCAGATGCTCTCCTTTTCATACGCGTCGTTCGGTGCACGCCGCAGGGACAGTCGAAAACTAGTGCGTCCGGGCACAGATTCAGCCGAAATCCAGCCGTCGTGGTCGGAAACGATCTTGCTGACCAGCGCCAGCCCAAGCCCGGTGCCGTTCTCCTTGCCTGACACGAAGGGGTCGAAAATATCACTGCGAATATTTTCCGGCAGGCCCGGCCCATCATCAATAATCTCGATCTGCAGAGGCAGCGAATGACCCGAACCGTCACTGCGCCGCAGTCGGAATGAATGCTCAAAATAGGTACGCAGCCGGATTGTACCGTTGCCATCAGCAGCTTCAGAAGCGTTTTTGAGCAAGTTCAGAACCACCTGCAGGAACTGATCCGGGTCCCCATAGGCCAAGGGCAGCGAGGGGTCGTAATCCTCGATAATCGTCATATGCGCGCCAAAACCCAACAGCGCTGACCGGCGCGCACGATCCAGTACATCGTGGATATTGACCGGTTTGAAATCGGGTTGAGACAGGTTGCCGAACTGTTCTACTTGCTCCAACAACTTCACAATGCGGCGGCTTTCCTCAACGATAAGGTCAGTGAGCTCAAGATCTTGCTGCGAAATATTCATGCTGAGCAATTGCGCCGCACCGGTGATCCCTGCCAAAGGGTTCTTGATCTCATGCGCCAGCATCTCGGCCATGCCAATCGCAGACTGCGCTGCCGATTTCACAGTGTTGCCACGGGTCATCCGACCGGCCAGTTCGCGCGGCGAGATGATCATGATCATTGAACCGGGATGCCCCATCAGCGGCGCGATTTGCAGCGCACATTGCAGCGGCGCGCGATTGCCCGACCCAACGTCCACATCGTTCACGAACAGCGGTGTACCTTGTTGACGCGCGCGCAGAAACGCCGCTTCCAACGGCGCGTCAACCGCGAGTTGATCCCAGACCGGGTGTCCAATCACTGCCTTGCGGGAGGCGTTCAGAAACCCCTCACCCGAGGAGTTGACGTCCGATATCCGATCTTCGGCATCGATAATGAACGCCGGAACCGGAAGCGAGGTCCAGATGCTCTGGTCCGAGGTCATGCTGCTGCCTCCGCCGTGCCACTCAGCGCATCTGTTATAAGACGTAACACCTCATCGGTGTCGCGGGATGTCAGGACAGCCCGCCGCAAGGTGGCGGGTGTTCCGGCCTCATCCATGTACCAACCGAGATGTTTGCGTGCGACGCGCAGGCCCAGATCGGTACCGTAAAACTCCAGCATCGCCAGATAGTGGCCACGCACCATCTCGATCAGTTCAGTGCCCGTGGGAATGGTTGGAGAAGCAGCGCCATAGAGATCATGGCAAATCTGCGCCAGCAGCCAGGGCTTGCCCTGCGCCCCCCGACCTACCATGACGCCATCGGCCCCGGACTGATTCAGCGCGATTTGCGCGGCCTCGGTATCGACGATGTCACCGTTTGCGATGACTGGGATCGAGACGGCTTCTTTCACCGCCCGGATCGCCCGCCAATCTGCCCGGCCTTTATAGAATTGACAGCGCGTACGCCCATGGATGGTCACCATCCGGATGCCTGCGTCCTGCGCACGCCGCGCCACATCCGGCGCGTTCAGCAGATTGTCATCCCAGCCTAGCCGCGTTTTCAGCGTAACAGGCAAATCAACTGCACCCACAACGGCCTCGATCAGCGTCAGTGCATGGTCCGGAGTTTTCAACAAAGCCGAACCGGAATAGCCGTTGGTTACCTTCTTGGCTGGGCAACCCATATTGATATCGATCACGCGCGCGCCCCGGTCAGCGACTTGCCGGGCGGCCTCGGCCATCCAATGCGCCTCGCGTCCGGCCAGTTGCACAGCGGTGTTTTCCAGATCCGCCGACAGCTCGGCCCGTTCACGTACGCCTGGTTTGGCCTGCACCATCTCTTGGCTGGCAACCATTTCGCTGACAACCATGCCCGCGCCGAAGCGCATCACAAGGTCCCTAAAAGGCCGGTCGGTGATTCCGGCCATTGGCGCCAACAGCACCGGAGGGGTCAGATCCTTTTCAGCAAGACGCAGGGCCAATGTGCTTAATCCTTGAGCAGTTGCGCATTTGATATCGAAATTGCGGCATATGAACAATAAAACGGGAGCATTCAAGCCCGTAAAATCATCATATGCTTATTTTTTAAGCAAATTGACGCGGGTGATTGCCTCTGCATTCACCGACCCCTAAACAATGCCCCAATCAGGAGGCCTTTCAGATGACCACAGCCGCCATCATCGTCGCCGCCGGGCGCGGCCTGCGCGCCGGAGGCGGAGTGCGCAAACAGTGGCGTGCGTTGAGCGGGAGGCGCGTGGCCGATTGGGCGATTGACCGCTTCGAAGGGTTGGTTGATCACGTCGTTTTGGTGCTGGCCGAAGAGGACACAGCCGTTTGGGAAGAATTCAGCGCGACAAACCTGATCCTTGCACCCGGCGGTGCAGACCGCGCCGGATCAGTGCGCAACGGGTTGCAGGCTTTGGAAGCGTACAGCGTTGAAAAGGTTTTGATTCACGATGTTGCCCGCCCCTGCGTCAGCGCTCGGATAATCGGCGATGTTCTGAAAGCACTCGACACGCATGCGGCAGCTGCTCCAGGCTTGGCCGTCACGGATGCGCTCTGGACAGGCGACGGTTCAGTGGTCACAGGAACGCAGGATCGATCCGGCCTTTACGCTGCGCAGACACCGCAGGGATTTCATTATGGCACAATCACCGCCGCCCATTCAGCCCATCCCGGAGGTGCAGCGGATGATGTAGAAGTCGCGCGCGCTGCGGGAATCGAAGTCGCGATTATTCCGGGCGATGCGGATAACCTGAAAATCACACGGCCCGAGGATTTCGCACGGGCCGAACGTACAATGGGTATGAATATGGATGTAAGGCTGGGCAACGGCTACGACGTGCACCGCTTTGGTGACGGAGATCACGTGATCCTCTGCGGTGTGAAGGTGCCGCACAATCGTGGGCTCCAAGGTCACTCCGATGCAGATGTGGGGATGCACGCGGTCACCGACGCGATCTATGGCGCCCTGGCGCGGGGTGATATCGGACAGCATTTTCCGCCCTCCGATCCGCAGTGGAAAGGTGCAGCGAGTGAAATTTTCCTGCGCCACGCAGTCGAATTGGCTGGGCAGTTGGGCTATGAGATCTCGAATGTCGACTGCACACTGGTCTGCGAATTTCCCAAGATCGGCCCTCATGCCGATACCATGCGTGCCGAAATGGCACGGATCATGGGCTTGCGCACCGATCAGGTCTCGGTCAAGGCCACCACATCCGAACGGCTGGGCTTTACCGGTCGCAGCGAAGGCATTGCCTCGCTCGCAACTGCCTGTCTGGTGAAGTCATGACAGCGGCTCGTCTAATCGGAACCGTCTGCGGCGTCGGTTACCTCCGCCCTGCCCCCGGCACCTGGGGATCGCTGGCTGCTTTGCCGCTGGCATGGGTTCTGCATACGCTGGGTGGCTTCCCCTTGCTGGTCATCTCAACACTCGCGGTTTTCTTCGGGGGCCTGTGGGCTACGCAAGTGATGACAGCTGGACAAGATGACCACGACCCGTCCGAAATTGTCATTGATGAAGTCGCGGGCCAGTTCATCGCGATATGGGCGATTTCCTACCCGTCTTGGGCGCATGGGATCGACATCACAGCGCTCTGGCCCGGCTGGATCGCGGGTTTTCTCTTGTTCCGCCTCTTCGACATTACCAAACCCGGTCCCATTGGCTGGGCCGACCGGCGTGGAGATCCGATGGGTGTCATGCTGGATGATGTGATCGCTGGCGTCTTTGCGGCCATCGGTGTGGTCGTCCTCGCCGGTATCTCACATGGAGTCATGGGTCAATGATCGTTGTCGACCTGCTGGATCGCGCCAAGGCGCAGGGCATGATGATCACCACTGCTGAAAGCTGTACCGGCGGTATGGTCGCCGCTGCACTGACTGACATCCCTGGCAGCTCTGCCGTGGTTGAGCGCGGCTTTGTCACCTACACCAACACCGCAAAGCAAGAGATGCTGGGCGTGCGCGCCGATACGCTTGAGACATATGGAGCAGTTTCAGAAGAAGTCGCCCGGGAAATGGCCAATGGCGCCCTGCAGAATTCGCGGGCACAGTTGGCGGTCTCGATCACCGGCATCGCGGGCCCCGGCGGGTCCGAACACAAACCCGAAGGCCGCGTATGCTTTGGCCTCGCGGCACAGGGTCAACCGACCCGAACCGAGACCGTGGAATTCGGAGCGCAGGGACGGGATAACGTACGTCGCGTTGCGCGGGACCACGCTTTGACCCTTTTGAGCGACGCTCTTGCTGATCTGGCTCGGACCTAAGAAAACCTGCACCCTTCATCGCATCAATTCGAATACTGGGCGTTGAATACAGTTACTGCGCGGCAGCCTACACATTTGTGACGGCAATGGTGGTTGCGCTTCTTACCTCGCCTCGCATACACGTCGAAACCGAGATTGAAGGCACAGTCTTGCCGATTGCGGAAAGCGAGCCTGAGAAATGAGCAGTCAAGCCCACCTTGGCTGCTCTGCCCGCAAGGGCATCAAGCGGACCTCTTGGGGGTCCGCTTTTCTTTTAGCGTGCCCTCTCGACTCTGGGCCGGGGGTCAGGCTATCAGCCTGCGACACCCTTTCAGCCCAGAGGTTTGCGCCATGATCCCCAGTTCCTTCCCCGACAGCACCGAAATCGCCCGCCTGACCGCGCGGATGCTGCTGGAGATCAAGGCCGTACACTTTAATTCCCGCGAACCTTTCACGCTGGCCAGCGGTCTACCAAGCCCGACCTATATCGATTGCCGCAAGCTGATCTCGTACCCACGCATCCGCTCGACCCTGATGGACTTCCTGACGGTAACCGTGATGCGCGACGCGGGGTTCGAAGCGTTTGACAATATCGCCGGTGGCGAGACAGCAGGTATTCCCTTCGCTGCAATGGTCGCCGAGCGCATGGCACTGCCAATGACCTACGTGCGGAAGAAACCCAAAGGCTACGGCCGGAACGCCCGCATCGAAGGCGCGATGAGCGAGGGTGAGCGGGTGCTGCTGGTCGAAGACCTGACAACCGATGGAGGCTCAAAACTGTCCTTTGTCGACGCGATCCGCGAAACCGGTGCGACCTGTGGGCATACGGCTGTGATCTTCTATTATGGTATTTTCCCCGAAACCGAGAAAACGCTGGGCGATCACGGCGTAAAATTGCACTCGCTTTGTACTTGGTGGGATGTTTTGGCGGAAGCCAAAGCGCAAAAGGCCTTTGACGAAGAGACGCTTGATGGCGTCGAGGCCTTCCTGAACGACCCGCGCGGTTGGCAGGACGCACATAAAAGCTGACGTTGCGCAAACTGTTTTCAGAATGGAAACACTGACCGCTGCGTCGATCGCTTCATCCACAAGATGTTGACGCAACCCTGCCTCATCCTTCAATATGATGGGGCAGAGAGATATGCACAGCATATCCCCAGAAAACATACAATTTGCGCCGACTCACAGGGCCGCGCTATGGCCTCTGTCCAGGGGACAAAGAGAACAGCAATGAACGAGATCAGCAGTATCGAGCAGGCCGCCGCACAGATTCAGAACCCAGAAACAATGCCGCACTCCATCGAGGCCGAGCAGCAGCTTCTGGGTGCTATTCTGACGAATAACGATCTGTATGATCGGGTCGCATCGATTATTGGGGCCGAGCATTTCTATGATCCGGTTCATGCGCGCATCTACGAAGTCGCGTCGACCCGTATCGCTAAAAATGCGCTGGCTTCACCCGTCACGCTGAAGTCTTTCATGGCCGAGGATGAGGGCCTGAAGGAACTGGGTGGTCCGGCCTATCTGGTCAAGCTTGCCGGTGCATCGATCAGTGCCTTTGCGGTGCATGACTACGCCCAAATGATCTATGACCTCGCCATTCGGCGCGAGCTGATCCGGCTGGGCCGGGACATTTCAGACAAGGCTGCGAGGGTCGATGTCAGCAGCGAGCCCAAAGAACAAATCGTCGAGGCCGAGCAACAGCTTTATCAGTTATCCGAGCAGGGCCAGACCGAACAGGGTTTTCAATCCTTCCTCAAGGCGGTCACAGAAGCCGTCAACGTCACCAACGAGGCGTACCAACGCGGTGGCGGCATGGCGGGGATTTCCACCGGTCTGGCCGATCTCGACAAGCAATTGGGTGGCCTGCACCCGTCCGACCTGATCATTTTGGCCGGGCGTCCGTCGATGGGTAAGACATCGCTGGCAACAAACGTCGCATTTAACGTGGCCAGGGCCTACAAGCGCGGCACCAAGCCGGACGGCTCTGAAGGTGCGATCGACGGCGGTGTGGTTGGGTTCTTTTCACTCGAAATGAGCGCCGAACAGCTTGCGGGTCGGGTTCTGGCCGAGGCTTCCGAGATCTCCAGTCACAAAATCCGCCAGGGCGACATGACCGAGTCCGAGTTCCGCCGCTTCGTTGACGCCGCGAAAGAACTGGAAGCCTGCCCGCTATTCATCGATGACACCCCCGCCCTGCCGATCTCGCAACTCGCTGCCCGTGCACGGCGGCTGAAGCGGACGCACGGGCTGGATTTGCTGGTGATCGACTACCTTCAGCTCTGCCGCGGAATGGCCGACAACCGCGTCAACGAAATCGCCGAGATTTCGATGGGCATGAAAGCCATCGCCAAGGAACTCAACATCCCGGTCATCGCATTGTCACAGCTCAGCCGACAGGTAGAAAGCCGTGACGACAAACGCCCGCAGCTGTCTGACCTGCGGGAATCGGGCTCGATCGAACAGGATGCCGACGTTGTGATGTTCGTGTTCCGCGAGGAATACTACAAGGAACGCGAAAAACCCGGCGATCACGAGTTGGAAAAGATGGAAGAGTGGAAACAGGCCATGGAGCGCCTGCATGGCAAAGCCGAGGTCATCGTCGGCAAGCAGCGCCACGGCCCCATCGGCACGGTCGAGCTGTCGTTCGAAGCTCAGTTCACCCGATTTGGCAATCTGGTCAAACCTTGGCAACAGGACAGCCAGATCGAGGGCTACTGATCCCTTGACCTACCCGAGCCGATGTGTACGGATCGGGCCATGCAAGCTTGTCTCAATCCCCTACCCCGGCGCGTGATTCTGGCGCGTCATTTCGGGCATCGCCGCAAACGCTTTGCGGGATAGACCGGGGGCATTTTTGCCCCTGCAATCTTCCCAATATAAGCGAGAGAGACATGACTGAATTCACAGAGATCCCCGTTATTCGTCTGGGTGCACGCCCTGATGAGGAAATCGCGGCCGAGTTTCGTTCGGCCTACGGCACGACCGGTTTTGGCTATATCGAAGATCACGGGATCGACCCGCAGCTGATGCGCGATGTGTTCGAAGCCTCAAAACGGTTTCACGCACTGCCGCTGGATCAAAAGCTGGCAATCGCAGTCGACCACACGCATCGCGGATACATCGCCATCAACACATCGACAGATGTGAACTCAACACTGGCCGATGTAAAAAAACCCAACCAATCCGCCAGCTTCATGATGATGCGCGAGGATGCTGGTGTTGATCCCGATATCTACCTCTCGGGTCCAAACCGATGGCCTGATCTACCGGTTTTTCGCGACACCCTGGAAACCTACGTTAAGGCTATGTCGGCCCTCGGACGCAGATTGATGCATATCGCGCTGATCGCTTGCGAGGCGCAGGATTTCTCGGTCCTTTCCGCGTTTGATGAGCCTACATTCTGGCTGCGTCTGCTTCACTATCCTCCGCAAGCAAAGACCAGCCCCGATGATCTGTTCGGCTCGGCCCCGCACACTGATTTCGGATGCCTAACGCTGCTCGCTCAAGATCAGGTGGGCGGCTTGCAGGTCAAAACACCGTCAGGGCATTGGGTTGACGTTCCGTCCCGTCCCGACGCCTTTGTCGTCAATGTCGGGGATATGCTGCACCGGATGTCAAACGGTCGCTTGCTATCGACGCCGCATCGGGTCATCAACCGTTCTGGCCGTGAACGATATAGCGTTCCGTTCTTCTTTGATCCTCATGTCAGCACAATCATCGAACCCCTACCCGGGACCGGCCAACCTCAGTTTAGCCCCTTATTATTTGCGGATTTCCTGCGTTCCGAGCTGGAAGCGGCCTATGAGGCGCATAAACCCGCCAAGAATTAAGGTACTCCCCCTTGACCTGGGCCAATCCTATGTGATGAACGGCGTTTATGAGTACCGCACATCTGACGATAAATCTGCACGCGCTCGCCCAGAACTGGCAGGCGCTTGACGCAAAGACCCAGGTTGAGACCGGCGCAGTGGTTAAAGCTGACGCTTACGGGTTAGGTGCCGGTCCAGTAGCCTCTGCGCTGGCTGAGGAAGGCGTTGCAAAATTCTTCGTCGCCGTTGCCGAGGAAGGCGTGGCCGTGCGTGAGGCTGTGGGCCCCGGCCCGCTGGTTGCGGTGTTTTCCGGACATATGGAGGGTGACACGGATCTGCTGCGCCAGCATGATCTGACGCCGTTGATCAACTCGCCCGAACAATTCAAGCGTCATCGTCAGGCCCTGCCCGATCATGGCTTTGGTATCCAGCTCGACAGCGGTATGAATCGCCTTGGGCTTGAGCCTGCGGACTGGGCCGAACTGCGGCACGAAGCCCTTGCCCTGAACCCGTTGGTGATAATGTCGCATTTGGCCTGCGGGGATGAGCCTGAACACCCAATGAACCGCCAACAGTTGAACACGTTCAAACAGATGACCGATGGCGTCGACGCGCCGCGCTCGCTTGCGGCGACGGGTGGTACTCTGATGGGGCCGGAATTCCACTTTGACTTTTGCCGCCCAGGGATTGGCCTGTACGGCGGGATGCCCTTTGCCGGGGCCAAGCCGGTCGTCACCGTCGATATGCCGGTGATTCAAGTGCGCGACGTCGCCGTGGGCGAGACCGTCGGCTACGGCAACAGCTGGAGCGCGCGCCGCCCGTCGAAGATTGCGACCGTTGCGGCCGGTTATGCCGATGGGCTGCATCGCGCCATTGGGGGCGGCATCGATACATTCGCTGGTGATCAGCCCTGCCCAGTGGTAGGACGTATCTCGATGGACCTGATCACCGTGGATGTGACTGACTTGCCGTATAAACCTGATCGCCTGCGTATCCTGAACGGGCACCAAACCGTCGATGATCTGGCCGAAGCCGCTGGCACCATCGGCTATGAAATTCTGACCTCGCTCGGCAGTCGCTTTTCGCGGGGCTACGTGGAATGAATCCCGTTTCATTGCTGGGTGAGCTGGGGCGTTCTATCCTGACCATGCTCGCCGCGTTTGGCCGCGTCGCGCTGTTCGCGCTCGACGCGGTTTCGCACATTTTTCGACCACCGTTTTATCCGCGCGAGTTCGGCATCGCCCTGCTGAATATCGGCTGGTTGTCCCTGCCCGTGGTCGGCCTGACCGCCATCTTCACCGGCGGCGCGTTGGCGCTGCAGATCTACGCAGGCGGCGCGCGTTTCAACGCCGAAGCCGTTGTGCCCCAGATCGTCGCCATAGGCATGGTGCGAGAGCTTGGCCCGGTGCTGGTTGGCCTGATGATCGCCGCCCGCGTGACGTCTTCGATCGCCGCCGAGATTGCGACGATGAAAGTGACCGAGCAGATCGACGCTCTGGTCACATTGTCCACCCATCCGATGAAATACCTCACCGCCCCACGCGTGCTGGCCGCCCTGATCACGGTTCCAGCGCTGGTCGGGGTCGGAGATATCATCGGCATTGCAGGCGGCTACACCGTCGCGACGCAAAATCTGGGCTTCAACCCGGCAGCCTATCTGAAAAACACCGTCGATTTCCTTGAAGCGCGGGATATCGTTTCGTCACTCGTCAAAGGTGCCGCCTTCGGTGTGATCGCCGCCATCATGGGCTGCTATTACGGCATGTCATCGGGCCGCGGCGCGCAGGGCGTGGGCCGCGCCACCAAGGGCTCGGTCGAGGCTGCTGCTGTGCTGATCCTCGCCGCCAATTTCGTTCTTACAGGGGTGTTCTTCTCGCTATGATCCGGATGGAGAACGTACATAAGGCCTTTGACGACAACCACGTCCTGCAAGGCATGAACCTTGAGATCCCCAAGGGCACCTCGATGGTCATCATCGGCGGTTCTGGAACTGGCAAATCCGTGGCGTTGAAATGTATCCTCGGCCTGATCAAACCCGACGGCGGCATGATCTACGTCGACGGCAAAGACGCCGCGAAAGGCGACCGCGATGCGTTTCTGGCCCGCTTTGGAATGCTGTTTCAGGGCGCGGCGCTGTTCGACTCGCTGCCCGTCTGGCAAAACGTCGCCTTCCGCCTGCTGCGCGGCTCGTTGAAACGCCCCGCTGATGAAGCCCGCGAAATCGCCATCGAGAAACTGCGCCGCGTGGGCCTGAAATCCAACGTTGCTGACCGGTTCCCGGCCGAGCTGTCGGGCGGCATGCAAAAACGCGTCGGCCTCGCCCGCGCCATCGCCGCCGAGCCCGAGATCATCTTTTTCGATGAGCCTACCACCGGCCTCGACCCCATCATGTCCGGCGTCATCAACGACCTGATCCGCGAAATCGTGACCGAGATGGGCGCCACCGCGATGACCATCACCCACGACATGAGCTCGGTCCGCGCGATTGCCGACAACGTCGCCATGCTGCACGGAGGCGTGATCCAGTGGACCGGCCCGGTCAGCCAGATGGACGCCTCAGGTGATCCCTATGTGGAGCAGTTCATCAGCGGGAGTGCCGAGGGGCCGATTGAGGCGGTGCGTTAAGCTCTCTCCGCCTCACGTTCCTGCTTTAACTGATCATACGCGCGCTTAGCGTAGTCATAGCGCAATAGATATTGCCCTGCGCTTATCACAAAGTCGGGGGTTTGAATGCGTATTGCATCAAACACTTGGCGAAGATGTGTTCCGGAAACCGGGATGTAGCTGGGATCTTCACCAGAAAACCTGTTGAATAGACGGCCACCAAACCATACCGCTCTTCTTCGTGCGCGATCCGTTTCGTAAAGTCGGAAATGCAAAACACCAAAGAGCTGCTCTCGGTCAAACGGCAACCTGTCTGCTGCCGCACTCGCAGCTGAAAAGACAGCATTTAAGCCGTCAGTTCCCGCAGCAACGGTTCCTTTACTAAATGCGGATGGGCCGTTTACGATCTTTATTATTGGGTCAGGCACTGCAATCTAAAGCTGATTAATTTAGGACTTACTTAAACTTACACTCAACTCAAGCGACCGCAACTCAGAACTTGCCGCAGATACCTCCACTCATTAAGTATTCAACTGCCTTATCAAAATTCTTGTTCATGACCCTCCGCCTCGCCACCCTATCCCTCCTGATCCTCTACCCCATCGCGTGGTTCGCCCCGCTGATGCGCGCCGGTCTCCTCCCGATCTTCGGCCTCAGTGAAATCAGCGTCATCACCGGGATCCAGTCCTTGTGGAAGTCCGACATCTTCCTCGCGTTGATCGTTACCGTCTTCGCCCTCTTCGCGCCCTACGTCAAAACCATCGGCACCGCGCTGATCCAATGGAACCTGCTGGACCCGCGCGTCCAGCCCGCGCTCAACATCCTCGGCAAGCTGGCGATGGCCGATATCTTCCTCATCGCGCTCTACATCACGCTGGCCAAAGGCATCTCATACGCCACCATCGAAACCGCATGGGGTCTCTACCTGTTCACCGGCTGCATTCTGGCCTCACTTGCACTGGGCCATATTACAGAGATGACATTTGGATCACGAAAACCTCAGACCTAATTGATTGAAAACAGATTTCTGAGTATCATCTTTATATTTCGAGCAGTAAATTTTGTAGTTTTCGGGTCCGTAGCGGATCACTTCGCGTCTGTCTAACCTTCCGCTTCGGCCCGGTTTTTGTACCGGTTGAAGAAGGAGAACGACGATCATGGCCGCCCTCCACACAATAACATTGCAATTTCAGAATACCTTATTAAGGCTCACTTTTTTCCTGATCTGCGCCGCAGCATTGTTCGCGGTGACGACCACCATTTTATCCGCGATTGGAATCCTGCCCTGGCTCTCGTTGCAGGCCGGTCTCAGCAACGGTGCAACAATTGACGCAGGCATCTATATCCAGATCGGATTAACCGCCCTGATCCTGATGCTGGTCTTCTATCTGCCATCGAACGCCCGCATGATGGCGCTTGAAAACACCCATCGTAAGTTCACAATGAATATGCAGGACGTGGCCGGGGCCTATCAGGTCGCCCATGCCGCCGACCGCAGCGGCGCCTTTGCGCTGGCCTCCGAATTCGACGCGGTGAAAGAGCGCATGGCCTTCCTGCGCGATCACCCCGATTTGCAGGGGCTCGAACCGCAGGTGCTGGAACTGGCTGCTCAGATGAGCCAGATCAGCCAGGAACTGGCCGAGACCTATGGGGACACAAAGGTCGAACGCGCCCGCGCCTTCCTGCGGCAACGTCAGGAAGAGGTCGAACAATTCCAGCAGCGCATCGAGGAAGCCCAAATCATCCAGCACGAGCTGCGCCAATGGACCCGAGACATCGAGATCGAGGAATCCATCGCCAAATCGCAACTCGCGCGCCTCAGGGATGAGCTGTTCGATCTGCTTCCGGAACTGTCGGCGCAATTGCAATCCCCCACGGACGATCAAACACCAGGCAGCGTGGTTGCGATGACCCCGCCGCGTGCTGCGGAATAGGCGCGTCTAGCGCCCGCAGCGGACGATGGCCCGAAGGGCCTGAGGACGTGGCGCGCCACCGGCGGTGAGGAAAGCCCGCAAGGGCTTGAAGAACCGCCCTTCCTCGGGCACCAAGGGCGACATGGCAAAGACACAATCCTTCACCTGCTCCGCCTGCGGTGCCTCACATACACGATGGTCAGGCCGCTGCGACGGCTGCGGCGAGTGGAACACCATCGTTCAGGAAGCCCCGCTCTCGGCTGGACCAGCCAAGAAATCCCTCGGCGGCAAACGCGGCCAGTCAATCGCGCTCACCGACCTCTCGACCGAAGAAACACCCCCGCCCCGCACCCTCTGCGGTGTTGAAGAATTGGACCGTGTCCTCGGCGGCGGCCTTGTCCCTGCATCGGCGCTGCTGGTGGGCGGTGACCCCGGCATTGGCAAATCGACCCTCTTACTGCAAGCTGCAGCACGTTTTGCCCGCAAAGGTGTCAAAACCATCTACGTCTCGGGCGAGGAGGCCAGCGCACAGGTTAGGATGCGCGCGCGCCGGTTAGGTCTGGAAGAGTCGCCGGTGCAATTGGCCGCTGAAACCAACCTTCGGGACATCCTCACGACGCTAGAGGCAGAAAAACCCGGCCTCGCCATCATCGACTCGATCCAGACGATGTGGGCCGACAATGTCGACAGCGCGCCGGGCTCGGTGTCGCAGGTGCGCGCCGCAGCGCACGAGCTGACGACATTTGCAAAACGCCACGGCGTATCGATCATCATGGTTGGCCACGTCACCAAAGAAGGCCAGATCGCTGGCCCCCGTGTAGTCGAACATATGGTCGACACCGTGCTTTACTTCGAAGGCGAACGCGGGCACCAGTTCCGCATCCTGCGCGCCGTTAAGAACCGCTTTGGCCCAGCGGATGAGATCGGCGTCTTCGAAATGACCGGCAAAGGGCTGGCGCAAGTCACCAACCCTTCGGCCCTGTTCCTATCGGAACGCGGTAAGCCCAGCCCAGGTTCCGCCGTATTCGCAGGTATCGAAGGCACCCGCCCCGTGCTGGTCGAATTGCAAGCACTGGTGGCGCCGTCCCCCCATTCCCAGCCCCGCCGCACGGTTGTGGGATGGGATAGCGGGCGGCTCGCCATGATCCTTGCAGTACTCGAAGCCCGCTGCGGCATCCCCTTTGCCGGGCTCGATGTCTACCTGAACGTCGCCGGAGGGCTGAAAGTCAGCGAACCTGCTGCCGACCTCGCCGTTGCTGCTGCACTGCTCAGCGCTCGTGAAGACACCGCCCTGCCTGCCGATACGGTCGTTTTCGGAGAAATCTCGCTATCCGGGGCACTTAGACCAGCCCCGCAGACCGAAAACAGGTTGAAAGAAGCGCAAAAACTTGGTTTCACAGCGGCAATTGCTCCGGCAGGTGGCAAAACTGGCACTGTGGCAGGTCTGACACTCACCCGACCCTCTGATTTGGTGGGGTTTGTTGGCGAAACCTTCGGAGCAGGGTAAAGTCGCGCCTTGAGGGGCAGAAAACGAACAGGCGAGGGCCATGGAAGGTTTTACAATAATTGACGGGGTTGTGGCCCTGATCATCGTGCTGTCGGGCTTGCTGGCCTATTCGCGCGGTTTCATGCGCGAGGTTTTGGCCATCGCAGGCTGGGTCGCCGCGGCAGTTCTAGCATTCATCTTCGCACCGCAGGCCGTACCACTGGTCAAAGAGGTCCCGGTGGTTGGAGAATTCCTGCGTGATAGCTGCGAGCTTTCGGTCATTACCGGCTTTGCCGCCGTCTTCGCCATTGCGCTGATCGTGGTCAGCATCTTCACACCGCTCTTTTCGTCTTTGGTGCAGCGTTCCGCGCTTGGCGGGCTGGATCAGGCGCTTGGCTTCTTCTTCGGCATCGCCCGCGGCATCCTGTTGGTTGCCATCGCGTTCTTTGTCTACGACACGGTGATGACCGGCCAGTCTTATACCATGGTTGATGAAAGCCGCTCTGCCAAAGTGTTCGAACAGTTCAGCGGACAGATCGAAGAACAAAACCCCGAGGCGGCGCTGGGTTGGGTTACCGCCCAGTACGAAGAGCTGGTCGCAAGCTGCACCGCCGACAACGCCTCTGAGGGCTAATCAAACCAAATTCCAACGAGAAGCCCGGTTTCAGCCGGGCTTTTTTGCGTTTGGTTCGGAAAAATCAGATAAACCCTTCGCCACCACAAATATTGCAACGGATGGTCTTCAGGCCAAAGCATCCGTCACATCGGCTTGAGATCGGCTTGCCATACTGGTCTCGGCTCTTGATCACTTCACCGGTTCCCTTGCAGATCTCGCAGGGTGCGCGCCCTGCCCCACGACATCGGTGGCAACGCCGCTTGACAGGTTTGTCCTTCGGTGTGTTTTGCTTGTGTTGCCACATTGCGTCTGCTCCACCAGGTATTGCCGGACTGCATGCAAAAAACCTTCGTAATGATATGACAGCATAGGTCTGTACATTTGTCATCCTAAACCCGCGGCGTGTACAATTCGCACCTGCGTCAAATCGCGAATGTGATCCTTTGATGACACACGCATCGTTTGGCATTATGTGGAGGCCATACCGACATGGAATCGGAGCTGCCGACCTTGCTGTATCTGTTTTCTTATGCGCTAGCCGCTTTCGTGCTTGTGCCTGAGTCCCGTGCAAACGGACCAAAACACACCATTCAGATACCCGTCCGCACCCGATCCGACCTGAACGCCATCCTAAGCAAGTCATAGAAATTGGAGCCCGTGTATGTGTGGGATTTTGGGGATCGCAAGCCGGACACATGATGTCTTTGCGGAAATCTATGACGGCTTGCTGATGCTTCAGCACCGAGGTCAGGACGCCTCGGGGATCGTCACCTACAACGGCGAGTTCTTCCGTGAGAAGAAAGCAAATGGTCTCGTCAAAGACGTGTTCAATGCCAGTGACGCCGAAACCCTGTTGGGAAAGGTCGGCATGGGCCATGTCCGCTATCCAACCGCTGGCTCGCTCAGCGCGGCCGAGGCGCAACCATTTTTCGTGAACGCGCCTTATGGCATCTATCTGGTTCACAACGGCAACATCACCAATACCGAAGAACAGCGCGAAAAGGTAACTGCCAAATACAGCCGTCACCTGCGCACAACTTCGGATTCAGAGGTCCTTCTGAACGTACTGGCCGACAAGGTCGCTGATGCGATCAAGGTCAATGGTAATGCTGATCCGATCCGCAACCTGTTTGCCGGTGTCAAAATGACGATGGAGCGGGTTCAGGGGGCGTATTCCGTGATCTGTCTGGTCGCGGGTGTCGGTATGCTCGCCTTCCGTGACCCCTATGGAATCCGCCCGCTTTCAGTCGCCAAGCGCGATGCGCCAGCTGCTGGCGATGACTATGCCTTTGCGTCCGAAGATGTGGCATTCGGCATCAACGGTTTTGACAAGCTGCGCGACCTAGGTCCCGGCGAGGCGATCCTTATCGACCTCGACGGCAATATGCACGAGTTCCAGGCCGTTGAAGGTAAACTGACACCCTGCATCTTCGAGTATGTCTATCTGGCCCGACCAGATTCGCTGCTGGATGGGGTGTCGGTTTACAAAACCCAGATGCGCATGGGGCAGACGCTGGCCAAGCAAATTCAGGACTCGGGACTTAAGATCGACCGGATCATCCCTGTGCCAGATAGCGCCCGCCCTGTCGCGCTTGAGGCCGCAAAGATCACAGGCATTCCCTATCGCGAGGGGCTCGTGAAGAACCGGTATGTCGGTCGCACCTTCATCATGCCGGGCCAGGAAGAACGGCAGAAATCCGTGCGTCGCAAACTGAACGCGGTGCCTTTGGAGTTTGACGGTCATAACGTACTGCTGATCGACGATTCGATCGTGCGCGGCAATACAATCAAAAAGATCGTCCAGATGTGCCGTGAGGCCGGGGCAAAAAAGGTCTATATCGCCAGCGCCTCGCCCCCGGTGAAATACCCCAATGTCTATGGCATCGATATGCCCACCCGACACGAGCTTGTCGCGAATGGCAAAGAGATCGAGGAGATTCGCGAAGAACTGGGTGCGGATGCGCTGTTCTACCAACATCTCGACGATCTGATCTGGGCTGCCAAGGAAGGCAACCCCGAGATCGAAGCCTTTGACTGTTCCTGCTTTGACGGCAACTACGTCACCGGCGTCGATGAGGAATATCTGGGCAGCCTAGAAAACAGCAGTCGGGTCAGCAAAAAGCGTGAAGATATGCAGGTGGTCGGCAGTTCGTGGAACGCGGCGAAACTGGCCTCGGGGTGATCGGGCGAATCGCTTTGTCCTGAGGCGTCGGCCAAGAGACTTGCGCTAGCGGCCATAGGTCAGAATCCGCCGACAACCTATTGCTGAACAGGCTGCATTTGCAAAGGGTTCGGTATGCGGCATTCGAACCGCTCCGAACCGAGTGCTGTCGGCCTTTTGGTCCGGCAAAGCCCGTGTTACCCGGATGCCGAAAACCACTCACAAAACGGGGTCCGGGCGCGCAGCTCGGCCACAGATCATGGCAAACGCAACGGTGAAAAGCGCCGCCACACAGGCGGGGGCGCTCAAGAAAAACGCGGTCTCGGTATTGGGTATTTTTGGACCCAAGGCGGACCTGCAAGCCCTGGTCCGCATGTCGTCGGGGCGCATTAAGAAAGTGAAACCCGGCAGTCGTGTCGGCCCGGGTAAGGTCGTCGCCATTGATGAAAATGGTGTTGTGCTGCGACAAAGCGGCCAGAACCGCCGGATCGACATCCCCGGCAGCTGATCCTGACTTGACGCCCTGCGCGTGCAGGTTCAAACCCCCCTCATGACCGATCAGACCAAAATCGCCCTTATCACCGGGGCTTCTCGCGGGTTGGGCGCGGCGCTGGCCGAAGCGCTGGCCCCCGACTATCACATCGTCGCTGTCGCTCGCACTCAGGGCGGGCTGGAAGAGCTGGATGACCGCATCCAGGCAAAGGGTGGCTCGACGACTCTGGCCCCCATGGACATCACCGATCCCAATGCGATGGCGACCCTGTGCCGGGGCATTCACGATCGCTGGGGCAAGATCGATTTGTGGTTGCATACTGCAATCCACACCTCAGCCCTGACGCCAGTGCATTTCGTTGATCCGAAGGAATGGAACAAGGCAGTCAGCATCAATGCAAACGCCACCTCGGTTCTGATCCCGTATGTCTCGCCTTTGTTGGGCGAAACTGGCCATGCCGTGTTCTTCGATGACCCGAAGGCAGGCGAGAAGTTCTATGGCATCTACGGCGCCACCAAAGCGGCACAGATGGCGCTGGCTCGCAGTTGGGCGACCGAGACCGCGCGGACAGGACCGCGCGTGTCGATTGTTGAGCCTGCACCGATGCCGACCGCCGTACGTGCGCGTTTCCATCCCGGTGAGGATCGGGATGCATTAACCAGCACTGCGGATGAGGCGGCGCGGATTATAGCACTGTTGTGAGAATGGCCCTGACGGGCCATGCCTCCGGCGGAGGTATTTCTGGCCAGATGAAGCGCGCGGACTAACCGATATGGACGCCGTTTCGCCCGGCGAGGTCGACGAAGAATTGCCAGGCGACGCGGCCCGAGCGTGCCCCCCGGGTGGCTTGCCACTCGATGGCTTCGGCGCGCAGAGTTTCGGGATCAACCTTGACGCCATGAGCGGCGCAGTAGCGATCGATCATCGCTAGATATTCGTCCTGATCGCAGGGGTGGAACCCCAGCCACAGGCCGAAACGGTCAGAGAGTGAGACCTTCTCCTCGACCGCCTCGGACGGATTAATGGCGCTGGAGCGTTCGTTTTCGATCATGTCGCGCGGCATCAGGTGGCGGCGGTTTGATGTGGCGTAGAACACAACGTTTTCCGGGCGACCTTCGATACCGCCATCCAGCACGGCCTTGAGCGATTTGTAATGCTGGTCATCGTGGCTGAACGACAAATCATCGCAAAACAGGATGAACCTGTGCGGCGCGGCACGCAGGTGGTTCAGCAAACGCGCGACCGAGCCCATATCCTCGCGCTGCAATTCGACCAGTTTCAGGTCAGGATGCTCATCCTGCAACGTACCGTGCACCGCTTTGACGAGGCTGGATTTCCCCATTCCGCGCGCGCCCCACAAGAGCGCGTTATTAGCCTTGTAACCCGCAGCAAAGCGGCGCGTGTTGTCCAGCAACGTATCGCGGGAGCGGTTGATCCCCACCAATAGATCAAGGTCGACCCGATTGACCTGTGTGACGGGTTCCAGCCGGTCAGGCTCGACATGCCAGACGAAAGCCGGGGCCGCGTTGAAATCAGGTGCCGCCAGCGGCGCGGGCGCCATGCGTTCCAACGCGTCCGCAATGCGATTCAGGGCTTGGTCGTCCATCGGCTCCTCCGGGATGTTCTGGCGGAGTTCAACCATGTTCCGATCAACACAACAAGAGTAACAATTGAAAAAGGCGCGCCTACCTTGGGCGCGCCTTTAGAGCTATTGGAACAGGTTACTTGTTCTCTTCGTAATCCTGCATCACGTCTGCGTCGGCTTCGGCCTCTTCATCGTCGTAGTATCCATCGGCGCGCAACTGTTCTTCGCGCTTCTTCTCGACACGGGCGACCAGGAATATTGAAATTTCATAGAGCCCGTAAACTACGACAAAGAGGATGATCTGGGTGATCACGTCCGGCGGTGTGACAATCGCAGCCAACACTAGAATGCCTACCACCGCATATTTACGCACTGCCCCCAGACCTTCGGCACTGACAAGTCCGGCCTTACCCATCAGTGTCAGCAATACGGGCAATTGAAAGCACAGGCCAAAGGCCACGATGAACTTGATGGTCAGGTTGAGATATTCCTGCGCCGAACCCTGAAACACCACGCTCAAAGGTGCGGTTGCGCCTTCTGCTACAGCTTCCCCTTCCGCTCCAAATTGCTGGAAACCGAGGAAGAAGTCATAGGCCAATGGCGTGACCACATAAAAAGCGAAGCTTGCGCCCAGCAGGAACATGAAGGGAGAGGCCAGCATGAAGGGCAGAAACGCGTTCTTTTCCGATTTATACAGGCCCGGCGCCACGAACCTCCACATCTGCATCCCGATATAGGGAAAGGCCAGAATGAACCCGCCCAGCAGCGAAACTTTGATCGCTACAAAGAACCCTTCCTGCGGCGAGATGAAGATCAGCCCGCAATCCTGTCCACGCTCGGTCAGCACCTCACATAGCGGTTGCGTGAGGAAGTTGAACAGTGGCGTGGCCACGGTGAAACAGATGATCATGCCGATCAGAAACGCGACAACGCAGTGGATCAGCCGCGTACGTAGCTCGGCCAGGTGCTCGATCAGGGGTGCCGAGCTGTCCTCGATCTCGTCGGTCTTGGTCATGTCTTGCTTTCGGTTTTCAGCGCTGCTTCGGCCTCCTCCGCCTTGGCCAGCGCATCCGCGGCTTCCTTGGCCTTGCGCTCAGCGGCAGCGCGGGCCGTTGTGGCTTGGATCTTCTTGGCTTGCTCTGCTCGCTCGGTGGCCAGCTTGCCGGTCTCGCTGTCAGGGTCGAACTTGGTTGGGTCGATGGATTTGGCCACGTCGCGCGCGGCTTCGTTGATCCCGTCCATCGCTGTACTAACCGGGTTGGTCGCCGCGTTCAGGCCCTTCTTGATCTCATTGACGCCTGCTTCGTCCGCAGCCTCGTTCATTGCAGTGCTGAATTCGCGCGCCATGCCGCGCGCCTTGCCGACGAACCGTCCGACATTGCGGAACAGCACAGGCAGGTCCTTTGGCCCCACCACGATCAACGCGACGATGCCGATGACCAGAAGCTCGGTCCAGCCCAGATCAAACATCTAGGCTCAGACCTTGTCTTTGTCAGTCTCAGGCGTGACGTCTTTGGCCAGCTCAGACGCGTCTTGTTCCAGCTCTTCCGAACCTTCCTTGATGCCTTTTTTGAACGAGGTAATGCCTTTACCCACTTCACCCATCAGCGAACTGATCTTGCCGCGTCCAAACAGGACGAGAACCACAACAGCAATCAGCAGGATACCCGGAAGGCCAATATTGTTGAGCATGACTTGTCTCCTTCTACGTCGGCGCAGCGCGCCGTGAATATGTCTGGCCCCGTGTCTACGCCCGTACGGGCATCAGCAAAAGTGCGACAGATCAAATCCGCGCGCAAAATTGAACGGATCATGCGTTTTTTGCGGACTCGCATTTCTCAACTGACAGGTTTATGTCAGTTGATATCACCTAGAAGGACGATATCGAAACCTGGTCTACGGAGAACCACATGACCCATGTCGCAGAAATCGTCACCTTTACCCTTGCCGACGGCACAAAGCCCGAACAGTTCGTCAGGCTAAGCCAAGCCTCCGAAGCCTTCGTCCGCGCGGCTCCCGGCTTTACCCACCGCCAGCTAAGCCATGGCGAAGATGGCCGCTGGACCGACTATGTCGTCTGGACCGATATGAAATCCGCAAAGGACGCCGCTGCTGCATTCATGCAACAGGATTTTGCACCCGCTCTGATGGCGGCAATCAACCCCGACAGCGCCCAGATGCGTCACGAGACCGTGCTATGGAACATGACCGCCTAAGGGCGGCTCAGACGGCGTGTCATGCGCCGCACTGACCGCCTGTTCGACATCATACAGATCCTGCGCGATGGTAACTTGCACCGCGCGCAGGACATCGCGGACCGACTTGAGGTGTCGGTCCGTACGATCTATCGCGATATGGACACGTTGGTGGCCTCGGGCGTACCTGTAGAAGGCGAACGCGGCGTAGGTTACATGGTACGCGAGCAGATCACTTTGCCCCCGCTGAACCTGACACCCGCCGAGCTTGAGGCTCTGAACCTCGGCATGGCGATCGTTGCCGAGGCCGCCGATCCCGATCTTAAATCCGCCGCAGAATCTCTAGCCGAGAAAATCGACGCCGTCCTGCCCACGCAGGTCATTGCCGAGGCCGACAGCTGGAAATTCGCGGTCTATCCCTTCGCTGATGTCGTACGCGGAATGGCACATATGGCCCCGATCCGCGCCGCGATCAAATCGCGCCAGAAATTGCAGCTCAGCTACCGTCGCATTGACGGCGCGCTGACCGAACGCACCATCCGACCGCTACATATGGAATACTGGGGCCGTGTCTGGACACTGACTGCCTGGTGCGAGCTGCGCAACGACTTCCGCGTCTTCCGCATCGACCTGATAGAAAACGTCACGCCTCTACCTGAACTCTTTACCGACGAACCGGGTAAAAGGCTCAGCGACTACGATCCCAATGCGTGATCCGTCCTTCATCTGGCCCCAAATACCTCCGCCGGAGGCATGGCCCGGAACGGGCCATTTCGGTCACTTAAGGTAAGGCTCGGGATCAACCGACTCGAACCCTTTGCGCACTTCGAAGTGCACATATGCATTGTCGCCCCCGCGAAGCGAGGCGATCTTCTGTCCCCGTCGCACCCGATCACCTTTCTTGATGGTGATATTGTCGACATTGGCATAAACAGTCAGCAAGTCATTGTTGTGTTTCACAACGATGATCGGAACCTGATCCGCATCCGCGGTGATCGCGGCGACCGTGCCTGCCTCGGCCGCACTGACCGACGCGCCTGGCGCTGCGGCGATATCTATCCCCTCATTCTTACCCTTCTTATAGGTCCGAATGATGGTGCCGCTCACCGGGCTTGCCAGCGCCGAGCTTCCCGAATTGGTCGGGGCCTCGGCTGTAATATCCGGCGCAGGCGTTGCCGCGGCAACTTTCTCATCCGGCAATGGCTGCGTCGCGCTCGGCGGCGTAGGAGTTGGTGAGCCTTCGCCCGGTTGGGTTACCGCAGTTGCCGTGGCGGCCGGCGCCGCTGCCCGAGGTGCCGGTTGATTCTTGACCGGGATCAACAGGTACTGGTCTTCGCGCACCATAAAGTCTGGTCCCAAACCGTTCCATTCTGCCAGAGACTCCACAGGCACCTGATAGAGCCGCGAAATTGTATAGGCTGTCTCACCCCGCTTGACCTTGTGCCGGATCGGCTCAGGCCCCGTAGCAACCGGTGCCGGAGCCGCAGCAGGTTGCGCGGGCTCCAATGTCGATGTCTGTACAGATCCTGTGTCCGGTGCCTCGTCAATCGCGGTTCCGGCAATGGTCGCAATATCAACATTGCTCGTCCCACCGACCGAGCGCGGCAAGGCCAGAACTTCACCGTCACGCAGGCTGTCATTTGGCTGCAATCCGTTAAACCGCGCCAATTCGGCCACCGGCATGCCGATCCGGGTGGCGACATCGCCAACTGTATCCCCACGGCGGGCTACCGCGACCTGATAGTTCGGATAGGTGATCACGCCACGCGCATCCGGCGTCGGGCGGTTGGCGGTCGCTGCAAGGGCGGCATCTGCAGTGGAGAACCCGCCGACATTGCCGCGCAGGTCATAGTCATATGGCCCTTCACACCCGGCCAAAATTGCCAGCGCGGCAACACCTGTCGCATAGCGGCGCATTGCTGATTTGGAAACTGCTCTCATTTTACTGTCCTCAACACCTGCCCCTGTTCTCCGGGGTTCTGGCGCCTCTAATATACCTTTACGCTCCGTCTTTTCCCAGCCCCTCAAGCAAGGGCACAAAACGGACCGGCAACAATTCGTCATAGTCCAGACCGGTTTCAGTGCGCGTGACCCGGATTAGGGTCTGCACCGCGTCCGACTGGCCCACGGGTAACACCATGATACCGCCGATTTTCAACTGCGCCAAGAGCGGCCCCGGAGGATCTTCGGCGGCCGCGGTCACAATGATACGGTCGAACGGGGCCTGCTCGGACAGTCCAAATGATCCATCCGACAGCATCGCGGTCACATTCGTCAGCCCCAGCTCACGGAACAGTTCTCCCGTTTCGCGCACCAGCCTCTTGTGCCGCTCAACCGTGTAGACCCGGCGCGCCAGCTTGGACAGGATCGCCGCCTGATAGCCCGAGCCGGTGCCGACCTCTAGAACCGTATCACGCGGACGCACCTGCAGCGCCTGCGTCATCAGCCCCACAACCGAAGGCTGGCTGATGGTCTGTCCACAGGCAATAGGCAGCGGAGTGTCCTCATAGGCCCGGTCCGCGAACAGGCCTTTGACAAACCGCCCCCGGTCAACCTGCTCCATCGCTGCCAGTACACGTGCATCCGTCACCCCGCGCGAGCGCAGGGCAAACAGGAACTGCATTATGGTTTCTGCGCTTGGTCCAGTCATTCGATGACCTTTAGCGCCTCGAGCGTGTCATATGCTGTCAGATCAGCGCGCATCGGAGTGACCGAGATATATCCTTCCAGATTGACCGCCGCATCCGTGCCCGGAGCAGTCGGGTTATGTTGATACCCGCCCTTAATCCAAAGGAACCGGCGACCCGAGGGCGAGCTGTGCGGCTCGACAGAGAAATGTGTATCGCGTCGGTACCCCTGCGGGGCCACGCGCGTACCCAGCACCTCATCTGCGGGAACCGGAGGGAAATTCACATTATAGAACAGACGATAGTCGCCCTGCTGCTCGGGTGTCGCATCAAGAATGCGGCGCACCAGATCGGCCCCAAATTTGGCAGCCGCCTCAAACGGATCGTCCAGCCCCAGATTGCGCGGCCCGAAATACTGAGACAAGGCAATCGCGGGCACACCTTGCAACGCCGCCTCCATCGCGCCGCCGATTGTACCCGAATACAGCGTGTTTTCAGCCGAGTTGTTGCCCCGGTTCACCCCTGACAACACCAGATCGGGCGGGGCGTCCTTCATAACGTCGTGCAAACCGGCCAACACGCAATCCGCCGGAGACCCTTCGGCGGCATAGCGACGCTCACCCAGTTTGGCGACCATCATTGGGTGGGTATAGCTAATGCAATGGCCCACGCCTGACTGCTCAAAGGCAGGCGCGACGACCCAGACCTCGCCATCGGGACCGGCCAGTTCAGCCGCGATCGCTTCAAGCACAATCAGTCCCGGCGCATTGATGCCGTCATCATTGGTCAGAAGAATTCGCATGCCCGGTCCACCCCTCGTTTTGCCCTTGATAGACCCGCCTCAGCGCTGCGACAAGCAATGCACAAGCGCAATCTGAGGCTTTCACGCACCACTTGGATGAAAATGCAGGATTTGAGCGTCAGGCCGGGAATACAAAACACCGGTCGCGGCGAATGGTCAGCCACATGACACGGCCCTCTTTGGGCACAAAGACGTTCGGAACCGTCGCCTTCAGGATCGAGCCATCATAGTCCATGCGAAACTCGACAAGGCTTTCATTTCCCAAAAACCGAGCACGCTCAACCACGCCTCGGGCGGCAATGCCGTCTGTCGGCGTCGGCGCAGGCCCTTTGCCATTGCGGTCGAAGTCCAGCTTGACGTGCTGGGGTCGAAACACGATTTCAACATCGGTCGCGTCCGGCACACCGGGCGCAAGAAAACGGCCAAACGGAGTATGCGCCAACGCACCATTAACTTGGGCCTTCAACACATTGATATCACTAAAAAACGAAACTGCTGCCTTGTCTGCAGGCCGGGTATAGACATTGTATGGCGCCCCCTGCTGCACAATCTTGCCGCGCCGCATCAGCGCGATTTCATCAGCCATTCGCATCGCCTCGTCTGGCTCATGCGTGACCAATAGAACAGCAGCGTCCTCTTCTTTGAGGACTGCGAGCGTTTCGTCCCGAATGCCGTCGCGCAGACGGTTATCGAGGCCCGAGAACGGCTCATCCATCAGCATGATCCGCGGACGTGGGGCCAACGCACGCGCCAGAGCAACCCGCTGCTGCTCACCCCCAGATAACTGATGCGGAAATCCATCGATGAACCGCATCAGATCGACCTTGGTCAGCAGTTCCTCGACCCGCGCGCGTTTCTGCTCCTTGTTGCCTTTCAGGCCGAACGCGACGTTATCCGCCACGCTGAGATGCGGAAACAGCGCAAAATCCTGAAACATCAGCCCAATCTCGCGCCGTTCGGGCGGTACTCGGAACACCGTGTCACAGATGAGCTTGCCATCTACATAAATCTCGCCTGAGGTCTGCATTTCGACCCCCGCGATCATCCGCAAGGTGGTCGACTTTCCGCAGCCCGAAGGCCCCAGCAGGCAAGTCACCTGCCCCGCGTGCACGGTCAACGATACATCATCCACGACCGTCCGCCCGCCAAAGCGCGCAATCAGATTGCGGATTTCCAATCGAGGAGGAGTTGTCGTCACTGTCACCGATGGACCCCATTGCCTTTCCCGATCAATTCCATCGGGCTTAGGCGGGGATAACAACCCCGCCCATCAGGCGCAAGGGATCAGCAGCACCCGGTCGAGGCAGCTTCGCCCTGTACAACAAACGGGCTATCCCCGCCGCAGCCTTCGAAAATCCCGTAATGGGTCGAGAAATCGCCGATAAACTCGAAATGTCGTGCAAAACGGGTGTCTTGCAGCATCATCCACGTGTTGCCACAGACCGGGAATACTTTGCCGGCCTCGATCGTATGGTGGTCATCCAGCACAAATTCATGCGGCGCATGCGGCACTGTGCCCTTGTAGATCACAGCCTGACCGTAATCCTCGCATGCAGGTTCCAACTCCGGCAGCTTGAACAGACGGTAGGTGGCCGAAATAAAGCTCAGCGGTGCGACCCGTTCTTCCAGAATTGGGTTCTCGATGGTCAAAGGCCGATGCGTCAACCGACGGGGATCGCTGAACCCGACCGCACGCGACATCGACAGAAAATCGTTCCAATAGAGCGCACCCGACAGGCATTCGCCATACAGGATCTCATCCTCGGCCATCGCCTTGGGCACCCGGCGATCGGCGTAGACGTCCGAGAAATACATCTCTCCGCCCTCTTTTAGCAGCCGATGCGTACCACGCAGCACAGCAGCCTTGTCGGTCGCCAGATTGATCACGCAGTTTGAGACGATGATATCGAACGATCCCGGTTCGAGGTCCAGCTCATCCAGCTTTTCGATATAGCCGTGGTGAAACTCGACATTGCTGGCCGAATGTCCGAATGCCTTCGCGTGATGGTCCTGATGCGCGCGCGCCACGTCGAGCTGCTCAGGCGTCATGTCAACGCCGACAACACGGCCCTTTTCACCGACCATCGCGGATAAAGCATACACATCGCGCCCCGCACCACAGCCCAGATCCAGGATACGCATTCCCTCCAGATCCAACGGAGCAATCAGCCCGCATCCATAGTAACGTGTCAGCACATCATCATGAATTTGCGACAGAATTTTCTTGAAGTGATCCGGCATATCATCCGGAGTACAGCAGGCATTTGTTTGCAAATCCGCGCTGCCTTGCAACACCTCACCATAGTAGTTCTGCACAGCCTCGTGCTTCATCGGGGCAATCCTTTTGTCACTGGTCTTTTGCAGCTAGTGCAGCAATCCACACCACGCAATCCACCAGCGCCCGATCTGACGAAACCGTGACAGGGCTCAGGCGAGCAGGTCGAAATCCACGCCTGCGTGCACGCGGCCGTTCACTTGAATCTCTAACCGATGCGGCCCAGGAACCAACTTGAATGTTGTTGCATTGCCCTTCAGCTTGTGCCGCTTTCTAAGTGTCAACTGACCACCTGTAAGCTCGGCCTGTTTCAACTTGTGAACCTTGGGTGAGATCTTTCCGCCAGGTCGTTGGAAATGAACGATATAGTCGACCAAGACTGGCTGATCTTCTGCGCCGCTTAGGCGGATTTCAAACTCCAGCGCTTCACCAATCCGGGCCGGACCGTTTACCTGAATCTCAACCGCAATATCTGCATCGGGATCGTATCCAAGCACCTTCATCGCCTTGGGATGCCCAGATTTCACAAGGCCTCGTAGTGCATGAGATGTCATCCAGTTCAGTTCGTCCTTGTCCTGCCGCCCTGTCTCGCCCCAGCTACGCAGACGTTCCAGCACCAGATCGGGGTCTTTCTTGGTGATATCATTCAGATGATTGGCGACCGAGCGCGTCACATAGCGCGTCCGATCCCCGTGCAACCGGTCCAATAACGGCAATGGGTCTGACATTGCCAAGCCAACGGCCTGCCCCCACGGTAAACGCGGCCGCGTGCCCTCGCTGACCAGACGACGCACGTGATAGCTGGGATGCGTGCACCAAGCCTGCATCCGCGCCATGACCAGTTCGGAGTGGTGATTGAGGAACGGGCGGATCGCCCATTCCATCGAAAATCTCTGGGTCAGCTCTTCGAATACATCCAGCGCCAAAGCGGGATGATCCAGGCCGATCGTACAAACCCAATCACCCAAGGGCGCAAAGATAAAGTCTCCGAAGTCATCATCACTTTTGGCGGGGTCCAGCGGAGGTGGCAGCGCCCGCAGAATGACCGGTGCCACTGCCGGCAAATCGCCGGGCACCGATTCTTGCAGACACTCTGCAATCCACGCCATACGCTCTTTCAATTCAAGCTCGGGCAAACGCGACATCACTTTCGCCGCGAATGCTTCTTCCTTGAAATCGGAATCAACCTTGGCGAACAAGCCCGCAAGAAAGCTTACCTTTTCCGCGTTGAACAACTGATCTTTCAGAGAAAAGTTCTGTGCCATACCTACATCGTCAGATTGGTGCCACCACCGTCCAGCAAAATGTTCTGCCCGACAATGAACCCGGCGTGTTGCGAGCATAGAAACGCGCAGGTCGCCCCAAACTCTTCCCTCGTGCCATAGCGTCTCGCTGGGATGGTTGCAGCGCGTTCAGCCCGTGCCTCGGCCATCGAAATACCTTTCTGCTCTGACACCCCGCCATCCAGCGCGTTCGCGCGGTCTGTGGCGTGGATACCTGGCAGCAGATTATTGATCGTCACGCCATGTGGTGCCACCTGGCGCGATGTGCCCGCAACATAGCCGGTTAATCCAGTTCGCGCCGCATTCGACAGGCCCAGCACCGCAATCGGTGCGCGTACCGACTGCGAGGTGATATTCACCACGCGACCCCAGCCCTTATCCATCATGCCCGGCAGCAGAGCCTTCATGAAAGCAATGGGTGTCAGCATATTGGCATCCAGCGCTTTGATGAAATCATCACGCTCCCAGTCCGACCACATGCCGGGCGGAGGGCCACCCGCGTTTGTGACAAGGATATCAGCACCCTGCGCAGCGCTTATCACCTCGGCCTGACCCTCTGGTGTGGTAACATCACAAGCCACTGTCTGCACGGCAACGCCATATAATGATCGCAAACGCGTGGCTTCGGCCTCCAACGTTTCGGCTCCGCGCGCGTTCATCACAAGATCGACGCCGGCTTCGGCCAACGCCTCAGCACAGCCCAATCCCAAGCCTTTGCTGCTGGCACAAACCAGCGCGCGTTTTCCGCGAATTCCCATGTCCATTCTGGCCCTCCCTATCTTCGGCACACATCTAACATCGGCCCGGCAAAGAAGGCCAGAATGGGATCTTGCGGATTAATAAAAGAACTCTTCACGCACGATCTTGCCATCGGCGACGTGATAAACACCGACCTCACGCATATCAAAGCTCTCACCGGTTTCTTTCACCTTGCCCTGCACTTCAAAGATCACGGCAAAGCGGTCGTCACCATGCGGGTACGGGCCACTGACGGACGCGCCCGATACTTCATGAGCGCCTTCCCACCATTCGTGCTTGCCACGAATGGCTTCCAATCCGTGCGTCTCGCGCCCCATGCCCGCAAAATCCTGTCCCTCAACAGAAACAGCATCCGAGGCATAAAGCTTCTCGAGGTTTTCCTTGGCCCGGTTCTCGCGGCATCCAGCAACCAGTTCGTCTGCGATTTCTTTCAAATTCATTGGTCCACTCCATATTTTGTTCACTATATGTTCTTATTGCCATAGCCACATGATTCGAACCAGCCCCTTTGTCTTGCCTCGGCAGGATTCCCCGCCTATACGCGCGAATATGCTTGATACCTCGAACCAACCCACCCTGCCGCCCGAGATCGCTCGTCGCCGGACCTTCGCTATCATCTCGCACCCGGATGCGGGCAAGACAACGCTGACGGAAAAGTTTCTGCTGTACGGCGGCGCGATCCAGATGGCTGGACAGGTACGGGCCAAGGGTGAGGCACGGCGGACGCGGTCGGACTTTATGCAGATGGAGAAAGATCGCGGTATCTCGGTCTCAGCCTCGGCCATGTCATTCGACTACGGGAACTTCCGGTTCAATCTTGTGGACACACCCGGCCACTCGGATTTCTCCGAAGACACCTATCGCACCCTGACAGCCGTAGACGCCGCCGTCATGGTCATTGACGGTGCGAAAGGTGTGGAAAGCCAGACGCAGAAACTGTTCGAGGTCTGCCGCCTGCGCGATCTGCCGATCCTGACCTTCTGTAACAAGATGGACCGCGAAAGCCGGGATACGTTCGAGATCATCGACGAAATTCAGGAAATGCTGGCGATCGACGTCACGCCAGCCGCGTGGCCTATCGGTGTGGGTCGCGATTTCATCGGCTGCTACGACATGCTGCGCGACCGGCTTGAGCTGATGGACCGCGCCGACCGCAACAAGGTGGCCGAAAGCATCCAAATCAATGGTCTGGATGACCCTAAGCTGGCCGAGCATGTGCCCGCTGAATTGCTCGACAAGCTGCTGGAAGAGGTTGAGATGGCACGCGAATTGCTGCCCAAGCTCGACCCTCAGGCGGTGCTTGAGGGGCACATGACCCCGATCTGGTTTGGTTCGGCCATCAACTCGTTTGGCGTCAAGGAACTGATGGAGGGTATCGGCGCCTATGGTCCGCAGCCGCAGGTTCAGTCGGCTGAGCCCCGTCAGATCGCGCCCGATGAAAAGAAGGTCGCCGGTTTCGTGTTCAAGGTGCAGGCCAATATGGACCCCAAACACCGCGACCGGGTGGCATTTGTCCGCATGGCCTCGGGCCATTTCAAACGCGGCATGAAGCTAACGCATGTGCGATCGAAGAAACCGATGGCAATATCGAACCCCGTGCTGTTCCTCGCCTCTGATCGTGAACTGGCCGAGGAAGCCTGGGCCGGTGATATCATCGGCATTCCCAACCACGGTCAGTTGCGCATCGGTGACACGCTGACCGAAGGCGAGGCGATCCGGGTGACCGGCATCCCCTCCTTCGCACCGGAATTGCTGCAAACGGTGCGCGCGGGTGACCCATTGAAGGCCAAGCATCTGGAAAAGGCCCTGATGCAGTTTGCCGAGGAAGGTGCCGCGAAGGTTTTCAAACCCTCAATCGGGTCAGGATTCATCGTAGGCGTCGTCGGTGCGCTGCAATTCGAGGTGCTCGCCAGCCGGATTGAGATGGAATACGGCCTGCCTGTGCGGTTTGAGGCGTCTCAGTTCACCTCGGCCCGTTGGGTCAGTGGCAACAAGGTTGAGATCGACAAATTCGTCAACGCCAACAAGCAGCATATTGCCCATGATCACGATGGAGATATCGTCTATCTGACGCGGCTGCAGTGGGACATCGACCGGGTCGTCCGCGATTATCCCGAGCTGAGCCTGACCGCGACGAAGGAAATGATGACCTGACGGACTCTGCGGGCAATCCAGAAGTGACCACATGGGGGATTGTGTCCACGATCCGCGCCCCACGTGAGGATATTCTGCGCTTTGCCGCCCATCACCTCGATATCGGCGCGGACCGGATTCACATCTTTCTGGACGAGCCGGTCCAGGGGGACATCTCAGCCCTGCGCGAGCATCCCCGGATCCGGGTGCGTACCTGCGATGCGGCGTTCTGGAAGCGTCGCAGGCGTGAGAGGCCGGACAAACATCAGGTTCGCCAATCCTCGAATGCGAATTTGATCTACAACAGGACTGATCTGGACTGGGTCGCACATATCGATGTCGATGAGTTTTTGTGGCCAATGTCCCCGATCCCCGACCTGCTGCGCGACATTCCCGATGACATCCCCGCCGTCCGCGTCCGCCCGATTGAGGCGCTGGCGGGTGGCCAGGACCTCTACAAAGCGTTCATTCCCGAAGGTCAGAATCGACAAGCGCTGGTCGAAGCGCTCTATCCCAATTTCGGCACTTACGTTCTGGCCGGTTTCATGAGCCACATTCAGGGCAAACTGTTCGTACGCGGCGGTTTGAAAAAACTGAGCGACCGTATCCACAACCTCTATCAGCACGGTGAGTTTCTGCCAGTCAGAACCGAGCTTCCTCAGATCGATCTGTGTCATCGCCACGCCCCGGATTGGGAGCATTGGCTGGCGCATTATCGTTTCCGCCTCGAACGCGGCTCGTACCAGGCCAGCCCGGATCGCCCGCGAAAGATCGGTGCGCTAGACAGGTACGAATTGATCACCCTTCTGGAGACCGAATACGGGCTCGATGGCCTGCGGGAATTTTACGATGAAATCAGCGCTGCTGACCCGGAAGTGCTGGAACGGCTTGAGGATAACGACATGATCCGTCACCGGCCGCTTGATCTGGACCAAAAAGTCGCGAAACACTTTCCCGGAACCATCTGAATTGTTGCGGAAATCCTTGTTACCGGCAGATTTGCCACGGATTAAACCGACTTCATTTGACCCTGCCCCACGTTTTTGTTATGCCCGCGCCACAGCCGAAACGCGCATGGGGCGCATGGCCATCCGGGCCCGGCATTTTCAGACGCGCGGGCCAGGTCTAGTGTCCGCTTGAACCGGACATACATGACAAAGTTTAACGAACTGAACCTGAACCCGAAGGTCCTCAAAGCAATTGAGGAAGCCGGATACGAAACTCCGACCCCGATCCAGGAAGGCGCAATTCCAGCCGCGCTGGAAGGGCGCGATGTTCTGGGGATCGCCCAAACCGGCACCGGCAAAACCGCCAGCTTCACCCTGCCGATGATCACATTGCTGGCCCGTGGGCGCGCCCGCGCACGTATGCCACGCTCGCTGGTCTTGTGCCCGACGCGGGAACTGGCAGCGCAGGTGGCCGAGAATTTCGATACCTACGCCAAGCACCTCAAGCTGACCAAAGCACTGTTAATCGGTGGCGTTTCCTTCAAGGAACAGGATGCTCTGATTGACCGCGGTGTTGACGTGCTGATTGCCACTCCGGGCCGTCTGCTGGATCATTTCGAACGCGGGAAGCTGCTTCTGACAGGCGTTCAGATCATGGTGGTGGACGAAGCTGACCGGATGCTCGACATGGGCTTCATTCCTGACATCGAGCGCATCTTCTCGCTGACGCCATTCACCCGCCAGACGCTGTTCTTCTCGGCCACCATGGCGCCCGAGATCGAACGGATCACCGATACTTTCCTGTCGGCCCCCACCCGGGTCGAAGTTGCGCGTCAGGCCACCGCTTCGGAAACCATCGAACAAGGCGTAGTGATGTTCAAAGGTGGTCGCCGGGATCGTGAGGCCAGCCAGAAACGCAAAACCCTGCGCGCATTGATCGATGCCGAGGGTGACAAATGCACCAACGCCATCATCTTCTGCAATCGCAAGACCGATGTAGATATCTGCGCCAAGTCGCTGAAGAAATACGGCTATAACGCCGCCGCGATCCATGGCGATCTGGATCAGTCGCAGCGGATGAAAACACTGGACGGATTCCGCGATGGATCACTGCGGCTGCTGGTGGCTTCGGACGTTGCTGCGCGGGGTCTGGATATCCCCTCGGTCAGCCACGTGTTCAACTTCGATGTTCCCGGCCATGCCGAAGATTATGTCCACCGCATCGGCCGCACGGGCCGTGCCGGACGCGAAGGCAAGGCAATCACGATCTGCTCGGGCCGCGATGAAAAGGCGCTGGCCGCGATCGAGAGCCTGATCCAGAAGGACATTCCGCGCATCGACAAACCGGTCAAGGCCGATGAGCCCAAGCCCGAGGCGCCAAAGCCAGAGAAGAAGGCCAAAGCGTCGGACAACAAAAAGAGCGAGAGCCGCAAAGAGCGAGAGCCCAAAACCCGTGGTCGTGGGCGTCGCGACGATGGCGGGCCAGCAGTTGTAGGCATGGGGGATCACCTCCCCAGCTTTATCGCTCTCAGCTTTGATGAGCGTCGCGCTGGCTAGATTGTCAGCACAAGCGCCAGTATCGACAAGCCAAGCAACGTCATCCCGGCGATCTCGCGCCGGGTGATGGTTTCACGGAAAAACAGCAGCGATGCGAACAGGCTGAGGATCAGTTCGATCTGACCCAAGGCCTTTACATAGGCTGCGTTCTGCAACGTGAAGGCGAAGAACCAGCAAAACGAACCACAGAGGCTGGTCAGGCCGACAAAAACACCGGTCCGGCGAGTCTCCCACACCGCGCGCAGCTCGGCCCTGTCTCGCCAAAGCAGCCACAGCCACATGCTGAGAAACTGAAACGTTACCACGACGGCAAGTGTCACAAGTGCCCGGAACCACGCATCGATGTCGCCCAATTGCAAAGAGGCGCCGCGATAGCTGACCGAGGAGAATGCGAATAACACGCCTGACCCCAGTCCAAGACGCGAGGCTTTGTTTGTCAGATGTTGCCACCAAGCGCCGCTGCCTCCGGGCGTTTTTGACAATAACAGGACGGCCAGCAACCCAAGCAGAATTGCCCCCAGCGCCCCGGTAGAGACCTGATCGCCGAGGACAAGGAACCCCACAATAGCGGTTTGAATCACCTCAGTTTTCTTAAACGTAATCCCTACCGCAAAGTTGCGCTGCTTGAACAATGCCACAACGCAGATCGTGGCCAATATCTGTGTGGTCCCACCGATGACAGCAAATATCCAGAACTTCGCCGTCAGCGCTGGCAGTTCGTACCCTGTCGCGGCCAAAGCAATGAAAAGCCCCAGCAAGGCCAATGGCATGGAATAGGCGAATCGTGCAAATGTCGCCCCGGCAGCCGAAAGCTTCACGCTGCTCAGGGATTTCTGCAGCATGAACCGCACCGTCTGGAACGATGCGGCCGCGATGGTGACGGGAATCCATAAACTCATGGCTTCCCTTCTGTCGTTAAATCAAGGCTTTGGCCAGAGCGGATGCGCCACTGGATCCTTGGCGCGCCAGAAATACTCTCGGAATATCTGCCCGTACGAACGGTAGACATAAGCCTCGTTACAGGCCAAGTATCTTTCCTTGCCCGTGCGGTAGAGTGCAGGCAATCGGTACCAAGGTGCTGATGGGTTCATATGATGAACGACGTGCAAGTTATTGTTCAAAAACAGAAATGCAAGGATGCCACGGTCTTCTACGATCACTGTGCGCGCGCGCGATTTCTCATGCGCGCGGTGTTCCAGGAATGTGCGAATCTTGACCAAACCCAACCCGATATATGCTGAAAGGGCGAAGGCCCAGATCGGCATTTGCGAAAGCGCGACGATCCAAAGAGTCGCGACAACGCCGGGCATGTGCAGCGCCCATGCCAACAAAATCGCCCGATCTCCGCGAAGTGCACCACGCAGTTCATCTCGCGAGAACGCAACCTGCCCAATTGCAGGCCCCAGTACCATCCGCCCCAGCAGAGTGTTGTTCACTTGATACATCCGCCTCTGCCAACCGGACAGAGACGCCCAGACCTGTGGGTCAAGATAGTTGGTCTCAGGGTCATCGTAGGGATCGGTTAGGTTCGCGTCACAGTGATGCGCCAGATGCAGGTCCCGAAACCGATTGTAGGGAATGAACAAAGTCAGCGGCATCGCCATCAGCGCCTCATTCAGCCACTTCTGGCGAAAGGGATGCCCGTGCAAAGCCTCATGGGTCAGCGAGGAATGCAGCGCAGCCACCAGCCCCATGAACGGGATCGCAACCCAAAGCGATATGCCTGCCAACCAGAAAATCGCACCAAGCCAAGCGGAATAACACGCGATAATCAGGGCAAATGTCGCCCATTCGGGAGATTTGGGTGTGACCGGCTCAGCCATTGCGGCCCCACGAAATTCCGGCCCAGATACGCTCGTAAATCACATACATGGTCAAACCAATGGCCGTATTGACCAGTGCAACCATCCCTCCAAGTGCTGCTGAACCCGTGGCGATCAAACCAACCAGCGTCATCATCGCCAGCCCCATCGCATTCCACACCAGCGCCTTCACGACCGACCTGCGTCGCGTTTCCATTCCAGACCCCATTCTTATTTTTGTAACACCAGCGTTACAGACAGACCCAAGGGTCGTGAATTCTGAATATGATTAACAATTCTCACCAAAGGTGATATTAATCACCACATGATTGATAAAATCGACAAACGGGATCGCGCCCTGCATTTTCGCCAGCGCCTGGCCCGAGCGATGCAAGAGCGCAACGTCAGCCAAAGCGCCCTGGCACGCAGCATCGGGGTTGACCGATCTACCGTTTCGCAATTGCTGACCGGGGCGGGGGCACGCCTTCCGAATGCTCATGTTGTCGGCAGCTGCGCCTCGGCGCTTGGGGTTTCCGCCGATTGGCTTCTTGGGCTTTCCAACCGACCCGAAAGCGCGGCAGAACTATTGGCCAGTTCCCTCACCCTAACCGAGGCCGCCCGGGCATTGGTTGATGAGCGCATTTTTGAATGGCATCAAGAGGCCGCCGGCTACAAGATACGCTACGTTCCGGCTACCCTGCCCGACATGCTCAAGACCCGCGCCGTGCTTGAATGGGAATACGCTCCGCATCTGGGCCGTACTGCAGATCAAGCCATTGGCGCCTCGGCAGACCGGCTGGCATGGATGCGCAGCGCCCAGTCCGACTATGAGATTGCCATGCCGTTGTACGAGCTTCACAGCTTTGCCTATGCCACCGGTTACTACGAGGGACTACCGCTTCAGGTCCGGTTGGATCAGATCGATCACCTGCTGTCGGTGTGCGAGCAGCTTTATCCACGTCTGCGCATCTATCTATTTGATGCAAAACGTCTTTACTCTGCCCCCGTCACGATATTCGGCCCACTTCTTTGCGTGTTCTATGCCGGAAGCCACTACATGGCTTTCCGAGACCGCGACCGGATTGAGGTCTTTACGCTCCATTTCGACCGGCTGGTTCGAGAGGCGGATATGACCGCGCGTGATTTTCCGGACCATCTGCAGCAATTGCGCTCAGAAATCTCTCAGACATGACCTGGGCTGAAAGCTGTAGTATAGTCACTTGGCGCGAAACTACAGACATTCCGATCTGAGATGGAGGATGACGGGAATGGACGCACTCAAAACCGCTGAATACGCACGTGCCCTTTATACGGCCCATGGCGATCGGGCCGAAGCCGAAGCTGCGCAGAAAATGCGCGAATGCGAAGCCGCCGGAAATCAGCAGGAGGCGCAGGACTGGCAAGCCGTCCGCAGCGCCATCCGCCAGATTCGGGGGCCAAATCAGGGCTGATTCACAGTTTCGGGTCAGGATTGACCGTATGGCCATCCACCGCGATTACCTGACCCGACACCAGCCTCGCTGCATCTGAAGCCAGGAATACAGCCATGTTCGCAATGTCCTGCGCCTCTACAAAGCGGCCCATGGACGTGCCCGAGGCATAGCCGTGGTAAACCTGATCCCGGGTCATGCCCTTGGCATCGGCCTCGCGCTGCAGCACGCCCTCCATTCGTGGACCTTCGACCGAACCCGGGCAGATCACATTGCAGCGGATACCGTGCGGCCCAAGCTCCATCGCCAGCGTTTTGCCTAATCCCACCATGCCCCACTTGGCCGCCGCATACGGCGCGCGGTTGGGGTATCCGTACTGGCCTGCAGTCGATGAAGTGATCAAGATCGCGCCGCTGCGTTGCTGTTTCATCAGAGGTGCGGCGTATTTAGAGCACAAAAATGACCCCTCTAGATTGATGGAAAGGCATGACCTCCAATCCGTCAAGGAAACGTCCTCAACTGCTGCGGTGGGACCCGCTATCCCCGCATTCGCACAGAGCACATCAAGCCCGTCCCATTCGGTCTCAAGGTCGGTAAACGCAGCCGCGACAGCATCCTCATCCGACACATCAAGCTGGCTTTGCTTCCAATGCGCCGGGCAATCCGCCAACGCATCCGCATCAACATCCGCAACCCAGACCTGAGCCCCGGCAGCATCAAACGCTTCAGCCATGGCCCTGCCGACGCCAGAGGCGCCTGCGGTAATCAAGACCCGGCTGCTCATGCGGGCTTGCGGATCGCCGCGCCCGCGCCTTCGGGATAAGGCAACCCGGCCTGCGCCTCGGCAACCCGTGCCATCGCGGCCTCGATCTCGGGTGAAGGTGGGCTGGGGCGTCGGGTCTCAAGGCTGACATGCAGAAGAAAGCTTTCGCCTGTGGCCAACAGCGTTTCACCCTCGTACATGCTGTGGAAGACATGCAGCTTCTTGCCCTGCCCTAACAGCATCTGCGTACGGCATTCGATCCGCGACCCCGCATGGGTCTCCTGCATGTAACGGATGTGATTTTCGGCAGTGAAATAGCTGCCGCCTGTCGCGATATACTCCATATCGCAGCCAATGATTTCCATGAAACGATCCGTGGCCGCTGCAAAGGCCTCCAGATATTTAGCTTCATTCATGTGGCCATTGTAGTCGGTCCAATCCAGCGGAACGGCGCGCGACAGCGTGAGGATCGGCTGGCTCAGATCCGCCTCGTCCAGCGTCGGCAGCGCTCCGGGCTTCAAGGCCGCATCATGCTGGTTCAATACCGCCCCTGCACCATAGTTCTGGGCCTTCAGCGCCCGCATCATACCAACGAGGTTATTGTCCCGGATACGCTCCAACTCGCGGATCGAGTACTTGCCAGACTGCGCATCCGACTGATCCGCAATCATGTCGACCAACTCATCGGTGAACTCAGGCACATCCATCAGTTTGGTCCAGGGCCATTTCAGCGCTGGGCCGAACTGAGCCATGAAATGCCGCATCCCGGCCTCTCCACCGGCCACGCGATAGGTTTCGAACAGTCCCATCTGGGCCCAACGGATACCAAAACCCATGCGGATGGATTCATCGATCTCTTCGGTCGTTGCGATGCCGTCTTTCACCAGCCAAAGCGCCTCGCGCCACACCGCCTCGAGGAACCGGTCAGCAATATGCGCGTCGATTTCCTTCCTGATGTGCAGCGGGAAGAACCCCACTGAGGTCAAAAGATCTTTGGCCCGCGCGATCAAGTCAGGTGAATTCTTGTCGGTCGGAACCAGTTCGATCAGTGGTAACAGGTAGACCGGGTTGAACGGGTGGGTCACCACGATCTGCTCGGGTCGCATCGCGCCTTCTTGTAACTCCGAGGGCTTGAACCCGCTGGTCGAGGACCCGATGATTGCATCTGGATCACAAGCCCCCTGCAAGCTCTTGTAAACCTTCAGCTTCAGATCGAGCCTTTCCGGTACGCTCTCCTGAATCCAGATCGCACCCTGAACTGCCTCACCGAGATCGTCATGAAAGCTCAGCGTCCCTTCGGGCGGCAGAGGTACATCGCTCAACCCCGGCAAAGAACGGCGCGCGTTATCTAACACCTCACCGATCTTCCTCTCGGCTTCAGGGTCGGGATCGTATACTCGAACATCCCATCCGTTCAGCAGGAACCGGGCAGCCCACCCGCCACCAATCACACCGCCTCCGATGATTGCTGCTGTTTTTGCTTGCTGTTCTTTGCCCACGATCCGCCTCTTCATCTGGCCAAAAATATCTCGGGGGTTTGGGGGCTGGCCCCCAATCCGCGACTACTTCGCAACCGGAGCCCGCTTAGTAAGCCCCAACTTTTCACGTACTTCCTGCGGCCCGATCACCCGCGCGCCCATGTTTTCGATGATGCTGCCTGCACGCTCGACCAACTGCCAGTTTTCGGCCAGAACACCCTTTTCCAGCCACAGGTTGTCCTCCAGCCCGACGCGCACATTGCCGCCCGCCAGAACCGAGGCCGCGACATACGCCATCTCATTGCGCCCCAGCGAAAACGCGCTGAACGTCCAGTCATCCGGCACATTGTTCACCATCGCCATAAAGGTGTTGAGATCATCCGGAGCCCCCCACGGCACCCCCATACATAGCTGGACCAGAGCGTTCGGTTCCAGAACACCCTCTTTCACCAGCTGCTTGGCGAACCACAGATGGCCGGTGTCGAAGGCCTCGATCTCGGGCTTCACACCCAGATCGGTCATCATCTGCCCCATCGCCCGCAAGGCGCCGGGCGTATTGGTCATCACATAGTCGGCCTCGGCAAAGTTCATCGTGCCACAATCCAGAGTACAGATTTCAGGCAAGCACTCCGCTACATGTGCAACACGTTCAGTGGCACCAACCAGATCGGTTCCAGCCTCAGCCAGCGGCAGAGGGTTCTCGACACTTCCAAACACCATATCTCCGCCCATGCCCGCCGTCAGGTTCAGAACCGCGTCTACTTCGGCATCGCGAATGCGGTCCGTGACTTCACGGTACAGCGCCAGATCGCGTGAAGGCGCACCGGTCGCGGGGTCGCGCACATGGCAGTGCACCACGGCCGCACCGGCTTTCGCTGCAGCAATTGCACTATCGGCAATCTGCTTCGGCGAACGCGGCACATGTGGGCTGCGATCCTGTGTCCCGCCCGAGCCGGTGACGGCACAGGTGATAAAGACTTCGCGGTTCATTTCCAAAGGCATGGCGTTATCCCCAGCTTATACCCGGTTTTACCGTGGGTTTCCCCAGGCTTCTCCCCGGATTCCGATTTGCGTCAACGCCAACTCTGACGCAGCCTTGAGGGAACCACTTAGCAAAATGCGAATCAGACTTGATGAAATCCGCAAAAAACATACTGCAGCCCGAACATCGCGCCCTGAAAACGGCGGTGCTGGTGCTGGACGAATGCAACACACTCAGCTTCGCGGCCGCCGTCGATCCGATGCGTGCTGCCAACCGACTGGCGGATCGGCCCGCTTTTGATTGGGACTACGTCACGGCAACCGCAGAACCCGCGTTGCTGACCAGCGCTCTGAATGTGCAGGGCATTCCCCTGGCCCGGTTGCAGGGCTGCGATCTGTTGATCGTCGTTGCCGGATTCCAATTGGCCCGTCACGCGACGCCCAGCCTGCTCGCCGGGCTCCGCAGGATCGCGGCCACCGGTGCAACAATCGCCGGGATCGATGGCGGCCCCTGGTTGCTGGCTGAGGCTGGATTGCTCGACGGTCACGCGGCGACGACCCATTGGGAGGATTTGGAGAACTTCGCTGCGCGCTTTCCCAATGTCGATGTGCGCCCTGACCGATTTACCGTCTCCGATACACGCCTAACCTCTGGCGGCGCCGTCCCGGCGATCGATATGATGCTCCATATTATTGCTGCACGTCATGGCGCGGGCTTTGCCGCCCGCGTGTCCGGGCTATTCCTCTATGAAGGTGCGTCTCAGCCCTCAAAACCACAAAGCCGCACCGGTGCGCCGCACCGTCACACCGCGCTCACAGCCAAAGCCAACTCATTGATGGAATCCTCACTGGACGACCCCCTATCCCTTGCGCACATCGCCGATAGACTCGGCACTAGTACGCGCACCCTGCAGCAGCAGTTCCGCCTGCGCCTGAATACAACTCCACAGGATCATTACCTGCAACTCAGACTGGCCGAGGCCCGCCGTCTGGTTACCGATACCGACCTGCCGCTGATGGACGTGGCGCTGGCCACCGGCTTCGCCTCGCAATCCAGCTTCGCGCGCGCGTTCCGAACCGCCCACGGCCTCACGGCTCGCGACCTCAGGCAAGACCGTGCGCAACCCACCCATCACTGACGCGATCCAACTTCATCTGGCCTAAAATACCTCGGGGGAGTCGCCAAAAGCGACGGGGGCAGAGCCCCCATCCCTTCAATATGGCATCGGAAACGCCCGGTGCGCCGCACTGATCTCGGCCATCACTTCGGACGACAGCTTCAAATCCTTACCCGCCAGAATATGTTCTAGCTGCGCTACATTTGTCGCGCCAAAGATGGTTGAGGCCATGAAAGGACGGCTGCAACACCACGCCAGTGACATGTGGATCGGGTCCAGCCCATGCCGCGCGGCAACATCCAGATAAGCAGCCACGGCATCAAAAACGCGATCTGTTTTACGCCCGCCCATATTCGGCACCAGCGCCATGCGTGATCCTTCTGGAACAACACCCCCTTGATATTTCCCAGTCAGGAAACCTGCCGCCAACGGTGAGAATGATAGTAACCCGACATCTTCCAGAAGACACAATTCAGCCAGGTCGGTATCGAATAACCGGCAGAGCAAAGAATATTCGTTCTGGATCGACGCGACCCGAGGTCCACTAACCTCATCTGATGCCCGCAACCACTGAGCGGTACCCCAAGCGCTTTCATTCGACAGACCAAAGGCGCGGATATTGCCCTTGTCCACCTGCGCCTGCAGAGCGATCAGGCTTTCGCGCATCTCGTCCATAATCTCGTCCCGGTTGTGACCCGAGGGTGCATAGTCCCAGTTCTGTCGGAACATGTAGCTGCCACGATTTGGCCAGTGGAACTGATAGAGATCTATACAGTCAGTCTGTAGACGACGCAGTGAACCCTCTATCGCCTCAGGTATGGTCTCTTTCGAGATTGGGGCGCCATTGCGCGCATGCACGAACCCTTCACCAGAGTGTTTCGTGGCCAGCACATAGTCACCGCGCCGCGAAGGATTGGCGGCATTCCAATTGCCAAGAATCTCTTCGGTCCGCCCGACCGTCTCTGCCGAGATCGGGTTCACCGGATACATCTCAGCCGCGTCGACAAAGTTGATCCCACCCGCAAGCGCCATGTCCATCTGGCGGTGCGCCTCAGTTTCCGAGGTCTGAGTACCAAAGGTCATTGTCCCAAGACATAAATCCGACACCATGATCCCGGTGCGGCCCAAAGGCTTCATATCCATTTGAAATCTCCTAAAATATATTTGTGGCCGATCAAGCCTCGGCCTTTTTCTCCCATCGCCCGGATTCCTCGGACCAATATTGTGCCGAACATCCCGCCCCGGTCAGAGCCTTCCACTGCCCGCGCGCATGTTGAACCGCCTCCGGATCATTCCCGTCGAACAGAATGCAGACACGCTCCATGGTCGAAACTTCCTCCGCCTCAACCGTTGCCCCATCGACAGCCATCACACAGGTCACGCCATTTGCGGCCCCTTGGCCGGTCGTCAGCAGAACGGGCTGTGCCGCGTCGTGCGGGCCACCTTCGCGGCCATGCGGCAGGAACCCGTCCTCAGGTCCCAGCCACAATTTCTCATCCAGCCAGTCCATCCGCACAGGGTCGATACCCCGCACGGCAATCCGCCACCCGGCCTGTCGTGCCTTGTCGAGCAGCACAGGCAATGTGTGCTCTAACGGCTGGCGGGTCAGGTGATAGAAATAGACGGCACCCATGCGCTTACTCGAAATTGTCCCGCACGAACCGGCTTAGCGCGCGGACGCCCCAGCCCGTGGCCCCTTTCGGCGCATAAGAGGTCTCGGAAGAGACAGAGGCCACACCTGCGATATCCAAGTGAATCCATGGCGTCTCTTCCTTGACGAAACGCTGCAGGAACTGCGCTGCGGTGATCGAACCTGCGGGCCGCCCGCCCACGTTCTTCATATCCGCAATGCGCGATTTAAGTTGTTTGTCATAGCCTTCACCCAAGGGCAGCCGCCATGCGCCCTCGTCCTCGGCCTTGGCCGACTTCAAGAAGGCGTCGCAGAAGGTGTCGTTGTTTGAAAACACACCGGCATTCTCATGCCCAAGACCAATGATGACCGCGCCCGTCAGAGTGGCCAGATCGATCATGCCCACCGGCTGGAACCGATCCTGCGCGTACCACATGACGTCACACAGAACCAAACGACCCTCGGCATCGGTGTTGATGATCTCGACAGTGTCGCCTTTCATCGAAGTGACCACATCGCCCGGCCGAGAGGCATTGCCCGAGGGCATGTTTTCGACCAACCCGACCAGCCCCACGACATTGGCTTTGGCGTTGCGCTTGGCCAACGCTCGCATGGTTCCGGCAACAACTCCCGCGCCGCCCATGTCCATGGTCATGTCTTCCATGCCTCCGGCCGGCTTCAGCGAGATACCGCCGGTATCGAACACGACCCCCTTTCCGACCAAGGCCAGCGGCGCGTCATCCTTGTCGCCGCCGTCCCATTGCATCACCACAACTTTCGAGGGGCTGACCGAGCCCTGCCCGACGCTCAGCAGCGTACGCATGCCCAGTTCGGCCAGCTTGTCCTCTTCCAGAACCTCCACCTTCAGGCCCAGCGATTCCATCTCGACCAACCTGTCCGCGAACTCAGTTGTCGTCAGCACATTCGCGGGTTCATTTGTCAGATCTCGTGTCATGCGCACACCGTCTGCGACGGCATAGAGCGGCGCAAAGTCAGCTTCGGCCTCCTCCGGCTTGGAGTGACCGATGGTGATCTCGCCTGCCGGATCGGCCTCCTTGGTCTTGTGGACATCAAAATCATAGGTCCGCAGCACCATGCCCAAGGCCAGTTCTTCGATACGCGCGTGATTGGCAGCCATGACCAGCACGGGTTTGCCCGCTGCAGCTTTCGCCAGATTGGCCCCGGCCTTGCGTGCCTCGTCCGCGTCGGGACGGCGCGGCAACACCAGAATATCCAGCGCCTCGGCCACCATTCCGGCAGGCCAGGCCAGCGAAATAACATTACCCGATTTGACCTTGCTGAACCGCTCGCTTTCGACCAGTCGCGCAACCGCGCCTTTGGTCAGGCGATTGGCTCGACGCGCGGCGGGGCTCATCTTACCATCGGCGGGAATGAGAATGGCCAGGCGCCCTTCGGTTTGCGCTATCGCATCAAGGTCAAAGGGGGTGAATCGGACGGGCACAAGACTGCTCATATCATTCTCCTGAAAAATGCGTTGCCCAAGACCTAGCCCGCGCAGCCACCGTTGACCAGATAGCAGTTTTCCCCGCCGGGCAATTGCATTATGGTCGCGCGAAAATAACGGCAGGCTCGGGGGAGAGAACGTGACACCAATCGGCAGTTACAGGCCGTCGCGCATGATTCCATGCCCGATTGTGATTCTTGGATGCCGGGGTTTGACGGGGATGCCCAAGTGATCCTCGACCGCTATTTTGCCCGCCGCTTTATTCAAAGCTTTCTTGTAATCGGCGGTATTTTTCTGACCTTGATGATCCTGATCGATCTGATTGAACAGGTGCGGCGGTTCGATGGTGTTGACCTATCCTTTGGCCAATTGCTGCAACTGACGTTGCTGAACACACCAGCCGCGATCAGCGAGATGTTGCCTCTGCTGATGATCCTGGCCACGATCGCGCTGTTTGTCGGCCTCGCCCGCAGCTCCGAACTGGTCGTGACCCGCGCAATCGGGCGATCCGGTATCCGAGCCCTGCTAGCGCCCGTGTTGCTTGCGCTGACCATCGGCGCACTTGCTGTGACTTTGCTGAATCCCATCGCGGCCGCGACATCGGAAGAGTTCCAACGCTTGTCCGATGGCTATCGCAACCAGGGTGGCTCAGCCCTGTCCATCAGCCGCGAGGGGTTGTGGCTGCGCCAGAGCTCAGCCAACGGTCAGTCGGTGATTCACGCAACCGGCACTGTCAACGGCGACCGGTTCGCCCTGCAGAACGTGACCATCACAACGTTCTCATCCGACGGCAAGCCGAACCAGCAAATCTCGGCCCAGCAAGCTGATCTGGAGGATGGTTTCTGGACCTTGCATCAGGCCAAAATCTGGCCCATTCAGGACGATCTCAATCCCGAAGCAAATGCCACCAGCCATGAGATCCTGAACCTACCCACAACGCTGACCAGAGACCGGATTCTGGACACTCTCGGGCAAAAGGATTCAGTTTCGGTCTATGATCTGCCGCAGTTGATTCGTGATCTGGGCGAGGCGGGATTTTCAACCAAGCAATATGAGGTCTGGCTGCAAGTACAACTTGCGCGACCCCTGTTTCTGGTTTCGATGGTTCTGATCGGGGCCGCCTTCACAATGCGCCATGTCCGGTTCGGCGGCACCGGAGTTGCCGTGCTGACCGCTGTATTGCTGGGGTTCGGTATCTACTTCATCCGGAATTTCGCCCAAATTCTTGGCGAAAACGGGCAATTACCTATTCTGGTCTCGGCTTGGGCCCCACCCTTTGCGGGCATTCTACTGTCTCTGGGACTGTTGCTCCATGCGGAGGATGGCTGATGCGCTCCGTCCTGTCTTTGTTGCTGTCGAGCGCACTGATCCTCTCGCTGCCAGCAGCAGTTGCCGCACAGTCCGAACCAGAAGGTGCCGCCAGCGAGGCTGACGCGACTGAACAGAATCAACCCGCGCTACTGGTGGCCGATGAGATATTCATTACCCCGGATCGCAAACTGGTCGCAGAGGGGAATGTCGAGGCCTTCCAAGGCGACGTCAAACTGACAGCGCAAAGCGTCACCTATGATCGCGAAACCGGCGAGCTGACCCTGACCGGCCCAATCCGGATCGATCAAGGCGGGAACAGCACATTGCTGGCCGATTCCGCGCAGTTGGACAGCGGGATACAAAATGGCCTTTTGATGGGCGCGCGCATGGTCTTTGACCAGCAAGTGCAGATCGCCTCAGTCCAGGCCACCCGTGCGGCAGGTCGCTACACGCAATTCAGCAAGGTCGCCGCAACCTCATGTCATGTCTGCGCGAATGGCAGACCCCCGATCTGGCAAATTCGCGCCCGTAAAGTGACCCATGACCAGCTTGAACGGCAGCTCTATTTCGAAGGCGCACAGTTCCGAATACTTGATGTCCCGGTCTTCTACTTTCCCACGCTGCGCCTACCCGACCCGACACTTGAGCGGGCGACCGGCTTTCTCGTGCCGTCGATCCGCACCACTTCGCAACTGGGCACTGGCGTTCAGGTGCCGTATTTCTTCAAGATCGGAGATCACAAGGACCTGACTCTGACGCCGTATCTGTCGTCCAAGACCCGCACACTTGGGTTTCGTTACCGACAGGCATTCAAACGCGGGCGCATTCGGCTGCGGGGCTCTTATACACGCGACGACCTGCAGCCCGGTCAGGATCGGGGGTATTTCTTCGCCGATGGCCGGTTCGGTCTTGGAAATGACTACCGGCTGACATTCGATATCAAAACAACTTCGGATGACTCGTATCTGGCAGATTACGGCTTGCCCGATTTTGACCGCTTGCGTAGCGAAATTGCACTTGAGCGGATCAAGCGTGATACCGCATTCAGAACCAGCTTCATCCACTACAAGTCCCTTCGGGATAGCGAAAATCAGGATGAAATCCCATCGCGTGTCTTCGACATCAACTATCGAAAGCGATTCTTCCCCAGCACCTTAGGGGGTGAAGTTGAACTAAGCCTCGATGGTCACACCCACACGCGAACCAGTGACGAAGATATTATTGGTCGCGACGTCGCCAGGGCAACATTCGATGCGGAATGGTTGCGCAACTGGACCTTTGCGACCGGATTACGTGCAGAAGCATTGGTGGGCGCGTCAGTGGATACCTTCAATATCCGCAATGACAGCGAGTTTCCGAACAATGTAACCCGCTCGACCCCGCGTGCAGCTTTTACCCTGCGCTACCCCATGCTGCGCCGCGAGCAGTCCGGTGCAACACAAATCCTTGAGCCAATCGCGCAAATTGGTTGGACGCATGTTTCGAACAATGACGTTCCCAACGATGAAAGTACCTTTCAGGAACTCGATCAGGGCAATCTTTTGTCCCTTTCGCGCTTTCCGGCCCCCGACCGCCGCGAAGACGGTGCAACAGCCGTTGTGGGCCTGAACTGGTCTCGGTACAACGCTGACGGCTGGCGGGCGCTGGCGACAATCGGACAGGTCTTCCGGTCCGATGCGGATCCGGATTTCACGCTCACATCGGGGCTGCAGGGTACCAAGTCCGACATTCTGCTTGCCGGGCAATTGAATAACGGCAAGGGGCTGACATTGGCCGCGCGTGGGCTTTTAAACAGCGATTTCAGTTTTACCAAAGCTGAAATTCGTGCAGGCTGGTCTAATGGAGATACGGCAATCTCCGGCGGGTACATCTGGCTCGAACCTGATCCTGCTGAAGCAAATAATGATGAAATCTCGGAACTACGGGTCGGTGGCCGCTACCGCGTAGACCAAAATTGGCTAACCCTTGCTAGCGCACGCTATGATTTCAGCGAATCCGAACCACTCCGCCTTGGGTTCGGCGTGACCTACGAAAATGAGTGTGTGCAGGTAAATGTGAACGTCAACAGACGCTTTACCTCCACATCAAGTATTGAGCCTTCGACAGAATTCGGCTTTACCGTTGCCCTGACAGGGTATTCCGTCGAAGGCGATGGACAGAAGTTTAAGAGAAGATGCAGTTGATCTCAGGTTTCACAAAATCTCTCCGCTCTGGCTGCCGTAGATCGGTGCTGCCGGTGCTGGCTGCCGCGCTTGTTGCAATGGCCACACCACAGGTCCAGGCTCAAAGCCTGTTCTCGCCTGCAATCCGGGTCAATCAGGACATTGTCACCTGGTATGAACTTCAACAACGTCAGCAGTTTCTCGAACTGCTCGGTGTTCCGGGCAGTTCCGAGCGCGAAGTCCGCGAAGCCCTGATCGAGGATCGGCTGCGCAAACAGGCGATGCGCGATGCCGGCATCGAAGCCGCACCCGAAGATATCCAGACCGGGATTGATGAATTCGCCTCGCGCGGCAACCTTAGCAGCGAAGAGTTTCTGCAGCTGCTCAACGATGCGGGCGTATCAAAGGAAACCGTCCGGGATTTTGTTGCCGATCAACTGTCCTGGCGCGACTTTGTCAGTACCCGCTTTCTGTCGCAGGCTCGCCCCTCGGAAGATGAGATCAACCGCGCACTGGGTCAGGGTGGCGGCGGCGGCCTGCAGGTTCTGTTGTCCGAAATTATCATTCCGGTAACACCGCAGACCCTGGCGCAGGCTGAAGCCCTGGCCGATGAAATCTCACAACTTCCCGATCAAGACAGCTTTTCTTCGGCTGCTACGCAATACTCTGCCGCTGCCACACGCGAGAATGGCGGGCGACTGGATTGGCTGTCGCTCAACAACCTGCCTCCGGCCCTGCAACCCGTCATTCTGGGCTTGAAAAACGGTGAGATCACCGACCCACTTTCGCTCCCGAACGCCGTGGCTCTGTTCCAGATGCGCGGCATCCGCGAAGTTGCCGCAGGTGCCCCAACCTATTCCGAGATCGACTACGCGATCTACTACCTTCCCGGTGGCCGCAGCGCCGAAACGCTTGCGAAAGCCGAAAAGCTCAAGGAAGAGATCGACACCTGCGATGACCTCTACGGCATCGCCAAAGATCAATCGCCCGACGTGCTGGAACGCCTTACCCAAAGCCCCTCGGCGATTCCACGCGACGTAGCGCTTGAGCTGGCCAAGCTTGATCCAAATGAGGCATCGGCCACGCTGACGCGCAACAACGGGCAGACGCTGATGTTCCTGATGCTGTGCAATCGCACCCGCAACCTGGGCGAAGATACCACCCGTGTGGACGTGGCAAACGCACTGACCCAGCAACGGTTACAGGCCCTTGCAAACAGCCTGCTGGAACAGCTCAGGGCCGACGCTGTCATCATCGAACAATGATCGCCCCAATCGCGCTAAGCTGCGGTGAGCCCGCCGGGATCGGGGCCGAAATCGCAGCCAAAGCTTGGGCAGCCCTGCGCGAAACCTGTCCATTCTTCTATATCGGCGACGCATCGCATCTGCCCGAAGAAACACCCATTGCCCGGATCGCCGACCCGACTGAGGCAATATCGGCCAGCGCCTCGGCCCTCCCGGTTCTGCATTTCGACTTCCCCGCCCCGAACACGCCCGGCTATCCTGATCCGGCAAACGCCCTTTCGGTCATCGACTCGATCGAAAAAGGTGTTGAACTGGTGAAATCCGGCGCGGCGTCTGCACTCTGTACCGCGCCGATCCACAAAAAGGCGCTGATCGACGGTGCGGGCTTTGCCTTCCCCGGCCATACCGAATTTCTTGCTACTTTGGCAGGCCGGTCACGCGTGGTGATGATGCTGGCCAGCGAACAGCTCCGCGTGGTTCCGGCCACCATCCACATCCCGCTCTCCCAGGTCCCAAGCGCACTCACCCCAGAAGTGCTGCAAGAAACCATCGAGATCACCGCCCAAGGCCTGCGCACCCAATTCGGCATCCCCCACCCTCGCATCGCCATCGCGGGGCTGAACCCCCATGCGGGCGAAGGCGGGAAAATGGGTACGGAAGAGCTTGACTGGATCGCGCCACTGATCGCAGACCTCAATCCAGTCGATTGCACCGTGACCGGACCCCACCCGGCAGACACCATGTTCCACGCCGCGGCGCGCACGCGATATGATGCCGCGATTGCAATGTATCACGACCAAGCCCTGATCCCGATCAAGACACTGGATTTCGACCGCGGTGTGAACGTAACCTTGGGCCTGCCCTTCGTCCGGACCTCGCCGGATCACGGCACCGCTCTGGACATCGCGGGCCAAAGCAGCGCGACCCCCAACAGCCTGATCGAGGCCCTGAAGCTCGCCCAGCGAATGGCGCAGTCCCGCTAATGCTTCATCTGGCCCCAAATACCTCCGCCGGAGGCAAAAAATCTCTGGCGCTCCCCCTCCATTCCGAACAACGCTAAAGTCATGAGCGCCATCGACTCCCTCCCCCCGCTGCGCGAGGTTATCGCAACTCACCAGCTTTCGGCCCGCAAGTCGCTGGGCCAGAACTTCCTGCTCGACCTCAACTTGACCGCCAAGATCGCGCGGCAGGCGGGTGATCTGACTCAATGCGATGTCCTTGAAATCGGCCCCGGCCCCGGTGGTCTGACTCGCGGGCTTCTGTCCGAAGGCGCGCGCAAGGTCGTGGCCGTGGAAAAGGACACCCGCTGCATCGCCGCCCTGAACGACATCGCCACCGCCTATCCGGGCCAGCTGGAAGTGATCAACGGCGACGCGCTGGAAATCGACCCGCTGGCCCACCTGACACCTCCGATCCGGGTGGCCGCGAACCTTCCCTACAATGTCGGGACCGAGCTTCTGATCCGCTGGCTCACCCCGCCCGAATGGCCGCCCTTCTGGCAGAGCCTGACCCTTATGTTTCAACGTGAAGTGGCCGAGCGGATCGTCGCCCAACCCGGCAGCAAGGCCTATGGCCGCCTCGCCATCCTTGCCCAATGGCGGGCCGAAGCGCGCATTGCAATGTCCCTGCCACCCGGAGCCTTCACTCCACCGCCCAAGGTCTCAAGCGCCGTGGTTCACCTGACTGCCCTGCCCGAACCCCGCTATCCCGCTGACGCCGCAACCCTGTCGCGCGTGGTTGCCACAGCCTTCAATCAGCGCCGCAAAATGCTGCGGGCCTCACTCAAAGGGGCAGCGCCAGATATCGAGGACCGCCTGATCGCAGCCGGAATCAAACCCACCGACCGGGCCGAGCAGATCCCGCTCGAAGCCTTCTGCGCGCTCGCGCGCGAAATTCGCAAACCCTGAACGAAAAAACCCCAGGCCTTTGCCCGGGGTTTTCATTCAATTCATGATCGAAAAGCGCTTATTCAGCTGCCTCGGGTGCGTCGCCCTTGTCAGCGGGTGCATCCTCAGCCGCAGGGGTGGCAGCCTTTGGCTTCCGGGTGCGCGGGCGGCGCGGCTTTTCCTTACGCTCGGTCGCTTCGGGTTGCTCGGCATCCTTGCTTTCCGGCGTCTCGACCAGCCCTGTATCGGGCGCAGCCGCCTCATTCCCGAAATCCACAACGTCCGGCTGCGGAGCCTCGGCCGGATCGGCCTGACGGGCTGCTTCGCGTTCCTGACGCTCCGCGCGTTCACGATCACGCTCGGCCTGTCGTTCGCGGTTCTGACGCTCTTGCTCTTCGCGGCGCGCTTCGATCTCGCGCTGCGCTTCGCTTAGCATGCGCAGATAGTGCTCGGCGTGTTGCTGAAAGTTCTCAGCTGCCACGCGGTCATTCGACAGCTGAGCGTCGCGCGCCAATTGGTTGTATTTGTCAATGATCTGCTGCGGTGTGCCACGCACCTTGCCTTCGGGGCCCGAGCTGTCAAAAACCCGGTTTACGACGTTTCCGCCAGAAGGACGATTGCGGTTGTTCTTGGCCCGCGAGCGGGATTTGGAAGATCTCATCTTACTTTACGTCAGCCTTATCAATTCACTGTCGATCAACCCGTATCTAACGCTGCTCAGTGGCTTGTGCCGTTACGCGCTATCGACTTTTTGGGCTTGGCGTCAGGGGTGCGCTGAAACAGCGTCAACCTCGCCGACTAATCCTGAGTAAACATGTCCTGAGCGTTCAGACAAGGGGATTCTCGAAAATGTCGCAGCTTTTTTACATCAATCGGCATTTTTCGGCCTCAGTTTCGCTTAGAAGGCGGCATTCTGGCCCCCACAACACGATCACGCCTGTCCAGATCGGGGATCACCTTTACGCCGGTCAAACCAGCGGCATCAAAAAGGGCAGAAACATAAGCGCCCTGTGTCGGGCCAATTTCAACCAGGATACGCCCGCCGGGCATCAGATAATCCGGGGCCGACGCCGCAATACGGCGATAGGCATCCAGACCGTCGCCCTCATCCGTCAGCGCCATGCGCGGCTCATGCTCGCGCACTTCAGGGGAAAGCGCGTGCATCTCGTCCGCTGAAATATAGGGCGGATTCGAAACAATCAGATCGAACTGACCTTCAATGTTTTCGAACCAGTCAGATTGCCGAATCTCGACGCGCGCCTGCACCTGATGCTGTACTGCATTGGCGCTGGCCTGCAGACAGGCAGCTTCGCTGAGGTCGGCGCCGACGCCCGAGGCACTCGCCCGCTCGGCCAGCAAGGTGATCAGGATACAGCCCGAGCCCACACCCAAATCGAGTACATGATCAAACGGCTCGCTCAGCGCCGCCTCGATCAATGCTTCGGTCTCCGGGCGCGGGTCCAGCACATCGCGACTGACCCGAAACCGCCGACCATAGAATTCACGCTCGCCCAGCAGATGCGATACCGGCACTCGGATGGCCCTTAGCGAGATCAATTGATCGTAGCGTTCCGCGATATCCTCCGGCAGTTCCTCGGGCGCGATCAGCGTCACCCGACTGGCCTCGATCCGCGCCGCATGCGCCAGCAGCACCCGCGCATCCCGCGCTGGATCAGGCACACCGGCTGCGCGCAAACGTGCGGTTGCAGCGACCATGGCCTGCGCGGCTGTCAGCGCAGCAATCATTGCGCCATTTCGGCCAGAAGCCGAGCCTGATCATCTGCGGTCAGCGCGTCGATCACCTCATCCAGATCGCCCTGCATCACCTGATCCAGCTTATAAAGCGTCAGGTTAATGCGGTGATCCGTCATGCGGCCTTGCGGGAAGTTATACGTCCTAATCCGTTCCGACCGGTCACCTGAACCGACCTGACTGGCGCGATCCGCCGAGCGTTCGCTGTCGATCCGCTGCCGTTCAAGATCATAAAGGCGCGTTTTCAGCACCTGCATCGCTATCTCACGGTTTCGGTGCTGGGATTTCTCGGAACTGGTCACCACGATTCCGCTGGGCAAGTGAGTAATCCGCACAGCCGAATCCGTCGTGTTCACGTGCTGCCCCCCCGCGCCCGAGCTGCGCATCGTGTCAATTCGGATGTCATTGGCATCGATCTGAATGTCCACATCCTCGGCCTCTGGCAAAACCGCCACCGTCGCCGCCGAGGTATGAATGCGCCCACCGCTTTCGGTTTCGGGCACGCGCTGCACGCGATGCACGCCGGATTCGTACTTCATCCGCGCAAAGACATTGTCGCCCTTGATATGTGCCACCACCTCTTTGATCCCACCAAGATCAGACGCTTGTTCCTCGATGATCTCGAACTGCCAGCCCCGCGCTTCGGCATAGCGTTGATACATGCGCAGCAAGTCTCCGGCAAACAGCGCGGCCTCATCCCCGCCGGTGCCGGGGCGTATTTCCAGCATTGCCGGGCGCGCATCAGCCGCGTCTTTGGGCAACAGCGCCAGCTGCAAGGCATGCTCCGCCTCGGGGATACGCGCCTGCAGTTCTGGAATTTCCTCTTCGGCCAGCTCTTTCATGTCCGGATCGGCCAACATCGCCTCGGCCTCGGCCAGATCAGAAACCAGCTGACGCCACGCCATGATCTGATCGACCACCGGCTTGAGGTCGGAATATTCCTTTGCCAAAGCTGCAATATCCCCGCCCGAGGCACCATCCGCCATGGCCGCTTCGAGGTATTGGAATCGCTGAGTTATCTGTTCAAGGCGTTCTTCGGGGATCATCCGCGCGGTGTCTATCATCCAGAGGCTTTGGTCAAGGCCCTGCCTTGTGCTAGGCTTGGGCCATGAAGCGACTGATCTTAGCCCTGACACTCATTGCGACGCCCGGAATGGCCGATGTTGTTGGCCCCGGAGGCAAAGTGCAAGACTGCTATTGCACCGACAAATCCGGCACCCGCATCGAGTTGGGAGAGATGATATGCCTGCAGGTCGACGGCCGCATGTTCATGGCCCAATGCCAGATGTCGCTGAACGTGCCCATGTGGCGCGAGGTGCAAGAGGGCTGTTTGTCGTCAGGGTTGCAGCAAAGCAAGCCATTGGGTGACCCGGTCCCGATTAACGCCGAAATCTTTCCGGCCAAATCTTAATCTGGCATAGATACGCAGCGTATCGCCGTCTTGCTGCACGGTGGTGTAGTCGGGAAACCCGAACACCTTGGTACGGGTGATATAGGTGATCATGCCCTCTTCTAGAGATCCGGCCAGCACACTGGTGCGTGGTGTTGCGCGCGCAATTTTGTCGAGACGCGCCAGCCCATCAGGACCGGTTTCGACGACCCGAACGACACCACCCTTCAGGTCTCGTTCCGCGTCTTCAGGGGCCACATGCCAGCGCACAGGATCTGAAGGCGCAAGTCTGATATAGGCACCCATTGCAAGGCCCACCGCAATCAACAGCCACAGCACCATTTTCATCTGCCCATTCATTCCCGCTATGCCCTGCTTACTCGGTCAGAGGATGGCGTCGCACCCCTATCGTGACGTCACTCCGGGCAGAATGCACAGCATCTCGAACAGTAGATTGGCTGCGGTCAGTGCCGTATTGCCCGACGGATCATAGGGTGGAGTTACTTCGACCAGATCGCAGCCCACCACGTTCATGTCCGCCAGCGCATGGATTAACTGCAGCGCCTGCGGAGTGGTCAGACCTGCGATCTCGGGCGTGCCCGTTCCGGGTGCATAAGCCGGGTCAAGGCTGTCGATATCGTAGGTGATATAGACCGGGTGATCGTCAACCGTTTTACGGATCAAAGAGCCGATTTCGGTCAGGTTCTGTTGCCACAGCTCCCACGCCGGGTACTGACGGAACCCCCAACCCTGTGCCTCGGTAAAGTCGCTGGCGGCGTAACCCGAACCTCGAATGCCGATCTGAAAGGTCTTGTCAGGGACAATCAGCCCTTCCTCATAGGCGCGGCGGAAGACAGTGCCGTGGGTTTCCTTTTCACCGAACATCTCATCATTCACGTCGGCATGGGCGTCCACGTGCACCAGAGCCACAGGCCCGTGCTTGGCTGCCATCGCCCGCAGGATCGGCAAAGTGATCGAGTGATCCCCACCCATCGCCACCGGGATGACACCTTGCGCCAGAATGCCGTCATAGCTTTCCTTGATGACCCTAAGACTATCGGCAAGCGAGAAAGTGTTGATCGCCAGATCGCCGATATCTGCGATCTGCAAATGGTCGAACGGTGCCGCGCCATTGGCCATGTTATAGGGCCGGATCATCGCACTTTCGCTGCGAATCTGCTTGGGTCCGAACCGTGTGCCCGACCGCCACGAAGTGCCGATATCCATCGGAACCCCCAGGATCGCCACATCCAGCCCGTCCAGCGACGACGCCTGTGGCAACCGCATAAACGTGTTCGGCCCCGAAAACCGTGCCAGATCATTGCCGCCAATCGGTTGGTTGTATTGGGTCATGTAATGTCTCCGATCCGGTGCCTCACCAAGCAGATACCGGGATTATGCCTAACCAAAGGTTAAGGCTTCACCAGCTTGTTCCACCCCAAAAGGCAAATGATCTGTGTTGCCACATGAGCCCCCGCAATCGCCGTCGCACCAGAGGTGTCATACGGCGGAGAAACCTCGACCACGTCGCCACCTTTGAGGTTGATCCCGGCAATGTCGCGCAGGATGATTTGCGCCTGAATCGAACTCAGCCCACCCCAGACCGGCGTACCAGTACCGGGCGCAAAAGCAGGATCCAGACCGTCGATGTCGAAGCTCAGGTACACGGGGCTGTCGCCCAGAATACCCCTGATCTTCTGCGCCACGGCGGCTGGGCCGGATTCGTAAACCTCGCGCGCGTCGATGATGTTGACGCCCAACGTGTCTTCGTTTGTAGTGCGAATGCCCACCTGAACCGAGCGTTTCGGATCAACCAACCCCGATTTCACTGCCTTGTAGAACATCGTCCCGTGATCCACGCGGGACATGTCGTCATCGGCCCAGGTGTCCGTATGCGCATCAAATTGCAGCAGCGACATCGGCCCATATTTCTCGGCATAAGCTTTGAGGATCGGGAAGCTGATATAATGATCCCCGCCCAGCGTGACCGAAGCGACATCGGCCTTCAGAATGGTCCGAATGTGGTCGGTCAGCGTGTCGGGAAAGGCCGGGATATTGGCGTAGTCATAGGCCATGTCGCCATAATCCACGATGGCCAGCTCACTCAGAGCATCAAAAGGCCAGCCATAAGGCGCATCCGGCGATTGCAGCGCGCTCGCCTCACGGATCGCGCGAGGGCCAAGCCGGGTTCCGGGGCGGTTTGTCACCGCCTGATCGAAAGGCACGCCGGTTACAGCAATATCCGCACCAGTCAGGTCTTTGGTATAAAGCCGCCGCAGGAATGAAGTCGCGCCGCCAAAGGTGTTTTCATAGGACAGCCCCTTAAGATCGGGGTTGGTGAATGCCTCATCCACCTGGTTCTTTGCATCTTCCAGTGCCATGTCTTTTCCCTGTCAGCCCAACGGCTGTGCCTTTTCGACGATCCGTGCGAAGAAGGACGCTCCGATCGGCGCGACGTCGTCATTGAAGTTGTATTTCGGATGGTGCAGCCCCGCGCCATCTCCTTGCCCCATGAACAGGTAAGCACCGGGTCGGGCCTGCAGCATGTAGGAAAAATCCTCTGCCCCCATCTCACGCCCAGCATCATCTTTCACGCGTTCCGCGCCGGATACATCCCGCGCCACTTCAGCCGCGAATGCCGCCTTGTCGGCGTCGTTGATAGTGGCGGGATAACCCTCCTGATAGTCCAGTTTGGCTTCAACACCGTACGAGGCCGCCTGCCCCGCCACGATCTGCGCCATTCTCTCTTTGACCATCCTTTGCACGGCCGGATCAAAGGTGCGAACGGTGCCGTTCAGATAAGCGGTATCAGGTATCACGTTATTCACTGTTCCGGTGTGTATCTGCGTCACCGACACCACCAGATCGTCCAGCGCATAGTGGTTGCGGCTGACGATAGTTTGGATCGCCTGCGCCATCCCGCAAGCTGCCATCACTGGGTCGCGCGTCTCATGCGGCATTGCCCCGTGGCCGCCCACGCCCTGAATATGGATCTCAAACGTATCTACTGCGGCCATCAGCGGCCCCGGCGTGGTTTCGAACAGCCCTTCGGGCCGACCCGGAGTGTTATGGATGCCGTAAACCTGAGAGATATTGAACCGATCCATGATGCCTTCTTCAACCATCACGCCCGCGCCGCCGCCCTCTTCCTCGGCAGGCTGAAAGATCAGCGCAACGCGGCCCGCGAAATTCCGCGTTTCGGCCAGATAGCGCGCAGCACCCAGCAGCATGGTTGTGTGCCCGTCATGACCGCAGGCATGCATCTTACCGGGGTTCTTCGAGGCGTAGTCCACGCCCGTTTCCTCGGTAATCGGCAATGCATCCATGTCAGCGCGCAGACCAATAGTCGGTCCCTCGCCCTGCCCGTTGATGATCGCGACCATGCCGGTTTTGGCGATTCCCTCATGCAGTTCATCCACCCCAAACTCGCGCAGACGCTCGGCCACAAAGGCGGCGGTCTCATAGCATTCGAACTCCAATTCGGGGATGGTGTGAAGGTGCTGGCGCCACTTGGCCATATCAGCGGCGTAATCGGCAATTCGGTTGACGACGGGCATCTGGGGTGGACTCCTGATCCTGACTGCGGGATGGATGCATCTGACACCGGAACGAAAGGGTTCGCAATGGCCGAAAATCCTCTGATCCACGACACGGACGCAGGTATCGAGCGTTTGCTGGAAATCATGCGCCGCCTACGCGACCCTCAATCCGGTTGCCCGTGGGATATCGAACAGGATTTTTCGACCATCGCGCCCTATACGATCGAAGAAGCCTATGAAGTCGCCGATGCCATCGAACGCGAGGCTTATGACGAATTGAAGGGAGAGCTGGGCGACCTGCTGTTCCAATCCGTCTTCCACGCGCAAATGGCTGAAGAGGCTGGGCATTTTACCTTTCAGGACGTGGTGCGCACCATGTCGGACAAGATGGTTACCCGTCACCCACATGTCTTCGGTGATGAGTCCCGAGACAAGTCGGCGGATCAACAGACAAAGGACTGGGAAACCATCAAAGCCGCCGAACGTGCGGGCAAAGAACAAAAAGGTGCACTAGACGGTGTCGCCGCCAACCTGCCCGCCCTGCTACGCGCACATAAGCTGCAGAAACGTGCCGCGCGCGTAGGGTTCGACTGGCCTGACGCCAGCCATGTGCTCGCCAAGATCACCGAGGAAGCCGCTGAGCTGGAAGAGGCGCGCGACAGCATGGATGCCGACGCGCTTGAGGATGAATTCGGCGATCTGCTGTTCGTGATTGTCAACCTCGGCCGCCACTTAGGCATCGAACCCGAGGCCGCCCTGCGCCGCACAAACGCCAAGTTTACTCGTCGTTTTGAGAAGGTCGAAGCCCGGCTGGCCGAACGCGGAAAAACGCCCACCCAAAGTGATCTGGCCGAAATGGACGCACTGTGGGACGAGGTGAAAATCGAGGAACACCGCGCCAACGGCAAACTCCCGCCGGTGGATGCTCCGGCAGGCACGTAATTCGGCTAGACAAGTCCCGCGACACTTGCGAGTGTCCGACCTTCACCGCCCCCGGAGACCCCTATGCCCCGCAAGATCATAATCGACACCGATCCCGGACAGGACGACGCCGTCGCCATTCTTCTGGCGCTTGCCAGCCCCGAAGAGATCGAGGTTCTGGGTATCACCGCCGTCGCTGGAAACGTGCCTTTGGAGCTGACCGCCAAAAACGCCCGCGTCGTGTGCGAGTTGGCGGGGCACACCGATATCCCCGTCTACGCCGGATGCGATCGCCCCCTGAAACGCCCGCTCGTCACCGCCGAGCATGTGCATGGTAAAACAGGGCTCGACGGCCCTGTTTTGCCAGATCCTGAAATGCCTCTGGCCGAAGGTCACGCGGTCGATTTTATCATCGATACCCTACGCGCACATGAGCCCGGCACTGTGACGCTCTGCCCTCTGGGGCCGCTGACCAACATCGCAACAGCGTTCAAAAAAGCTCCCGATATTATTGACCGGGTGCAGGAAATCGTGCTGATGGGTGGTGCGTATTTTGAGGTTGGAAACATCACACCAGCAGCCGAATTCAACATTTATGTCGACCCAGAAGCCGCTGATATTGTGTTTAAATCCGGCGTTCATATCGTCGTAATGCCATTGGATGTCACACATGATGCGCTTGTCACGCCCCATCGCAACGATGCATTCCGGGCATTGGACAGCAAGGTTGGTCATGCAGTGGCAGAGATGACCGATTTCTTCGAACGTTTCGACAAGGAAAAATACGGTTCGGAGGGCGCACCGCTGCACGACCCCTGCGTCACCGCCTATCTGATCCGGCCCGATCTGTTCTCGGGCCGCCACATCAATGTTGAGATCGAAACCCAATCAGAATTGACGTTGGGTATGACAGTGGCCGACTGGTGGCGGGTCACTGATCGCGCACCAAACGCCATGTTCATGGGTGACGTGGATGCCCAAGGTTTCTTCGACCTTCTCACAGAAAGACTTGCCCGCCTATGACCGCCGCACTCCGCCTTGCCCGCCCCGACGATCTGGACCGACTGATGGCGCTGGTCGCAGCGTTTCACTCGGAATCCGGCATCGCGCAGGATGACGACAAACGTCGCAATGCGCTGGCCCCTCTGCTGGATGGAATACCCCATGGGTGCATATATCTGATCGGTCCGGGCCGCGCGCCGCTGGGCTATGTCATCCTCACCTTCGGCTGGTCGGTCGAGTTTGGTGGCATGGATGCCTTTGTGGATGAGATTTACATCCGCCCCGCCGTTCGCGGACGCGGTATCGCCACCGAAGTGCTGCATGATCTCCCCAAGGCGCTGGCCGAGGCCGGTCTGACCGCCCTGCATCTTGAGGTCGATCGGACCAACGAATCCGCGCAGAAACTATATCTGCGGTCAGGTTTTAAACCGCGCGATCGCTACATGCTGATGAGCAAATCGCTTTAGCGCGATTCCCCCCGGAAGATTACCGCCGGATTTGCCATTTCCTGCACCGGATCATCCTGCGAAACCTGCATCCCTGTGATCGGATAGGTTCCAGGCTCTGAACATGCGGCCAGCATCCCCGCGCAAAGCATTGAAATTACGAGAAAGACCTTTGAAGCAGACATATCGTCCCCCTTTCTGCAATGTTTGCAGACTATCGGGAGTCACAGCGCCGCAATAGGAACAAGTTCACACATAACGACATTTATGTTTGTTTAGCTTAACGATCAGCGGCAGTTCTTATTGAACGTCTGCTCCATGGTCTTGAACTGCCGGGGCACGCGTTTGGATTTGGGCAGCGCATTCAATTGTTCAGTTATGTTCTCACCAGTGTACCAGGACTCGAACAATAATTCTTTGATGTCATCGTCCAAAACCGTGTTGGCGACGTTATAGGTGCACAGGCATTCCTCCATCGTGACCTGCCCGCTGGGATCGCCTTCCACCATTTTCTGGCACACTGCCTGAGGCGGACGATCAGCCCCTGCAAGCTGAGGCAGGATCAATAGCGCCCCAGCGCCAACGATGCGTTTGATGTTGTCATAAATCGCCCTCTCCCATGTTGGCCTTCGATGCCCAGCTTAGACGGATCGGCAATGACGCAAAGAAAAAAAATGGCCCCGGCGTTCTGCCGGGGCCTGATCTGGTTTTACCAAGTACGCCAAACTCAGCGCTTTAGGATCGACGCGCCGGCGTATTCTGCGACCTCACCCAGCGATTCCTCGATGCGGATCAGCTGGTTGTATTTGGCCAACCGGTCCGACCGCGCCAACGAGCCGGTTTTGATCTGCCCGCAGTTGGTCGCCACTGCCAAATCGGCAATGGTGGCATCTTCGGTCTCGCCCGAGCGATGCGACATCACGTTGGTATACCGTGCACGGTGGGCCATATCGACGGCGCGCAGAGTTTCGGTCAGTGATCCAATCTGGTTCACCTTGACCAGCATCGAGTTGGCACAGCCACGATCGATCCCCTCTGCCAGACGCTCTGGGTTGGTTACGAACAGGTCGTCGCCGACCAGTTGTACTTCGTTGCCGATGGCATCAGTTAGCGCTTTCCAGCCATCCCAATCGTCCTCGGACATGCCGTCTTCGATCGAGATAATTGGGTAATCTTTGACCAAGGTCGCCAGATACTCTGCGTTTTCCTCTGAGGTCAGCGAGATGTTTTCACCCGACAGAACATATTTTCCGTCGCGATAGTATTCGGTCGCGGCGCAGTCCAGCGCCAGATGGATCTCTTCGCCGGGTTTGTAGCCCGCTTTTTCGACCGCCTGCAGGATGAAATCCAGTGCCTCACGGGTCGAAGCGATGTTAGGGGCAAAACCACCTTCGTCCCCCACTCCGGTGGCCAGTCCGGCAGCCGACAGTTCACGCTTGAGCGTATGGAACACCTCCGACCCCATGCGCACGGCTTCGCGGATATTCGCGGCCGAGGTCGGCATGATCATGAATTCCTGAATGTCGATCGGGTTGTCGGCGTGTTCGCCGCCATTGATGATGTTCATCATCGGCACCGGCAGCACGCGCGCCGAGGTACCGCCAACATAGCGGTACAGAGGCTGCGTGGTGAAATCCGCAGCCGCCTTAGCCGTCGCCAGCGAGACACCCAGGATAGCGTTCGCGCCCAGACGGCCCTTGTTCTCGGTCCCGTCGAGTTCAATCATCGCCTGATCGATGGCCACCTGCTCGGTCGCGTCAAAGCCCACCAGTTCTTCGGCGATCTCACCGTTAACGGCAGCAACCGCTTCCAGCACGCCCTTGCCCATGTAACGAGATTTGTCACCATCGCGCTTTTCCACCGCCTCGTAGGCGCCGGTCGACGCCCCTGAAGGCACAGCGGCGCGGCCCATGGTGCCGTCTTCCAGAATCACGTCCACTTCGACCGTCGGGTTGCCCCGGCTGTCCAGTATTTCGCGTGCGTGGATGTCGATGATCGTGCTCATGATACGGGTCCCAATGATGCCAACGGTTGCATGCCTCATACCAGCACGCGGCGAAAAGTAAACCGTTTCCGTTATCGCTAACACTTATATTTTTCGGCCTTTAGGGCTAACAGTTTGCTGTTTGCGCCAACAGGCCACGGGCGCTTAGGCCACTGCTAATGCCCGCGCCAACTGGCGTTCTCGAATGAAAGTATACAGACCTGATCCGATAATCAGACCGGCACCGGCCAACGTCATGCTGTCGGGGCGTTCGCCAAACATCAGCATCCCAGCCGTGATCGAGAACACCAACCGGGTATACCGAAACGGCGTCAGCGCTGAAGCTTCGCCAATCCGCATCGCGGTTACGATGCCGTAATAGCCCAATACGCCGAACCCGATGGCACCCAGATAAGGCCCGATCTGCGCAGCTTGCAGCGGCACAACGGGCTGTGCTGTGAACACCATAAGGGCCGCACCAGCCAGCGCCACTCCGATATAGGCCTGCAATGCGACGACCGACGAGGCCACACGAACATCCAACCTGCGTGTGATCAGATCACGTGCCGCGATCGCAACGACCGAGACCAAAACAAACAATGATTCCGGCTGGAATCCCTCGAACCCGGGGCGGATGATCATCAAGACGCCGACAAAGCCGATGCCGATGGCGCTCCAACGACGCCAACCGACCTGCTCACCCAGAAACAGTGCTGCCCCCATCGTGACAAATAGAGGCATCGCCTGAAAAACCGCCGCCACAGTCGACAGATCAACAAGTGACAGCGCGGTCACGAAGCTGAGCGCACCAAAGGCTTCGGTCCCGGCACGGATCAGCGGCAAAGGTTGCCACGCGACCGGGTCGAAGATGCGTTTGCGTGTTGCCATAGACATAAGCGTAAACACAGCGCCGCAGAACAGACCCAATGCGATCATGATCTGCCCGGTCGAGACACTGACCGAGAGATGCTTGATGAACATGTCCTCAAGCGCGAAGGCTGCCATCGAGCCGATGATCAGCAAAATGCCGTTTACGTTGTTCATGCGCGTTTCCATTGGAACAGGCCGCTGACAGGCGGACCTTTCCGGCAGCAAAACCGCAACCTTTGCGACGTCGCAAGCAGTATAACGACATGTTCGATGAAATCGCGTTCACCGACCGATCGATTTTCGTGATGTGTTAGTCTTTTTCCAACGGTACGCCGTACAATTCAAGGCGATGGCCTTTCAGCCTGTAGCCAAGCTTGGCCGCAATCTTTTCTTGCAGCGCTTCTATCTCAGGGTCGACAAACTCGATCACCTCGCCTGACTGCATGTCGATCAGGTGGTCGTGGTGATCGCGCTCCGCATCTTCGTACCGCGCGCGCCCGTCACCGAACTCCAGCCGCTCAAGTATCCCGGCCTCTTCGAACAACTTCACGGTACGATAGACTGTCGCGATCGAAATTCCCGCATCTTCGGCTGAAGCACGGGCATAAAGCTCTTCTACATCCGGGTGATCTTCGCTTTGCTGCAAGACCTGTGCAATGGTCCGCCGCTGGCCGGTCATGCGCAGGCCCTTGGCTTCGCAACGTGCGATAATCGTGTCGGACATGGTGACCCCCGGGACTGTTCGGTGTTCTGTCTTAATATGTCTACGCGCCCTGCGCCACAGACGATTTTGCGGTCAGGCGATGCGTCGCAGATCGGCCCAGACCGGCAAATGATCCGAGGCGATATGCGCGGGCCGCGCATCATGCACCCCGTGCAGTGCAGCCTCAAGCCCCTGACCCACCGCGATTCTGTCCAGTGCCCCCAACGGCTGCGCGGCAGGAAAACTAGGAACCGGTGGCAGAAACTGCATGTCCGGGGCCAAATGATCAAGAACCGGCTGGCGTGACCATTCGTTGAAATCCCCGGCCCAGACGGTGGGCATGTGTTCCAGATCAGAATCACATCGACGGATATGACTGATCTGTTGGCGTCGCGACGCCGGCAAAAGCCCAAGATGCATCCCCATCACCCGCAAAGGCCCGATCTGCGTATCAAACTCGACCCGCACGGCGCCGCGGGGCTCCAGACCCGGCAAATCATGATGACCTGCCTGACGCACCTGAATGGCGTCCCCACGCCAGATCACCGCGTTGCCATGCCAACCAAGACTACCGGCACCGCCCAGGTCCACGATCTGCCACCCGGCCTCATCCAACATGAAATGTGGCAAAGCGGCAGGACGGGGCGGCAATCGTTTGTCCGCCTCCTGCAGAACAACGATATCGGCCTGCATGCTTTCGATGACCTGCAATATCCGCTGCGGCTGCCGCCGGAAATCGAGTCCCACGCATTTCTGAATGTTGTAACTGGCAAGGCGCAGGGTTGAGCGGTAGGTCATCGGCACACTTAAACTGATTTAACCCAAGATCGCCAACTGGTCGGACAAGTGCAAGCCGAACCCAGCGCTGAATGGCAACGCGCCGCCTGCTCCGCTAACATTTGTGCAAAACGGCCTTGAGCCCGCGCAGCCTCTCGGCCACCTTCACGATCATGTTCATAAGGTTTGTCCACCCGATCAAGATAGAAGATATGGACGCGCGTCAGGGGTTCTTCTGCGCTGCCTACGACCTGCGCGACACCACCGCTCTGGATAAATACACAATCGATCGAATTGAGGCGCTACTGGCTTGGTTCCGGGAAAACCTTGAAATCCCCTATCGTTTCAACAGGACAAAATCTAAAAGCGCCTTTCAGCGCAACACCAAAGGCCTCAGCTGGTTCAAACCCGAAGCCAATGAGGTTTTGGGCAAGTCGTATGAGATGGTCGCACTGCTCAAAGAAAACGGATATCAGATCGATACTCTGCGATCAGACCGGATCGGCTACATTGTCTATGAAGATGCGTGTCAGGTGATCGCCGAGCCCTTTGCAGACACGCCCCGATAGCCTCGAAACCTGAAACTTCAAAAGTTTCAGGCTCGGTTTCTTCATAAGAAACCGTCTCTTTGTTACGTACCGCAGAATGTCGCGTGTACGACCTCGTTCTTCGCCGGAGGGCGCATCAGGTCAGCTGAATCTGGTTGATCCTCATACGGCCGTGACAGCACTTCATTCAGCCGATTGAACGGTGCGTAATCGCCTTGCACCGCAGCCTGAATCATCTGCTCCACCCGATGATTGCGTGGAATGAAGGCCGGATTGGCCGCATCCATCACGTCCAAAGGCGCATCCTCACGCGCCAAGCGTTCCTGCCACCCCTTTGCCCATTCGTCAAAAGCCGCCGGGTCGGCAAACTGGTCTCGCGCGCGGTCGCTGCCCAGCGCGCGGAACGTGTTTGTGAAGTCCGCCTGATTCTGCGCCATCCGCGTCAAAAGATCCGAGATCATTTCAAGATCCCCCTCCTCTGCCCGAACCAATCCGATCTTGGCCCTGAAACGTTCCAGCCAATGTGCCTGCATCAACGCAGGCATGGCATGGACAATTTCGGTGGCCTCTTCGACAGCTGCATCCTTGTCCTCAAACTGCTGAATTAGGGCAGTTGCCAGCTGCGCCAGATTCCAAACCGCAATCTCAGGCTGGTTCGAGTAGGCATACCGCCCCATCCGGTCGATCGAGCTATAGACTGTATTCGGGTGATAGCTGTCCATGAACGCACATGGGCCATAGTCGATCGTCTCACCGGCGATCGAGCTGTTGTCAGTATTCATGACCCCGTGAATGAAACCCACGCTCATCCATCGGGCGATCAACCCGGCCTGCGCATCCCGAACCGCGCGCAACAAACCCATGGCCCCGTCCGCCTCAGGATAGTGGCGCTGAATGGCATATTCAGTTAGCCGTTGCAGGCTCTCTAACTGCCCTCGCGCTGCAAACACCTGAAACGTGCCTACCCGCAAATGGCTCTGCGCCACACGTGTCAGTACCGCCCCGGGCATCGGACCCTCGCGCAGCACGATCTCTCCGGTTTCAACCGTTGCCAAGGCGCGCGTGGTGGGAATGCCCAGCGCATGCATCGCCTCGGAAACCACATATTCGCGCAAAACCGGCCCCAGCCAGGCACGTCCATCTCCCTGGCGCGAGAAAGGTGTCTGCCCTGAGCCCTTCAATTGAATATCCCGCCGAATCCCGTCGGTTCCGACCGTCTCACCTAACAAAACCGCGCGCCCATCTCCTAGTTGAGGGTTATAGGTGCCAAACTGATGCCCGGAATATAACTGCGCCAGCGGCTCGGCCCCTTCGGGCACAGTATTGCCCGCAAAAGCCTGCGCCATCTCTTCTACGTCGCCCGGCGCAATCCGCAACAGTCGCGCCAGATCACTGTTGAAGGCAACAAGCTTCGGTGCACGCACAGGCACAGGCCCCTGCCGCGCAAAGAAGGTGTCCGGCAGGCGAACATAGCTGTTGTCAAACGGGATCGTCAAAGTCATGCGGCAAACATATGCTCTGCATACACAATTGCCATAGCAGATCGTGCGCGTGCGTGCATAATCCCACAAACAGACCCGAGGCTTCCATGACCGCGCAAGACATCATCCAACACCTGAACCTGCAGCAGCACCCCGAAGGCGGCTGGTTCAAAGAGACCTGGCGCGCCGACAATCCCGGACGTGCCACCGGCACTTGCATCTACTTCCTACTGGCAGAGGGTGAGCGCAGCCACTGGCACAAGGTAGATGCGACCGAGATCTGGCTCTACCATTCCGGCGCTCCGCTGATCCTCTCGCTCAGCGCCTCCGATACAGGCCCTGCCAAAGACCACACCCTCACACCTGATCTGACCCAAGGCGCACCGCAGCTTATTGTACCTAAGGGCCATTGGCAGGCGGCGCGCAGCAGTGGAGACTACACGCTGGTCAGTTGCACTGTTTCACCGGGATTTGAATTTGAAGGGTTTGAACTCGCGCCACCCGGCTTTGATATTCCAGGAGTGTAATTCCATGGACCACCGCGCCCTGATCGCCGCGATCCCGCCCGAGACCAAGGACAGGCTGCAACAGCGGTCAGACATGGCAGGTCTCAGACATCTAGCGATCTATTTCGGCGCTTTGACAGCAACCAGCACCAGTATCATCCTACAGGTTCCCCTCTGGCCGCTACTGCTCCTGCCGCAAGGCCTATTGCTGGTTTTCCTCTTTACGCTCAGCCACGAGTGCACCCACAAGACGCCGTTCAAAACCCCTTGGATCAACGAAGCGGTTGGGCACCTTGTCTCAATTCCTATCTGCCTGCCGTTCACATGGTTTCGCTACTTTCACCTTGCCCATCACAAATGGACAAACCACCCAACCAAAGACCCGGAACTTGGCGGCAAACCCCGCCCCGAAAACCGGCGCAGCCTTGCGATCTATCTCAGCGGTTGGCCATATTGGACAGGTATGGCCCGTGTGTTGACCGACAACGCGCGCGGCAGGATTGGCGCCGCTTACCTGCCAACCCGCCAGCACCACGCCATACGAACCGAAGCCCGAATATTGTCCACACTATATGCCCTGGCCGCACTCAGCCTGTTCTTCAGCCCTTTGTTGTTCTGGCTCTGGCTTCTGCCCGCCCTTATCGGCCAGCCTTTCCTGCGCCTATACCTGCTCGCCGAACACGGCCTCTGCCCGCCGGTGGCAAACATGCTCGAAAACTCCCGTACCACCTTTACCAATCGAATGATCCGATTTCTGGCCTGGAACATGCCCTACCACGCGGAGCACCACGCCTTTCCAAACGTGCCTTTCCACCACCTTCCAGCCTTCCACCGCTGGACCCAAGCACACCTGCAATCCACCTCGGACGGCTACACCGAATTCACCCTGGATTACGCCCGCGCCCTAAATCGCTAGATCCGCCTCTTCATCTGGCCAAAAATACCTCGGGGGAGTCGCGCAGCGACGGGGGCAGAGCCCCCTACCCGCTCACCACGACACCCCTCGCCGGAGACGACACGACACCGCCCCCGACCAGCGCACTTACCCCGGTGGTACCCGGGCAAGAGGTCGGCAATCCCCGCGCCACACGCACGGCAAGGTAGGCAAAGGCCTGCGCTTCCAGCATGTCTCCGTCCAGCCCAACCGCCTCAACCGGCTCGACCGGGCAATCCAGCGACACGCGCAGCATTTCCATCAGCACTGGGTTGTGACGTCCGCCACCGGTAACCAGCATGCGCACAGGCGGCTTGGGACAATGCTCCATCCCCTGCAGCACACCCGCAGCGCTCATCCCGGTCAACGTGGCCACCGCATCCGCATCGCTCAGCTCGGTCACAAGACCAATCATTTCCGAGAAATCATTCCGGTCCAGCGATTTGGGCGGCATTCGGTTGAAATAGGGCTCGGCCAGAAACAGCTCCAGTGCGCCGGTCTCGACCGTACCCTCTCGGGCCAGCGCGCCGTCCCGATCCATCGGCAACCCCAACCGCGCCTGCATCAGATCGTCAACCGGCGCGTTGGCAGGTCCGGTGTCGAAAGCCAGCAACGCCCCTGGCGCTTCAGGCCCGTCAAAAGACGGGTCAACATAGGTCAGGTTCCCAACACCGCCCAGATTGAGGAAACACAGCGGCTCTTCCGCCCCGATCCATTTGGCGCAGGCGAAATGAAAGAACGGGGCCAGAGGCGCACCCTCTCCGCCCAGCGCCACATCATCGCTGCGAAAATCCCAGACCACCGGCAGCCCCAAAGCCTGCGACAGACCCAGCCCGTCACCCACCTGCAACGTGCCACGCCCACGCGGCTCATGTGCCAATGTCTGACCGTGGAAGCCGATCAGGTCGACCTCTTCGAACTCTGAAAGAACCTCGGCATGTGCCCGGGTCACCAATTCAGCCGAAACATCAACCTTTGGTCCATGCCAAAGCCCCAGCGCCGCGCGCAGTGTGGCACGCTCTTCTTCGGAATAAGCGCGATACCCGCTGGGACCAAAGCCGAATATCTGCTGCCCATCGGTTTCAACGACCGCAGCGTCCACACCGTCCAGCGATGTGCCCGACATGGCCCCCAACGCTCTGATCGCCCCCGATTTGCTGATGACCCTGCCCACGCCGACCTCGTATTGCGTCTCTCCACCCGTTTCGCCGGGTTCTGAGCACAACCTGCACGGTAATGCAAAGCCAAGGCAAGACACATCATGCGCGAGCTTCATTTTTCTTGGAAAAGGTGCCTTTTCCTTGCCTCTGCCCCCGCCTGTACCGTGCGCCGCTACAGAATTCCGAAAGGTACGAGACCGCGAATGAAGGCGACAAGGCGTTCCCAAACGCAGCGCAGTTCCGAGTGCTCATGAAAGAGCTGTACAAAGTCCATTACCACATGTTCGCAGATCGCTACAGCAGGTGCCAAGCTCTCCCAAGAATGCCCGTCGCCGGTTTCAGTGTTCCACTTGATCTGAAGCACCTACGATCATTCCATATAGCTCAGCTTCGTCAGATTTTCATTGAAACAAAGCGACTGAATAATGGCAGGTATTTTGGGATGTTGAGTGCAATAAAAGCGCAGGCTCAAAACCCCGGATATTCGCAAATGTTGCGCCAATGCGTATAGATGAGATATTAATATGCAGCAAAGCACAGACAACAAATTGAGGACGGGTGAGTAGGTTCATACCGCTTAGTAAAAAGCGGCAGTGAATTGGCCTGAACAGGGTTTATGCCAAACATATACGGTGCATTTCGGACGGACACGACTCTGACCACGAACCAGGCCCAATTCGGCGGCGTTGGAACGACATTTGAGATCTCCGCATATAATACGATCGAAATTACCGATGGCGTTGACCCCGGCACCATCGAAGGAGACGGTGTAACCAACGAATTCCCCGACGACCCCACGCAAACCTATCTGGGGAATGCAATTGCCTGGGACTACAACTACATAGTCACGGATGGCACCAATACCTATACGATTGGCGTTTTCGATTATGATTCCAGCGGCAACGGCGCGTTTGGCGGCGGAGCCGAGCAAGGGTTTTTCATCGGCTTTTTGGGGGATGTCCCCCCGCTCAACACAACACTAACGATCACGGCGCTGGGTGACGGTGCCTTCGCCAGTCCAGTCGTTAATCTGCCCGTTGACGACTTTGTTCCCTGTTTCACCAGTGGCACGAATATTCGGGTAAGGGGTGGTCATAAGGCGGTCGAGGATCTGAAAGCCAGCGATGACGTCGAAGTGTTTGATCCCACAGGTGATGGGCCCGGATTTGCCACCCTGCTGCGGGTGTTTCGCCGTACGATATCTGCCCCGGAACTGGCTGCAAACCCCAAACTGCGCCCGGTTCGTATCAGCGCCGGAGCGTTAGGTCTGGGCTTGCCTCAGCGTGATCTTGTGGTGTCCCGGCAGCACCGGATGCTGGTGTCTTCAAAGATTGTCGAGCGTATGTTCAGGACTTCCGAAGTTCTGGTACCCGCCGTCAATCTGACTTCGCTGCCCGGTATTTTCATCGACCAGGATGCCCAGAGCGTCGAGTATTTTCACCTTCTTTTTGGACAGCACGAGGTAGTCTATGCCGAAGGCGCACCATCGGAAAGCCTGTTTACCGGACCGGAAGTGCTCAAGGCCATCAGTCCAGAAGCACGAACAGAAATCCTGAGCATATTCCCCGAGATAGCAGAACTGGAATTTGCCCCCAAGCCCGCCTGCCCGATCCCATCCGGGAAGCTGCAAAAGCAACTGATTGAACGCCACATCAAGAATGAAAAGCCGCTTCTGTCCAGACACACTGCACGCTAGAACCAGAGGTTATCCGGCAGGACTTGGTACGCTTCAAAAACTGACGCGAAATTCTGTGTTTCGCTATGCGTTATTTCTTCGCGTTTCCCTCATAAAGCTTATCCGCAAGATTTTTTTTGTGCGGACTGCACTTGCTCGCCAATGACTGGACATTCCGCGAGACTTAGGGAATTAGAAAGCCAGTCGCATGAATGTACCTTCCGTCGTGCGACCAAGCGGGTCTGGTTTTGAAACTACTGACCTATGACTTACACCAGCCCTTGCAGAGAGGGCCAGAACACAAGGCCTGTTGAGCGTCATGACCTACCACCCCAAATCGGATTTCATCGCCACGATGATCGAGCGCGGCTTTCTCGCCGACTGCACCGATTATCAGGGCCTTGACGACGCTCTGATTTCTGGGGTGCAGACTGCTTATATCGGCTATGACGCCACGGCGCAGTCTTTACACGTGGGTCACCTGATGAACATCATGGTGCTGCGCTGGCTGCAAAAGACTGGGCACAAACCGATCACCCTGATGGGCGGTGGCACCACCAAGGTGGGCGATCCCTCGTTCCGTTCAGACGAACGTCCGCTACTGGGCCCTGAACAGATCGACGCCAATATCGCAGGCATGAAACAGGTGTTCTCGAAATACCTGTCTTACGATGACAGCGAGACCGGCGCGTTGATGCTGAACAATGCCGAATGGCTGGATAGCCTGAACTACCTCGATTTCCTGCGCGATATTGGGCGGCATTTCTCGGTCAACCGGATGCTCAGCTTTGAATCGGTGAAATCGCGGTTGGATCGTGAACAGTCGCTGAGTTTCCTCGAATTCAATTACATGATCCTGCAGGCCTATGACTTCCTCGAACTGAACCGCCGGTATAACTGCGTTCTGCAGATGGGCGGCTCGGACCAGTGGGGCAACATCATCAACGGCATCGACCTAACCCGCCGGGTGCTGGATCACGAGATCTATGGCCTCACCACCCCCCTGTTGACCACCAGCGATGGCCGCAAGATGGGCAAATCACAGGGCGGTGCGGTTTGGTTGAACGGCGACATGCTGAGCGCCTATGAGTTCTGGCAGTTCTGGCGCAACACCACCGACGCCGATGTGGGCCGGTTCCTGAAAATCTTCACCGAGCTTCCGGTGGACGAATGCGACCGCATGGCCGCGCTGCAAGGGTCCGAAATCAACGAGGCCAAAATCCGCCTCGCCAACGAAGTCACAACTCTGCTGCACGGTGCAGAAGCCGCTGCAACCGCCGAGGCGACCGCGCGCGAGGTGTTCGAAAAGGGCGGCGTTGGCGGAGACCTCCCGACCCTGACCCTCAGCGCATCAGAGCTGGGTGACGGCATGTCCATCGTCCAGCTGATCGTCAAATCCGGCCTCGCCAAATCCGGCAAAGAGGCCAAGCGCCTGATCGCCGAAAACGGCGCCAAACTGGACGATGCCCCGCTGACAGATGCGGGCTTGATGATCGACGCAGGCGCGTTGTCATCGCCGATCAAGCTGAGCGCGGGCAAGAAGCGTCACGCACTGGTTCAATTGGGTTGATACAATCGGACGGCCACCTGCGGGCACCAGCGATAAATGGCAGATGTTGCACGTCGAGTAACTCGAACTGCAACAACTTTGGCCTACATCCTGCGAGATTCCGCTTCGAGCCTATAATGATCCATGTCGCGATAGCCCGGGATGTCATCTCATCGCCGCAATGCCAACTTTGCAAAGTGTATACAGGCAGACGATGGGCATTCGCCAATCCAAACGGTGCTGAGTCGCAATTTCTCTAAAGCTTCCTTTCTCGATGTTGAGCACAACAATCTAGGAGATGGCTTATGGAGTTATCGTTAGACCAACTTCTTCAGACAAACTCCTAAGTGTACCATCGTGACAATGCCAAGAGCGGAATATCCCCACAAACGGAAAATTGATGTTATATAGAGAAATAGGAATATTAATTCTTGAGTTGTAGGTCATCGGCACCACCGCGCTATCTTGATTTAGGAGTTCCATATGCTTCGAGCTTTTGTTTGTTCTATCTCACTAGGGCTGGCATCATCGACTGTCCTTGCAGATGCTGTTCCAAGTGAAGAAGCCGCGGCAGGCTTGTTCTCAGATCAACCGTATTCCCCGTATGCCGAACGCACTTTCCCCGAGCGACCGCTGTGGGGAGACACGCATCTTCACACCGGGCTTTCGCTGGACGCAGGTGCTTTTGGGAACACTCTGTTGCCTGATGAAGCATGGCGTTTTGCAAAAGGTGAACAGGTTACTTCTTCAACGGGTCAACCAGTAAGACTGGCCCGGCCCCTGGACTGGATGGTTCTTACGGATCACACTGACCTAATGGGATTCGCCCCTGACCTTCAGGCTGGCAAGCCAGGCGTTCTTGCCGATCCGAAAGGTTTGGAATGGTACGAAGGTTACAAGGCAGGCGGCGAAGAGGCCGGCAAAGCGGCGTTCGATATCATTACCAATTTCTCGCAAATGACCCTGCCAGAAGTCCTTCTGGACTCCTACAGCCCGGGTGCTGACGCTTTTGCTTTTACATGGGAGCAAATCGTTCTGGCTGCGGAAGAACACAACGACCCCGGCAATTTCACGGCGTTCATAGGGTTCGAGTGGACTTCTGTACCCAAGGGCTTCAACCTGCACCGGAATGTTATGCTGCGCGATGGGCCCATCAGGGCGCTTCAGATGGTGCCGCCAGTCACGCAACCGCCATTTGGTGATACCGACCCAAGAACGCTGTATGCATGGCTAGATGACTATCAAGAAAAAACGGGTGGTCGCGCGGTAGCTTTCGCCCATAACGGCAACCTTTCGAACGGATGGATGTTCCCGACCGAAGACACCTATCACGGTGGCAAGGTCGACGAGGAATATGTGGCTGCCCGCGCAAAATGGGAGCCCCATTACGAAGTCACTCAGATCAAGGGCGACGGCGAAGCGCACCCCTATCTGAGCCCCGACGACGAATTCGCGGATTACGAAAACTGGGACGTTGGCAATCTCGACATAACCGAGCTGAAAACCGATGACATGCTGGCCGGCGAGTACGCCCGAGAAGCCTTGAAGCGCGGTTTGTTGTTGGAAGAGAAGTTCGGCGTGAACCCATATAAGTTTGGCATGGGTGGCGCGACGGACAGCCATACGTCTCTAGCAACTGCTGAGGAAGATAACTTCTTCGGAAAATCCGTCAGCGTTGAACCTTCGGCCACGAGAATAAAGCATCCTTTCATCGCCAACGATCTTGGCGAAATTCCTGGCGACCTCCTTGTAGCTTCTGGATACACGGCCGTTTGGGCGACCGACAATACTCGCGCTGCGATCTTCGATGCGTTCAAGCGGCGCGAAACCTACGCGAGCACTGGACCGCGGATTGGTCTACGGTTCTTTGGCGGATGGGATTTCCTCGACGCTGATGTTGAAACTCGCTTTCTTGCAGATGTGGGCTACACAAAAGGTGTTCCAATGGGTTCGGATTTGCGACCTCGCGAGGGTGAAGGTCCGCCCACATTCCTGATCGCTGCTCTGCGCGACCCGGTCGGGGCCAACCTGGATCGCGTACAGGTGATAAAGGGATGGCTCGATTCCGAAGGTGCTTTGCAGGAAAGCGTTTATGACGTGGCATGGTCGGACAACCGTGTTGCCGATCAAAACGGCAAGATCCCTGCGGTTGGGAATACCGTGGATCTGGAAACCGCCAGCTGGACCAATACAATTGGAACCGCCGAACTGGTAACCGTTTGGTCTGATCCTGATTTCGATCCAAATGCGCGGGCATTCTATTACGTACGTGCGCTCGAAATCCCAACCCCACGCTGGGTGTTGTACGACAAACTGAGGTTTGGTGCGGAGCTGCCAGAAGATGCGGTACTTACGCATCAGGAGCGCGCGTATTCCTCGCCGATTTGGTACACGCCGGCAGAGTGACCTTACTTCGTGCAGATTTGGGGACCCAGGTCGCAATCACTAACTCGGGACGCTCTTATGATAAGCGGCGCGCCTTGAGTTGCAATTCCTTGTGTTATTCAACTGCCTGATGCCAGCATAAAACATAATGCCGTATCGCGTTTCACGCAGGAGCCTTCATGCGAATAGTGAAAGAACCTCTGTTCCATTTCTTCTTGATCGGAGCTGCCATATTCATTTGGTTCCACATAATATCACCAGATAACGACGCCGCTGCAGATCCGGAGACGATAGCTATAAGCGAAAGTGATGCCGCGCTGTTAGCTTCACAGTTCGAAGCAAGGTGGAAACGCCAGCCTAGCGGTTCCGAGCTACAAGCGTTGGTCGACGCTTCAATTCGCGAAGAAGTTTTAGTTAGGGAAGCAAGAAAGCTTGGCTTGGAACGCGGAGATAGCGTGATCAGGTCGCGGCTGAGCCAAAAGATGGATTTTCTGACCGAAGCCATCGCCGCTTCAGTTATTCCAGAAGACGAAGATCTAGAGGCTTTTCTCCAACAAAACACGGACCGCTACGCGACACCCAATAAGGTCGCGTTCACTCAAGTTTTTCTTGGTGAAGGACCAAGTGAGACCGAGATTGAAGGGGCACTGGCCGCCTTGCGTGCGGAACAGGAGACTTCCGGCTTGGAAAGCGCGACACTACTGCCTGCATCAATGCCCCTAACCGCGACACGGGTAATCGACTCGGTCTTTGGAACCGGATTTTCCAATGGTCTCTCCAATCTCGAAAAAGGTCAGTGGATGGGGCCGGTCCAATCAGGTTACGGCATCCATCTGGTGAAAGTGCTTGCCATTGAACCAAGCCGGATACCTCGCTTGCAAGAGATCCACAGTGTGGTGCTTCGTGATTGGCGTCGCGCCATGAGCGAAGATTTGGCGCAGGCGCAATACGAGGCTCTTGCCGACAATTATGAGATCACAGCACCCGATCTCACAGGTCAGGTCAAATGAACTTCATCTTCGGCTTGATGTTTGCTCTGTTGTTCACGTGGCCCACGGGATACGCCAACGCGCATGCGCTTGATCCGGGATACTTGGAAATTCGACAAATCACTACGGACACTTGGAGTGTTCATTGGCGAAAACCAGATGTTTATGGTCAACCAATGGCGATTGATGCGGTGTTACCGGATGGCTGTACACCCTCACACGGCCCTGACCCAATCTCCGATGGGCGAGCGTGGGTTTCTTCCTGGGTTGTCGAATGCCGTGCTGAGATCGCGGGCCAATCCATCGAGGTCGACGGACTGGCGGCACAAAAGAACGACGTTTTGGTCCGTGTGCATCCTCTGCACTCCGAGCCTGCCACGCTTCGTTTCACCCCGGATGCTGCCATCCAAAACATACCTTTTGAACAGACAACATGGTCTGTTTTCATAGCCTATTTTCAGTTGGGTTATGAACACATACTAGAAGGCTGGGATCACCTGCTGTTTGTCTTTGCACTGTTTGTTTTGGTCCCTGATCCGTGGAGACTGGCGGGAGCAATCACGGCATTCACCTTGGCACATTCAATAACACTGGCACTGGCAACGCTGGGATTTCTGAATGTCCCCGGCCCGCCGGTCGAGGCCGTCATTGCGCTTTCTATCGTTTTTTTGGCAATGGAAATTGTTAAGGGCGGTGACGGGCGTTTTCGACTTTCAAAACAAAAGCCCTGGATCGTTTGTTTCGGATTTGGGCTTTTGCACGGCCTTGGTTTTGCAGGCGCTTTGTCCGAGATAGGACTTCCCTCCAACGATATTCCTGCAGCCTTGTTTGCCTTCAACCTAGGCGTCGAAGCTGGTCAGTTGAGCTTTGTCGGAGCTTTGGCGCTTCCTGTCGCGATCTGGCGATTGATGGCATGTCCAGTTAGCCAAAGGGCGACTGTGATTGCCGCTTATGGCATCGGGTCGGTATCGATGTACTGGCTCATAGAACGCATAAGTGGGTTCTAAAGCGCTAAACCTCGGTATCGTTGAGGTGGTAGATCGGCTCAGGGCACTAGTCAATTGCGAAGCGCGCAAATTGACCGGATGCAGGTGCAACCGCGTAGAATAGGCTGCGAACAAAAGCCCACTTCATCGCATGCCCAACGTTTGTTTACCTAAGCGGCCATAGTTGCTCCCTGTACAAACTGCGGATCGGGTATGTCCGCATTTGGTTGCGAGTGTTCATTGAAACCAAACAAGTGAAGGGTAGCTTTGTCCGCTGAGCAGACATTGAGCAATGTCATACACGAATGTCCTGACAAAGGCATTTTCGGAATCGTTTTTGTCTGATGGTACTGAAACCCAAATGGGCATAAGACTATCAATACTACTCTATGGGCTGACTTCGAGTGGTTATTTACACTTGTGATATTTCGGCGTCGCATTTCGCAACAGTCTTTCGCATTCCTGCATGTGGACCTCACCCTTTCCGTTCCACTCTGAACCGGAAGGAGGCACCATATGACCAGAACTGCCACAGCCACACGTACCGGAGGGCGCTCTGCCCGGCGCGCCATGCGCACCGCTCCAAACTTCGAGATGTTGCCGGGCCTGACCCGCGGCATTCCGTTATGCGAGGTTATGGACGGCGCACAGGTAGAACGCATTGATGCGGCCTCGATGGATATTCTGGAAAACGTAGGCGTTCAGTTCCGTGATCCCATCGCGCTGGAAGACTGGAAGAAGGCTGGTGCCAAGGTCGAAGGTGAGCTCGTCTATCTGGATCGCGGTCTGGTGCGTGAGCTGATCGCGACCATTCCGTCAGATTTCACCTACCACGCGCGCGATCCGAAAAAGAACGTGCGGCTGGGCGGTAAACACTCGATCTTCGTGCCGATGACCGGAGCGCCCTTCCTGCGCGATCTGGAAGATGTGCGCCGCAACCCGACGCTGGACGATCTGGCGATGTTCCACAAGCTCAGCCATATGTTGCCCGCGCTGCATTCCTCGGCCCATCACATCGTGGAGCCCTATGATCACCCGATCAGTCAGCGGCATCTGCGGATTACCTATTCGTCAATGAAGCACTCTGACAAAACCTTCATGGGCATGACCACCAGCCCCAAGAATGCCGAAGATGTCATGGAGATGTGTGCCATCCTGTTCGGCGAGGATTTCCTTGAAGATCACCCGGTCACCACTGGCAATTGCAACGGCAATTCGCCGCTGGTCTGGGATGAAACCATGTTGGGCGCGATGCGCGCCTTCTGTCGCCGGAAGCAGCCCGTGCTGTGCTCGCCCTTCGTTCTGGGCGGGGCCAATACGCCCGCCAGCGTCCCCGCCACGGTGGCGCAACTGAATGCCGAGGCGCTCAGCGCGCTGGCCTATACGCAGGTGATCCGCAAGGGCGCGCCCGCGATCTACGGGCACTACCTGTCGACCGTCTCGATGAAATCCGGCGCACCGATGGCAGGCACGCCCGAGATCAGTCTGATGAACTTCATGATCGGCCAGATGGCGCGGCACTACGAAGTGCCTTGGCGTACCTCAAACACTCTGGGCGGAGCCAAGACGTTCGACGCGCAGGCAGGCTATGAATCTGCCACCACCTTGCAGGCGGTCATCCATGCTGGTGCGAACTACATCTGGCACTCGGCAGGCTGGAACGAGGCCGGGATGCACTGCTCGACCGCCAAGTTCATCGTTGACGCGGAACAATGCGCCATGGCCTATCGCATGGCCGAGGGCCCGAAATGGGGCGATTTCGATCAGGCCGTTTCGGCAGTCGGTGATATCGGTCCGGGCGGGCATTACCTTGGGCATCCGCATACGCAGGACAATTTCCAGAGCGCATTTTTCATGCCGGATATGTTCGACAACAACTCGATCGAACAATGGCAGGCTGAGGGTTGTGTTGAAATCACCGAACGCGCGCTCAAACACGCCCGCAAGCTGTTGGCCGAGTATCAGGAACCAACGCTCGATATCGCCAAGAACGAAGAGCTGCTGGATTACATCGCCCGGCGCGAGCGTGAAATACCGGCTGCGGATGAGCTGAACCAGTCCTACTAAATCCCGGGGAGGTACACGAATGAGGTTCGCTGAAAAAACCGCACTCGTCACGGGGGCGTCGGGCGGGATCGGGGGCGCCATCGTCAGCCAGTTGCGGGCCGAAGGCGCGCGTGTAGCTGTTGCTGACCGCGATGTGGGCAGCCTTGAAGCCGAGGCGCATCTGCCCGGCGATCTGCGCGATCCCGACTATTGCGACGGGCTGGCCTTGGCCGCGCATCAGGCGCTGTATGGTCTTGATATCGTGATCAACAATGCAGGCGTGATCACCCGCGGCCCGGTGACTGAAACATCCGATGAGGATTGGGCCCTGTCCGTCGGAGTGAATGTCGAGGCCCCTTTCCGTATCTGCCGCGCTGCGATTCCAATCATGGCGGCGGCGGGTGGCGGTGCTATTGTGAACACTGCCTCGTGCTGGGGCCTTCGACCTGGCCCGGATCATGCGGTGTACTGCATGACCAAAGCGGCCATTGCCAGCCTCACCCAATGCATGGGGCACGATCACGCCCATCAGGGCATCCGCATCAACGCCGTCTGCCCGAACGAGGTGAACACACCGATGCTGCGTTCGGGCTTTGCCAAACGTGGGTTCGATCCTGATACGGCGATTGCCGAGCTTGGGAAGTCGGTGCCTTTAGGGCGTATCGCCGAACCCGAAGATATAGCCGAAGTGATCCTTTTTCTCGCCTCGGATTCGGCGCGCTACATGTGTGGTGCTCTGGTCGAAGTGAATGGGGGCAAGCCGGTGCAATGAAAAGATTCGCAGGAAAAACAGCGCTCGTGACCGGTGGCCGCAGTGGCATCGGACAAGCCATCGCCCGGCGGCTGCGCGAAGAAGGGGCTAATGTCTACACTGCGCAGCGCGGTAAAGATGATGAGTTCCCCTCTATCCCGGCGGATTTTGCAAACCCGGAAAGCCCGGTGCAGATCATCAAGCAGGTTGTGGACAGCGCGGGCCAGCTGGACGTACTGATCAACAACGCAGGCATGATGCAGGAGGCCTCTGTCAACGACATGCCGCTTGAAGATTGGCAACGCAACCTCATGGTCAACCTGACCGCCCCGTTCCTGCTGATCCAGGCTGCACTGCCACATCTGCGCAAAACCAAGGGCAGCATCGTCAATATCGGCTCGGTCGAGGGGTTGGGCAGCAACCCCGGCCACGCCGCCTACTGCGCCTCTAAGGCCGGGCTGCATGGGCTGACCCGCGCGGTTGCCGTGGATCACGGAGCAGAAGGCATTCGCTGCAATGCGGTGGCACCGGGCTGGATCGACACAGACCTCAACATCGATTTCATCGAGAGCATGAACGACCCCGGCGCATTCCGCCGGGATATCGCCCGCATTCATCCCGTTGGCCGCACCGGCGACCCGAAAGAAGTCGCCGCACTGGTCGCTTTCTTGGCAGCCGAGGAAGCGGGTTTTGTCACCGGTCAAATTTACACGATCGATGGCGGACGGATGGCAAAGCTCAGCCTGCCCTGACCAGCCTGCAAGCTATTCCGCCCCTGATCGCCACTCTTTCCAGCGCAGATACGCATTGGCCCCAACCGATGCGAAGGGCTCGGGTGGCAAACGCGGTGGCATCGGTTGCGCCAGAAAATGATCTGCAATCTGGGAGTCTTTCCCCAGTACAAGCTCTGCCACGCCCATTCCCTGCAGTGTTCCTCGCGCTATACCCAATCCGTTTTGACAGCAGGCGGCATATACACCCTGCTCGATCTCACCGAACGCGGCCGAACCATTGCGGCTGAGGCACAGCATCCCAGCCCAACGGTGCTGCATCTGTACATTTGGCAAGTTGGGAAATCGCTCCTGAAACTTACGATCGTGCACCGCGCCTGCCCGATTCAAATGGCTATCGCTGCTGTGGATTTCAGGATGAAAGCTTGAACAGGTCCGGATCAGAATGCGATCCCCATAACTGCCCGAAACCCGCCGGACCGAAGTGCCCATCGGATCCGCTGGCGTTACTGACCAGCGTGGCTGTCCGCCCAGCGTGGCGATCTGATCTGGCGTCAGCGGTTCCGTTATCGACGCGTAGAGGCAGATGTGCATCAGACGCCGCTGGTAAAACCCAAAGCTCTCCAGGTGACCATTTGTTGCCATCACGATCCGCCCCGTCGAAACCCGCGCCTGTTCGGTCTCGACCGCCCAGCCACCGCCTTGTTTGCGAAACCCGGTCACGGCAGAGTTTTCATAAACACCGATCCGCCCAGCCAGATGCGTTGAGAGAGCCCGCACATAGGCTGCAGGCTGGATCATCACCGTCCCGGGCGCAAACAGACCAGATGTGTAATGCGGGCTGCCCGTCAGCGCCTGCATCTGCTGTGCATCATAAAGCTCGTGGGGCTCTCCCAATCGTGCCAAATGCACTGCGTAGTCTGCGTTGTGCCGATCACCCGCTGCGGTCGCAGCAGCGTTGATCTTGCCGCACGGGTCGAACATCTCCGGCGACAGGTCGCACTCAGCGGCCACCCGGGTCGCAAAGGAAATCGCCTGGCGATTCAGCGCGATTGTGGCCCGATCTGCCTCCAGCCCATCGCTGGCGTAATTGTCCGAGGCCAAGTCATGCGGCAGATCGATCATGAACCCCGAGTTGCGCCCGGCAGAGCCTTCCGCAAAGCGCCCAGCCTCAAGCACCACAACCTTCAGCGCCGGATCAAGCTGATGCAGCCTCAGCGCTGCGGACAGCCCGGCAAAACCACCGCCGATGATGGTCACATCTGCGGTCTGGTCTTGCTCAAGCCGAGGCAGGTCCTGCTGCAGAGGCAGGATGGCATTCCATCCTGCCACGCCGGTTTGCCGGGGTAAACGTTTGGCGGTGTAGATCGTCAATCTACCGCCTCATCTTCGTCATCGGCCAGATCAATCCAGATGGTTTTCAGTTGGGTATACTGATCATGGGCGTGAATCGAGTTGTCCCGGCCACCAAACCCGGACTGCTTGTAGCCACCAAAGGGTGTGGTGATATCCCCTTCACCAAAGCTGTTGATCGTGACGGTACCCGCCCGGATCGCCCGCGCGCCTCGGATGGCGCGTTTGGCGTTGGCTGTGAAGATCGAAGCACACAGGCCATATTCAGTGTCGTTGGCAATGCTGATCGCCTCGTCAAAGCCAGAGACTTCGATCACCGACAGAACCGGGCCAAAGATTTCCTCGCGCGCCAGCGTGGCATCGTTTCCGGGCACTTCGACCACCGTGGCCTCGATGAATCCATTCTCGGCCTTTCCGCCAATCAGCACGTTTTCGGCCTTGTCCAGATATCCGCAAACCTTGGAATAATGCCCTTCACTAACAAGCGCGCCCATACGAGTTTCCGGGTCCAGCGGTTCGCCGACATTCCATTGCTTCGCATGATGCGCGATCCGTTCCAACAACTCTGCCTTCACGTCCTTATGCACAATCAACCGCGACGAGGCCGAGCAATTCTCGCCCATGTTCCAGAACGCACCATTGACGACATGCGCCGCCACGCGGTCCAGATTTTCCGCATCCTCCATCACGATGGCCGGGTTCTTGCCGCCCATCTCAAGCACCACCTCCTTGGCATTGCTTTCAGCGGAATAGTTCAGGAACTTCTTGCCCGTCACGGTCGAGCCAGTGAAGGACACCATGTCGATATCCATATGCCGCCCGATGGGTTCGCCCACCTCGGCGCCACCACCTGGTAACACGTTCAGCACACCGCGCGGCAACCCGGCCTCAGACGCCAGCTCCGCCACCTTTAAAGCGGTCAGAGAAGTCTCGGCCGCCGGCTTCAGCACCACTGAACACCCCGCCGCCAGCGCCGGCCCGATCTTCCACGCCAGCATCAGCAAGGGGAAGTTCCACGGCAGGACCAGCCCAACCACGCCAATGGGCTCACGCACGACCATGGCGATGTGGTCATCACTGGCCGGGCTGACCTGATCATAGATCTTGTCGATCGCCTCGGCATGCCATTTCAGGCAGTGGATCGTCTCGGGAACATCAACAGTTTCGCAATCAAAGATCGTCTTGCCGCTGTCGATGCTCTCCATCACCGCCAGTTCCCGCGCGTTGCGGGTAAGCAGCTTGCACAAGCGGATCAGAATGTCCTTGCGATCCGAGGGGTGCATCTTTGACCAACGCCCGTCGTCAAAGGCTTCTCGCGCCTTTTCGACCGCAAAATCCACATCCTCCGATCCGCAGGCAGCAATGCTGGTCAGCACAGCCCCAGTGGCTGGATTGATAGTCTCGAACACCTGCCCTGAGGTCGCCGGGCGGTAGCCGCCATCGATGAAAGCGCCCGTCGGCAGATCCAGATGCGCAGCGATGGATTCGTATTCGTCTTTCGTCAACAAGCCCATGCCTTAACCCTCCGCCAAAATATCTGCGATTTTGCGTTTCAGAACGCGCGTCACCTGTTCCAGCGCGCGTTTGTCATCTTTGTTCAAACCTTTCAGAGGCGGCCTCACCACGCCTGCATCGATCCCGTTCATGGTGACGCCATGCTTGATCGTCTGGATGAATTTGCCGCCCTGCTCCAGCACCCGCATCAGCGGCATCAGCGCGCTCATGATGCGACGGCCCTTGGCAAAGTTGCCCTCGATCACACAAGCCTGATACAGCGCCACGTGTTCGGCAGGCAGAAAGTTCGACCCGCCACAGACCCAGAACGGCGCTCCCCAGGCGAAGAACTCCAGCGCCTGATCATCCATGCCGCAGCCCAGCTGAATATGCGGATAATCCCGCGCCAGCAGATGAACCCGGTTGATATCGCCCGAGCTTTCCTTGATGCCACAGAAGTTCCGGCTGCGGCCTACGCGGTCCAGGAACTCTTCCCCCATCATCGTGCCGGTCCGGTGCGGATAGTTGTACAGCATCACCGGCAGGTCAGCCGCCTTGTCGATTGCCAGCGCGTTCAGCGCATTCTCGCGGTCGGTGGGCACCGAATAGGGCGGGCTGGCCAACAAGATCGCATCTGCGCCTAGGTCTCGCGCACCTGAGGCCAAAGCGACGGAGTCCCCGGTCAGCATCGCCCCCGTTCCCACAACCAGAGGCACACGCCCCTTCAGTTGTTCATGCGTAAAGCGCGCCAGTTCCAGCCGCTCATCGACGGTCTGCGCATAGTTTTCGCCGGTGGACCCGCCCGAGATCAGCCCGTGCACACCATTCTCGATCAGGTACTCGATCACCTCGGCCAACGCGTCCCAGTTCACGCCACCATCCGCCGCGTAGGGTGTCACCACCGGCGTATAAATACCCTCAAATCTGAAGATCGGAGTCATGTGTCCCTCATGCAGATGTCATGCCGGGGACCTGCCCCAGCGGAAAATCCAACCCCTCGGGCATCACGAACAGCTCGATCTGATCGCGTGACAGGGTCCAGTGGTCGTCGGCCAGCTGCGCAGCAGCCGCCTCATCGCCCGCCTCGATGGCGGCGATGATGGCGTCATGCTGGTCGCTCGCCTCTGAAAGGTTCTCAGCCATTCGTGCGGTCTGCGGGCGATAAAATGTCATCCCGATCCGCGCGTGATCGATCAGCAACCGGTTGAACGAAGGGGATAAATAGACATTCCCCGCCATCTCTCCGGTCACCTCGTGAAACCGGGTATTGGCCAGCGTCCGCTCCTCAGCCGAGCCTGTACGCAAGGCTTGCCGAAACGTCTCTTGCGCCTCTTTCAACTGATCGATCTGATCGTGCGTCGCATTCGCCGCGGCCAGACGCAGCACCGCGCCATAGACCATCGGCGCAACCAGAAAGAAATCGCGTAGCGTGGTATGAGACATCTCTGACACCCGCGCCCCGCGATGGGTGCGCAGGTCCAGATACCCCTCACCGGCCAACTGCCGGAACACTTCGCGCAAAGGCGTGCGCGACAGGCCAAAGGCCTGCGACAGCTGCGCCTCGTCCAAATCTTCTCCGGGACGCAAACGCAGGGTCAGAACCGACATCTTCAGATGCTCAGCCAACGCCTCTTTCGGTGATTTCCCTTCGTCCCTCATCCGATCCCCTTAATCACGATCCCGCGAATCGATAGCTTGCCCTCTGGTATCGTATAAAAATACATGTTGTATACAGTTAGTTTTCGTGCAGCATGCAGAAAACTGTCAGAACGCCCTGATTCCGGACTATCGATGAGCCAAACACAGCACTACGCCTTCATACTGGTCGAGGAATTCTCGCATCTCGCCTTCTCCTGCGCGGTCGAGCCATTGCGGATCGCAAATTTGCTGGCCGAGGAAGATCTTTATCGATGGTCCTTCCTGTCCGAACACGCAGAGCATGCGGTCTGTTCAAACGGATCGGTCACTTTGGTGCATGGCGGATTGGGATCTATCCCAAAATGTGACCAACTGTTTGTTCTGTCAGGAATAAACATGCGCAATCACGTCTCGCGTCCGCTGCTCGCAACCCTGCGCCGAGAGAGGGCACGGGGCACCAATATCAGCGCCTTGTGTTCCGGTGCATGGCTGCTGGCCGAGGCCGGATTTTTGGATGGGATGCAGGCGGCGATCCATTGGGAATACCATGATGCTTTCATGGAGGCCTTCCCCGAGATCAACCTCGTCCGCAGCGTCTTTGTCGCCGACGAAAAACACATGACCGCCTCGGGCGGCACCGCGACCGCCGATCTGATGCTGCACCTGATCGAACGCGACCACGGCCACGACCTGTCGGTCGCAGTGGCCGATCAGATGGTCTATAACGCCGTGCGCAACGCCACTGCCGATCAGCGCGTCTCGTTGCAATCGCGCAACGGGATGCGGAACGCGCATCTGGCCAAGGCGATCCACATCATGACCGACAATATTCAAAGTCCACTGTCGCCCTCGGTCATTGCCAGCGATATCGGTATCTCAACCCGACAACTGGAGCGTCTGTTTGGGAAATTCCTGAACACCTCGCCTAAGAAATACTTCATGGAATTGCGGCTGGACCGCGCCCGCAATCTGCTGTTGCAGACCGAATCTTCGGTGACCGAGGTCGCCTTTGCCTGCGGTTTCGAAAGCGCCGGCCATTTCTCGCGTGTGTACCGGGCTGCGTTTGGCGTCACGCCGATGCAGCAGCGCAGCAGGCTTGATTGATCAAAGCTGTGACTGGACAGAGGGCCATGGTTGGGATTATCTGAACAAGTGTTCAGATCAGGAAGGAACCCGCCATGCAACTCTCAACCACAGCTGCGGTGATCACCGGCGGTGCCTCCGGCCTGGGTGAGGCCACAGCCCGTCACTTTGCCGAGAACGGCGCGCAGGTCACCATCCTTGACCGCGACGCCGAGCGTGGCCCGCAGGTCGCGGCTGAAATCGGCGGACATTTCGCACAAACCGATGTGACGGATGAGGCCTCGGTCGCTTCAGCGATTGCACATGCGATGGACAAGATGGGTCGCATCACCGCCGCAGTGAACTGCGCCGGAATCGCGATTGGAGCTAAGACTGTGGGCAAAGACGGCCCCCACCCTCTGGAGGCGTTCCAGCGTACCATCGACATCAATCTGGTCGGTTCCTTCAACGTCTCGCGTCTTGCTGCCGCAGAGATGGCAAAGAATGACCCCGAACCGGATGGCGCACGCGGCGTGATTATCAACACGGCCTCCATCGCCGCCTTTGACGGACAAAAGGGTCAGGCGGCCTATGCAGCCTCGAAAGGCGGCGTGGTCGGTATGACGCTACCCATGGCGCGCGATCTGGCCTCGACTGGTGTCCGCGTGATGGCCATCGCACCGGGCATCTTCATGACCCCGATGCTGGCCGGCCTGCCTGAAGAGGTGCAGCAACAGCTTGCGGCGGACGTCCCCAACCCTGCTCGCCTCGGCGACCCGCGCGAATACGGTCGTCTGGCCGGGTTCATCGTCGAGATGGGCTACCTGAACGGAGAGGTCATCCGCATCGACGGTGCCCTGCGGATGCGCTAAGACGGGTTTCATGACCGAGCGGCAGAAAATGGCGGCAGGCGAGTGGTATTGCTGCCTCGACCCCGAACTGGAAGTGCTTCGTATGAAAGCACGCCGCGCGGTCCATGCCCACAACACCTGCCCGCCCGATGACCGAGGGGCTATAGCTCCCGAATTGGCGGCGCTCTTTGCGGGGATCGGGCAAGATTGCTATTTTGAGGCTCCGTTCCACTGCGCTTATGGAATGAACCTGTCGCTGGGCGACCGGGTGTATCTGAATGCGGGCTGTGTCATTCTCGACACCGCGCCTGTTCGCATCGGCAGTGACTCGATGCTCGGCCCCACGGTGCAGATCTATTGCGCCCAACACGCCAAAGACCCAGTCCTGCGCGCACAGGGTCTGGAAATCGACCACCCGGTGACAATCGGCGAAAACGTCTGGATCGGCGGCGGCGCGATCATCATGCCCGGCGTCACTATCGGAGACCGCGCCATCGTCGGCGCGGGCAGTGTCGTCACGAAGGACGTCCCCGCCGGAGCAACTGTTGCCGGTAACCCCGCCCGCCCCATTTGAGCACGCGCAAACCGGTGCATAGGTTTGTACAACTCAGACAATCTAGTCGATTGAGGTTGTACAACTCGGACTCAACCGGCTTCGGCCTTCTCTTCCAGCATCAGCCACTCTTCCTCAGCCGCTGACAGTTTTACCTGCCGTTCGACCAGGGCATCGGTTGCCTTCTGGAACTTGATCGGTTCGCGTGTGAACAGCTCAGGATCAGACATCAGATCTTCGAGCTTGGCGATCTCGGCTTCAAGGCGCGCGATCTCTGCTGGTAGCTTCTCAAGTCGGTGTTTCTCCGAAAATGAAAGCCCCGCCTTCTGCTTCGCCTCTTGCTTCACTTTCGGCTTTGAAGGCCTTGGTTTTTCTTCCTTTTTCGCAATCACATCACCTCGCTGAGCGATGTAATCGGACCAACCACCAGCATAGACGGTCGCGCGCCCGTTGCCCTCCATGGCGATGGTTGTGGTCGCAACACGATCCAGAAAATCCCGATCGTGGCTAACGAGCAGCACCGTGCCATCATAGTCGTCCAGCAATTCCTGCAGCAGATCCAGCGTTTCGACATCCAGATCGTTGGTCGGTTCGTCCAGCACCAGCAGGTTAGAGGTTTTTGCCATCAGTTTCGCCAACAGCAACCGGGCTTTTTCCCCTCCGGACAATGACTTAACAGCCGCTCTTGCCTGCGCATCATCAAACAGAAACTCTTTGAGATAGCCCACCACATGCTTGGGCTGCCCGCCGACCATCACCTGATCGGCCTTGCCCGAGACCCGCATCTCGGGATCGCCGGTCAAGCTGTCCCACAGGCTCATTTCCGGGTCCAGCTGTGCCCTCGCCTGATCGAACACGGCGATCTCAAGGTTAGTGCCCAGCACCACCGAACCCTCGTCTGGTTCAACCTGACCTAGCAGCATTTTCAGCAACGTCGTTTTGCCCACACCGTTAGGCCCAACAAAGGCCACACGGTCGCCGCGCTGAACCAGAAGATCGAAATTGCGCACGATCTGCTGAGAGTCAAATGCCTTTGAAACGCCAGTAGCCTCGATGACCTTGCGGCCTGATTTCGGACCGGATTCCAACGTCATGGCAGCCGATCCCTGACGTTTGATCTGCGCTGCACGCTCGGCGCGCAAGGCTTGTAGCGCCCGAACACGACCCTGATTGCGCTTGCGGCGGGCGCTGATACCCTCGACGGCCCATCGCGCCTCGGACTTGATCAAGCGGTTCAGCTTGTGGCGCTGCTGATCCTCCTCTTCCCAGACCTTGTCCCTCCAGCTTTCAAAGGCCGCAAAGCCCTGTTCTTGCCGCCGCACAACTCCGCGATCGATCCACAGCGTCGCACGGGTCAACGCACGCAGGAATGCGCGATCATGCGAGATCAGAACATAGGCTGCACGGGTCGAGCCCAACTCACGCTCCAACCACGCAATCGCCTCGATATCCAGGTGGTTCGTCGGTTCGTCCAGCAACATCAGGTCCGGCGCTTCGGCCATCAGCTTGGCCAAGGCGGCGCGTCGCCTTTCCCCACCCGAAGCGGTTTCGACCGCACGCTCAGGGTCGAATTTCAGCCCTTCGCCCGCGCGTTCGACCTTATACAGCTCACCCGGTTCCAACCCGCTTGAGGCATAGTCTCCAAGCGTCGCGAATCCCTGCATTCCGGGATCCTGCTCCATATAACCGACTGATTTACCAGGAGGGATGACGATTTCACCCTGATCGGCCTCGACCAGCCCGGCCATCACTTTCATCAAAGTGGATTTGCCAGACCCGTTCCGCCCGACCAGCGCGACGCGATCACCGGGTTGAACCACAAGGTCCAGATCGGAAAACACCGGATCACCCCCGAACGTCAGAGAGATACCGGACATCTGCAATAAAGGAATTCTCGCCATACCCGCCAGCTAAACCGGCCAAAGCAAGGCGTCAACGCCCCAACTTCACCTTTTCCCAGATACTCAAATCACCCTGCCACCGCGCGCAGCAACCGTTTACGAGCTGGGGGAATTGCTCCGATTTCAAGGCCGGTGAACACATGCAGGGTGTTCATGTGCCTGTCTACCACCGCATGATCGCTGACCCACCCCCCCATCATCAGATAGGTACGCAACAAGGGCGGCATCCGAAGCATCGCCTGTTTTACATCAGGGCGTCTGCGCAAGCGCGCCGCAAAGCGAAACACATCCGGCGCCTTGACTCGCGGCAACCATCGCCTTGGTGCCAGATGTCGGTGTTTGAGCATCGCAAAAGCGTCAAGATATTCGGCAGTTTCTGTTCCAGCGAATGACGAACAACCAAACAGCATTTCGATCCCGTTCTGATCGACATACGCCGTCATTGCGCCCCACGCGACACGCAAGATATCCGGATCATTGTAGTCCGGGTGAATACAGAACCGGCCCATCTCGACCATCGGTCCGGTAAAATCGCGTAGCGCCGACAGGTCATAGAACTGTGCCGAGTAGCTGAGTCCGATTTCAAAGCCGCCCTGCATTGTCAGCATACGGAAACAGCACACCAACGCCCCACCGGCCTGCAGATCTTCGACCAGAACATGGGCGCAGCGTTCGTCAAAAGCATCACAATCCTGACCATCAGTAGCAAAGGTCAGCATCCTCAGCGTCTGCGCCGCCGCCACATCTTGCTCGGTTTGCGCCAAGCGGGCGCGATATCGGCCCTTGTCCAACAAAACCGCCATGGTCGCATCCTCCTGCGGTTGCTGACCGGTCACATCTGTCTGGTCTCTACTACAGAATGTGTGACTGTCCTGTGACCACTGCAAGAGGATTGGACGCTTTAGTTGCTTGCGCCAGGAATATTCGCCGGGTTGAAGTTGCCGATATTGCCCAGAAGCTGACGTAGGAAGCCTTTGTCTTCGACGTTGGAATCGGTCACGCGACGATCCAGCACGATGACATAACCGTCTTCCAGACCGAACCGCTCGATATTGCGAACCACACCGCGCTGATCAAAGCTGATCGCGACCAGTTCACGCGAAACAACCTCGGGCCGTTTGGGCCCATAATGACGGACGCGCGAGGCGACGTAGTAATAGCCCGAATCCCGTACCACGCCCGCCGAGCTGGGTGCGCCGATGGTTTCTTCAACGCTGTCGCGGGTATCGACGCCGACCTTGATCTTGGCCAGATCCTCGGGCGGAGGCACGTAGCCGTGATTCTTGAAGATCGGTGAACATGCGCCCGCGATCGCCAGACAGGCCGCAAAGACAAGCGTTTTCGACGCTGGTTTCAACCTGTTCAAACCCTTCAACATGCACATCCTCTTGCCATGGCCCCTTACGGACCCTATCCGATTACAGAAACCAAGGCTCCGGTTCAACACAGGAAAACCTCACGAATGAGCAACCAGACATCTTTACGCGTCGCAGACCTGCCGCAAAACGCTCCGACCCCGTTTGAGCTGCGCCCGACCGGCGACGCACTGGAGGCCATAAAACAAGAGCTCGGCCTGCTTGGCCTGCGCAAGCTCAGCTTTGTCGGCGAATTGCGGGCGCAGGGCAAACGCGACTGGACTCTTTCGGGCAAGCTGGGCGCGACGGTGATCCAACCTTGTGTCGTGACGCTTGAACCTGTGACCACACGCATCGATACCCCTGTGAGTCGTGTCTTTCTGGCCGATTGGACCGATCCGGACGAGCCCGAGTTCGAAATCCCCGAGGATGACGAAACCGAACCGCTTGGACCCGAGATCGATCCGGCGCTGATCATGGTTGAGGCGCTATCGCTGGCCCTGCCCCAATACCCCCGCAAGGATGGGGCTGAGCTGGGTCAGGCGGACTATACCGAACCGGGCAAACAGGCCCTGACGGATGAGGATGTGAAACCCTTCGCCGGTCTGGCCGAGCTGCGAGATGCGATGAAAAAAGACGAGTGACAGGCAAGGTATTTCCTGTCATAGCAGACCGTCAGAAAAACCGCTTGAACATGACGAGAATCGCAGTATTTTCGCGCGCTCATTGGATTTTGGGTTGGACATTGCGGGGCAAGCCCCTTAAACGCGCGTCAAACCACGAGAAAACAAAGTACGTAACCCGGCTGACAGCGAATCTGTAAGCCCTTATCAGACAAAGGTTGAGACCATGGCCGTCCAACAGAACAAAGTTTCCAAGTCGCGCCGCAACAATCGCCGCGCACATGACGCTCTGGTTGCTGCAAACCCGAACGAATGCCCGAACTGCGGCGAGCTGAAGCGCCCGCACCATGTTTGTGCCTCTTGCGGCCACTATGATGACCGTGAAGTCGTCGCTCAGGCCGACGAAATCGACCTGGACGAAGACGCGGCCTAAGCCTGATTGGACGCAGGCCAAGGCATGACGGATCAGCCCACGCAAACCGGACGGATCATCATCTCGGTTGACGCTATGGGCGGAGATTCGGGCCCTGCCGTCGTTGTGGCGGGCATTGCAAAATCTGCGGACAAGAATCCGAAGATCGGGTTCATCCTGCACGGTCAGGAACAGGAACTACGCAAGCTGGTTGCCAAACGGCGTGTCCTTGATGGGCGCGTCGTTTTTCGTGATTGCCCGGACGTGGTCACGATGGAAGACAAACCAAGCCAGGTTGTCCGCAGCGGCAAGAGCACATCGATGTGGTCCGCTCTGGAAGCGGTGCGTGCAGGTGAAGCGCACGGCGCGGTGTCCTGCGGCAATACGGGCGCGCTGATGGCCATGTCCATGTTGCGGCTGCGCAAGCTGCCCGGCGTGAACCGCCCTGCCATCGCGATCCTGTGGCCCTCGCGCAATCCGCATGGGTTCAACGTGATGCTGGACGTCGGCGCAGATGTGCGCGCTGATGCCAAGGACCTTTTGCAATACGCGCTGATGGGGGCTTCATACGCGCGCAACGGTATGGCGCTCAGCCGCCCTCGGATCGGGTTGCTGAATGTCGGTACCGAAGAACACAAGGGCCGCGCCGAACTGAAAGAAGCCCACGCGATGATCTCGGACTTTGCCGATCAGGCGAATTTCGAATTCGTGGGATTTGTCGAAGGCAGCGATATCCCCGGCGACAAAGCTGACGTGATCGTGACCGACGGCTTCACTGGAAATGTCGCCATTAAAACCGGCGAAGGCACCGCGAACCTTATCGGTGATTTGCTGCGTGAAGCGTTCAAATACTCGCCCCTATCCCGGTTAGCCTCGATCCTGGCAATCACCTCGTTGAATCGTCTGAAAAAGCGGATAGACCCGCGCCGCGTCAATGGCGGCGTGTTCCTGGGACTCAACGGAACCGTGGTGAAATCCCACGGCGGAGCGGACGCAACCGGCGTTTCCGCAGCGGTTAAGCTGGCCTTCACTCTGGCTGAATCCGGTTTCGCCGAAAAATTGGCGGCACGGGTTGCATCAACAGCCGCACTTGCACAAGATGCGGCCCATTCCGTGTCTCAATCGGAATAATAACAAAAAAGGCAGTACCCCAGCATGGCAGGCCGCTCAGTTGTTGTAGGTGTCGGGCATTATTTGCCAGAGCGCGTTGTACCGAACTCTGAGTTCGAGAAAACGCTGGATACGACGGACGAATGGATTCGCACCCGGTCCGGGATCGAGCGGCGACATTTCGCGGCCGAGGACGAAACAACATCCGATCTGGCCACCAAAGCGGCCGAAGCTGCACTGGCTGATGCCGGACTGACGGCGGATGATATCGACGCGATTGTGCTGGCAACCTCCACAGCTGATTTGACCTTTCCTTCGGCGGCAACCATGGTACAGGCCCGGTTGGGCATGACCAAAGGTTTTGCCTTCGATGTACAGGCGGTCTGCGCTGGGTTTGTCTTTGCGCTCAGCAACGCCAACGCCCTGATCCTGTCCGGTCAGGCCAAGCGCGTACTGGTGATCGGCGCCGAGACCTTTTCACGAATCATGGACTGGACCGACCGGTCGACCTGCGTGCTGTTTGGCGATGGCGCGGGCGCATTGGTTCTGGAAGAGCAAGAGGGTCAGGGCACTTCTGATGATCGCGGTATTCTTGCGACCGACTTGAATTCGGACGGACGCTACAAAGACCTTCTCTATGTTGATGGCGGGGTTTCGACCCAATCCACCGGCCACTTGCGGATGCAGGGCAATCAGGTCTTCCGTCATGCGGTCGAAAAACTGGCCCGAACCGCAGAAGTCGCGCTGGAGCGTGCAGGTCTGTCCAGCGACGATGTTGACTGGATCGTGCCGCATCAGGCCAATATCCGCATTATTCAGGGCACCGCCAAGAAGATGGGCCTGCCGATGGATAACGTTGTGGTCACCGTTCAGGACCATGGCAACACATCGGCAGCCTCCATCCCTCTGGCCCTGTCGGTGGGCAAGCAAAACGGCCAGATCAAAACCGGCGATCTGATCGTTACAGAGGCGATTGGTGGCGGTCTGGCCTGGGGTGCGGTCGCACTGCGTTGGTGACCGGCACAATCCGGCTTACAGAGCCTCCTGCAATTCATTGATATTGACAGCGAATTTTGCATAGCCATATGCTCAGACATCAACAGGGGAAAAAGCATGGGCGACAAAACACTGACCCGAATGGATCTGAGCGAGGCCGTCTTTCGTGAGGTTGGCCTGTCACGCAATGAAAGCGCACAGCTGGTCGAAAGCGTTCTGAACCACATGTCTGACGCGCTGGTGCGTGGCGAACAGGTCAAGATTTCGTCCTTCGGCACCTTCAGCGTTCGGGACAAAACTGCCCGTATCGGTCGCAACCCTAAAACCGGTGAAGAGGTTCCGATCCAGCCCCGTCGTGTGCTGACATTCCGTCCGTCGCACCTGATGAAGGATCGCGTCGCCGCAGGGAACCGCAAGTAAGTTCAGGACATCCAGGTTATGAGTAAGTCCCCCGATGCCTTTCGCACCATAAGTGAAGTTGCGGACTGGCTCGGAGTTCAGGCTCATGTGCTGCGTTTCTGGGAAAGCCGGTTTGCCCAAGTCAAACCCGTCAAACGCGCCGGTGGACGGCGATATTATCGCCCCAATGATATGCGTCTGCTGGGCGGTATTAAGAAACTGCTGCACGAGGACGGGATTACCATCAAAGGTGTTCAGCGTATCCTTCGGGAACAGGGCGTTGCGCATGTTGCTTCGCTGTCACCTAGCCTGGATGAAAACGCGCCCGTACCCAGCATCGACGATACTGTGGTTCCGTTTGCTTCAGCGCCGGAACCATCCGCAAACCAGATCGACATGGATTTGGGCGAACCCGCCCATTCCCCTGCCCCGAGGGCTCCGAAACCCGTCGCAACCCCCGAACCCAACCCGATACCGGCTGAGCTGGATGCAGCGCCGCTGATGGGTGGTATTGCCTCGCTGGCATGGAATCGTGACGAGTATGACGATGAGCTGTTGCACCAGATTGCACCCATCGCCAAGGACCTGCGCAGGTGGCTGGATCGCGTCGAACACCACACGGCGGGATAGCAAAAAAGGCGATGATTTCCTCTTGCCCCCGCCGGGAAAGTCTTTATGAACACCTCAACGTCGGGCTATGGCGCAGCCTGGTAGCGCGTCCGTCTGGGGGACGGAAGGTCGCAGGTTCGAGTCCTGCTAGCCCGACCAAATCACACCGACGTTTATGGCACATAGGCCAGATCCCGCTCTGGCAGCAGAGGGGATCGAGATGACAGGTGTTTGCCCAAACCAACAGCTTGAGGCGATGATTGCACGCGCTGAGATCGCCGCAAGCCCGGATATCATCCCTGCACAAGTGCAGCCGGCAAGCCTTGATCTACGTTTGGGCACAGTGGCTTACCGGGTGCGCGCGTCCTTTCTGGCGGGCGAAGGGCGTTCTGTCGCAGACCGGCTGGCCGAGTTTGAGATGCACCGCATCGACATCACTGAAGGCGCTGTTCTGGAAAAGGGCTGTGTCTATCTGGTGCCGCTGATGGAATCACTCGCCCTGCCCGATGACGTCAGTGCGGTGGCCAATGCCAAAAGCTCGACCGGGCGGCTCGACTTGCTCACGCGCACGATCACCGATGGCGGAACCGAGTTTGATCGGGTTCCCGCAGGCTACACAGGTCCGCTTTATGCCGAGATCTGCCCGCGATCGTTCTCGGTTCTGGTGCGCCCCGGAATGCGTCTGAATCAGATCCGTTTCCGCAAAGGTCAGGCGGTACTCAGCGACGCCGAGCTGACCGCGTTGCATGGTCAAACGCCGTTGGTTGATGGGCCAGCCGTCATTCAGGACGGGTTGGGGTTTTCGGTCGATCTGCAACTGCCCGATACCGATCTGGTCGGCTATCGCGCCAAGCCCCATACCGGGGTGATCGATCTGGATCGGATCGGCGAATACGACCCGCAGGAATACTGGGAAGAGGTGCATACCAAGGACGGTCGCATCATCCTCGACCCCGGCGCGTTCTACATTCTCGTCAGCCGCGAAGCGGTGCATATCCCGCCAATGTATGCTGCTGAAATGGCCCCATATCTCGCTATGGTCGGCGAGTTCCGGGTACATTACGCCGGATTCTTTGACCCGGGCTTTGGACATGCCGAAGCAGGCGGTGCCGGATCACGCGGGGTGCTGGAAGTGCGCTGCCACGAAGCGCCATTTGTGTTGGAACACGGACAAGTCGTCGGGCGCCTGGTTTATGAGAAGATGGCCGAAATGCCGACACAGCTATATGGAGCTGGGATTGCCTCGAACTATCAGGGTCAAGGCCTGAAACTGTCCAAGCATTTCAAAGCCGTGGGCTGAGTTTCAGAACTTCATGAACCGACGCATCTGACGCGACACCTGCCGCATCTGCTTTGCGCTTTGATTTTGGCGCTTGGTCGCATCGCGCATCTGGCGATCCGCCTCGGGGCCATTCTCAACATCAGACTGACCCGGTTTGCGGCCCACCTTGCTGGCCATATCAATACCCTTGTCCACACCGTGGTTCACCAGGCGACGCATCACCCGGCGCACGATCATATCGATGATCCGATTGGCATTCATTGGCTCAACTCCGTTATGTGCACCCTAGGATAGGTGCGATCTGCGGCAGTAAAAGGGCCGTCCGATCACTCTTCTTCGAACAGCTCGGTTTGATCTTCGTCCCCGTCATCACCCTGCCCTTCGCCCAGCGGCACAGCACCAGGGGGTGGGCGATTTTCCAACAGTCCGGCTGCGCGCAACTCCTTCAGGCCCGGCAGGTCACGGGCGTTTTCCAGCCCGAAATGATCCAGAAACTCAGGCGTTACGACGAATGTCACCGGACGGCCTGGTGTCATGCGACGGCGGCCCAGTCGGATCCACTCCATCTCAAGCAGTTGATCAATGGTGCCGCGCGAAACGGACACGCCCCGGATTTCCTCAATCTCGGCGCGGGTGCAGGGCTGGTGATAGGCCACGATTGCCAGTGTTTCGATTGCAGCCCGGCTAAGCTTGCGGGTCTCAACCGTTTCCTTCTGCATCAGGAAGCCAAGATCGGGGGCTGTGCGGATCGCCCAAGCCTCACCAACGCGCACCACACGCACCCCGCGCCCTTCGTACCGTTTCTGAAGCGATTCAACAGCTTGCGCGGCATTGCTGCCATGGGGCATCCGCGCTTCAAGATCACCAATCGTCACCGGCTCGGCGCTGGCAAACAGCACGGCCTCGACCATACGTTCCTGTTCCGCCAAGGGTGGCGCTTCGAACAGTGTGCCTGTCTCTTCGTTGGCGTCAGTCACGTGTCTCAGTCCTCTTACGCAGATGGATCGGCGCAAAGGTCTCGCTTTGCTTGATCTCCATATGTCCTTCTTTCACCAGCTCAAGCGAGGCTGCGAAGGTTGCAGCCGTGGCCGAGCGTCGCCGCACCGGATCGGCATCCCAGCCTTCGGGCAGGTAGGTCTCCATATCCGTCCACGCACCGGCAAAGCCTATCAAGGGCCGCATCCGCTCAAGCGCTTGTTCCATGGTGAAAACGGCGTCGCGATCCATGACGAAGGGGCGGAACTCGTCGCGCGTGCGGATACGCGCATAGCCCTGCATCAGGTCCAGCAGTGTGGCGGAATAGGTCACGGTGCGGATACGCGTAACATCCTCACCCTGCCCGCGTTTAAAAAAATCGCGGCCCAATTGATCACGCGCCATCAACCGAGCGGCGGCATCACGCATGGCCTGCAGACGCTCCAATTGGAATGCGAGGTGCGCGGCGAGTTCCTCGCCCGATGGGCCTTCGTCATCCGGGTCCGGAGGCAATAACAGGCGTGATTTGAGGAAGGCCAGCCAGGCCGCCATCACCAAATAATCTGCCGCCAGCTCAATCCGCAACTGCCGCGCTTTTTCGACAAAGGTCAGATACTGTTGCGCCAACGCCAGAACCGAGATTTTGCGCAAGTCCACTTTTTGCGTACGCGAAAGTGTCAAAAGCACATCGAGCGGACCCTCAAACCCATCGACGTCCACAATCAAAGCCTCGGCGGCCAGCCGATCGGCAACCGAGACCGGGTCTTCGCTGAAAAGGTTATCCTGCATATACCTGCCCGCCCATTAGGGCAGATAGTTCCGCCTCGGCGGCTTGGATGTCAAGTTCCTGTGGCGGCTGGCGTCGAGCCAACGCCCGATCTGCGCGGGCTTGTGCCGCATCCGACATCTCACCAGCGGCTTCGAGCACCTGTGCGCGTTCTTCAAAGGCCCCGTTGCAGTGCAAAGTAACATCGCATCCAGCGTCCAGTGCCTGTCGGGCCAAGTCGGCGGGCGCGCCGTTCAGGGCTTTCATCGTGATATCGTCGGTCATAATCAGACCGTCGAAACCGATGCGCTCCCTAATCAAAGTCATCATTCCAGCAGAAATCGTTGCGGGCCGTGGATCGATCTGGTCATAAACCAAATGCGCCGTCATCCCCATCGGCAAGTCGTTCAGCGCGCGGAATGGTGCAAAATCTGCTGCTTCCAGTGCACTTAGAGAAAGATCCACATGCGGCAACTCGTGATGACTGTCGAGCGTCGACAGACCGTGGCCGGGCATGTGCTTTACTACCGGCAACACTCCGCCATCAAAGTGTCCGTTGGCAACGGCTCGACCAATCGCGGAAACCTTTTCGGGATCAGACCCATAGCAGCGGTTCTTCAGGAACGCATGAGTACCCTCGCGGGCCAGATCGACCATCGGCGCACAATTGCTGTCGATGCCCAATCCCAGCAGTTCATGCGCGATCAGACGATAGCGCAGATACATCGCGCGCTCGGCCTGATCTCCGGCATGCGCGACATGATCCAAAGGGGGCAACCATTCACGGGCTAAAGGTGCGCGCAGACGTTGTACGCGGCCACCTTCCTGATCGACTGTGATTAGGCAATTTCGGCCAACCGCTGCGCGGAAGTCCTCGCACAAGGCGCGGGTCTGGTCAGCGGATTCGATGTTGCGGGCAAACAGAATGAACCCGAACGGGTTCATCTCTTTGAACAAAGCTTTTTCATCCGGCGTCAGGCGCAGCCCTTCGGCATCGGTGATAACCGCGCCAAATCTCACCGGACGGCGACCGGGATACAGTCTGCACCCTGCGCGACTAGGGCCGCGCAAAACTGGCGCGAGTCGCTCAGATCATCAAACCCCATGACACGCAGGCGATAGAAGGTTCGTCCTCCGCTTGAGGTCTTCTGTATAACACGCTGTTTTCCATCCATATATTCTCCAAATCGGCCATTCAAACGAGCCCATTCGGCCTGCGCCACATCGGCGCTTTCGTATGCCCCAAGCTGAGCAAGTCGCGTGCCTTTGGTCAATGTATCGGGATCAACGTCCAGACCAACAGCAGCCTTTACTGCAGCATTGATCGCAGCTTCCGTAGCGCTGTTGGACGAAATAGAACTTGGCGTAGCGCGGGCTGGACGCACATGCGGACGCAGCGACCGGCGCACACCAGGCAGTGTAGCAATCTTAGGGTCGGGCTGTTGCGCGGCGTAATCAGCCGGATCAATCGCGGGCTCGTCTTCGGGCGTGACCAGGGAAGCCAATTGCACGCCCTGCTCAGGCGTCTGTTCAGGCAGAGGTTCGGCGGCGAGCCCTTCGGCCAGAGCGTTCACGATCGCCTGATCAGTGGCGGGTTCCTCAATCACTTGCACTGCATTTGTGGCCTCAAGCGCGGTCATGGGCGTGTCTTCATCAGTCAGAGACACGGGGCGCGGTGCGAGGATCAGACGATCTGCTGGCGGTGCAGCAGTCCCGACAGCGGCAACTGCATTTACCGCTAGTCCCTGATGATCGGCAGGCGTCCCGCCGGGATTTTCGGGCTGCACGCGCATGGGTCCTTCGGCGGCGCGCACGACCGGTACCCCGCTGACGTCGCGCATGATCAGTTGGTAGCCCCAAACGCCGACTCCGGCGACCAGCGCCAAAGACGCAACCGCCCCAAGCACGTTGACAATGCGGCCCAGCCCAGCGCCTGCGCGCGGGGCGTCATCATAGCTATAGCTTTCATCAGGATAATCATACGCATCTTCAGGATGCGATTGATTCGAGTAATGCATCTGCTCGGGGCTATGCTGCCCCGAGTAATCGTAACTTGCCATTTCCGCCTCACCGCCCGATTGCGCCGTAAAAAGTGGCGCGCGGGTCATTTCTTGTCTGCCTCAGACCGGCGGTTCGGGCGATATTTGTTATCGCATCTCCTGCGCCGGGGTAACGCCAAGAATACCCAAGCCCGCTGAAATCACAACAGAAACAGCCCGGGCCAGTGCGATTTTCGATTGGCTTGTGGCAACATCGCCATCCTGAATGAAGCGCAACTGGGTTTCGTCATTGCCCTTGTTCCACAGCGCGTGGAAATCTCCTGCCAATTCATAGAGATAGAAGGCAACCCGGTGCGGTTCATTTGTGCGAGCGGCGATTTCAACCAGACGTGGCCATTCTGCCAGCTTCTTGGCAACGGTCAGCTCAGAGGCGTGGTCGATCTTGCCCAGATCTGCCCCAGATAGCGTAGCATCATCGGCAGAAATCCCGGCCTCAGCGGCGCGGCGCAGCACACTCATGACGCGGGCATGGGCGTATTGGACGTAGAACACCGGGTTTTCGCGGCTTTGTTCCAACACCTTGTCGAAATCGAAATCCAGCGGTGCGTCGTTCTTGCGGGTCAGCATCACGAAACGGGTTACATCAGGCCCGACCTGATCGACTACATCGCGCAACGTGACAAAGTTCCCTGCCCGCTTGGACATCTTGAATGGCTCGCCATTCTTCCACAACTTCACCAATTGGGTCAGCTTGATATCCAGCGGCACCTTACCATCGGAAAGGGCCGAAACCGCCGCCTTCATCCGTTTGACATAGCCGCCATGGTCCGCACCGAACACGTCGATTAGCGCGTCAAACCCACGGCTCACCTTGTCATAATGATAAGCGATATCCGGGGCGAAATAGGTCCAGCTGCCGTCCGATTTCTTGACCGGGCGGTCGACGTCATCCCCGTGTTCGGTCGACTTGAACAAGGTCTGCTCGCGCGGTTCCCAATCCTCGGGTTTCTTACCCTTGGGCGGCTCAAGAACGCCTTCGTAGATCAGGCCCTTGTCGGTTAGCGACTGAAGCGCAGCCTCGATCCGCCCTGTGCCGTAGAGCGACTTCTCTGAGAAGAACACATCCATCTCAACACCCAGCGCCTTCAGGTCGGCGCGGATCAGGTCCATCATAGCGCCGGTCGAGAACTCGCGCAGCTCTTCCAGCCATACGCTTTCAGGCTTGTCGATCAGGCTGTCGCCGTATTTCTCTTTCAGCGCCTGACCGATCGGGATCAGGTAATCGCCGGGATAGAGACCTTCTGCGATCTCGGGGCTCAGCCCGTTAGCCTCGCGATACCGTTCATATGCCGACCGCGCCAGCACATCCACCTGCGCGCCGCCATCGTTGATGTAGTATTCGCGGGTCACCTCATGGCCCGAATAGGCCAGCAAGCTTGCTAGCGCATCACCGAACACAGCCCCCCGCGTGTGGCCCACATGCAGCGGGCCGGTCGGGTTGGCCGAGACATACTCCACGTTCACCTTCTGACCATGTCCCATGGTCGAACGGCCATAATCGGTGCCCTTTTCCAGCACCGCAGCCAACACTCCCTGCCAAACCGAAGGCGCAAGCCGCAGGTTTAGAAAGCCCGGACCTGCCACCTCGGCGCTGGTGATCCGACCGTCCGCAGACAGCTTGCCTGCCAGCACATCCGCAATGTCCCGCGGCTTCATCTTCGCTGGTTTCGCCAGTACCATCGCCGCATTGGTCGCCATATCGCCATGCGCCGCATCGCGCGGAGGCTCAACCGCCACGTTGTCAAAGCTCAGCCCCTCAGGCAGCGCGCCTTCGGACTGCATCTGCGCCAGCGCGTCCAGTACCAGGCCGCGGATCTCGGAAAACAGGTTCATTTCGGATGTCCTTTTGCTTGCCGCGGGGTTTACCACGCAAAGCGCCAAGGTCAATGGACGCCTAAATTTTGCGCTTGGATTAACCGCTATCAGGGCTAAGGTCGGGGAAAACCGTGACCGGAGCCCCTGAATGCGCCTTACCCTGCCCTTCGCCTTGCTGCTGACCACCGCCCTGCCCACATGGGCCGAGATGCCCTCACCTCAAGGCCACGTATTGCTGACGCTCGGTGGCGCCATCACCGAAACCAATCTGCCCGCGCGCGCTGAGAATGACGGTGGGCTGTTGGGTTTTCTCGAAGTCACACATGACGGTGCAGCAGGCTTTGACGCTGCCATGCTGGACGGGTTGGATCAGATCGAAATAACCATCCGCTATGGCCCGCCAGAGAACCAGCGCGACTATACCTTCGCTGGTCCGCTGTTATCTGACGTGATGACGATGGCAGGTGCGAGGGGCAAATCTGCTCTGCCCATGGCTATGGATGGCTATCAGGCTGAAATTCCATGGGAAAGCATCGAGACACATCAACCCATCGTGGCCACCCACGCGGATGGCGTGCCGATGGGCATTGGTAGTTACGGCCCCACGATGATCGTTTTCCCGCCCACGGATGATGCTGAACTGGCTCAAACACAAGCCAGCCAACAGGTCTGGGCCATCGCCTATATTGCGATCGAGTGATCTCCGGTCAGCCGGGCATGGTCTTGCAGCGCAAACCTGTCGGTCATGCCCGCAATATAATCCGAGACGATGCGGGCCAGCGCGGTTTCATCCGTTGCCGCCTTGATATCGCTGTGCCAATGGCGCGGCATCTGTTTGGGATCGGACAGGTAAATCGGAAACAGTTCCTCAACCACCTTGCTGACACTGACGCGCACTTCCATCACGCTCGGTGCGCGATACATGCGCGAAAACAGGAAGGCGCGGATCTGTTTGAGCTTCGCCCAAAGATCATCCGAGAATTGAATGACCGGATAACCCAGATGGCGGATATCCTCGACCGACTGCGCCCCCGAGACCGCTATCAACGCGCGTGAGGTGTCGATAACATCCGAAACCATGACGCCAAATACCCGTCTGAGCGCCTCGTGCCGACGGCGATAAGGGTCAAGACTCGGAAATTTGGCATCCACTTCGGCGAAACAGGCATCAATTATGGGAAGCTGCTGAATGTCTTCATCTCTGAACAATCCCGCCCGCAATCCGTCAAACAGATCGTGGTTGTTGTAGGCAATGTCGTCTGACAACGCCGCGACCTGCGCCTCGGCGCTCGCATGGGTGTGAAGTTCGAGGTCAAAGCCCCGATTACACTCGGCCAATGCCCAAGGCAATGCACCAGTGACCGGCCCGTTGTGCTTGGCTATCCCTTCCAGACATTCCCAGGTCAGGTTGCACCCATCGAACTCGGCGTAGTGACGCTCAAGTTTGGTTACGATCCGAATGGCCTGCGCGTTGTGATCGAAGCCACCATATGGCTCCATCAACGCATGCAGAGCGTCCTCGCCCGTGTGACCAAACGGTGTATGCCCGAGGTCATGCGCCAACGCGACCGCTTCGGTCAATTCGCCGTTCAGGCCTAAGGCCCCGGCAATCGTTCGGGCCACCTGAGCCACTTCTATGGAATGCGTCAGGCGGGTTCGATAACTGTCACCCTCATGCTCAACAAACACTTGGGTTTTGTGTTTGAGCCGCCGAAATGCGCTAGCGTGAATAATCCTGTCCCGGTCGCGCTGAAAGCATGACCGAAAACTGCTTTCCTCCTCAGGTACAAGCCGCCCCCTTGCGCGGCCTGGGTCCGAGGCAAAACCCGCTCTGTCCAAAGGTCTTGTCCTTGTCGCCTGTCGTTAGGTTCCATATATTGTACGATGCTAAGGAAATAAACCTTTGGAGACCGGCATGAATCTGCCCCCAACAGTCACAGAACGCGCCTTTGAACGCCTGGCCGAAATCGGTGCCGCAGATCAGGGCCAGGCCCTGCGTGTCGCTGTGGAGGGTGGCGGATGTTCCGGTTTTCAATACGAGATCGCCCTGGATGAGCCGAAAGAGGACGATTTGGTGCTAGAGGGCAAAGGCCAAAAGGTCATCGTCGACTCGATCTCTCTGCCGTTTCTGGAGAACGCGGTAATTGATTTCACACAGGAACTCATCGGCGCGCGCTTCGTGATTGAGAACCCCAACGCCACGTCTTCCTGCGGCTGCGGCACATCGTTCTCGATGTAGCGCCAAGTGGGGGCTTTGCCCCCACACCCCCAAGGTATTTTTAGCCAGATGAAGAGGGATCCGCTCTCTGACAGTCAAAGTCAGAGAACTTCACCTGGCGCGGTCATCGGCGCCTCCGCCCGTACCGCATACTCAGTTTTGACGAATATGGTTAAGAATCCGTTTCTTCATCTGGCCCAAAATACCTCGGAGCGCGAGGCAGAGCCTCGCTTACTTGTTCGGCAACTTGCCGTAGCGTGTATTCTGCGCGATAGGTTGCCAATGGCACCGGAGGATCACGCATGAAAATCGCCACATTCAACATCAACGGTATCAAGGCACGGGCCGAGGCGTTACCTCGCTGGTTGGATGAGGCGCAGCCCGATGTTGTGTTGCTGCAGGAAATCAAATCTATTGATGAGAATTTCCCCCGCGAGATTTTCGAGGAGCGCGGATATAACGTTGAAACCCACGGGCAAAAGAGCTTCAACGGCGTTGCAATCCTTTCGAAATTGCCGCTTGAGGATGTCTCCCGTGGGTTGCCCGGTGATGAAAGTGATGAGCAGGCGCGCTGGATCGAAGCTACTGTCATAGGAAAGAGAGCACTGCGCATCTGCGGATTGTATCTGCCAAATGGCAATCCGGTGCCGGGGCCGAAATATGACTACAAGCTTGAGTGGATGGAGCGCCTCTATGATCGTGCCCGCGATTTGATGGCATCAGAGGAACCCGCGTTGATGGCCGGGGATTACAATATTATTCCGCAGGCCGAAGATGCCAAGCGCCCCGACGCCTGGCGCGAGGATGCGCTTTTTCGACCCGAAAGTCGCGCTGCATTCCGCAAGGTATTGAATCTGGGCTTCACTGAAGCCTTTCGCGCGCGAACGCAAGGCCCTGGTCATTACTCATTCTGGGATTATCAAGCCGGCGCGTGGAACAGAAACGACGGGATTCGCATCGATCACTTTCTTCTGACGCCGCAAGCTGCAGATTTGATGCGTGATTGCAGGATCGATGCCGAAGTGAGGGGGCACGAAAAACCTTCGGACCATGTGCCGGTCTGGGTTGATCTCGACCTGTGAACGCTTACGCGGTCGCGTCGTAGCTATAGATCCACTCGTAGCGCCGTGCCAAGCGTGGACCAACCGCCATTAAGGCGGCCTGTGCGGCCAGCCTCATTGGCCCACGAAGATGGAAATTACGCGCATTTGCGCCTGCGGCGCCAACCACTTGCCTGGCACGCGGTCGTCGAGTGGCTTCATAGGTAGCCAATGCGCGGGCGACGCCTGAGTTGTCCTGGAACGCGCGTGTCAGGACCCAGGCATCTTCCAGTGCTAGGCAAGCTCCTTGGGCCATAAAAGGCAACGTCGGGTGCGCAGCATCCCCAAGCAAGGCCAATCGCCCATTCTGCCAGATTTGGGCCACGGGGCGCAGAAACAGCGCCCAAAGGTGAACCTCGTCAATCTTTGACAATATGTCACCAACCGGTCCGCCAAAATCGGCGAACCGGGTTCGCAGGTCGTCGGGATCACCCTGACGTCGCCAGCCTTCCTCTTTCCAGTCGGAACGCTCTTCTATGGCCACGATGTTCACGAGGCGTTGATCGCGCAGCGGGTAGGTTACCACGTGCCGGCCTGGCCCCATCGTCAAGGACGCGCATGGCAGTTCTTCTCGCTGGGTCCAGGGGATCGTTGCTCGCCAGGCAACCTGATGGGTGAACACCGGGACCTCGGGGCCATTCAAGATCGGGCGGATAGTGCTGCGCCCACCGTCTGCAGCGATCGCGCATTCCGCACGCAGCCTTTCGCCGCTTTCCAGAACGATCTCGGCTTCGCTTGAGTGTTTATGAACCGTGGCGACAGGTGCATCCAGCCGAATATCCACCCCAGAGCGCAAGGCGGCTTTGTGCAACAGGTCCAGCAGATCTGCCCGGTGATAATAGTAAGTCGACCCAGCGGCAGGGACCGGGACCCGACTGATCACGCGCCCATTACGGTAATCGCGCAAAACGGTCCCACCCGAGTTTTGTCCGGCCTCAGGCACCTTACCAGCTACGCCTAGCGCACGCAGTACCGCCATCCCGTTCGCACTGATTTGCAATCCAGCACCAACTTCGGTCAGTTCTGGGGCCTGCTCCAGAACCGTCACCTGAGCACCCTGACTTCGCAGTGCGAGTGCCGCGGCCATGCCCCCAATGCCGCCGCCAATGACGCAGAAATTCAGACCATTGATATTCATGGACCTGCCATAACGCAAAAACGCCGAGGCGACAGGCCCCGGCGCAGTTGTTTTGTTGCAATTTCCCAGCGATCAATCGTCGCGGTGGACCTTTTCGCGGCGCTCGTGACGCTCTTGCGCCTCAAGCGTCATAGTCGCGATAGGACGCGCATCTAGGCGCTTGAGCGAGATCGGATCACCGGTCTTCTCGCAATATCCATACTCCCCTTCTTCGATCCGGCGCAGGGCCGAGTCGATTTTTGCCACCAGCTTACGCTGACGATCTCGGGTGCGCAGTTCCAGCGCACGGTCGGTCTCTTCGCTTGCGCGGTCAGCGACATCGGGAATGTTTCGGGTGTTGTCCTGCAGACCTTCGATCGTATCACGGCTGCCTGCGAGTAGTTCTGTCTTCCAATCCATCAGCTTGCGGCGAAAATACTCAAGCTGGCGATCATTCATGAAAGGTTCATCTTCAGCCGGACGGTAATCTTCCGGCAGAAAAACTTCCTGCTTCATATTTGCTCCCTCGGTATGGCCTGAAACGTCGGTTGCGATTGTATTACCTGACATTCGGCACCCCCTTCTGCGGAGCGTTTATCCGACGGGGCAGAGATTGTCACTACACAAACGTATGCCTCGCCGCCGCGTCACTCCGACTGCTCTAATATTGAGACTTGTAACAACAAAACCTTGTTTTTCTGTGGTTCTCGCAAGGCGTTTTTCAGGCAGCTTCAACCCCTGCGATACCCCGCCCCGAACGAATCGCCCAAAACAGATTGGACTTACAGCCCATCCCATCCTTTCGCGACGCTGCGGCCCGGCTTGTAAATAACCTTGCCTCTCTGTAACCCGAGCAGAGCAAACCCAGCCCGCATTCCGCGGAAACCACATGAGGGGTCCCATGACCGCACGTTTTCAAGGCACCGCAGAATATGTTGCCACCGACGATCTGAACATTGCCGTGAACGCCGCCGTCACGCTGGAACGCCCGCTGCTTGTCAAGGGCGAACCCGGAACCGGCAAAACCGAGCTGGCGAAACAGGTCGCAGGCGCGCTGGGGCTGACGATGATTGAGTGGAACGTGAAATCCACAACGCGCGCGCAGCAGGGACTGTATGAATACGATGCGGTCAGCCGTCTACGTGACAGTCAGCTAGGTGATGAACGCGTGCACGATGTCTCGAATTATATTCGCAAGGGGAAGCTATGGCAGGCATTCGATGCGGATGAAAAGGTTGTGCTACTGATCGACGAGATTGACAAGGCTGATATCGAATTTCCCAACGATTTATTGCAAGAACTCGATAAGATGGAGTTCCACGTCTACGAGACCGGCGAGACGATCCGTGCTAAGAACCGCCCGATCGTCATAATCACGTCGAACAACGAAAAGGAACTACCTGACGCATTCCTGCGCCGCTGCTTCTTTCACTACATCCGCTTTCCAGACGAAGCCACGATGCGCCGTATCGTCGAAGTCCATCACCCCGGCATCAAAGATGCGCTGCTGACCACCGCGCTGACCCAGTTCTACGAAATCCGCGAAACGCAGGGTTTGAAGAAAAAGCCCTCGACCTCGGAAGTGCTGGACTGGCTGAAACTGCTCTTGGCTGAGGACTTGAGCGCTGAGGACCTTAAACGCGACGGTGTGAATGCACTGCCCAAGCTGCATGGTGCGCTTCTAAAAAATGAGCAGGACGTACACCTGTTTGAACGGCTGGCCTTTATGGCGCGTAGCAAGCGGTGATCACAGCTTGTCATCGGTACGGTCGGGTGTCAGCATTACATCAACGAAAGACCCCGCGCCAATCGGGCCTCCAGAGCAGGAAATAATAAAATGACTAACGCCCTCACAATTCGCCCCTTGCGACCAGAAGACCGGGATCAATGGGCCGAAATGTGGCGTGACTACCTGGCATTTTATGAAACCGAAGCGCCGGATTCGACTTTCCAAAGCACCTTTGCGCGGCTCTTAGGTGATGATCCGAATGACTTTTCCTGTATAGTCGCGGATTTGGATGGGCAACTGCTTGGACTGACCCACTACCTGTTTCATCGCCACGCCTGGAAGGAAGAAAGTGTCTGCTATCTGCAGGATCTCTATGCCCGCCCAGAAGCGCGAGGCACCGGAGTTGGACGCGCCCTGATTGAGGCCGTCTATGAAGAAGCGGACAGGCAGAAAGCCCCCTCAGTCTATTGGCTGACGCAGGAAAACAACCATACCGCACGCAAACTCTATGACCGCATCGGCAAGTTGTCGCCGTTCCTGAAGTATCAGCGACCATGAGGCTTTTAGGCGCAACCCTACTTCTGGCGGCGCTGTCTGCCTGCACCACGGTCGACCGGATCGAGACGCCGACCCGTACCCAGGTGATTGAAGCTTCGCTGCCGCCGTCTAAATCCTTCGGCGCTGCTCGTCCAAGCCCGCCTGCCCGTTCGAACAAGAATATCGCTGCCGACTTCCTCTCACTGCATTTCGCGCTTGAAAGCGGCGCGGAACTGCCGGTCTTCACCCGGTTTGATGGACCGATCACGGTGCGTCTGACTGGGACACCGCCACCAACGATGCAGACCGACCTGAGTCGGCTACTGACCCGGTTGCAACGTGAGGCGAAGATCGACATCCGGCAGATTCCAGAGGGTCAGGCGAACATCACGATCGAGGCTGTAAGCCAGAAACAGATCCGCCGCATCCTGCCGCAGGCCGCCTGTTTCGTCGTGCCCAACTCTTCAAGTCTGGAAGAATACCGCCGTGACAGGCGCAAAAGCAAAAGCAACTGGACCGAACTGCGAAAACGTGAACGGATCGGGATATTCATCCCCTACGATGCCAGCCCACAGGAAATTCGGGACTGCCTGCATGAAGAATTGGCTCAGGCACTTGGACCTCTGAACGACCTCTATCGCCTAACCGATTCAGTATTCAACGACGACAATTTCCACACGGTTCTGACCGGATTCGACATGTTGATCCTGCGCGCAGCCTATGCGCCTGAGCTGCAAAATGGCATGACACGCGAACAGGTGGCAGCGGTTCTGCCCGGCGTACTCAGCCGGCTGAACCCCAGAGGGGATCGGGTTGCGCCACAACAGGTTACTGAGACACCTCGGGCCTGGATTAACGCAGTTCAACGCGCTTTGGGGGCTGGCGCTGGTACGGCCAAACGCGTCAACGCTGCGAACGAGGCAGCGCGAATTGGTCAACAGCAAGGCTGGACCGACCACCGCCGCGCCTATCCGCATTATCTGCTAGGGCGCATGGGGCAATTCGACGACCCCGAGGCGGCGCAGCAGCAATATGAAATTGCCCTGAAATACCTGAACGCCACCCCGGGAACAGAAATTCAGCGCGCTCATATCACGGCACAAACCGCAGCCTTTGCTTTGGCACAGGGTCAGGGCACCGAGGCCCTGCCCGAATTGAACAAAGCAATCAATGTCATGACCAAGGCCGAGAACGCCGCCCTTCTGGCCACCCTGCTGCTGCTCAAATCCGAGGCACTGCGGCAGTCCGGTCAACTAGATCAGGCACGTCGCGTTCGGCTGGACAGTATCGGATGGGCACGTTACGGCTTCGGCTCGGATTTGGTGGTGCGCTCGGTCACACAAGACATCGCGCAGTCAGCCGCCACAAGCACGGGTGGATAACGTCACATGATAGTGGTTCTGGGCATGGCTATTCTGGGCGCGATTCTGGGCGCGTTGACAGCACGCAAACGTAACGGAAGCGGTGCGGATATGGCTCAATACGCTGCAGGTTACGGCATTGCCTTTGCGTTGGTCGGGCTGGTGATTTCACTGGTCATTGTCCGTCTGGTATAGAACGATGTTCCTGCCCTTCTTCGAAAACCTCCGAAACGCTGGCATTCCCGTATCTCTGCGCGAGTACCTGACGTTTCTGGAAGGGATGAAAAAGGGCTTGGCGACATACGATGTCGAGGCGTTTTACTATCTCGCGCGCGTTTCGATGGTGAAAGACGAGCGCAACATCGACAAGTTCGACCGTGCCTTTGCCGCCAGTTTCGAAGGGTTGGGTGAAATCAGTTTCGATCAAGTACTCGAGGCGGTCGATATTCCTGCCGAGTGGCTTGCAAAGATGGCCGAAAAGCACCTGTCGGATGAAGAAAAAGCCGAGATCGAGGCGCTTGGTGGCTTTGAGAAGCTGATGGAGACGCTACGCGAGCGCCTCAAGGACCAACAGGGTCGCCATCAGGGCGGTAACAAGTGGATCGGCACCGCGGGCACCTCACCTTTCGGTGCCTATGGCTACAACCCCGAAGGCGTGCGCATCGGCCAGAAAGAAAGCCGCTATCAGCGTGCCGTAAAGGTCTGGGACAAGCGCGAATTCAAGAACTTAGATGACACTGTTGAACTGGGCACCCGGAACATCAAGGTTGCCTTGAAACGCCTGCGCCGCTGGGCGCGTGAAGGTGCAGCGGAAGAGCTTGATCTGGATGGAACGATCAGGGCTACGGCTGAACACGGATATCTGGATGTCAAAACCCGACCCGAACGACACAACGCCGTCAAAGTGCTTTTGTTTCTGGACGTGGGCGGATCGATGGACCCGCATATCAAGGTTGTCGAAGAGCTGTTCTCAGCGGCCCGAACCGAATTCAAGCATCTGGAATACTACTACTTCCACAATTGCCTCTATGAAGGCGTCTGGCGCGACAATCGCCGCCGCTGGGATCAGCAAACTCCGACGCACGAGGTCTTGCGCACATACGGGCCGGACTACAAATGCATCTTTGTCGGCGATGCCTCGATGAGTCCTTACGAGATCGCTTATCCCGGTGGTGCAAATGAGCATTGGAATCAGGAATCTGGCCAAGTCTGGCTGGGCCGTGCACGCGAACAGTGGACATCGAACCTGTGGATCAATCCAGTGCCAGAGAAGTATTGGGAATACACCCATTCGATCGGCATGATCCGTGAGATATTCGAAGATCGCATGGTACCCATGACGCTGGCGGGTTTAGAACAAGGTATGCGGGAACTGACGCGATAGTCACCGTCGGAGTCCTTGTTTTTTCAGAAACCGGAAACAATAGGCCCATTTTTCAGAGATATTCGCGTCAAAAGAACCACCAAAGAAACAATCTCGGCAAAATTCCCTGCCTCTCTCGAATTCGTGATATACGACAAAGGGATTGAAGCTGGGGGGCTGAGATGACCATTTCAAAACTACGAAATATCCTGACATCTGTTTTGACCATTACAGCGTTCGCAATTGCATCGGGTGCGACCGCGACATTGGTACTTTCCCCTGACGCCGCTTATGCCAAGAATGATAATGGCAATGGAAAGGGCCGCGGCGGCGGCAAAGGTAATTCTGGAAAAAGCAACGATGGCAACAAAGGCAAGGGTAAGTCCGGAAAAGGCAACGACGGCAACAAAAGTGGCGAAAAGGGAAAATCCGGCAAAGCTAAGGGTTCCAAAAGCGCGGGTAAAGATGCCGGCAAGGCCAACTCCAAAACGCACCGCGTGGAAAAGGCTTTCGGGTTTAACAAGAAGCAAAAGGCAAAACACCACCGGTCAGCCAAAGCCTCTGCTAAAGCTAAGGGACGGAACGGCAAGGTACAAAAGACCACACTGGCGGGCTTTGGAAGAGAGTTTAAACGCGATGTCGAGCAACTATTTGGCAAGCGTTCGCCGGTAAAAACCAAGTCAAGCGCGAACCGCGTAACGAAAACGTATCGCAAGGCGTCGGTTGCTCCTGTTGAGTATTCCCCGCGACCTGTTGCTCGCACAGATTATAAATCCAAGCACTATGACAGTAAGAAGCCCAGCAAGCGTCGCTATCGCGACCCGCTTGTTGCAGCGATCACCGATCCCGATGGCGCGGACAAGCTGCGTAACCTGAATGCGTCTAAGGCAGCAGCCCCGGCGTTCCGCAATGCTTCACCCAACAGCAATGTCGGCAAGATCGCGACCTATCAGGCGGCGGCAGAAACCTATTACGACCTGCGCGGTGACCTCTATGAGGCGCGCCGTGAACTGCGTGATCTGAACGAAGACTACGATGGCCGCAGCAGCGAAGACATCGCCGATGATATCG